>JBIOIY010000024.1:0-40647 GCA_044450345.1 Thermodesulfovibrionales bacterium | reverse complement strand
GGCAGACGCATCAACCATCCGAAAGAGGTTGTCGAGATGGGACAGACGGTCGAGGTATATGTGCTCGGGGTCGACCTGGAGAAGCGAAAGATATCGCTTTCTCTTCAGCCGAAACCGGTACCTCAGGTCATTGTTCTCCCTGCGGTGGGCTCCCTCGTCGAAGGCGTGGTCGATAAGGTTATGCCCTTCGGCATTTTTGTGAAGATCGACAACGGCCTCTCGGGTCTTATCCCCAACTCCGAGATAGGTGCGACGGGCGGAGCGGACGTGAAGCGCGCGTTCCCCTCCGGCGCCAAGATCCAGGCTGTAGTGAGCGAGGTCGATGAGAGCAGCAAAAAGATCCGGCTGAGCCGAAAGGCAGTCACGGACAACGAGGCGAAAGAGGAATACTCGCAGTATGTGGATTCCTCGAAGCAGGCCGAATCTTCCGGCCTCGGCAGTCTGGGTGATATCCTCAAGGCAAAGCTTGAAGAAAAGAGGAAGGCGGGATAAGAGCGGCCCTGAAGGTCGTAAATAGTTAATAGTGAATAGTAAGCAGTGAATAGTCGAAAGAAAAATCTCGCTGTTTATTGCTCTTATCCCTGTACTAAATTGCTCTTTTCTCCTTATCTCTTACTATTTACTACTTACTGCTCACTACTCGCTGCTCCTTCACCCCGATCTCGATCATCTTCTTTTTGATCTCTTTTATCCTGTCCCTTATCGCTGCGGCGCGTTCGAAGTCGAGTCCCTTTGCGGCGTCCTTCATCTCCTTATCGAGCCGCCTCAGGGTGTCGTCGCTGAGGGAGTATTCGGCCTCTTCCTCTGCCGCAGCAGGCACTGTCCAGTAATCCGATTCGTAAATCGAGCCGACGATGTCTTTGATATTACTCTTCACCGTCTCGGGGGTGATATGCATCTTGCGGTTATATTCTTCCTGGATGCGTCTCCTCCGTGTGGTCTCATCAATCGCTTTTTTCAGGGAACCGGTGATGACATCGGCATAGAATATCACCTCGCCGTTGACGTTCCGGGCGGCCCTCCCGGTAGTCTGTATAAGGGACCGCTCCGAGCGGAGAAACCCTTCCTTGTCCGCATCGAGGATAGCGACGAGCGAGACCTCAGGCAGGTCGAGTCCCTCTCTGAGCAGGTTGACGCCTATCAGGACATCGAATTTGCCGAGTCTCAGGTCCCTGATGATCTCGACCCGTTCAAGCGTGTCTATATCTGAGTGGAGGTAACGCACCCTGACGCCGAGTTCAGTGTAATAGTCCGCTAAGTCTTCCGCCATCTTTTTGGTGAGGGTGGTGACGAGCACCCGTTCGTCTTTTTCGGCCCTTTTCCTGATCTCTCCCAGCAGATCGTCGACCTGACCCGGAACGGGCCTTACCGTAGGTTTCGGATCTATCAATCCCGTGGGCCGTATGATCTGCTCGACAACCTCGCCTCCTGACTTTTCTATTTCATAATGGGACGGGGTTGCTGAGACGTATATCGCCTGGACAACCCTTCTTTCGAACTCGTCGAACTTAAACGGCCTGTTGTCGAGCGCCGAGGGAAGCCTGAACCCGAAGTCGATAAGGGTCTGTTTCCTCGACCGGTCCCCTTCGTACATGCCCCTGATCTGGGGGACTGTCGCGTGGGACTCATCGATCACGATCAAAAAATCATCGGGGAAGTAGTCTATCAGCGTATATGGCGGGTCTCCTGCCGCCCGGCCGCTCAGGTGCCTCGAATAGTTTTCTATGCCGTGGCAGTAGCCGAATTCCTTCAGCATCTCCATGTCGAACCTGGTACGCTCCTCGATCCGTCTGGCCTCGACGATCTTCCCTTGTTTCAGGAACCTCTCGACGGATTCCTTCATCTCTTTCTCAATGCCCATTAACGCAGATTCGAGCCGGTCTCTCGGCGTGAGCCAGTGGCTGTTCGGAAAGAGGGCCATCTTGTCGAGCTTCCTTATCCTGGTGCCTGTGAGCGGATCTACCTCGCTCATCGCGTCTATGTCGTCGCCGAAAAACTCAACTCTGATCACTCTGTCCAGTGCGAAGGGCGGATAGATCTCTACAATGTCGCCTCTTACCCGGAAGCTCCCCCTTTTGAACTCGCTGTCGGACCTTGCATACTGCATCTCGACGAGTCTGCCTAAAAGTTCATCACGTCCCGTGTGCATCCCCTCTTCCAGGACGAGGTGCATGTCCATATAGTCCTGGGGCGAGCCGATGCCGTATATGCAGGACACCGAGGCAACGACGATAACGTCCCTCCGTTCGAGCACCGCACGCGTGGCCGAATGCCTCAGCCTGTCGATATCGTCGTTGATCATCGCGTCTTTTTCTATGTAGGTGTCGGTCGTCGGGAGGTAGGCCTCCGGCTGGTAATAGTCGTAATAGCTGACAAAAAACTCTACGGCGTTTTCCGGGAACAACTCCTTGAATTCTCCGTAGAGCTGTGCGGCAAGCGTCTTGTTATGCGCGATAACGAGCGTAGGTCTGTCCATGTTGGCCATGACGTGTGCGACCGTAAAGGTCTTCCCTGAGCCGGTCACGCCTAACAGCACCTGATGCTTCTTCCCGCCTTTCGTTGCCCGGGTAAGTTCCTCGATAGCCCTGGGCTGGTCGCCCCTGGGTGTGAACTCTGAGTTGAGATGAAAATCAGACATACTCACGTATCTACGGGCACTGAAGTGCGGAAATGAACCTGTCCGTATCCGAAAGGTCCTCGAAAACCACATCCGCTCCTGCATCCGCAAGAACGCCGAAGGCATAGGGACCCGTCGCCACCGCAACGGCGAGCGCCCCGTATGGCTTTGAGCATTCTATGTCTCTCGGAGTATCGCCTATCACTATGCAGTCTTTGAAGCCCACCGTAAGAGAGGTCCGTTTATATAACTTGTCCACTGCCACCGGAAGGAGTTTGTTCCTGTCTTCCGAATCGTCTCCGTATGCGCCGGTCTCAAAGAATGTGTCGAGACCGAATGCCTGAAGTTTGACCATGGCCCCTTCTTCGATATTCCCGGTGAGAAGACCGAGTATGCACCCTCTGCTGGAACTCAGGAGCCGGAGTGCATTCTTTATGCCGGGTTTGACATGGCCTTTTCCGGTATCGATATTTTTTCTGAGGTGTCTGATATAGGTCCTGAAAAATATCGGGATCACCCCGTTTGGGCTGTCGATGCGGTGCAGTTTCAGTCCCTCTTTCAGTATCTGCATGTCTGTCTTCCCCGCCATGCTTATGTTTCTGAATGCCTCCGGGATCGAGAATATCTCTTCAAAGGCAAGGTCGAGCGACCGCGTCCCCGCACCGCCTGAATCGATAAGGGTCCCGTCGATATCGAACAGTATGTATTTCACAAGTTAACGATAACCAGCAGAGGGGCCTGAAGTCAACAGACCCTCAGGACGGTCTTTGCGCACGGCACGACGAATTGGGTGACAAGATTTATTTGACATTGTCCACGAATTAGCCGAAAAATATCGTATGAAAGATTTATGGCCGTTGGGGCTCATTGACGTCCTGAAGGGGCGGACCGGCGGGTGAACTGGTACGCCATTTACACGAAGCCGAAGTCGGAAGGGGCGGTTGCGCAGCTTCTAAGCAGTGCCGGGATAGAGACCTTAAACCCGAAAATAGAAGTTAAGAAGTACATAAGGAAAAAATATATCGAGGCGGTAGAACAGCTCTTCCCGTGTTATGTATTCGCATTTTTCGACGAAGGGGAACAGGGCCATATGATACGGTATACGCGTGGCGTGAAATATATCGTCGGCAAGGAGACCCCGCTTACGGTCCCTCCCGAGATAATAGAAGTCATACGGGAGAGGATGGTGGGCGACATCGTCATGCTTCCGTCAGAAAAATTTGACAGCGGGGAAAGGGTCTTGATAAAGGAGGGCCCATTCAAGGACTTCTACGGCATCTTCGAACGGCATATACCGGGGAGAAAGCGGGCCACGATACTCCTCGAAACGCTCTATTTCAGGCTCGAAGTCGAGAACAGGTCTTTGGGAAAGATCTGATTCCGCAAGCCCCCTTTCCGGACCCGCCTTGTCAATTCTTGACCTTTTTCGTCGGGATTGGGTATTATTAGTTCAGTGGCTGAACGCACAAAGAGCCCGCTGAATTTGTTCTGTTGTCTGACAGGAAGCGGCGGTAGCCTGTCTGAAATCAGTTTTTTGCACTCCGCACTTTTCATATTTTAAAGTAAACTCCCGACTTCTCACTTCTTACTATTTACTTCTGGCTTCGTATGGATGAGACCCATTTCAATACCCTACGTGAATTAGCAAGGGACGGCTCGCTCTCCCAGCGGGAGCTTTCGAGGAAGATGGGGTTGAGCCTGGGCAGGGTGAACTACGTAGTCAACGCCCTCCTGAAGAAGGGATACATAAAGGCGAGGCGCTTCAAGAACTCGAAGAACAAGAGCGCCTATATGTATGCGCTTACGCCGAAAGGGATAAGCACGAAATTTGCGCACACCTACGGTTTCCTGCAGAAGAAACTGGACGAGTTCGAAAGGCTGAAGAGAGAGATAGAGATGCTCAGACGCGAAACAGTCCTGGTGAATTCCCCGCAGGGGACGGCCTCCGGTGCGCAGTTCAAAGTGTCAAATATTGGTTCGGACAAAAGCGATGAAGAGCGGCTTTTATAAAAAAATAATTACTCCCCGGAAAAAGGGGAGATTCCATGTCTAAGATCTTGGTGACGGGGGCAGCCGGATTCATAGGCTTCTACATATCGCAAAGACTCGCCGGTCGGGGGGATGATGTGGTCGGACTCGACAACCTGAACGATTATTACGACGTCGACCTCAAACTTGCGAGGATCAAACAGATGTCGATGGAGAGGAACTTCAAGCCCGTGAGGATAGACCTCGCGGACCGGGATGCGATGACAAGGCTCTTCTCGGAAGAACGGTTCGATGCGGTCGTGAATATGGCAGCACAGGCGGGCGTGAGGTATTCCCTGATAAACCCCTTTGCCTATGCAGACAGCAACCTCTCCGGGTTTTTAAACGTCCTGGAAGGATGCCGACGCACCGGCGTAAAACACCTCGTCTTCGCCTCATCGAGTTCAGTGTATGGGGCCAATACGGCGATGCCTTTCTCGGTCCACCACAATGTCGACCATCCCGTCTCTCTCTATGCTGCGACAAAAAAAGCGAATGAACTGATGGCTCATTCCTATTCGAGCCTCTATGGTCTCCCCTGCACCGGACTCAGATTCTTTACGGTATATGGGCCGTGGGGCAGGCCGGACATGGCATATTTTCTCTTCACGAAAGCGATCAGTGAAGGCAGGCCGATCGATGTCTTCAATCACGGCAGGATGAAAAGGGATTTTACCTACATCGACGATATCATCGAGACGGTAGTGAGGGTGGTCGACAGGACACCGGCACCAGACCCCCTTTGGGACCCTGCCAGGCCCGATTCTGCGACGAGCTATGCGCCTTACAGGCTATACAACATCGGCAACAATAACCCAGTCGAACTCCTCACCTTCATAGAGGTCATCGAGGACTGTCTCGGCAGGAAGGCGGTGAAGAACTTTCTTCCGATGCAGCCGGGGGACGTGCCTGCGACCTATGCCGACGTCGACGACCTGATGAGAGATGTGGGCTTTAAACCCTCGACTCCCCTGGAAGAGGGGCTGAAGAAGTTTGTGGAATGGTACAAATCATACTACAGGCAATGACTGTGAAGGGTTATTGTTTTCTATGATGACGGCCGTTGTCTTATTCCTTTTTTCTTCCTGTAACTAAACCCATTATGAACAACACGAACGAAACGCAAACGTGGACCTCCATTATCCGTCCTGTCTCAGGATGGTTCGATATCCACCTGTCCGAACTATGGCGCTACCGCGACCTCATCATGCTTTTTGTCCGCAGGGACTTTGTGGCCGTGTATAAGCAGACAGTGCTTGGACCTCTGTGGTTCCTGATCCAGCCGCTTTTTACAACGGTGGTGTTCACCATTATTTTCGGCAGGATTGCGAAAATCCCCACAGACGGGCTGCCCCAACCCCTTTTTTATCTTTCAGGCGTTGTTGCATGGAACTATTTTGCAGGCTGCCTGAACAGCACGTCGAATACCTTCGCAGGCAACGCCGGCATCTTCGGAAAGGTCTGGTTCCCCAGGCTGACAGTACCCATTTCGGTAGTCATAACCAACCTGATAACCTTTGCTGTTCAGTCGCTGCTTTTCCTCGGGCTTTATTTCTTTTTTTTGGTAAGAGGGGCTGCCATAGCTCCGAAACCTGCTCTTTGCCTGCTTCCGCTTCTAATACTTCAGATGGCAGCTCTGGGACTGGGGTTCGGGATTATCATTTCTTCTCTTACCACCAAATATAGAGATCTGACCTATTTGGTGGGTTTTGGCGTCCAACTATGGATGTATGCGACGCCCGTAGTATATCCGCTGTCGCGCGTTCCCGAAAGATGGCAATGGATCATTGCAATGAACCCTATGGCAGCGGTCATTGAGGTTTTTCGGTATGCCTTTCTCGGAGCGGGCACGGTCCACCTCTGGCAGATGGGGTTGAGCGTCGTAACAACGGTGCTGGTACTCATATTAGGCATAATACTCTTCAGCCGGGTTGAGAAGAGTTTTATGGATACCGTATAAGTGAATATGGTCGAATGAGCGAAGTCGTAATTAAGGTTGAGAACCTCTGGAAACAGTATCGCTACGGCGCGATCAGCCATGCTACCCTGCGTAAGGACATACAAAGCTGGTGGGCAAGAATGCGCGGCAACCCTGATCCCAATTTGCCTCTTGATTTTATGCCGTTAACGAAGAACGAAGAACAAGCAACTATGAACGCCGAAGGCGAGGACCGTTTCTGGGCGTTACGCGACGTTTGCTTCGAGGTGAAGCAGGGTGAGGTCCTCGGTATCATAGGGAGAAACGGCGCAGGCAAATCCACGCTGCTCAAAATTATGTCAAGGGTCACGACTCCTACAAGGGGAGAGATAAAGATTAAAGGTCGCATAGCGAGTCTGCTGGAAGTAGGCACCGGTTTTCACCCGGAACTGACCGGCAGGGAAAATATCTTCCTGAACGGGGCGATCCTGGGGATGACAAAAGATGAGATCAGGAGAAAGTTCGACGAGATCGTCTCTTTTGCGGAGGTGGAGAAATTCATCGATACCCCGGTAAAGCGCTACTCTTCCGGCATGTATGTGAGACTGGCCTTTGCGGTGGCAGCGCACCTCGAGCCGGAGATACTGATTGTCGATGAGGTGCTGGCGGTGGGGGATGCGCAGTTTCAAAAGAAGTGTTTGGGGAAGATGGGGGAGGTCGCCCGCAGCGGCAGGACAGTGTTATATGTGAGCCACAATATGGCGAGCATCAAGAGGCTTTGCACGTCCGCAACGTGGCTCGACAAAGGAAGAATAATCGACATCGGCTTCCCTTTTTCTGTTATAGGGAAGTATCTCCGGGAGAATTTTGTGGCGGATGCAACAGTCGTTATTGTCGACCATCAGCATGCCATAAAATCGTGCCTTCAGATCAAATCGGTCGAAGTAATGAACAGTGCGCTACAACCGTCCGCCATGATGTTCTTCAAAGAGGATATTTACATAAAGCTTGGCGTTCAAGCTGCCGAGGATGTGAGTCAGGCCAGGGTTGGCATCGGTATTTGCACGGATGGGGTTCGACTTTCAACGGTTCATACGCCACCGTTGGATTTCAGCAAGTCGGTAGATGAGCAATATATACTTTGTAAGATTAAAGGCAATTCATTACTCCCAAATCACTATTCTTTGCAATTGGGTGCTTACTCTGCCGAAAACGGGCATGCGTTGGATTGGGTAGTGGACGCAGCCAGCTTCAGCATCGCAGCGATATCTGACGGGGCAAAGGGGGAATTTGATGAAAAGGACATGGGGCTCGTAAGGATTGACGTCGAATGGGATGTTGTTCCGTTGCCGAAATGACTGCAGCAGCCGACTTTATTAAAAAGATGATTCCACTGAGAACCAGAAATCGGCTGAGAATTGCTTTGAAAAAACACCCAATCGAGTATAGATCCTATTATCCCGATATCGAGGTCTGCGGATTGAGGAAGAAAGACGTTATAGTAGATGTAGGTGCAAACAGGGGCCGGTTCATTGAATGCGTTCTCGCCTGGCAACCGTATGCAGTCATTCACGCGTTTGAACCTCTTCCCGACCTCTATGATTTTATTAGGGAGTTTTTCAAATATTATAATGATTTGTATTGCAGCAATATCGCACTCGGTAGCGAAAACGGGCAGAAGCCTTTTTTTGTGAGCAAGTATAATCAGGTCAGTTCTTTTCTCGAGCAGGGAGACTTGCTTGTCAATAAATTATACGGGGTCGATTATTCGGTGCAAAAGTCAATCTCCGTGGAAGTGCAAAGGCTTGATGATTACTGCGCGGAAAGAAAAATCGAGCGGTTAAAATTGCTGAAGTTGGATGTTCAGGGCTATGAATTGGAAGTGCTGAAAGGGGCCGGGCGCGCTCTTCCAAATATCGAATATATATATCTCGAAGCGCAGTTTCAGAAGCTCTACAAGAACGGCCCGTTATTCGATGAGGTGTTCGAATATCTGAACTGCAATGAATTCGATCTGCTGAGAATGACCGAATTCCGCACGGACGATAAAGGTAAACTCTTAGAGTGCGACATGCTCTTTGCCAACCGTCATCTTGTTGAGGCGAGATTTCAAGGTGCCGAACGAAGGGCGGGTGCGGGATGAGATCATGAACCCTGACCGCAATTATGTCGTGATAACAACAATTCAGGAGCCCAACGTTTCTGTAAGGCGATTTGCGGAAAGAATCGCTGGATACATGGGTGTTCTTGTTATCGTTGGCGACAGGAAAGGGCCTGCTTCCTTTGATCTTGAAAATGCGTTGTTTCTTTCGCTTCAGGACCAGATAGACTCACAGTTTGCTCTTGCCAAATTGCTGCCTGAAAATCACTACTCCCGAAAGAATATCGGTTATCTGGCTGCGTTAACTCAGGGAACTCCGTGCATTTATGAGACCGACGACGATAATGCTCCCATGGAAGATTGGAAAATGAGAATAAAGTCCGTGAAGGCAGCGAAAGTCATGGAGAAGGGATGGGTTAACGCATACCGCTTTTTTTCTGAAGAGCGTATATGGCCGCGGGGGTTTCCGCTTGACGAGATTGCTGTGAGCGAAAAGGCGCTGATTAGAGGTGAGTTGTGTGAGGTCGATGCCCCGATTCAGCAAGGCCTTGCAGACAACTCGCCTGACGTGGATGCCATCTGGCGGCTGTTACTTGACAGGCCTTTTACCTTCAGCCGGGGACCCAGTATTTACCTTGCACCAGGTTCCTGGTGTCCGTTCAACAGTCAAAGCACATGGTGGTGGCCTGAGGCGTTTCCCCTTATGTACCTCCCGAGTTATTGTTCCTTTCGCATGACCGATATCTGGAGAGGTTTCATCGCCCAGCGTTGTCTTTGGGAGATGGGATATGGCGTTGTTTTCCATGCTTCGGAGGTGATTCAGGAAAGGAACGAACATAACCTGATGCGGGATTTCAATGACGAGGTCCCCGGCTACATCAGAAATAAAGAACTCGTCGAAATCCTTGAGGGACTGTCCCTTAAGGGAGGGACCGGTTCTCTTGGCGGTAACGTGCTGAGTTGTTATGAGGCCCTGGTTACGGCCGGCTTTTTCCCGGAAAAGGAACTGGGACTTGTTCATGCCTGGCTGCAAGATCTCACGACAGTAAAAGAAATAATTGCAAGAAAAAGTCTCTCCCGTGAATAGTCTAAAACCGCTTTCAGAAGACCCCCTCGTTTCGATCATCGTCCCCAGTTACAATCAGGGGCGATTCATAAAGGAAACCATCGATTCTATTCTATCTCAGGATTATCGCCCGATCGAAGTTATCGTCATCGACGGTGCGTCAACCGACCAGACTTCCGCAGTTCTTCATCAATATGACAGCGTACCCGAAGTAACATGGATTTCAGAGGCCGACAGCGGCGTCGTCGAAGCGGTGAATAAGGGATTTGCACAGGCCCGCGGGGAAATCGGCGCTATCCAGAGCTCGGATGATTATTACCTGCCTGGGGCGATTTCCGGAGCTGTCGGGGCTCTGAAAGAAAATCCGGCAGCGGGTCTCGTATACGGCGATATCGTGAAGGTGGACGCACAGGGCGGGGAGCTTTCAAGGACACAACTTGCGCCCTTTACGCTTGAGGACTTTCTTTCGATTAAGACATGGATCCCTCAGCCGTCGGCCTTTTTTCGGCTGGAACTTGCCAAATCCCTCTGCGGCTGGAGGAAGGAGATGCCGTATGCTGCCGATACGGACCTGTGGCTGAGGATGGCTTTCAAAGCGGATATCAGGAAAATAGACGCACTTTTTTCGGCCCGGCGCGTACACGAGGAGCAGAGGGACAGAGAGGCTGCGCGAATTGCTCATGACTATGGTTTAATGATCGATAGTTCCGGAGACCTCAAGCTTGCTTCCGGCAGGGTCAGGCGAGCCGCTGTTGCCGGCAAATACCTTATGAGGGTGCGGTACAATACAAGCGGATCCGATTTCCGCGCTGCCCTGAATTTATTGAGGGCCGGACTCATCTATCCTCGCAGTTTTGATATCAGGCGGCTTTATTACTCAACAGTTTATTTTCCGACCCGCAAAGCACTTTCGAAGGGTAAGCGTTTATTTGCGAATTTTTTTGCCGGAACGGGTTGATCCATGAAGATCGATGAAATAAGAAAAAATCTGGGTGTCACTCTTATAGACCTGCCCCGCTATGCGTGGCACATATATGTCACAGACCGGTGGGAACGCCTGTCGAATAGAAGCGACACAACTGAAAGTTCCCCGGATGGCCCGGGTATGAAGTGCGGGGGCAGATGGACGAGCGACCTGCTGACCTGCAGGATCTATCCATTTTTGGGCAAGAGCATGATGCGGAGGGCATTCCATAGATGGCCCATAAAATTTTCCGATCACCCGGAGGCCCGCAGAAAGCCGCTCATATCGGTCATCATCGCTTTTAGGGGAGAGGAGCGCCTGGATGCCCTTATGACTGTCTTGAGTTCTTTGGCCGGCCAGGAGGGTGCAGATTTTGAGTGTATTCTTGTGGAACAGTCCCGCGAACAGGAAGTTAAGGGGCTTCCGGGCTGGGTCAAATATGTTCGTGCGGTCCATCCGTCGGACCCGATAGGATGGTACAAGTCATGGGCATACAATATTGGGGTCCGAGAGGCAAATGGGGACATATTGGTTTTCCATGATGCCGACATATGCATGCCGAAACACTATCTGAAAGAAGTTGCGCTGAGTTTTGTTATCGACGACCTGGAAATGACCGCCTTGCAGCGGTTTCTGTTTTATCTGGACGAAACGGATTCTCGATCAATTGAAACAGGGCGGAATTTTACCGGAGATACTACCCCTAAGATCGTGCTTCAGAATTGGCAAGGGGGCACTATTGCGGTAAGAAAAGATGCTTTCTTTTCTATAGGAGGATTCGACGAGGGGTTTGTCAACTGGGGGGGCGAAGACTGTGAGTTTTTCGATCGGTGTCTTTCGCTGAAGCATTATTCTTATGGTTACATCCCTTTCATCCACCTCTGGCATGTTCCTCAGTCGGACAGGCATAGTGCGGACAACATCAACACGTTGCGAATCCTTCCCGACCGGCTCGGCATCCCGGCACGAACACGGATCGAGGAAATGCGGGGAAGAAGGTCCGGAGATAAGAACGGCCCTGACCCGCTGCTGGGGTATCCTGAAAAATATGACCGCGTTAACATAGTCAGAAGGATTAATTGAGATGTGCGGGATTTTCGGGTACATAGGAAATAAAGGCGGGGCGGACCTTAGAAACACCGCCCTGCTGTTGCGGTATCGAGGCCCCGATGCTTTCGGGGAGTACTACGATCGTGACCATGATGTCTACCTTGCCCACTGCCGTCTTTCAATTATCGATCTTTCGGAGGACGGCAAACAGCCTATGTCCAATGAAGACGGCAAGATCTGGATTACGTTCAACGGAGAGATCTATAATTTTCAGGAATTGAGGCAGGAGCTTGAAGCCCTTGGACACAGGTTCAGGTCTCAAAGCGATACGGAAGTTATCATCCATGGGTATGAGCAGTGGGGCGCCGATTGTCTCAAGCGGTTTGCCGGGATGTTCGCCTTTGCGCTGTGGGACAAGAAAGCGGGAACGCTCTTTGTCGCGCGAGACCGGCTCGGGATAAAACCGCTTTATTATGCCCTGATCAATGGAAACCTGGCGATTGCTTCGGAACCTAAGGCGATTGTTTCCCTTCCTTCGTATAGCAAAGCGATTTGTTATCAGGCCCTTTTTTCCTATATGCTCTATGGATATATCATAGGTGAAGATTCTATCTGGCAGGGGGTCAAACAGCTCGCGCCCGGAAAGTATTTCTTTTACAGTCCTTCGAAAAAGGAGCTTTCCATTAATGAGTATTGGCGCCTCGAACCGCAAAGAAAACGCTGGTCCGAAGCTGACGCGCTGGACCGTTTGGAAGAACTGTTGGAGACTTCTATCCGCCAGCACCTCGTGAGCGATGTCCCTATCGGGGTGCTTCTGAGCGGAGGGATCGACTCGACCGCCATTACCGCATATGCATCTGCCATCTCGCCGGGGATCCGTTCATTCAGCGTGGGGTTTGAAGACTGGGGCCAGAATGAGCTCGAGGATGCAAGAATTGTTGCCCGACATTTCAATACGAGCCATTTCGAGGATCTGGTCCGTGTGGACAATTTTGAAGAGTTAGAGAGACTTTTTTCATTTTACGACGAGCCCCTCGGGGACACATCGATATTTCCGACATACCTTGTTTGCCGAAATGCCCGCAGGCGCACAACTGTCGCGCTTTCGGGTGACGGCGGGGATGAGCTTTTCGGTGGGTATAACTGGTACTCGGAAATGGAAGGGTGTGAGAAGTGGCGGCGGGCGGCTTTCTCCATCTCCGGCATTCTGCGTTTTCTGGGAATCGAAAAAGGTCTTCTTGCAAGGAAGTGCAACAGCCTTGACTATTACCGGCTTCTCACTTCTCCATTTTTTTCTCTTGATGAGCTAAAGACGCTTTTCGGTGATACGAACATAGGTGCTCTGCCGAAATCTGAAACTTCGCTTATGTATGACTATTACCGGGGAGACCTCGGCAGGTACAAGCGATGGCAGTATCTTGACGCGATGACATATATGCCTTCCAACAACCTGATGCGGCTTGACCGTGCCTCTATGGCCCATTCCCTGGAGGTCCGCGTGCCTTTTCTGGACCACCGCATAGTTGAATTTGCGTTCTCTCTTCCGGACGACCTCTGTGTCAGAGACGGTAGAAAAAAATATCTTCTTCGCAATCTATTGGCCTCCAAAGTCCCCGCCTCTGTAATGGATAAGCCCAAGCAGGGTTTCAGTTGTCCGGTCAGCATCTTCTGGCCCGTCGTGTATAAGATAAGGGACATAAAAAAGGGCGCCCTGGTAGACTCCGGGATTGTGAACAATAAGGCACTGGATGAAATAATCAGAAGACGCTCCGACTCCAACTGGGAGCTCAAAATATGGCTGCTTGCCGTTCTCGATAAATGGTGCGAACACTGGCTTATGTGAGAAGTGAAGAAGTTATGGACAAGATAGTAATTACTCTCACCTTTGACGATGGACTTGATGTTCATCTTGACAGTGTGATGCCGCTGCTCGACAGAAATAATCTGAAGGCAAGCTTCTACGTTCCGCTTTCAGCTGACTGTTTCCATCGAAGAACGAATGAATGGCGTCAGGCGGCGGCATCGGGGCATGAGCTTGGCAACCACACCATTTTTCATCCTGCGGTGAGAAGCAAGAAATGGGTGCGTGAAGGTAACGCGATTGAGAACTATTCTCTCGACCGCATGCGTATGGAGCTTGAGGTTGCGAACAATATTTTGGAGATGCTGGACGGCAAAAAGGAGCGCACTTTTGCGTTCCCCTGCAGCTATCCTGTCGTGGGAAGGCCCGGCTTGCTCAAGAGAACATTGAGGTCGCTAAAACTTGATCGAACACGGCTGATGGGATGGGTGGATAAATGGGACCTGGATTTTGGATCAGGGGAGAAGAATTATACGGACGTCGTGAGAGAATTGTTCTTCGCCGCGCGCTGCGGAGGATTGCCGATCGAATCTCTGCCTTCCATCCCGTTGGACAAATATCAGGTTAGAGGGGTGGAGGGTGACGGCTGCAGTGCGGAGGGACTTTTATCGAGTGTAGATCAGGCCATCGAACGTCGGCTATGGCTTGTTTTTGTCTTCCACGGCATAGGTGGAGGGCATCGTCTCTCATGCAGCCTTGATGCCTTCGGAGGGTTGGTTAAACGTCTCGCCTCCGACAACCGCATAATCGTCAAAACTTTCCTGGATGCGGCGAGAGATATATGGGGATGATAGCTTGGCAGAAATAATCGAAGGTTTAGTGTCCACGATAATACCGGTTTACAACCGTCCGAAACTGCTGAGTGAAGCCGTCGGGAGCGTTCTTGCACAGACCTACAGACCGATCGAGATAATCATTTCTGATGACGGCTCTACGGATGAGACCCCGCTGGTCGGCAGAGAGCTTGCAGAAACACATCCGGGCGAAATCTTCTATATACACAACAAAAATCGCGGTGCGGGACCTGCACGTGAGGCCGGGCGTCGACTGGCTAAGGGCGAATTCATTCAATACTTGGACAGCGACGACCGTCTTTTGCCCCGCAAATTCGAGATACAGGTGAAGGCCCTGAGAGAACATCCTGAATGCGGGGCAGCATATGGATGTATCCGGTTCTGTCCCGAAGACGGACCACCTCGTCCGGAACCTTATAAATGGTCCGGCAGAGAGTTGCCGACCCTTTTCCCGTGGCTGCTTGCGGACCGCTGGTGGAATACCGACTGTCCTCTCTTCAGAAGGACTGTGACGGATGCCGTAGGCCCCTGGACTGATCTTCGTTACTCACAGGACTGGGAATATGACGCCAGGATCGGCGCTCTTGGCACTCGACTTGTCCATTGCAAAGAATTCGTTTGCGAGCAGCGCCATCATGGCGAGCTTCGTCAGACAGGCGGTAGCAAGTGGTTGCCGCCTGCAGATCGCGTTAGGTTTTTCACCTTGCTGTACCAGCACGCGCTGAGGGCTGGTACGGGGCTGAATGCCCCCGAAATGAAGCATTTTGTCCGTTGGGTATTTTTTAACGTGCGGCAGTGCGGTATCCTTGGCGATGCCACTGCGGCACGGGAGCTTTTTTCTCTGGCGGTAAAGGCAAGCGGGCGGGCAACCGTCGATATGCGCGCCTACCGGTTGCTTGCTGGGATATTCGGCTGGACGAGTGCCGCACGTGTGGCAGAGAAGGGACGGAGCTTTATCAGCCGGACCCCGGGTCAGTTTACCCGTAAACAGTCGTGGATGGAGGCGGACGCTGAAAAACCCTGAGGTCTCTGTCGTTATGTCCGTCTATAATGGTGAGGCCAGATTACGGCGTTCTCTCGACAGCATCGTCTTGCAGGAAGGGGTTGATTTCGACTTTATCATTGTCGACGATGGATCAACTGACGAATCACCTAAAATTCTCGCGGAATACGCTGCCAGCGATCCGCGCATCCGGCTTATTCACCAGGAAAACACGGGGCTGACGAAAGCACTGATCCGCGGTTGCGCTGCCGCAAGGGGAAGGTATATAGCCAGGCATGATGCGGGAGATATATCACTGCCTGGCAGGTTGAAAAAGCAGTTGTTCTATGTCAAGGCTCGGAATGCTGCTTCATTGGTTTCATGCGGCTGCCGCTATTACGGACCGGGGATGGAGCACCTTTATGATGTCGTGCCGGACGAGGCCGAAGCCACAAAACGGTTGCTGACACTTGACTTGGGTCAAATACAAGGTCCATCACACCATGGCACCACCATGTTCTCAAGGGATCTGTATTCAAAGGTGGGAGGATATCGGGCGAACTTCTATTTTGCGCAGGATCTGGATTTGTGGACACGGCTTGTTGAGTATGGCACTCATTACATAGTCCCCGAGGTACTGTATGAAACGATACTGGACATCGATTCGTTAAGTGGTGTTTATCGGAAAGAGCAGATGAAGACGGCAAAACTGATACTTGAATGCGGTCGCCTCAGACGGAATGGCTTGAACGAGGCTCCAGCGCTTCGGAGTGCAAATTCAATCGGGCCGTCCCGAATACGAAAAGGGGGAAGCCGTATCAGAAGGGCGCAGGCGTTCTATTTTATAGGGACCTGCCTGACTCAAAGAAAAAACCCTATCGCCAAAAAATATTTTGTCAGCGCACTCAGGGAATTCCCCCTTCATTTCAAGGCTGCCGCCAGGCTGATCTTTATACTTTGAAGCGTCCCATATTCAACCCCGACTGGCCTGAAGATGTCGTCGGTCTTTACAACCACGATATGCAGGAGATGTGGGACGCGAACATCGCACGACAGATTTGGAACCTGTATCACAACCAATTGGCCCTGTATTTTTCTCTGACGGAAGGCAACGGTCGCCTCAACATATTGGATGTGGGATGCGCGCAAGGCACCCTTGCCCTTCTCCTTGCCGAAAGAGGACACAATGTATGGGCTGTGGATATCAGGAGTCAGTTTTTGGATTATGCGGCTTCACGCTATGAAAGAGGGAATGTTCGCTTTATTTGCGGCAACGCGATGGAGATACACATGGAGGAGAAATTCGATATCATATTTGCCAACCAGGTTGTGGAGCATCTCGTGTATCCACTTGAATTCGTCCGGAGACTGGCCGACTGGTTAATGCCGGGCGGACGTCTGGTGATGACGACACCAAACGGTGAATATCTTAAGAATTCTCTTCCTGCTTTTAAAGAACTCGGAGCCATAGAGGAATATGCAGACCAACAGTTCTCGGCTGACGGCGACGGCCATTTTTATGCTTTTCTGGGGGATGAGTTAAGGGACATATTCACGGAGGCGGGCCTTCAAGATGTCAGGGTCAGGTATTTTGAGTCCCCCTGGATCAGCGGTCATATGAAGCTGCGCTATCTCCATCGAGTCCTGCCCTTTTCCCTTCTGAGGGCATTGGACAAGCTTACACTCGGTATTCCCGGAGTAAGGCGTGTCCTCGGCTATCAGCTTATGGTCTCGGGGAGGGCAGCCGCGTGAAGAAAATCCATCGCGTTATGGAAGATATGAGTTCTTCCCGCCGGCTCGCCGCTGGCCGTCTCCGGGCGCGGATGTTGTCGCTGAGGGGGGCCATGGTCAATAAGAAGGTTTTTGTCGACGTCAGGTGCCGGGTTGTTAGGCCTTGGTGTCTCACTATCGGCCTGCGCTGTTTGATCGAAAGCGACGTTTATATCAAGGCTGTCGATGATGCGGCGGCATTGATTCTGGGTGATTACGTTTTCATCGGAAAGGGGACGGAGTTTGATATTCAAGAGAAGGTCACTATAGGGGATCATACGATTATTGCGCCGCACTGTTTTATCACGGACCACTCTCACGGGATATCTGCCGGTCTTAGGATAGACCAGCAACTCTGTAGTTCCGGGAAAGTGACCATAGGGCGGGATGTATGGCTGGGGACAAAGGCGGTGATTCTATCCGGCGTGACGATCGGGGATGGAGCAATTGTAGGAGCCGCTGCTGTTGTTACACGTGACGTGCCAGAAAAGGCAGTGGTCGCAGGCAGTCCCGCGAGAGTGCTGCGGTTCAGACAATGAGCGTCGCCCCGCGTGACATTTCTATTGTAATTCCCACTTATGGTCGGGAGGAGGTTTTAGTCCAGACGCTCAATCAGCTCTTGTCACTGCGGGTGCGAGCTGGGGCACTGCTGGTTGTGGACCAAACCGTTAAGCATGAGATACCTACCGAAAAAAGGCTGCAAGAATGGTCAACAGACGGCATCATTCAGTGGATAAGGCTGAAGATTCCATCTATCCCCAAGGCCATGAATACCGGCCTCATTGAGGCAAAAACTAATTACGTTTTATTCCTCGATGATGACATCATCCCCGTTGATAATATTGTGAGCGTTTACGCGGCCGTCATGAACGAACTTAGTGATCCCGGCGTCTGGTGTATCGCCGGTCAGGTACGGCAGCCGGGTGAAGAAGAACTCAATGGGGAAGAATCGGGCGGCCGTTTTCTTTTCAACAGCGGCAGGAGAAGTTTCATTAGCGACGTTATGGCGGGAAACCTATGCGTTGTCAGGGGAAGAGCGCTTGAGATCGGTGGGTTTGATGAGAACTTTATGGGTGTGGCATACCGGTTTGAAACTGAATTTGCACAAAGAGTTATTCGTGCCGGGGGGAAGATAATCTTCGAGCCGAAGGCAAGCATCCAGCATCTGAGAATTGCGAGCGGGGGGACCCGGACTTACGGTAATCATCTCACCTCTTCCTCTCCATATCATGGAGTGGGCGATTACTATTTTGCTTTGCGACAGGGGATTTCTCTGAAGACCTTGATATATATGTTGCGACGTCCTTTCAGAGAGGTCATGACCAGATTCCATCTTCGACATCCCTGGTGGATCCCTGTGAAGTTTACTGGGGAAATGAGAGCAATGTTGTTGGCATTATTGTTATATTTACGCGGGCCGCGCTATATCTCCCCCACGATAAGTGATGCTGAAGAATCATGCAAGTATATTTCGTAAAGGATCTATTGTAATCATAGGTATGCTGATAATTGCAGAAAAATACGGAGAGTTAGGTAACAGGCTTTTTACTTTTGCTAATGTGCTTGCCTTTGCTGTCGAGCATAATGTTACGGTCATCAACCCTGCCTTTGAGGAATATGCCTGCTGGTTTCGTTCCACTGCGGAAAGCCTGCTCTGTCATTACCCCCCGACTAAGGGGTTTTATGGGAAAAGGCGTGGATACAGGCATGGCCTTTTCAAAGCGGCAAATTACCTCATGCGAATAAATTCAAAAATCAATATCTTCTCGTCAGTGAGGCTGGGCTGGCAGCAGAAGTTCGATTTCTGCAGCAAAGATCCGACGGCAGTCCGCCTCATGGCCCGGATGAAGTCCGGGGCAACGACCTTTTTAGATGGGTTCTATTTTCTGGATCATAAGAACTTCATAAAGCACAGCGAAATCATTAGGGATTATTTCCGCCCTGTAGTGGCTGTTGAACGAAGGGTTGCCGACTATATTGCCGACGTGCGGAAAGACGGAGATATTCTTATAGGCGTTCATATGCGCCAGGGCGATTATAAGATCCACAGCAATGGGCTGATGTACTATACGGCCGAGGAATATGCGGCTGTCCTGAGAAAGATCATCGGCCTTTTTAACGGAAAACCTGTTAAACTGATTATATGCTCGAACGAGAGACAGTCTCCTGACTATTTCGGTGAGTTTACATTTCAATTCGGTCCCGGTAATTTCATGGAGGATCTTTATACTCTCGCCAGTTGTGATTATATTGTGGGGGCACCCAGCACCTTTACCCAGTGGGCCTCCTTTTACGGAAGGGTGCCTAAATATATGATCAATTACAAGAATGAACAGTATTACGGAGTGGAGAGCAAGGATCCGGAGATGGACGATTTCCGAGTGCACAGTTGCGGATTCGGGAAATACCTGTATAGCGAGAATAACAAATGATACATCAATTGCTTAAACAAGCTGCCAAACGGACTTTCTTATATGAATTGATTCAAAATAGAAGGTTAAGTCGACCATTGACGCAATGGACGGAACAAGATCAGAAAATGTTAAATTTTTACCGACAATTTATAAAACCCAATGATATTTGTTTCGATATTGGCGCAAACCTTGGAAGCAGAACAAAAGTGTTCCTCAAGCTGGACGCAGTAGTCGTTGCAGTGGAGCCGCAAGATATATGCATGAAAGTTCTAAAGAAATTTTTCGGCAAGAATAAGTCTGTTACTTTGATTCAGAAAGCGCTGGGAGAAAAAGAAGGCAGCGCCGAGATGCTTGTAAGCGAGGCCCACACCCTGTCTTCTTTGTCTGAACAGTGGGTAACAGCTGTCCGGCAGAGCGGCAGATTTGCTTCCTTTAGTTGGAATAAGGTGCAGTCTGTGGAGATGACCAAACTCGATAACTTAATTCAAACCTATGGTATTCCATCATTTATTAAAATAGATGTGGAAGGTTACGAATACCCAGTATTAAAAGGGTTAAGCAAGCCGGTGCAAACTATTTCGATAGAATTTGCCAATGAATATATAGAATCAACTATTAAGTGTATTATTTATCTGTCATCGCTCGGCAACATAACTGGGAACTATTCATTAAGTGAGTCCATGATATTGGCACTTCAAGACTGGCGAGATTCTGGAGAATTGATTGACATTCTCAAGGAGCAGGCGAGAAATTCTCCTCTGGGATCTGGAGATGTTTATATAAAATTCGAGAAATAAACTCGAAAACATCTTCAGAAGATAGGATATATTATGTTTCTCCTGAGGTGGGTGCTATTATGGCGTATGTGAAAAATACAATTGCGAAAATACCCTTTATAATGAAGGCGTATAGTAAATGGTTGATGTTTTACCGGCAGCAAGAATTTAGAAGAGAGTTTGCCGCTTTCAAATCTCTAAGTAAGGATGAACGGTTCCATATAAGATGGAAAGACCGACAGCCTTGCCTTAGGGATAAGACTTCTAACTCATATTTCGATCGGCATTATATTTATCACACGGGATGGGCCGCGCGTGCTCTGGCATCAATGAAGCCGACATTTCACATAGATATCTCTTCATCGCTTTATTTTGTTTCGCTTGTATCAGCTTTTATTCCTGTCACGTTTTATGATTACCGTCCGGCGAGCATTCATCTGGACAATCTGGAATGTCTACATGCCGACATTACGGCCCTTCCGTTCGATGATAATTCAGTTTTGTCCTTGTCCTGCATGCACGTTATTGAGCATATCGGGTTGGGGAGATACGGTGACCCCATTGATCCGGAAGGCGACCTGAAGGCTGTCGCCGAAATAAGGAGGGTTCTTGCACCGGGGGGAGATTTGCTGTTTGTGGTCCCCGTCGGGAGGCCGAGGGTCGTATTCAATGCTCACAGGATCTATAGTTATCAGCAGATCATTGATTGTTTCGTGGCATTCCGGCTGATGGAGTTCGCACTTGTGCCGGACGATCCAAAAGATGGCGGTTTGATTATCGGTGCCGATCAGCGGGTTGCAGATGCTCAGGATTACGGCTGCGGCTGTTTCTGGTTCAGGAAACCGTTCACGTCTGCTGAAAGTTAGGGATTTTTCAGTGCACTCGTCGGTCACTAAAATAGGATTCTTGACGACCCATCCGATTCAGTACCAGGTGCCCTGGGTTCAGGCCCTCGCTCAGGAAGCGGACATCGACCTCACCGTCTTTTATTGCATGATGCCGGATGAGTTGCAGCAGGGTGACGGGTTCGGCGTGAAATTCAAATGGGACATACCGCTGCTGGACGGCTATAGATATGAAGTCCTCAATAATGTTGC
This sequence comes from Thermodesulfovibrionales bacterium, assembly GCA_044450345.1. Lineage (GTDB taxonomy): Bacteria > Nitrospirota > Thermodesulfovibrionia > Thermodesulfovibrionales > UBA6898 > Sulfobium. The sequence goes on along the minus strand of JBIOIY010000024.1, from coordinate 19,209 downwards.
CAAGATGCCCTCGGTGACACGGTTCAGGGGATGCGATACCCCCGGCATAGGCAAGATCGTAAGGGATGGAGGATTCGATGCGTTCATCGTAAACGGATGGAACGTCAAGAGCTGTCTCCAACTGCTTTTGACATGCCGACGTCTTGGAGTGCCGTGCATTGTTCGCGGGGAATCTAATGCGATGCGTCCGCGTCCCTGGTGGGTCAGGGTCATTCATAAGATCCTTTTAAGACAGTATGCGGCCTTTCTCGCCATTGGCAAGAGCAACAGAGATTTTTATCTGAATTACGGTGTCCCGGAGGAAAAGATTTTCTGGGCCCCGTACGGAGTGGACAACGGAAGGCTGCACGCTCAAGCGGATGTTTCGAGCCCCGAACGAAACCGCATAAGGTCCGGATGGGGAATCCCGGAGGACGCCGTCACCTTTCTCTATTGCGCCAAGTTTATCGAAAAAAAGCGGCCTCTTGATCTGATCGAGGCGTTATCCCTTGCAATTCAAAGGACTGCAAAGGAGAGCATCCATCTTCTAATGGCGGGCGACGGTGAGCTCAGAGCAAAATGTGAGGAAATCGCGCGGGCGAGCAATCTGCCTGTCACTTTTACCGGGTTCCTGAACCAGAGGGAGATCGTGAGGGCATACGTGGCTTCGGACTGCCTCATACTGCCTTCGGATTATGGAGAGACCTGGGGACTCGTCGTGAACGAGGCGATGGCCTGCGGAAGACCGGCGATTGTGAGCGACCGCGTTGGGTGCTATCCGGACCTCATACTTCCCGGAAACACCGGGGAGGTCTTCCCGTTCGGAGACGTGAAGGCTTTATCTTATATCATGGTCTCTTTCGTCTCAACACCTGAAACCCTGCGCAAAATGGGCGAAAGCGCAGAAAAGATGGTGGGGCGGTACAGTGTATCAGCTGTTGTATCGGGCTGCATCGATGCAATAAGGTATGTGTGTCCCGATCGGAGCGGACCAGCAGGTATCTTGTTTAAGGGAGACAGATAAAAGTATGTACCTTTATGGCTTTTTTGCGCTCGTAGCGGTGTCATCGTTTATGGCCCTCTCTAACTGGAGGCGAGGCGTATTACTGATGATTCTCATCGGGGCCCTCCAGGACCCGATACGCAAAATGACTCCCGGCGCCCCTGGATATCTGGTCCTGGCCACGACCCCCGTTTTTTTTGCGATGATCTTCAACGCCTTCAGCAAGGGGCTCCCCCTCTGGCTCTGGTTCAAGAGGTCTCACAAAAAGTTGTCCTTTGCCGTCACGCTTTTTTTGATTTCTCTGGTTCCTGGTGCAATAGTGTCTCTGTCTAACGGCCTCGGGGGAGGGCTGTTGATTCTTATTGGGCTATTGTCATACCTCACGCTGATATTCGGTTGGCTGATTGGCAATGTCTACAAGAGAAACGTTTTTGAGACGAGGAAAGTGCTCGCCTTCTATTGCGTCGTGACATCGGTAATGCTCATCGGAACTGCCCTGGAATACTTCAACCTGTTCACGGATTGGCCGACACTAGGGACTAAGGTTTTGAACATGGAATGGATCAGATACAGCGATGACGCCATCATAAAATTGATAGCCGGATTTTACAGAAGTCCTGATGTAATGGGCTGGCACGCCATCGTTGCGGCAATGCTTGCCACTATTCTTGCCGTCTCAGGCAGGGGCGGCAAACGGTTTGCGTGGATTGTAATTGCCGCATGGGGAATCGGCATGGCGATGCTCTGCGGTAGGAGGAAGATGGTCATGATGTTCCCGCTGTTCGTCATGGTTTTCACCTGGCTCTACTGGCAGGCGCGGCGCAGGACCAGGACGGTTGTTGTCGCGGGAATACTGTTGGGCGTGGTCCTGCTGGGATATAGTGTCTATGATTTTATGGGCAGCGATACCGCTACTGAAAACTACTATTTTCATCGGATGGGGGATGTCCCACAACGCTTAAACGCCGGCAGCTACGCTGGTGTGGTCGAGACATACCAGCAATCCGGCTTCTTTGGAGAGGGGCTCGGATCGGCGGCTACAGGAGCCCATAATCTGATGATAGAAAGACCTCGTGTCTGGCAGGAGGGCGGCCTCGACAAACTGATGGTTGAATTAGGGGTCCCCGGGTTGACATGCTTTTTGTTTCTGACCTACAGGCTTGTGAGGACGATCCTGATACTCGTGCTGAAACGGCTAGACCCAAAAAGCGAGGACTTTGCCCTGATGGCAGGCTTGACCGGCATTTTCTTTGCGAATGCCGGAAGCTTTATCGTATCTCACCAGATCTTCGGCGACCCGTTTATTCTGTCCTTCTTTTCATTCCTGACAGGTCTCCTGCTTTCTGCCGGCAGGTCTAAAGAGAATCTCGATCCCTCTAAGATTATTACCTTACCCGTGAGTGAGAAGCAAAAATATGTGGCACGGGCGGCAGTACTGCGAAGTCAATCCCTGCCGCGCAACAGAAGATGAATTCAAAAAGTGATTCACTGAGTGTGGTTCTTCTCGATACTAACCCTGCCGGCCTGAGGGGGAGTATGGCTATATATTGCACGATGGTGAAAGATGCGCTTTCGGTCTCGCGAACAAATACTTTTTTGAATGTAGCCTGTGTTCGCCTGGCTTTTCCTAATTGGATAATTGCAATGTTTCCGGGACGGCTGGGAAATTGGGTGCATCAGTTATGGATAATGCTCTTTACGCGGGTTCGTCTTTTGGGGTGCAAGGCCGATATAATCCATATCCTGGACGGCAGCCATTCGTATGTGGCGAAGTGGTTGCCCCGACTGCCGGTCGTCGCCACTTCTCACGACGTCATCCCCCTGCTTCAGGCACAGGGCTCACTTGGTGATTTCCGTCCGAGCCGGACCGGCCTGTGGCTCATCCGCCGCAGTCTTGAAGGAATGCGAAATGCCGACGGGATCATTGCAGTCAGCAGAAACACGGCCTCTGACATCCACCGTCTTGCAGGCGTTGCGGCAGAAAAAATCAGCGTGATATACTCGGCCGTTCCGAAGGAGATATCGGAGAGGGCCGCAGACTCCCCTCCTGCCCCATGGCATGAACGCCGATGGCGGGATGATGCCTATATGCTGCACGTGGGCAACAACGCGTTTTATAAAAACAGGACTGGTGTGGTAAGGGTATTTTCACGTGTCCGGGAAAAATGTAAGATGCGTCTCGTAATGGCGGGTCCCGCGCCGACTAAAGAACTCCTCAGAGCGGTTGAAGAAAGAGGCCTCTCCGGGGCGATCGAATTTGTCGCAGACCCTGATGAGACGGCACTGGAGAATTTATACAGAAATGCCTGCCTTTTTTTATTCCCCAGCGTATACGAGGGTTTCGGGTGGCCGCCCCTCGAAGCGATGACTTATAGGTGTCCGGTGGTGTGTTCCGATGCTGCGTCGCTCCCTGAAGTGGTGGGCGATGCCGCTTTGATCTGTCCGCCTGAAGACGAGGTGCAAATGGCAAAAAAATGCGATGCTGTGCTTCAGGACGAGCAGCTGGCAAACGATTTAGTGGCAAAAGGGTTAAAACAGGCCGCAAAATTTACGGTGGGAAAAATGGGCAGGGAATTGCTGGGTGTGTATGAAGAAGTCCTTCAAAAAAAAAACGCGCTACGCTGAACTCCTATTTAGGATTCGGGAGTGAGACATGGAGAGGCAAGACGAAATGAGACGGCTGGGGTAAGAGTTTACGATGCGAGTGCTTGTCAATGCCCTTTCAGCCACAAACCTCAGCGGCAGGCATGTCCTTCTCGGACATCTGGCAAAACTTTCCGAATGGACGCAGGGCCGTCATGAATATGTCGTCTTATTTCACGGTATGAACAGGGACATATGTCGCGACGCCTGCAAAAATGTCTCCTGGCGGGAATGTCCGGAAATTACAGCTCAGTGGGCAGGAAGATTGTGGTGGGAACAGACCAATCTTGCAGCTATCGCCAGAAAATTAAGAGTTGATTTTGTCCTTACAGCCTCGGGGACCATAACTCCGATGCTCGAATTTCCTCAAATATCGTATGCCATGAATCCGGTGCCTTTTATAAAAGGAATAGACCAAGGCATATTCGGTCATCGCAAATCGATGTTGCAGCGGTGGGGATACAAAAAAGCAATGAAGAAAGCTGTCATGATGTTGTTTCTGTCCGACTATATGCGTCAGATGTACCGCAATAATGCAGGGATCACCGAACGGGCCTCGGAAATAGTCTACACCGGCTTAGACGAAGACACGTTCAGGGCAGGGGAATTCTCAACGGTCAAGGACTCCAAAAAGCCGTTTCAAATCATCTGCGTGTCGGTTATGGCTTCCCATAAAGGGATAGACATGCTGATCAGGTCGGTTGAGTTTGTCAGACGTATTTATAAAATCCCGGCCGAATTGATCCTTGTAGGTCCCTGGTCCGATCATTCATATGAACAAAAAATTCGGAAACTTATTCCTGAGCTTAAGATGGATAATATCGTTGAAATCAAAGGCTATGCGTCACGTGACGATCTCAACAAGTATTATGCACAGTCAAAAGTATTCTGCCTTATGAGCAGATCAGAATCCTTTGGCATCCCGGCCGTCGAAGCCCAGGCATTCGGGACGCCGGTAGTCAGTTCCAACTGCTGCGCAATACCCGAGGTGTGTGGACGAGGCGGCGTTTATCCGGAGCCGGACGATATTGAAGGGACGGCAAAAGCCATCGCAAAACTGCTTACTGATGACGCCGCATGGCAGGAATTATCTGAAGCGGCCCGACAGAATGCTGAAAGATATCACTGGGACATTTGCTCCCGGCCGCTGCTACGCATGTTTGAAATTGTTTCCAGCGGAACTTCCGGTCTACAAGGCGCTGCCTGAGCATAGGAAGAAAACTTATCCATGCAACCCGATAAACTGGACATCGCGGCAAACAGGAGAGCGCAAAAATATTCTGCCAAAGAGATAACGATGAGGGTCTTGTGGTCACTCTGTTCGCCTTTTTTCCGGTGCAGCCCCCGTCCTTTATTCGGCTGGAGAAGGTTTTTGCTACGGTTGTTCGGCGCAAAAGTGGGGCGGCGGGTCCACATCTATAATTCAGCCATTATTTATATGCCGTGGAACCTGGAAATCGGTGACTGGTCCTCAATAGGAGAGTATGCATTAATTTATAATCTCGGCAAGGTAACCATAGGGAAATATTCTACTGTTTCCCATAAGGCGCATATTTGCGCCGGGACGCATGACTATACCGATCCTGCAATGCCGCTGCTTAAGCCGCCGGTCTCTATTGGGGATCAGGCATGGGTCTGCACTGACGCATATGTCGGCCCAGGGGTGAGTATGGGGGAGGGCGCAGTCGCAGGTGCGCGGGCCGTGGTTGTGAAGGACGTTGACCCGTGGTCTGTTGTGGCAGGCAACCCCGCCAGGGTGATCCGTAAGAGATCTTTTCGGACACAATCTCCATCGCGGACTGAGGCATAGCCTGCTTACATCTGTTCTTATTCTGACCCTTAATGAAGAGAGCAACCTACCGGCATGTCTTGATGCCGTTTCGTGGTGCGACGATGTCGTTGTGCTGGATTCGTTCAGTGAGGATAAGACGACTGAAATTGCGGAATCATTTGGGGCGAGAATCTACCAGCGCAAATTCGACAGTTTTGCAGACCAGCGGAACTTTGCTTTGGAGAATGTGTCTTTTAAACATAAGTGGGTCCTCCATCTTGACGCTGATGAGATCGTAACCGGGGAGCTGCGCTCGGAAATCGCCGCTATTGAGCCGGACCAGAACTTGGACGCGTATCGCATGCCTTCGAAGATGATACTCTTCGAGAAGTGGCTCAGGTATTCCGGCATGTATCCCAATTATCAGGTAAGGTTGACAAGGATTCCGAATTTCAGGTTTAAGCAGGTAGGCCACGGGCAGAAAGAGGATATCGATCAGTCGCGGATCGGTGTCCTGAGGAGCCCCTATCTGCATTATTCGTTTTCGAAGGGATTTGAAGACTGGTTCGAAAGGCATAATCGCTACTCTTCGCTGGAGGCGGAGGAGATGGTCCGCCATCTTGAAGAAGGCCGCATCGATTGGCCTGGACTGCTTTCTTCCGAACCTTTCCGGAAACGGAAGGCTTTAAAGGAGCTCTCCTATCGACTACCGTTAAGACCTGTGTTTCGATTTTTGTATATGTATTTTCTGCGGCTCGGCTTCCTTGATGGGTATCAGGGATTTGTGTACAGCGGCTTATTGTCGGTTTATGAGTACATGATCACACTCAAGGTAAAAGAGATCAGAAGAAGGAGTTTGCACTGAGAAGATGAATATATCCGCGTTAGTTGTAGGAGGTGCGGGCTATATCGGCTCGCACATGGTCAAACTCCTCGCTGAATCGGGGTGTGAGGTCACGGTCTTCGACAACCTATCTCTCGGTCATCGTGACGTGGTGTTATCGGGGACATTCGTGAAGGGCGATTTGATGAACAAGGACGATTTGAAGGCATTGTTCGCCCATAACAAATTCGATGTAGTAATGCACTTTGCCGCTTTTTGCTATGTGGGAGAGTCCGTGCAGGACCCACAGAAGTATTATCAGAATAATGTCGTCGGTACGCTTAATCTGCTTGAGGCTATGCGCAATTCCGGGCACGATACATTTTTGTTTTCGTCGAGCTGCGCAACATACGGCGTGCCCGAGAGCGCACCAATCACAGAGGACCATCCGCAAAGGCCGATCAATCCTTACGGGCGGACGAAGCTTATCGTCGAGCAGATGCTGGCTGATTACGCAGTTGCGTATAACCTGAAAAGCGTATCTCTGCGCTATTTTAATGCTGCGGGCTGCGATCCGGATGGGGCGCTTGGCGAAAGGCATGATCCGGAAACTCACCTGATACCGCTGGTCCTCGCTGAAGCCTTAAGGGTGCGAGCGGGGGGGATTTCTGCGGATACGTCCCTATATGTTTTTGGTAACGATTATGACACGCCCGACGGCACCTGTATCCGCGATTACATCCACGTCAGTGATCTCTGTACTGCGCACCTCCTGGCGGCAGAAAGGCTCTCCGATGGGCATGTTGCGAAGGCAGAAGCTTACAACCTGGGCAATGGAAAGGGGTTTTCTGTCGGGGAAGTGATAGATTCCTGCAGGAGAGTGACGGGAGTGGATATCCGATACAGAATTGCCTCCCGAAGAGAGGGCGACCCTCCGCGTCTCGTGGGGAGTGCTGAGAAGGCCAAGTCCGTATTAGGATGGTCTCCTGAAGTCTCTTCCCTCGATGAGATTGTTGCAACAGCCTGGCGATGGATGACCCGTAATGAGCAGACATAATCTCCTCACCCATTACCGATCTTATGAAAATCTCCATAATCACCGCAGTTCTTAATAGCAGAGAGTTTATCGAGGACTCTATTCAGTCGGTTCTGGGCCAGACGTATGACAACAAAGAGCATATCATAGTCGATGGGGGCTCTACGGATGGCACGGTGGAAATTATCAAAAAATATGAAGGCCGGATTTCGAGATGGACCAGCGAATCCGACAACGGCATCTACGACGCGCTCAACAAGGGCATCCGGCTGGCGACCGGTGACGTGATCGGGTTTCTTCACGCCGACGACATCTATGCCGATGCATCCGTCATCGGAAAAGTCGCGGCAGCCATGAGCCGAAGCAATGCGGACAGCTGTTACGGAGACCTGTTGTACGTCGATAAGAATAATCCTGAAAGAATTATCAGGTACTGGAAGTCCCGCCCTTATGAGAAAGGGATGTTTGGCAGGGGCTGGATGCCTCCTCACCCGACTTTTTTCGTAAGAAAAGAGATTTATGAAAGGTACGGTTCTTTTAATACTGATTTCAGGATAGCATCGGACTATGAGTTGATGCTCCGGTTTCTGGAAAAGGAGAAGATTTCGACCTGGTATATCCCCGAGGTGCTGATAAAGATGAGGACCGGCGGTGCGTCCAACCGGAGCGTGAAAAATATGGTCATCAAGACCACTGAAGATTACAAGGCCTGGAGGGTCAACCATTTGCGGGAAAAATTCTATACCATCCCGTTTAAGAACCTTTCAAAAATACCGCAGTTTTTTGTAAGAAGGGGTATAAGATAAATACCGAACTGAGCAGAGAAACCGAACTCCTCCTGTTATTATCCCGCATTTCCCCGAATGAGAAGGTGCTTTCCAGGGCGCAGGCGGTTATCGAAGAGGGGGTAGACTGGGCTTCTCTGTTGTCCGATTCCGGGAAGCAGGGCACCTTTAACCTCGTCTATAAAAACCTCGGGAAACTGAAGAACGTCCCGGGAGATCTCCTGGGGAAGTTCAAAAATGCATATTACTGCAGCCTACGCTGTAACATCCTTACTATTTCCGAGCACGACAGGATCATTGAAGGACTGAACGGCAGGGGTATTGACGTCATCTCCCTGAAAGGACCGATGACAGCGGAAGCGATCTTCGGCGACATTGGACTTTATCCTTCAGGCGACATAGACATTCTCGTCAAGGTCAGGGATATTCAACGAATGAAGGATTTTCTCGAATCTGACGGATACGTCCTGCTGGATAAGGGGTTTGATGACTACCGCGACTTCTTTATCCGGGAGCTGTACCATATCAGCCTTTCGAAGGACGGGTATGTCATAGAGCCCCACTGGAACCTCTTCTTCAGGTACTTTACGGCCCCTCCGGAATTCTGGTGGGAAGAATCCAGGGCCGCGAGCATGGAGGGGAAGTCATATCTTTTTTTATCACCTGAAAAGAACATACTCTATAATTCGTTCAGACTCTTTTCAAAGGGCTTCTGCAATCTGCGTTTCCTGGGAATGGCGGCAGAGTTGATAAAATATTATCGCGATGAAATTGATTGGGAAAGGATGTTCTCCGATGCCGGAAGGTTCAAGTTCGAAAATGTCCTGAGAACGGTGTTGGCGATGTCGGCTGAACTCCTCGGCGCGCCGGTCCCCGGGGCGTATGCACGAATAAAAGGTCTCAGGGCAAGGTTTCTTTACAGGTCGGCGCTAAAGATGCTGCTTTCAGGGACCGACCCTGATCCCGTCCATAAAATGATGTTTGCTTTTTTACGGGATGACCTGGCCGGTTCTTTTCGGGTGCTCCTCCGGAGATTTTTCCCTTCGATGGGTGAGATCGTTTCGCGGTATCACTTGCCGGTCAGCTCAGGAAAGGCTGTCGTCTACTATATATTAAACCCCTTCTTTCTTGTTGCGAGAAGACGCCGGAAATTATCATGAAAACTTTTTTACGTCCGGATAAGGCGTTATGACCGTACGACTGATCTACTATTTCATCTCCTATTTTGCCGCGGCCTTTGTCCTGATCCTCGGGCTCACGCCGTTGATGCGTATCCTCTCGTTCAAACTCGGCGCGATTGACACCGGTTCAGGCAGGAGGGTGCATTCCGGCAAGATCCCAAGGCTCGGCGGCGCAGGCATATTTGTCGCCTTCATGATGCCCGCCGTTTTCTCCCTGACGAGGGGGGAATGGGACAGTTTTCATAACAGACTGACAGGCATCCTCGTCGCCTCTGCGATGGTATTTTGCATGGGGCTTTACGACGACCTGAAAGGTGCGACAATAAGGAACAAACTTTTCGCTGAAGTGCTGGCTGCATCGGTCATCTTCTTCTGGGGGGTACGCATCACCGTCATAAGCAATCCCTTCGGCGCACCGATCGCCCTGGGATGGATGAGCTTCCCGGTTACGGTGCTATGGGTCGTTGTTGTGACAAATGCGATAAACCTCATAGACGGCATGGACGGCCTCGCCGCGGGGACCGGGATACTGATATCTCTTACGCTTTTCTCCCTCGGCGCCTCCGACACGCATATGCAGCTGGCCTTCATCATCATGGCGGGCAGTCTCGCCGGTTTTCTCGTCTATAATTTTCCGCCGGCATCGATCTTTATGGGAGACTCAGGGAGCCTCTTCCTCGGATTTTTCCTGGGGGCCCTCTCGATACTTTCTTCACGTAAGGCGACCGCTATCGCTACGATCATGATCCCTATCGTCGCCTTCAGTCTCCCTCTCATGGACATGCTCTATGCCGTCATAAGGCGGTATTACCGCGGCATCCCCCTCGGCAACGCCGATAAGGAACACATCCACCACAAGCTTCTTGAAAAGGGGCTGTCCAAGAGGAAGGTCCTTTTCCTTCTCTACTTTTTCAATATCAGCGTTATGATGGCGGTGCTGTTGCTGATCAGGCGACAACTCAACATTGACTTCCTCGGCTTGATCCTGCTTGCGGTGCTGGGGGTCATTGGTCTCCGCGCCTTAGGGTATATTGAGTTTCTGCCCTTCTTCAGGGACATTGCCAGGAACTACGACATCGGCCGGAAAAGAAAATACTTCGGCTACGTAATAAAGAGGTTCAGGCAGAGTGCGAAGAAAAGCTCGTCGCTGGAGGAGTTGAAGCCTCAGCTGACCCTGCTGATGAAGGAATACAATTTCAGCGCTGTAGAAATTTATCTTTACCCCGTGGACAAGGATGCCCCATCTTTCGTCTATAATTCGGACATGGCCGCAGGTTCGCGGAACCCGCTCATCCTTTCGTTTCCCATCAGGCGCGGTAACGGCTCCATTGGTAATGTGTATCTAAGCAAGGAAATGGGGGACGAATTCCTTTGCACGACTGAACTGGTCAGGGCGATCTCAGAGGAACTGTCGAGTTTAATCTGAGGGGAGAGGCCTGTGCCGGGGATGATCCCTCCGGTTGGTAAACGGTCCCGCATTATGGTAAAATCCCGGGGCCTGAGAGGAGCGGCGCAAGCGCTGAGAAGATGGTAGAGAAGAAGATATTCAGACAATACGACATCAGAGGTGTCTGGTCAAAGGACCTGACGCCCGAATCGGTGTATCTCATCGGCAGGGCCTTTGGTACCCTCGCCGTGAGGGCTTCGGGGAAAAAAAGTGTCAGCCTTTCTGTGGGCAGGGACGTGAGACTGAGTTCAGGGGCCATCGCAAAAGAACTCATAAGAGGTATTGTCTCGACCGGTTCCGGAGTTATAGATATCGGCGAGTGTCCGACACCGGTCCAGTATTTTTCTCTCCACAGGCTTGATGTCGACGGAGGTGTGATGGTAACAGGGAGCCACAACCCGCCGGAATATAACGGCTTCAAACTGAGCATCGGGAAAGAGACTATTTTCGGAGAAGGGATACAGCATCTCAGGGAGATCGCCGAGGCGGAAGAATTTGCAGAGGGGAACGGCACTGTCGAGAAAAAGGAGATACTCGGCGATTATGTGGATTATCTTAAAAAAGATTTCCCCGACCTCTCGGGCATTAAGGTTGTGCTTGATGCAGGAAACGGTACCGCCGGACTCGTCGCCCCCCGCATACTGGAAGAACTCGGCGCGAAGGTCATAAGGTTGTTCTGCGAGCCCGACGGCAATTTCCCAAACCATCATCCGGACCCTGTCGTGCCGGAGAACCTTCAGCCCCTAAGAGAAAAGGTCAGGTCCGAGTCGGCGGACCTGGGCGTGGCCTACGACGGCGATTCCGACAGGATAGGGGTGGTCGACTCCGACGGTGAGATCATATGGGGAGACCGGCTCATGATAGTATTTGCCAGGGACATCCTGGAGAAGTCGCCCGGCGCCGCTATTATAGGAGAGGTGAAGTGTTCCCAGATCATGTATGACGATATCATACGTCACGGAGGCAAAGCGATCATGTGGAAGACCGGTCATTCCCTCATCAAGAAGAAGATGAAAGAGGAGAAGGCCCTTGCAGCGGGGGAGATGAGCGGCCATATTTTTTTTGCCGACCGGTATTTCGGCTACGACGATGCGATCTACGCGACACTCAGGCTGCTGGAGATCCTCAAAAAAACAGGCGAGCCGTATCGGATGAAAAGATTATTGGCCGGACTGCCTCGTGTTTTTTCAACGCCCGAGATACGATTTGATTGCCCGGACGACCTGAAGTTCAGGGTGACGGAGATGATGAGGGATGCCTTTTCAAAATATGATGTGAACACCATCGACGGAGCGAGGATCCATTTCAGTGACGGATGGGCGCTTATAAGGGCGTCCAATACCCAACCTGCCCTTGTGATGAGGTTCGAGGCCTCGAACGAGACGTCGCTGGAGAGGATACGGGCGACCGTTGAGGAAAAATTGGACTCGGTGATGCGCCGGCTGAAATAATGCTGCAAAGTGAAAGGTGAAACATAAGATGAAGATACTCGTAACCGGCGGGGCAGGATATATAGGCAGCCATATGGTGAGGACCCTCGGTGAAAAGGGGCATGATGTGGTCGTCTACGACAATCTCTCGACCGGCCACAGGGATTCTGTGCTGCATGGGAGGCTGGTCGTCGGCGATACTTCGGATGCTGCGGCACTCAATGCACTCTTCAGGGCGGAGGCGTTCGATGCGGTGGCCCATTTCGCAGCTTCGATCGTGGTCCAGGAATCTGTTCTTGACCCTTTGAAGTATTACAGGAACAATTTTGCCAATACCCTGAACCTGCTAGATGTCTGCGTGGTCCATGGTATAGACAAATTCATATTCTCCTCTACAGCCGCTGTCTACGGCATACCCTCTGAAGACCCGGTCGGGGAAGAGGTCCCTATGTGTCCCATAAACCCATACGGCAGTTCGAAGGCGATGGTTGAGCAGGCTATAAAAGACATAAGCAAGGTTTCCCGTCTCAGATATGTTTCTCTTAGATATTTTAATGTAGCAGGGGCAGACCCTTTGGGCCGGATAGGTCAAAGATACAAAGACCCGACCCATCTGATCACACTCTCTCTCAAGACCGCCCTGGGTGCGAGGGACCACCTTGATATTTTCGGCACTGACTATCACACCCCTGACGGGACCTGCATCCGGGACTATATCCACGTTGACGACCTTATCGGCGCCCATTCTCTTGCACTTGACCATCTGACCTCGGGCGGCGGCAGTAAGGTCTACAATTGCGGATACGGTTGCGGCTATTCGGTGAAAGAGGTTGTGAGTGAGGTGAAGAAGGTTGCGGGCGTTGATTTCAAGGTTGTGGAGACCGGCAGAAGAGAAGGAGACCCCCCGTCTTTGGTGGCGGATTCCTCTTTAATAAAGAGAGAACTCGGCTGGAGTCCGGCCCATAACGATCTCGAGTTCATCATTAAGACCGCGTGGGAATGGGAGAAGAAATTGGTAAGTAGTAAGAAGTGAACGGTGAAAAGATAAAAGCGGGGGCCCCCAGGTTACTACTCACCGCTTACAATTTACTATTTACTATTAGTCCAGTTTCAGCAACACCATCCCGGAGACCGGATCGAGTTCTCTCCTGGCGGTGACGCCTTCTACCTCGACGACGACGGCCTCGAGCACGAGGAAGGTCTCGGAATTCTCCCTGAGACATCCCACCTTTACCATATCTTTTTTGCCGAAGGCGCCGTGAAAATGTACCTTCGGGGTCTCTTCCAGCCAGAAGATCGTACCGGTGCCGACGACTTCATGGCTCTCGTCTAAGCTCTTCCAGACCGGGATGGGAGGGAATTCATCTTTTTCCGGACCCACCACGATGCTTCCCTGCCGCATGCCGCCGACAAGATGGAAGACCGCCGCCCTGATATTTTCTCTTTTTGCGAGTCCCACGAGGCTCCCGATAACGTCATCTCTATCTTCAAACCTTACTATCACAACCCTCCCGGGCCTGCCGACCTGATACTTCATCCATTCCTCCTCGATTTCACATATCCATTACGCGTGAGAAGCGCGACGTGCTTCTCAACTGGTGTACTAGTGTACAATGACGATCGAGGAAAATAAAGGGACCGTAGTTCCCTTGCATTACCGCTTCCGGTTTATTTGCCGCCGTCCTCCTCCTCATCCCTCAGGGCTGCGCCGATCTTCATCGCACATTTGTAATCCAGGCCGCAGGAACGAAGTACAGCTTCCATCTCCATGACATCCAGTTCCATGTTGTCCAACTCTTCGATTATATGCAGAAGGAGCCCTACTTTTTGGATGCGGAACTCTTCAATGGCCTTCCGTCTCTGTGCGTCCCGCTCTGGTCCTTCGATATGATGCATTTTGTTCCTTTCCAGGGTATTGTCTTATACCTTTCTCCTATAATTTGATGCCTTTGGAATAAATAGTCAATCCTACTTGGGTAGGGGGCTGCAGGAAGTGAAAGGGAACAAACGATAAAGACCTGGAAAGGCGCCCGGACCGCACGACGCTAAAAGGAAGACGGCGGCAATTTGACCGGAGGCCCGAACGTCTTCGGCCTCGGCAGCGGGGCTGTAAAGAAATTATAAATCGCGGCAGCAATAACTTTCCGGTCGGTTTGTGAATGCATGTCGAGTACGTCCTCGAACACGCGACTGCTATTTGACGCCGTTAACCGGCCGTTGCCTACGATGGATTTCAGTATCCCATTGCTGATCTCGAGCACGATGCCCATGACTTCCATCTGCCCTTTCGGGTCGATGTCAAGGGCCTTATAAAAGTCGTCGGCACGATGGTCAAAGCCGTGCTCGCTTGTATAGTCGATGTCCTTCGGCCGAAGCCGGTGATAGTAGTCGGACGGGTCGTTCGCCAGATATTCCATCACTTCACCGAGACATCTCGCCTTCTTATGGTTGTCTCCCGGTCCTTCGAGGGCGGAGAGAATATATTCAACGCCTTTTGATCTCGGCCCCACACCCAGATATGACATGAGAAGCGTGCATGTAGCCCTTGAATCGTCCTCCAAAGGAGAATTTATACCTGCATACCATGCCTCTCCGACAAGATCCTTGTTTTCCCTCCTGTCCGGGATCTGCGGCCCTCTCTCCAGTTCGCTCATACTCCTCCCTTTTCGCCAGCCGTATGCGTCTACCTCTTTTTTCCCCCGTTCTCCGGTTTTTCGCCTGGAGAAATCGGACTTCTGCTTCTCACCCCGGTTTCACGCCTTTGTCCGTCCCTCTTTATCGAATCCTACCATGGAAAAAGGTCCGCTGCAAACGACAGACTCCTAAGGCGATTAGCACTACCTCCGATATCAGTCTTCTCACTCGGTAGCCGGGAACCCTTTCCCTTCCTTAATGCCGAAAAACATCGAAGACTTGCCCACAGGGATCTTTGATACCACTTCCATTTTAGCCGTGTCGATTTTATTTATTGTGCCGTCTTCGGCGTTGACCATATAGAAAAAGGCGCCGTCAGGCGTGAAATAGGAGGCGTGGGCCTGCTTTTTGCCGTCTCCTACGGAAATATTCTTCACGACCTCCTGTTTCTTCACGTCGATAACAGCGACCGTGTTGTCCTTATGCTGAATGACGAATATATACTTTCCGTCCTTCGTCATAGCGGGATGCCCTGCCCCCGGGCCGGCCTTGATCGTTTTTGCGACCTCAAGTTTGGCGGTGTCTATGATCGCCACCGTCCTGCCGCCCTCATTGCAGACAAAGAAATACTTCCCGTCCTTTGTGAATTCGCCATGATGCAGAATACCTTGCTCGCCGGATCCAAGAGGGACCGGAATGTCCTTCACCACCTTGTCGGTTCCGCTGTCTATCACGGTTACAGAAGTCCTTCCTCCTCTCTCCGCCTCGTTCACGGCGTAAAGCAGCTTGCCGTCCCTGGAAGAATGAAGGTAGTGGTTCGGACCCGGCAACGCGATGGTCGTTTTGATCTCCCCGGTTTTTGCATCGATTTTCACAATAGTGTTGTTGACGTCATCAGACGCGTACACAAAGCCGCCGTCTTTAGACCAGTACGGATGCCTCATCATCGCGCCTTTAAAGACCCCTTCCGGTTCTTTTCCTATGGGAATGGTCTTTATGATCTCATCGGTCGCCGTGTCGATAAAGGAGATCCTAAGGGCGTCTTTATAGGCTACGGAAAGGGTCTTTCCGTCAGGGGACAGGGCCAGTTGAAAAGAAGTTGCCGGGAGAGGCACGGTCTTTATGACTTCGAATTTATTACCGTCGATGACAGTCAGCTCTTTGGAACCCCTGTTGCTTACATAACCTTTCCCGTCCGCAGTGAAGACGAGGGCATGGGGCGTCTTTCCGGTTGGGATGACCTTGACGGTTTTTTCGGATTTAAGATCGACGACCAGGAGGTTATTATCCCCTTCGTTTGTGACGAAGGCATACCTTTCTGTTTCAACGCTCTTTTCTCCTGCGAAGGCATGTCCGGAGATTATCAAGAACAAGACGCCCAATAACAAAATCGCTTTTTTCATTTAATCCTCCTTTCTTATCATCATCGCTTCAAAATACCGGGGTCGGTACGGTACCCCACCCGCTCCCATGCGCAAGGTCCTTCACATCAAGCAGTTGCATGGTGTGCACATCCACGTCCACCATGAACTGCGGCATGCGCAGGGCATTGATCGCAAAGAGGTCCGCAGGGGTCCTTATCTCAATATCCTCTATAGAAAGGAAGATGAGCCGCCGGATTACCCCGCCCTCTATTCCCGCATTGTTGCCATCCGGCATATGCATACCGCTGTGCATGGCGTGATGTCCCTCGCGCAGATGTCGGAAAGGGTGAAACACCCAGTCCGTTATCATGGCCGCGGTATGGTGCCGCTTGTAAAGTTTCCAGTCTCCACCCGTATCCGCAATCATGCCTTGCATTATGTAGTCGCGTGGCAGGAAGTAGACCAGGTACTTCTTATTGTCCTGCATTCGTTCTTTCACTTCCTTGAGATCGAGGATGCTCTCCATGCGGTGCTCCATCTTGAAGCCGTCCTCGGGCAGGATTGAAAGGGCGACGACGTTTTTTGCTTTTGTCCAGAGAGTGAGATGCGAGACCGTATAAGACCGCAGCAGAAACGTCCCACTCATCACGAATCCGGCAAATCCGAGCGCAAGCACGAGCTTTCCGCTAAGCGATAGGGGAGTTAACGATTTTCCGATCCCTCGCGGCAGGAACATACCAGTCTTCTTCATATACTTACTATATGTTTCTGCATGGGCATTCAGCATCCGCCGCTCCTCGTCCTTAGCGAGAAGATAATAAACTCCCATCATGACGAGCCACAACACGGCGGTCAGAAACCTCGGCCAGAGGATCGATAGCCCGAGTCCCGCAATCCCGAGCCCAAGGTATTGAGGGTGGCGTATCACTGCATACAGGCCTGCAAGCACGGCTCCTTTTCGCCTGAGCTTTGCGGTGTATATCTGGATGGCGCAGATGAGAAAGATCGCGATGCCCATGACGAAAAAGACTGACCCCATAACCCGCACAAACTGTAAGAAGCCGTCCTGGGGCAGGACCATATGGGGCAGGTAAAAGGCACTGAGCCACCTCGTAGAGGAATGAGAAGATAGTTTGAGCAGTACGGGGTTGAAGACCGAATAAAAGAACCCCGCAAACGGGCTTATCATTATCAGCACTTCGAGCCCGATGATAAAATAAAGCACAATCGCGGTATTGAAAATCATCTTAGTCTTGTTCATATAAGCCTCCAGTAAAAATCATAAATGCAAAACGGTCTCCACGGAACTGAAGCATCGTTTGAGGTGAACGCGCTTATATCGGCACTCATCCCTACGTTGTCTGCGTCAGTTTCGATGGCTTATTCGTACTTCTAGTAATTAGGAAAGACGACAGGGGGGTCTTAAGAGCGGCTCTAAATACACATCCATAAAATCGTCGGACTTAATAGATGGAGCATGCTCTGTCGGGGAAAGAAGTTGGAATGCAGTATCGAGTTTGCCGATATGGATCATAAAAAGGTGATTGATACTTGATAAATCTTTTTTGACATCATTCCGCGAATCTGACTTCGCCGGCTTGTGGTCTTCCTTCTTTGGGCAGTGAGGGCAGTGAGATGTATAAGGAGATACAAAGGCCGTTTTCGCCGCCCATCCATAAGGACAGGTGTTCTGAACGACGATTGCAAAGGCAATGAGAAAAATGACAACTCTTTTCTCTATCATGACAAAATATATTAACCCCAAGTAACTAAAATATACAACCCGAGACAACCTCACAACGCGGCAAGACCCGCCTCTCTCGGGCTTGAACATTGACTGTCGAAAAGGCAGCGGGCGCTACAGATAGCGTCTGAAGAGGTGAGCGAACCACTCCTTGATGCGGGGTAAAAGAGGCCGCCTTCTCCATTCATCGGGGACTACTTCCTTTGACTGTTCCAGGTCGTGTTCGAACAAGGCTTCCATCTCAGCGGCAAAATCGCCGCCGATGATGATCGCATTCACCTCGTCGTTATGGAGAAAACTCCACAGGTCCATGTTCGTGGATCCGACCGTGGACCATACCCCGTCGACCACCGAGGTCTTGGCATGTATCATCGCATGCTGTCGTTCATAAAGCTTTACGCCTGACTTCAGAAGGTTTGAGTATTGATAATGGCCGGCATAGAGGGTTAGACCCGAATCACTCATCTCAGGCAGGATGATCTTCACATCGACCCCGCGTTTGGCAGCGTCGATAAGAGCGCTCATCGCCTGTCTGTCGGGCACGAAGTATGGCGTGGTGAGATGGACAGAGCGCTGCGCATTCAGAAACGCTGCGACATACATAATGAAGGTGACCCTGTTCAGCTCTCCGGGGACGCTGCCGATCACCTGCACTAAGTCGCTTCCTTTTGGTTTCAGCTGCCGTAAATAGTCTTTCTCCTGAAGTTCAGGTCCCTTCCGGTCCTTCCAGGTATCCAGAAAAAGCTTCTGAAATTCAGCGGCGGCAGGTCCTTCGATCTGCACATGCGTATCTCGCCAGGGTTCCTCGATCTCTCTCTCTTTCATCTCCTCTTTCTTATGTTCACCAGCTATCCCGGATAGGCTGGTGTAAACATGACTTATGTTGACGCCGCCGGTAAAGGCGATCGAGCCGTCCACAACGAGGATTTTACGGTGGTCCCGGTGGGCCAAATGCGACTCCCCGACAAGGGTCAACAAGGGATTGACAGGGTTGAATTCGAGGACATTGATCCCACTGTCGCGCAGTTTTTGAAAGAAGGCCTGCGGCGTATTTTTCGAACCCATGCTGTCATAGATGATATTGACCTGAACGCCTTCGGCCTGCTTTTTCAGAAACTCCTCAGCGAAGAGCCTTCCGACTTCGTCGTCTTCGAAAATGAAGGTCTCGATGTTGATATTGTTTTTTGCCTCTCTGACAGCCTTCAGCATTGCGGCGTATGTCGCAGGTCCGTCTATCAGGAGGGTGACCTTGTTGCCTGCCACAAGCGGCCTGCCGCTGACGTCTTCCAATGCCAGGGTCTGCTTCTCGATAATGTCGCTCACCCCTGAAAAGCGCTTGATCTTCTTTATGATCTTCTTGCTGGTCTGT
>JBIOIY010000023.1:0-41870 GCA_044450345.1 Thermodesulfovibrionales bacterium | reverse complement strand
GGAGTTGTCGACCCCGTCCGACAAGGGGGAAGACCGCAGCATCTATCTTGACAATAACTACCGTAACCGATAGATGGGCTCCCGGGGTAACAGGGGTGACACGCAGGGGAAGCCATACGACGATGAACACGGGAGACCCTTACCGATGCTGTACAGGACAGCAACCGGTGGATATAAGGAAACGAAATTTCACTTGGTCGGTAAGGGAGTCGGATTTGCCCATAGTGTACCGATTGTATTCCAAGGACAACATAACCTTGGGAGAGGGAAGGGGCAATACTTTTATCATGTTTTCGAAGAAGCAAAGGAAAGGAGATTGCACATAGTGCTGAAAACTCCAGAAAAGATTCGGGAACTTCAGAGGAAACTATACCGGAAAGCCAAGCAGGAGAAAGAGTATCGTTTCTATCTCCTCTATGACAAGGTATACAGGCAGGACATCCTGAACCATGCCTATCGCCTTGTCAAAGCGAACAAAGGAGCGCCTGGAGTTGATGGCGAGACTTTTGAAAGCGTAGAGGAGAAGGAAGGAGGAGTCGAGAAGTATCTTGAAGAGATTGCAGGGGAACTTAAGCGGAAATGCTACAAGCCTCAACCTGTTCGGCGGGTGTATATCCCAAAGGCAAGTGGAGGCAAGAGGCCGCTGGGAATCCCGGTAATCAAGGACAGGGTAGTACAGATGGCTGTAAAGATAGTGATAGAGCCCATATTCGAAGCCGACTTTCAGGACAACTCTTACGGATTCAGACCGAAACGGAGCGCCCATCAGGCGGTGGACGATGTAAAGAAGCACCTTCGTGAAGGCAAAACGGATGTTATCGATGCCGATATCTCAAAGTACTTCGACACGATTCCTCATGGCAAGCTGATGCAACTGGTAGCCAAGCGCATTGTGGATAAGCACATACTGAAGCTTATCAAGATGTGGCTCAGGGCTCCGATTGTGGAAGAGCGTGAGGATGGGAAGTCGGAGCACAAGGGAAACGATAAGGGGACACCGCAGGGAGGGGTAATATCTCCCTTGCTTGCTAATATTTACCTGAACGTACTTGATACGCTGTGGGCGGTCAAGAAAGTGCAGGAGAAATTGGGGGCACGACTCGTACGGTATGCCGACGATGCTGTTGTATTGTGCAAAGGCAATACCGAGCGGATACTGAAAGGGATAATGACGGTTCTTAATGACCTCGGCCTCACCTTAAATGAGGAAAAGACTCGTGTCGTGGATGCATGGCAGGAGAGCTTTACCTTTTTAGGATTCAGCATAAAGATGAGGAAAGGGCTGAAAACCGGATACTCATACCCTTTTACCGAACCGTCGAAAAAGGCACTCAAACATGTGCGCTCAGAAATCAAACAGTTGACCAGTGAGCGGTACAGTGCTGTATCGACGGAAGAGGTAATCCGGAGAGCTAATGCAGTCGCAAGAGGGTGGGCATGTTATTTTCATTATGGCAACTGTACGAAAGCCTTGTCAGCTTTGAGAAACTATCTGGTCTATAGGATTCGAGTATACCTGTGCCGGAAACATCGTTATCACAGTCTTGGATATACGACATATCCGAACAGCTATTACTTCGAGACTTTAGGTGTCTATGAAGTACCGACCAAGGCTCCTCGGACTCAGAGTGCGAATGCTGCCGGAAGAAGATAATCGGAAAGCCGTGTGCGGGAAAACCGCATGCACGGAATTGATGAGGGGGGATTGGAGACGGGGCATTCTGCTACCGCGCCAGTCCTCTACTCTACTGAAAATCCGCGGCGCGCCGCTGCAGCATAAGTTCAGAGGGGTATTATCTCCGCTGTCATCAGAGTGAGGTCCGCGATTGCCACAGTAGATTTTCCGTAGAGCCAGCTGCCAGCCTCTCCTGGGTTGATCACCAGCGCGTTTTTCACCTTCCTGATTTCAGGCTTATGGGTGTGGCCGTATATCACAACGTCGTAATGGCCGCTGTCGGCAAGCGCATCGGCGATATGATGTTCGTGTATGACCACAATCTTCCTGCCTTCCAGCTCAAAGATATGCGGCTGACTAAAGACCCGTCCCCCGGACATTTTTTGGAGGAGGAGTTTGTCTCCATCGTTATTGCCGAAGATGCCGGTAAAACCGCAGCTGAGATCCTTCAGTATGCGAAACGTAAATGGCGATGTAAAATCGCCTGCGTGTACCACGTGCCCGACTTTTCTTTCGTTGAAGAGGTCGACCGCCCTTTTGATCTGCGGCATGTTGTCGTGGGTGTCAGAAATGATGCCGATGAGCATGGTACTTTTTCTTGACCACTAGTTCCATTTCGAGACAAATTCGTCATAAGTGATGCCGAAGGAGTCCCTGAATGCCTGGTTGATGTCAGCTCCCTTTGACAGCGACAGGAGCAGTTGCTTCGTGCGGTAAAGACCGTACTTATCGATCAGGTATGAGACAGCCGAATAGCTTTCCATGTAAGCGATCCCCACATCCCTTCCGCCGAGGCCTGAAAAGGAGCGTTCGAGATTGCGCAGCGGTATGGCCTGTCCTATCTTCCGGGGATAATTGGTCGAAAAATATTCCGCAAGGCCCTCGTTGATCCAAAGGGGACAACTCTGGGTAATGGAGCGGACGAGGGCGTGTGTATATTCATGAAAGAGGACCTTTTTGAGGAGAGGGCCTTGCCTGTCCGCACCTCTTATCGGGACCCTGATCTTGCCGTCGTAACAACCCGCTGTCCATGAGGGCGTCTGGGTTACATCAAAGAAATTTTTTCCAGTATAAAGGATCACCTGTATCATCTCTGACGGGAAGTAGTCGAGTTCTCTGCCCACGGCCCTGTATGCATCTTCCAGAATGCCGGTGATTTCCCTGCTCACTTTTCCGTGTTCATATCCGTCAAAGAAGACCTTGAAGTGCGACGAACTTTCCTCGTTGTAGTTTCCCTGGGCCTGCATATCTCTGGTGATCTTGGCATGAAGTGTTTTGAGCTCGGCGTCGCTTTGCACCGAAAGGGCGGCGACGGTATTTTCAAGGCTCTTCTCGAGGTTATTGGTCTTATAGTATATGACGGCGAGGGACTTTCTGGCAACGAAGTCATTGCCGTTGTCTACCACCGCTTTTTCGAGAAAGAATAGGGCCTTTTCGAAGTCGCCGAGCCTGAAGTAGGAGAGGCCGGCGGCCGAGAGAGCGCCTTTGTCATGCTCTGAAAGCTCGGCAAAGATCTTTGCTGCTCCTGCGTAGTCCCCCTCCCTCAGCTTGACGATGCCGCTCCTTGCTCGCTCCTCGTTTTCCCGAGGGTGCTGCACCTGCTCATAGTTGTCGGCCATGAGGGCCGGAAGTTCAGAAGGTTCAGGAGGCGGCGAAGGATGATTATTAAGGGAGGAAGAAGAAGGAACGAGAGAGATGACGGGACCGGCATTGTGTTCTTTAATATCGGCATATATTTTTTCGGCGGAGTGTTTGGTTACGCGAACATACGCTGTCAAGATAATGAGACAGAGTAAGATGCTGTATACGATTATCCTTGTAATCATAAAGCGGCTCCTGTTCCGCCGAATTAGATATGGGAAGGCGCCGACCTTCCGCTCACTGAGCTAAAAAACTATTCTAACGCATAATGTCCGGAAAGTGCAGACTATTACATATCGATACGCGGCCCGGCATCCCATTGTGCTTCATTTCCGCTCCGTATATCTCCTGTTCTTCCTATATCCACCGCAGAGGATAATTGATATAATGAAACAAAGGACAAATGTCGTGAATATTTTCAGGAAGAGATCGAACATTGTGAACCGATTTTACAAAGGGGACGAAGTCATGATTAAAAGGGTCGTGAGCATTATCATTATTTTGCTTTTCCCTCTGCTGGCCGGTCTCAGCTACAAATCTCCGCGTATAAGTTTATGGGAAAGGATGTGCGAGGCCTGCCATGACGGTTCAACCGTGCTCAACGGAAATGTCGTAATAGATAAAGAACAGATGAAGACGAAATACCGTACCCTCGATGAACTCGTCAACGCGGTGACCTGCGAAGGCCCGCCCTGCATGAACATTCTGAAGCACGACGAAAAGCTTGTGAGAAAGGTGGGGAAGGAGATAGGGATCAGGGAAGCTCCGCGGAAGTAATGCGGGGGCCACACCGGCAGGATGCCTTCAAAAAGGGGCCATGCTGGTTTATCCTGCTGTATTTAAATAATTATTTAATACCTTAATCGATTTAATAAGAAAGATTAAATAGCAGGGCAACCTGCAGGGTGATATAATATTATTAGAAAAGGCGAAGTCCCGACAAAGCCAAACCCTCTGCAAGGGGGGGACGGAAAGCGGCGGGTCTTTAATAAGATGGCCGAGCTGCCGAAGGAATAAAACGGTGAGCCCGGCCTTTTATTTTGGGTAAAAGCGCTCGCCATGGAAAGGAGGTAAAGCCATGGTACTCGAACTGAATGATAAGGAACAGGAGATATTAAAGCGCGCCCTCAACAGCTTTGAGGGAGAGTTGAGAACTGAAATCGGGAAAACAGACAAACGGGACTTTAAGGAAGCCCTGCTCGATGACGAAGTTGTGATAAAAAAGATCATCGAGAAGATCACCTGGCACTGAAAGTCCGCTCACTGCAATGAAGGAGTAACTGAAAGGAGGTCCAGATGAAAACCTTATCTTGCAAAGATGTCGGCGTAAACTGCGACTATCAGGTCCGCGGCAAGACTGTAAACGAGGTCCTGAAAAAAGCGGCTGCACATGCGAAGAAAGACCATAATATTAAGAAGGTCACTAAAGATTATCTTGAATCATGGCGTACGAAGGTCCATGACGCATAGCCAGGGGCCGGACGACGGGGATTAAACGGCATGAACGGAAAAGGAGTCCATGCCGTTTTTGTTGACATCTCAAAACATACTACTTTTTCTCCAGAAACTTCAGGAACTCCGCCGCTGGCCGCGACAGGAATTTGTCTTTGAGGTAGACGACGCCGAGGTCCCTCGAGAAATTCGCATCCCGTAATTTTGCCTTTACAAGTGCGCCCGACTGTAGTTCCTGCTCAACCGCCTTATCCGGGAGGATCGATATGCCCAGTCCTACTTTCACGAGACCCTTGATCGTCTCGATATACGCCACCTCCATCGTGACGTTGGGGATGAGCTTCTTTCTTGTGAAGGCGGCATCGATAGTCTCCCTCGTAGTTGTGCCAGCTTCGGGCAGTATCATTCCGTAAGGGGTGATGTTTTTCAACCTGACCTTTTTTAGTCCGGTAAGGGGATGGCCTCTGGGAAAAACAAGGGACATGGGGTCTTTCCATATGACCCTGGAGATGAGATTGGCTGAGACCTTCGGCAGGGTGATGACCCCGATATCAACGAGGTTTTTACCCACCATCTGGAGGATCGTTTCCGACCTGTGGCAGCGGAGTTTCAGGTCCACCTTCGGAAACGCAGAGATGTAAGACTTCAGAATGCCGGGAAGGCGGTGCAGGCTTATATGGTCGCTCGTGCCGATGACGAGTTCCCCTGAACATTCTTCGGACAGGTCACGGACAGCCGTCTTTGCCTCTTCCAGCGACCGCAGTATCTTGTCTGCATGGACCGAAAGCACCTGCCCGGTTTTCGTGAGGAAGACCTTCTTCCCTATACGGTCGAACAGCCTCTCCCCGAGTTCCTCCTCAAGGGCACGCACCTGTTTGCTTACCGCCGGCTGGGTGATGAAGAGTTCTTCGGCCGCACGGCTGATACTCTTCGTCTCGGCCACTTTTCTGAAATAAACGAGCTGGTAAAAATTCATACCAAAAGTTATATATTAGATGAAAATAATGAATTTGAATAATGCATAATTATTATGATAAGCTCAATACATAAGATAGTCAAGAAGGTCCCGGACAGAGTTTGCTCATACACTAAACATATAGTCGTTTCCGCTTGTCATGCAGGCTTGCCTGCTTGTCCGGTAAGCAGGTCCGGCATCCTTCTTTGCAGAAAGATTCCCGGCAAGCGGGAATGACGACATCGGGACACCTAGGTACTAAGAAATAAGTTGTGACGGGAAGAAATGTTAGTGTTAAAATTAGTTATTGTGAGGTGTTAATATGGCAATGACATTGGCGGAAAAGGTATTTAAATCGCACTTGAGGGACGAGCCGTTCCCGGGCACAAAGGTGCTCGGCATAGATGTGGTGATGTGCCACGAGATAACCACGCCCATCGCGATACACGATCTCGTGGCCAGGGGCAAGGACAGGGTTTTTGATGCCGGCAAGATTAAGGTCGTGATCGACCACGTTACCCCTGCAAAGGACACAAAAACAGCGACTCAGGGGAAGATCCTGAGGGACTGGGTCAGGAGGCAGGGTATCAGGGATTTCTTTGATATAGGCAGGAACGGTGTCTGTCATGCCATATTCCCCGAGCACGGCTTCATCAGGCCGGGCAATACGGTAATTATGGGTGACTCCCACACATGTACGCACGGGGCCTTCGGCGCATTTGCCGCCGGCGTCGGCACTACGGACCTCGAGGTCGGCATACTTAAGGGAGTATGTGCATTCAGGGAGCCCAGGACTATCCGTGTAAATGTAAACGGCAAGATGCCGGAAGGCGTATATGCAAAGGACGTTATCCTTAGGGTTATCAGGGAACTTACGGTAAAAGGGGCCACGGACTGTGTCATTGAGTTTTGCGGCGAGGTTGTGGATAGGATGTCGATGGAATCCAGGATGACCCTTTGCAATATGGCTATAGAGGCGGGCGGTACCTCTGGTATATGCATGCCCGACGGGGTGACCGTCGATTATCTCTGGCCCTTTATCTCCTCCGAATACGGTGACAGGAAGTCGGCGCTTGAG
The DNA here is from genome assembly GCA_044450345.1 of Thermodesulfovibrionales bacterium. Lineage (GTDB taxonomy): Bacteria > Nitrospirota > Thermodesulfovibrionia > Thermodesulfovibrionales > UBA6898 > Sulfobium. Next base: position 35,069 of record JBIOIY010000023.1, on the reverse strand, counting down.
GATTTCAAAAAGTGGTGGTCCGATGAAGGCTGCGACTATGTAAAGATCGTTACTATCGACGTTTCTGATCTTGAGCCGCAGGTCACCCACGGGTATAAACCGGACGAAGTGAAGAACGTCTCCGAGATGGAAGGTACGCCGGTTGACCAGGTGTACATAGGCTCATGCACCAATGGAAGGATTGAGGACTTGAGAGTTGCCGCCGGCTATCTGGAAGGAAGAACGGTCTCACCGACAGTAAGGGGCATAATCTCGCCGGCGACTCCGAAGGTCTTCCGGCAGGCGGACGAGGAAGGGATTATTAAGATATTCATGGATGCGGGTTTCTGCGTGACGAACCCTACCTGCGGTGCATGTCTCGGGATGTCAAACGGCGTGCTCGCGCCGGGCGAGGTATGCGCATCGACTACGAACCGCAATTTCAACGGCAGGATGGGGAAGGGCGGCATGGTGCATCTGATGAGTCCCGCGATGGCGGCTGTGACTGCGATTGAGGGCAAAATAGCAGACCCGAGGAAACACGGGAAAGGGGGTGCGAAGTGAAGAGATTCGGAGGCAAGGTCCTTTTCCTCGACAGGGCCGACATCAATACGGATGAGATAATACCGGCAAAGTATCTCACCGAGATATCGAAGGAAGCGTTGAAGTCCCACATGCTCGAAGACCTGAAACTCGATGGGTTCGATCCACAGTCAGCGGATGTCGAAACATCGAAGGTCATCGTGACGAGGGCGAACTTCGGGTGCGGCTCTTCACGCGAGCACGCCCCCTGGGTCTTTGAGGTGAACGATATCAACGTGGTGATCGCATCGGGCTTTGCCCGCATATTCAGACAGAACATGTTCAACTGCGGCATGCTTGCGATTGAACTGCCCGAAGATGTCATAGAAAAGATGTTCAGGCATAAGGGCGGTGACGCGAAAGTCGGTATCGACTTTGAGAATGATTCGCTGACGATAGAATCCGGAAAGGGGAAAGACACCTTTCGCTATCCGATCTCCGGATTTGACAAGGCCCTTGTCAATGCCGGCGGCTGGGTAGACTTTGCGGATTCGAAATATTAATGAAAGATGCAAAATAATGTCCTATTTTTTGTCATTCCGGCTTGCCCGGAATCTTTCTTCAGAAGGACTCCCGACAAGCGGGAGTGACAGATTAAGAGGAAATCGCATAGGACATTAACCTATAGAGGAAGCAGATAGGCACGCATTTATCCAGGATCAGGGAGGAAACTTTATGACACCGGAAGAAAAACTGAAGTCTCTTGGTATTGAATTGCCCGCTGCCCCCAAGCCCTTGGGCGCGTATGTCCCATTTGTGAAAACGGGCAACCTCGTGTATTTGAGCGGGATGCTTCCTTTGAAAGATGAGAAACTCACAAAGACAGGAAGGGTCGGGGAATCCGTTACGCTGGAGGAGGCGGCCGAAGCCGCAAAGACGGCCGCGATAAACGCTCTGGCGGTCTTGAAGTCGGCTATCGAAAGTCTCGATAAGGTAAAGCGTTGCGTCAGGATCGAGGGGTTTGTCTCGTCCGCTCAGGATTTTACTGACCAGCCGAAGGTCTTAAATGGCGCGTCGAATTTCATGTTCGAGGTCCTGGGCGAGGACGGCCTGCATACAAGGACGGCGGTCGGCGTAAATATCCTGCCGCTAAATTCGCCTGTTGAGATCTCCTTTATCTTCGAGGTAAAAGAGTAGCGTATAGCATCGTATGAACCGAAATCATCATCAAGGTCCTGACAGGCAAGGCGGCAACGCAGGCGGCATATACTCCTTTATGGATATGGTGGCCAAGGAGGCGGAGGAGTATGCATCGGACCATACAACACCGCTGTCGGCACTCTTGGAAGAGATCGAGTACTTTACCCTGACAAAGACATCCTATCCCAGCATGCTCACCGGTCGGGTCGAGGGCCGGTTCCTGCAACTGGCGGCTCAACTGTCCGGCGCGCAGCAGATCGTCGATATCGGTACCTTCACCGGGTACTCGGCCCTGGCCATGGCAGAGGTCCTGCCTGATGGGGGCAAAATACTTACCATAGAGAATAATCCCGATCACGCGAGGCTCGCTCAGGATTTTTTCGACCGGAGTCCCAGCGGCTTTAAGATCACCCTGCGCAAGGGCGACGCCCTTGAAATACTTAAAACCCTGCCGGATGCAAAGACCGACCTTGTCTTCATCGACGCCGACAAACAAAATTACAGCGCATATTACAGGGAAGCGATGCGGATTTTACGAAATGGCGGATTGATACTTGCCGACAATGCCCTTTGGTACGGGAGGATCTTCGGTCCGAAGGACGACGAAAGTCGCGCAATGGCAGACTTCAACGAATTGGTGAAGGGAGACGACCGGGCCGAGAAGTTGTTCCTTACCATCCGCGACGGGATTTATGTAATAAGAAAACGTGAAAGCGCTGGATAAATCCGGGCATTGGGTCGAAAGTACTCTCCTCTATTTTTTGCTATAATTTTTCTATGGGCATTCCGAAAAGAAGGCTTGGCAAAACAGGCACCGATGTCACCATTCTTGGCCTTGGGGGTGAAGGCATACTGAGGACTACCGGATACGAGAGGGAGGCGTATGACCTGATCAACAAGGCAATAGACCTGGGCATTGCCTACTTCGAATCGGCCAGGGCGTATTCAGGAAGCGAGTCCTACTACGGGAAGGCGCTCAGGGAGAGGAGAAAAGAGATCTTCCTTGCAAGCAAGTCACACGCAAGGAACAAAAAAGGGGCCCTTCAACACCTCGGCGAGACGCTTAAGAACATGAAGACCGACCATCTGGACCTCTGGCAAGTCCACGATGTGAGGACTAAAGAGGACGTGGATGAGATATTCGGTCCGGAGGGGGCTTTGGAGGCGTTTCAGGAGGCAAGGGAGAAAGGCCTTGTGAGGTTCCTGGGTGTCACAGGCCACCACGACCCGGGCATTCTCCTCGGATGCATCGAGATGTTTCAATTCGATACCGTACTCATTCCGGTGAATCCCGCGGAGCCCGGGTACAAGAATTTCATAGGCGAAGTGATACCGGTTGCCAAAGAAAAAGGAATGGGTATCATCGGCATGAAGGTCTATTTCAGGGGCCTTGCAACGAGGTTGCCCGGAGTCACGTCCCTTGAGCCTTTTTACCGGTATGCCCTCTCACAACAAATAACCACTGCGGTCATTGGTTGCGACGACCTTCGGCAGCTTAACGAGAATGTAAGGTTTGCCGCATCCTTCAAAGCCATGTCCGGCGAGCAACAGGGAGAGTTGGTGGATTTCGTTTCCCCCCACGCCCGACAACTCATGTATTACAAGGCTAATACGCCTTGAAGAATGCCTATTGGTAAGGGTTTAACGCAATACTTCTAATGGACTTCTAATGTGTTGCTTTTCCTGATAGTAGTTAAAGACGTCAGCAAGATTCTTTATCCGTTTTTAATTAATCTGATATTTCTTATCTGGACGTATAATATAATTGTGACAAAAAAATTTATCATGGTAGGTATGGTTGTAGGGTCATTCGCTGGCAGTTATATTCCTCTAATTTGGGGTGATAGTGCGTTTTCCATGTCTTCTTTGTTCTTTGGCGCTCTTGGAGGTTTTATCGGTATTTGGGCTGGCTATACAGTAGCTAATTGGTTATAGATTTATTTACGATATGCGAGCCTTTGCAATGGGGGCTAGATTTGCAGAAAGCGTGAAGTGACAGGAATTGGAGGAGCAGGGAATCAGGGTTTTGTTTTCTTTCGTGAGGCTGCTGGGGTTGAAGTGAAGTTTATACAGGTCTCTTACTTCAAAATTCTTATTGCTTTTCTTTAATTCCTCCGAGATTGTTGCCAAAATAGCGTTGTTGAAACTTGCAGGATTCGGATGTGCATAAACAATCAAATATTTCATCTTGATGTCTCCTTTTTATTATGTGGCAATCTGCCATATCTGAATCTATTCGGACTTCTTCTGATTTAACTGCTCTCTGTACTTAGCTCCATCCTTCCATGCCCTTCCAACGTTATCTCCAACTGACCAGAATAAGTCCGAGGGGGAGGGTTTCCGCCTTGAGGAGTTTCTGAGTGCAGTGGATTAGGGTCATTTGTTGGCGTTTCTTTCTACCCCAAACACAAGGGTACAATACTTCTGCCCATCGAACTCAAATTCATCTACAACCTGCATCCCCAGTTTAACCTGATGGGCATAGAGGGATCGGGGATTCCGTTCAGACACAAAGGCAACACCCAAATCATATTGCTGCACCGTCCTGAGCATGACGTTGAATAGTCCTTCCAATATGCCTTGTCCCCTTGATTGCCTGTCAATGCAGACAGGTCCATAGATAAAGGTTTTAAATTCTGATAATGGGCGGGATCGGTATGGAACATCAGGAAATCTCTTGACCATAGTGTTAATAAGCGGAGACTGAAGGGCAAAATCCATAGACTGGGCTATGAGGTATCCAGATAGGCGGTCATTATCTATCGCAATAAATATCCCCAGCTGATTGTTGAGGCTGTCAAGCTGATCATGGGGGTACTCAATTGAAAGGAATCCATCTTGTTGGTCTTGGGGTTCAAGATTTCTCAACAGGTTATCTTTCTGTAACGCCAGGATTTTGGGCAAGTCTGAAGGATCTGCTTGCCTGAACGTAATCATATTGAATTTTACTTTATCTTGTTGCCCTGGAGCTAAGAAATTGAGGATTATATTTTCAATTTGCTCAAGAAATCATTCTGTGACATACCTGGTGAGAGGGGTAGCTACTGCGGGCTAATTTTGCGACTTGCCGAGAAACGGGTACTCCTTTAACAATTTAAACAAAAGAGCGATCTTTTCCTCATGGGTCATGGTCATATACAGTTGCGACTCCTTCAGGATAGAAACCAGCATTCTCATGTTTGCCATGTCCATACCGTTATTTACCTCGGAAATATCTACTACAAAATATATGCCAATGAACAAGCCTCCGCTCAAAGATAACTCGTAGAGGGCTAGGCAGGTTGAATTACTCTAGAAATTAAGGGGTTACATTGAGTTAATCTCCAGAATGGACAGCGTTATTCTTTTGGTGGGTAGAAAAATCTGTGCTGTCTGTAACTTTTTTTCTCATATTATTGACACACTTCCTGAATTCAGGCATTCAGAAAAGATGGAGAAAAGTTCTCATAGGTTTTGATTTGCTTACAACATTCCATAGGGTAAAAGGGGAATACTTTTGTCGATAAGATATCGGATATCAATAAACCACCGAAAAAGGGCAAAAACCCAAATCGCTCCGGGGTAATTCTCATACGGGACAGGCACGTCAGCATTCCATAGGGTCCAGAAAGGGTCTTGGAAGGTTACGGACTTGTTTTACAGGGGATTTATGGGTGGGGGCAGGGATGAAATCTGTTGCTGGTAATCAATGTATATGCTATAAGTGTAACAGCAAGTCAAAATGAATGGAAAGGAGGAAGAAAAAATGAGAAACGTTCGGATTTTGCTTTTTATTGCTTTTTCAGTCTTTCTGATTAGTTCAATTATGGTTACAGCAAAGGCGGATGAACCAAGACAAGATGTTCTCTATTACTGTAATTGTGGTCCAGAGTGTAACTGCAATTCTGTAAGCACCCATCCAGGAAATTGCAAGTGTGACAAGCCGATGAAATGGGGTCATGTCCTGAAGATTGAGGGGAACGAGGCTTTAGTTTGTACTTGTGACGAGGGATGTAAATGCAGCCTTGATGCAAAAGACCCAACGAAATGCGGGTGTGGCAAGTCTGTGAAGAGGATCAACCTCAAGGGAACAGGGATTTATTTCTGTAACTGCGGAGGCTCATGCACGTGCAATACTGTCTCCGACAAACCTGGCAAATGTAAATGTGGAATGGATTTGAAGAAAGTAGACTAAGCTAAATTAACATCAATCAAGGGCATGGTTTCTTCCAACTCTGCCCTTCTTTTTTTTCCTGCATAACCTTATTGATGACTTGAGAACCTGACCGTTCAAGGATTCAGCCTGTGATTTCCGCTAACGCCTTAATTCCCCCGAGGCCGGCACTGCGCGCTTAAAGGCCCAGGCCTCGATGTTATTTATCTGTTCAGCCATGGTCACCGAAAGAGGGACGATCCCTCTCAGAGCTGCTAAGAAATCCTTTTCGACAATGGGACGCTTATCGGCAAGGGCCTCGAAAGCCGCTGATTTGACCACCTGCTCGATTTCAGCTCCGGAAAGACGGTTGGCCATTCGCGCCAGTAGCGGGATATCAGTCCCGGAAGGGTCGATATTCTGCTTTTTCATATGAATGCGGAATATTTCTTCCCTCGCCGTTTCATCGGGAAGCCCCATATAAAATATCTCATCGAAGCGTCCCTTACGCAGCACTTCCGCGGGAAGCATCTCGATGGCATTGGCGGTAGCAGCGACAAAAACAGGCGCATTTTTTTCCTGCATCCACGTCAGGAACGACCCAAGGACCCGTGAAGCGGCGCCTCCTTCAACCTTGAATCCCTGCGATGAAATGCCGGACTCGATCTCATCTATCCAGAGGACACAGGGCGCAATCGCCTCTGAAGTCCTGAACGCCTTGCGCAGGCTGGTCTCCGGGGAGCCGAACGCCCCCCCAAACACAACCGCCATATCCAGCCGGATAAGGGGAAGGCGCCACCGAGTGGCGATCGCCTTTACAAACAGCGATTTGCCGCAGCCGGATATCCCCATGACCAATACCCCTTTCGGCATCTTTGCACCGGCAGAAATGTTATCCAGGCCGAATGCCGTTTCACGACGCTCCAGCCATTTTTTGAGGTTTTCTATCCCGCCCAGATGGTCCAGAGCGGTATCATTGACGACAAACTCCATGATGCCGCTTTTTCTGATGATCTGCTGTTTGGTCTCGAAGAACACCCGAACGATTTCGTTGCCGCTGCCGACCTGAGACTGATTGAAAGCGCCGATGCTGCGCTCGATGTCCTCAAGATGAAGCCCCTGGGCCGCCACTACCAACCCCCCCGCCAGCTCGGGATCGGCGGCACAGGCCTGCGCCAGTAGCGGAATGCGTCCTTTCAGGGACTCCAGGTGCGCCTTGATCTCTGCTATGGCAGGCAGTCCCTGGTAGAGAATAACGACGTCTTCTCTCAACGGTTCCGGCACAGCCTCCTCTTCACCAATGACAATCAGGATCTTTGATCGGGCCCGCACGGCAAATTCTTTCAGCTTTCTGATAATAAACGGGTTATTCCCCCAAAATCTGTATAAGTCCTTGAAAAGAAAAATCGCGGGTCCTGGTTGCGCGATGGCGAAGTCGAGCGCCGGCAGAGGTTCTACCGTCTCTTTGAACGACGATCCCTCCCGGACGAAACCTTCGGTGCAGGTCCAAACATAGGGACTCCCTACCCCTTTCACACACGCGGCGGCCTGCGCCACAATTCCTTCCGTGTACCGCTCGTTATCGGTAACCGCATAAAATAAGCTGGTTCCAGCCCCGATCATTCTCAGCAAATCCTGGACATTCAGGTTTTCCATTATCCTCCCGTTAAAGCAAGCTCACGATGGCATTACTTTCTAATTGTACTATGCACCATTATATCAGGTTGCAAGGTGTCAAGTTCAAGAGGAAGAACTGCTCACTCCATGTTTCTATTGGAAGTCAATTACGGTTGTTCGGGGCTATGCCTCGTAAACAGGATGCTTATTTCGCAAGGCCGGGAAACAGTTGAGTCAGTCCGCCGGCAATGAATTCGACGGAGATCGAGGCCAGGAGCAATCCCATCAGTCGTGTTGCGATATTGATTCCTGTTTTGCCCAACAGTTTGCTGATGGGGTTGGCTACATGCAATGCGGCCCATGTCACGAGCGCTACCATGAGGACGATGGAGATGATCAAGGCAATATGCACCGGCTGATACGACGCGTGCGCATAAATAATTACCGTAGATATTGCACCCGGCCCTGCTAAAAGAGGGATCGCAATCGGCACCACGGCGATGCTTTGCTTGTCTTCGGCTTCCCGGGCCTCTTCAGGGGTCTGCCTGGTCAGGGTGTATCTGGCCTGCATCATCGAGATCGCCATTAACATTAAAAGGATGCCGCCGCCGACCTTGAACGAGGGGATGCTGATACCGAAAAAGTTCAATAGCGCCTCACCGATTAATGTGGCCGCAATCAACACTACGGCAAAGGCCACGCTTGTGGTCCGTACGATCCGTCTGCGCTCCCCTTCGGTCAGGCTCCCGGTAAGGCTGACAAAGATCGGAATCGCTCCAAGCGGATTTACTATCGCAAGCAGCGCGGTAAATATCTTTATGTACCCTGTCAACTCAATCATCGTATGCCCTGCTCCACAAAATCGGTCTAAAGAGATTCAGATTAAAATATCCGCCTTCCACCCTGCTATTGCCAGGCCTACTTCGCCTTCCCTGACCGAGACGGCTTCCCGCGCCCTGTCCTGCCCTCCAGGTCGTCGACGAACTGCCTTGCCGTCCTGCCGGAATAACTTCCGTGTGAAAGAGACCACTGCATTGCCTTTTCTCTCAATTCCTGCTGCGATAGCCCGATCTTCTTAAGGTGGGCATAGTTATCGATGATGGAGAGATAGGTGTCCGCATCGAAATGAGGGAATCCGAACCTCAGCCCGAACCTGTCGCTGAGGGAGAGTTTTTCCTCTATGGTCTCACCGGGATGAAGTTCTCCCTCCGAAAAAACCGGCAGGTTATCGGCGGCCTTCTCAGGCATTAGATGGCGCCTGTTTGAGGTGGCGTATATGAGCATGTTCGCCGGCTGTTTCTCGAGTCCCCCTTCGAGAATGGTCTTTATCTGCCGGTAGGACTTTTCGTCCTCCTCGAAGGAAAGGTCATCACAGTAAATAATGAACTTCTCCCTTCTCTTTTTTATCACCTCCGCGACTTCGAGGATATGCACAAGCGTGTCCCTCTGCATCTCGATCATCCTTAGTCCCCTGTCGGCGTATGCATTGAATACCGCCTTTACTGCCGAGGACTTTCCGGTACCTCTCGGTCCGTAAAGTAATACGTTATTGCAGGGAAGGCCCTGGAGAAATTGCTCTGTATTTGCCCTGAGCCCCTCTATCACGGCGTCTACGCCCTTTAATTCTCGAAACCTTATAGGATCAGGGTCTTTGATCCCCTTTAAAAGGAGCACATCCTGACGGGAATATACATGGAATGCCCTGAAGGTATCGAAGACCGCGGGGTCGGGAGAGGGCAAAAGCGAATCAGCCAGCCTCCGCAGTGTCATATTCAGAGATCTTAATTCCTTAAGAAGTTCATCCATCACATAAACCCGGGATCGATTCTATCATACTGGAAATCCTGTCGCACCAATTATAGCGCAAAAAAGATTTGTGACCAACAGGTACTACCCATGAAAGTGGAGGGGCAATCCGTGAATTGCCCCTACTGCGGGATATTCCCTTCCGTATCTCTTTTCTTATCGCATCCCCGGTGTAAACATGCCCGCCGTGGGGTAGGAAATGAAGGCGCGGGAGACGCCTCCGATAACCAAAAAAATGACAATGGCCGCAACAACGACCGCGACCGTGTATCCGGTCGATTTTTCCTTTGATGACTTCATGAGGACGGGAAGTCCCAGATAAAGAAGATACAAACCGTACAGACCCAGGATGCCGAGGATGCTTAGGGCAGGGATAATCGTAAAAATACCGACCAGCCAGCCGGGCGTAGAGGAATATGCAGCTACCTTAAATGCCTGGTTCATATTCTTCTCGCCTGAGAAGGTGGGTGCCAACGCATCAATGATGGCGGCCAGGACGTATACGCCGACGAGGGTAAGAACGTAGTGCACAATGGCCGAGGCCACGGCAGTCGTTATCGGGATCCGGAATGACCCTACGAACGGCAAGCTTATACCCACAATGGACATCCCTGTGATCGATGCAACCGGTCCGATGGCCGCGAGAATAACAATATAGGATTTGTAAATCTCCGCGATGCTTGAAGTTTCCCCTGAAATGGTCTGCCATTCCTGATTAGGCCTGAGCAAAATGCCTTTGACACGTTCAACCAGATTCATGCCTTTTTCCCCCTCTTGAAGTATGTTTTTTGCTGCGAAGACAGCTTTATTCTACGGGAGCACGGCCACCATGTAAAGATAAATTTCGCAATTGTCAGCCTGTTTATAAGTCAGGGTTTCAAGACCACGGTTTTAAGAAAAAGCTATTGATGATATAATAGCCCGGCATGTCAAAAACAGGACTTATCCGGACAGGGAATGAAGGAAGATAAGATCATAGACGTCAGCCCGGGCATATGCCCTCTTGGTCCCTCAAATAAGGTCAAGGCCGCGATACGTAAAGCGGCTAAGGATATAAAGAACTGCCCTGATGCGGCTATAGCGAGGCTGGAGAGGCTGTTTTCGTCGAAGTTCGGGGTCCTCAACGACAGGATCATTTTTGCAAATTCCGTCAGAGAAGTCATCGGCAGCATTATGCGGGCATTCGGACCGAAGAGGGTGCTTATCGCGGGCCCGGCATTGCGCCTTTATGAAGAGGCAGCATCTAAGACAGGCGCGGAGGTACTATATCTCGATCTCTCTGAGGAATCGGGATTTGCTTCCGATGCCGGCAAGATTATCAAGGAACTCGATGGTGTCGATCTGGTGTGTATCGCCAACCCGAACCGCATTTCCGGGAGATCGGTCGACGCGGTGACGCTTTCCAGAATACTGGAGGGATCTGCTCAAAAGAACTTGTTTGTCGTGATTGATGAATCGCTTATAGAGTTTACCGGCGAAGACAGCTTCGACCATGTTGCCGCGGCAGGGCGGAACGTGATCATTATAAGAACGACCGCACATTTTTACGGTCTGCCGGGGCTCGAGCTTGCCTATGCCGTTTCTGATCAGCAGGCGATCCGGCAGCTAAGGAATGTGAAAGACTGCAGCCTGAACTTACTCTCCGTAGAGGCGGCAAGGACTGCGCTCAAAGATAAAACATACGGGAAACTCACGCGCCGTTTTATTGCCGGGGAGAAGGAACTCCTTGCAAGGGAACTGGGTAAGGTCTCGGGCGTCACCTGTTACGATTCTGATTCGAACGTATATCTTGTGAAAGTGGAAAGTCCCGGCGACCGGATATTGGACTCTTTTCTTAGGGCGGGTCTTTTAATAAAGGACTGCAAAGATATTGCAGGGATGGGGAAGTCTTTCCTGAGACTTTCGGTAATGAGCCATGACAGAAATCTGAAATTGCTCAGGTTGATCAAGACGCTGGTCCCGCCTCCCGGATAATTTACGAATGCGGCATGGGACCGTATTTTTTCTCCCCGGCGAATCCGTCTGTGACGGACGCTCATTCCCTGCCTGCCGGCAGGCAGGTCGCCCCGGTAGCCCGGAGCTCCGAGGGAATTTCTCGACCCGTCCTGCGGCGGGTCACTACGAGAAATTGAAGCCGCTCAAATACAGTCCCATACTGCATGTCCAGGTCCGAAGCGCATATATGAATCGAGCTAGGGTATCGGCGGTGTAATGATATGGACGTCTTCATGTTTGTCGACCACTTTCCCGGTTGTCGAGTCGATCACGTAATATCCGCTGTGATGGCCGAATGTCCCTATAGAGGAGGCCCATGCGGATATCTGGTATCTGTTTACCGTGTCGTTGGCCTGTTCTGCCGTGGCTGGTCTCGAAGACAATAGACCGCTGATGAGATTCATGCACAGCAGCACTGCGATGGCGGAAAGGACGGCTTTTGTGAAGAGGTCTGTTTTCATGATGTTCCTCCTGTTTCTTTTTCGTTGTGCTATTTTAATCAAGGCTATCACCATACCTTTATATTGTCAATGCGGGAAGGGCTTTCCGCATGCCCAAATGACGGATGAATATGCTAGAATAGAGAACATTTTTCAACGCTCCCGGTGAATGGTGTCTGAGAAAATACCACCTTGGTATCGGCATTATTCTATGTTTTTTTGCAGGCCGCGAGCGGCCCTGCGCAACAGGCAGGTGTGAACCTCGTCAGATCCGGAAGGAAGCAGCGATAAGCATTATTCCTGTGTGCCGCAGCAAGTCGCTCGTGGCCTGCAAAAAGACAGAATGGGTGCGGCGATCATCCCGCATGGTATGCATCTATAAGAACTATGGGCTACCTCGTATTAGCAAGAAAGTGGAGACCCCGGGGGTTTGACGACCTTGTGGGCCAGGAGCCGATCATGCGGATCCTTAAGAATGCCATTTCGCAAGGCAGGATCGCCCATGCCTATATCTTCTCCGGCCCAAGGGGTGTGGGCAAGACGTCTACTGCGCGCATACTGGCAAAGGCCTTGAACTGCAAGGATGGGCCGACGGCCGCGCCCTGCGGCGTCTGCGCCGCATGCACTGCGATCACAGACGGCTCATCGGTAGACGTTGCAGAGATCGACGGCGCATCGAACAACAGTGTAGACGATATCAGGGACCTCAGGGAAAGAGTCAAATACGCCCCCTCCGGCGGCAGGTATAAGGTCTACATTATCGACGAGGTGCATATGCTTTCCGGCTCGGCCTTCAATGCACTCCTTAAGACGCTCGAAGAACCGCCCCCTCATGTAATCTTTGTCCTTGCAACGACCGAAATGAAAAAGATCCCTGCGACAGTGCTGTCCCGATGCCAGCATATGCCGTTTCGTAGGATATCGAGCAGTGTGATCAGGGCGCGGCTTAAGGAGATCTCGGAGGCCGAGGGGATACGGATATCTTCGCCGGCAATCGGCCTTGTCGCGAAGGCGGCTGAAGGGAGCATGCGGGATTCGCTGACGATTCTCGACCAGATATCCGCCTTCTCTGCCGAAATAAACGAAGAAGATGTGAAGAACCTGCTGGGGATCACCGATTTCGGCCTGTTGGCGGACATGTCGAAGGCCCTGATCAACGGCGACAGGGTCAGGATACTTGAGACGGTGGACCACCTTGCCGAACAGGGGACAGACATACGCGCCTTTTCCAAGGAACTTGTGCAGTTTTTCAGGGACCTCCTTGTTGCAAGCGTCATGAGGAACCCCGTGGAAGTCCTTGATCTGGGCCCCGAGGAGATCGCCGTTGTCAAGGATATCGTCTCGGCGTCATCGGAAGACCAGTTGACGCTGATGCTTTCTGAGATCATGAAGTCTGAGGCAGACGTAAGGAATTCGTCATCGCCCCGTTTGGCTTTCGAGATGGCCCTCATCAGGGCGAGTTTTCTGAGCACGGTCAAACCCATTAAGGAAGCGCTGGAAAACATCAGCAGGCTCAGAGGACAGCAGGGAGGGACTACTCCCGGGAAACCGGTGGGGAGTACGAAGGCGGAGGAAGGACGGCCACGGCCGGCTTCGGGAAACTCCGAAGCGAAGAAGACGGAGAAGAGGCACGATTTTTCCGCTGCGAAGGAGACAACGGAAACAATTGCTCCCCGGGCTGAGAAAGAGCCGGAAGCTATTGCTTCCACGACTGAAAAAGAGCCGGAAGCTATTCCCGGTGAAAAGGGGGGTACGGAGGCCTCCGTGGCAGAGCAGGATATATGGGGGAGGACTGTTGCGAGGGTGGAGCCTCCTCTTGCGTCTAAGCTCGCGCACGCCGCGGCGGTATTGAAGGGCGATGAACTCTGCCTGACCCTTAACGGCGGACAGGCCGTATTTGAAGAATCCATTAAGAGTAATCTCAAGACGCTCGAAAATATAGCGTCGGAGGAAGCCGGAAGAAGGCTCAGGATAAAGCTGACGACGGCCCATAAGAAAAGCGTACGGAAAAGGGACCTCAAGGAAAAGGTCCTCGAAGAACCCTTGATCAGGGAGGCACTGGAACTCTTTGAAGGAAGGATAGTCGACGTGACCCCTGATGAGGGCACTGAAAAAATACAGAACGGAGGAGATCATGTCTAAAAAGATGTTAGGGGACTTGATGCGCCAGGCCCAGAAACTACAGGAAGAGATGGTGAAGGCGCAGGAGGAAGCCAAGAAAAAGACAATCGAGGCAACATCGGGCGGCGGAATGGTTGCGGTTGTTGCCAGTGGAGCGGGTGAACTCGTATCGATCAAGATAGAGAAGGATGTCGTGAATCCTGACGATGTAGAGATGCTCCAGGACCTTATACTCGCCGCCGCAAATGAGGCGCTCAGAAGGGCGCATGACCTGGTCAACGAGGATATGTCCAAGCTGACAGGCGGACTGCAGATTCCCGGTATGGGCGGCCTGGGCAATATGTTCGGAAGATAGGGCAGAACGGGTTTGAATTACGACTTTAGGTGTTGAGTTGAAATGAAAGTATTTATCTGTCATTCCGGCTTGTCCGGAATCTTTCTTCCGGAAGGATTCCCGACGCGCTTTGCTTGCGGGAATGACAAATCGGTCTGCGTGATACGCAAATACCATTCTCAGACTGCTATATAATTATGCACGGAATTATCGATAACCTGATAAACGGACTCACACGGCTTCCCGGGATAGGGAGGAAGACCGCGCAGAGGCTGGCCTTTTTCATCCTCTCGATGCCGGAGGCAGAGGCGTTGTCGATCGCGAAGGCGATAGAAGCGGTGAAGGAGAAGGCAAGGTTCTGCAGCCAATGCTTTAATATTACAGAAAACGATCTCTGCGAAATCTGCAGCGATGAGTCACGCGACCGGAGCAGGATATGCGTCGTGGAAGAGCCGAGCAACATACACGTGATCGAGCGGGTAAAGAGCTTCCACTGCCGGTACCATGTACTGTTGGGCGCACTTTCTCCTCTGGATGGAATTACCCCGGAGAAGTTGAAGATCAAAGAACTCGTCGGGAGGGTCAGGGAAGGCGGCGTGAAAGAGGTGATTCTCGCGACGAATCCCAATACAAAGGGTGAGATCACCGCCCAGTTTATCAAGGAAACACTCGCACCGTTTCAGGTCAAGGTGACCCGAATTGCCTACGGTCTTCCGATGGGCAGCGACATCGAGTTTGCCGATGAAGTCACCCTCGGCAAGGCCCTGGAGGGGCGAAGGGAACTGTAGGCGGGCCCCTGTGAAAAGGTCTCGATAGCTCAGCCGGGACGAATGTCCGCTACAGGCAGCGCCGGGTCGGAAGAATCAGCGCGGACAGCGGCGACTGGTTGAAATCAAAGCTGTCGGACATATCGTGAGCGCCGGCGTCTCTTTGCGTGAGCGGACTCATACCGAAACGCGTCTCGACAAACTTCAGAAGCGACGAAAATTCAAGCGGAGTATGGGAGATATGTCCCTTTTTGACCCACGGTGAGATTATCAGGAGGGGAACACGCGGGCCGAACCCAAATCGGTCTACTACCGGCGGAGGAACATGGTCGTAAAACCCGCCGAAGTCGTCCCAGGTGAGAAAGACCACGGTTGAGTTCCAATCGGGCCCCTGCATTACGGCGTTCAGTTGCTGCACGGTCCAGTTCTCGCCCGCGCAGACGCTAAAGGGAGGGTGTTCGCTCACAAAGACGTCGCCGACAACCCAGCTCACTGCGGGCAATTGTCCGTTGATCGCATCCTGAACAAAGTCCTCTGTGGGCACCACGTGTTTGCTCCATAGCGAAGTGAAACGGATGTGCGAGATGGCGTTCAGTGCGGAGAAGGAATAGCCGAATTGGCCCCGCCCCGGCGCATAGTATTTCCAGCTCATCCCCCTTGCTTCCAGACTGTCGGCGAGTGTCTGGAAGTCGAAGCAGGGATATTTGGGGGTGATGTTGCCGAGTTCATCCAGAACATCTACGGTCGAATCCTCAGGGGAGTCGCACCCCCATGTGTTCAGAGTGTTGGTGGGATTACTGATCGCTCCGCCGGATTGCGCTCCGACGGTATAAAGATGATTGGGAAAACTCGGGCCGCTGAGAGATGAAAAAAAGGCATCGGCCAGAACAAAGTTGCGCGCGTAGGCAAAGTAGTTGGGAATGCCGGCTTCGGTGTATTGCGTATACGCAAGGTAGTCGCCGTTTACGTTGGCGCCCGGGGTGAGATCGAACCGGTCCATCGCACCGCCGTTTATGGCGGCGAGAGTGGCCTGAAAGGAGTGGCCGATGTCCCGCGGCAGACGGTCCGGCGCCCGCCCGAACTGAATCACCCCGCCCGTGGAGATCTTACCGGAGGTTGCACCGTCGGCGCCGGGAAAGGCGCCGAAGTAATTGTCAAAGGTGCGGTTCTCCTTGACGATGAAAACAATATGCTGGATTTTCTCAAGGCCCGTATGGTTCGTTTCCGGGCCGCTTCCGCCCCCTGAGCAATGGGTCAGAAGCAACGAAAACAGCGCGAGGCAACCTGCCGCCGCTACGAAATAAAATGACTTCTTTCGAGCGTCCGTCTCCGGCGGACCCGAAAGATCACGCCGGAGATGGGGCATTTACAGAAAACACGATAATTACAGCCCTAAGGAGATGGCAAGTGGCAGAAAGCTCTCGGGGATTTCAAGAGAAGTCACGTACAGATAGTTTCCTGTAACCCCAAGCGTCGAAAGTATCGGAGAGCCTGAAAGTAAATTGGCGGCATCCCCTATCCAGACATCGATCCTGATATTATTTCCCATCTCCGAGCCGGCGACGCCTTGCGTTCTGCTTACATCAAGAAAAATATATATTAGTGCTCCAAAGTTCTTATAATGAGTTAATGCAAAAGCCGCCAATACATCGGCACTGGAAAACCCCTTCGCGGCCAATTGGTTAGGGGTGAGATGTTTCGATAAGACCAACGTACTGGAGGTCCCGAGAGTGCTCCCCAACAAAGTGCTCACGATCGTGGTAACCTCCTCCGACATACTCTCCGCTTCGGCCTGAGTAAAGCTCCCTGCTTCAAATTTGCTCACAACTCCTATTTGAAGGGGTTGAGCACCCAGTTGAGCACTCAGGAAACTTACGGCTGGATAGCCTGCGGAAGGGGCGGGATCGGCATATGCCATTGAAACCCCCATAATTAAAAAAATGACAAGAAAGGCCACGACCCTACTTATTGTTGCTTTCATCTTCTAATTCCCCCATTCTATAAGATTTTAGAAAACTGTAGCACAAAAGATAGAAACGTGCAACTCTTAATTACGCTGATGGGTTAATTTTATCCGCTTGACATGCATCACTTTCCGTGGTAATAAGAAAATAGAAACTTCATACAGATCTACCACAACTCCACACTGGTTTATTAAGCTCTTTTTCATCATCAGGCTGGGCAGCAGTGATAAACTTTCTGAATATAGAGAGGATGGCGGTTTTTTATCAATGCCTGATACCTTGCTGTTCCGGTACCAGGCGTTCAGGAGGTGTATATGCTGGAAGACATGGTAAAAGACATGACGAAGGGCTATGTGCTTGTGGAGTATAAGTGGGTATTGTTGGCGAAGTCTGCCGCCTTGTGTCTTATCGTGATACCCTTCCTTATGCTGTCAGGTGGAGAGGCTACCAGTCCGGCGAAACAGGTAAAGGACGCTCTTTCGCTGTCTGTCGGGGCCCCGATGGTTGACGCGGGTAAATCGTTTAAGCCCGTTATTCTCCGGTGGATGAGGGACAAGTCGGAGATGCCCGAACGGGTCCTTTCAGCTATTTATGACGCTGCCGCGAAAAACAATAACCCGGACATTATCATCGCGATCGGTCTTGTAGAGTCCAGATTCAATCCGGTCGCGAAAAGCAAGAAGGGCGCGATGGGTCTTATGGGTATAATGCCCAATTTCTGGCTTGAAGAGCTGATAGCGCAGGGACTTGTCAAAGAGAAAAGGGATCTGTATGAAATACCGAGCAATGTGGCCTCCGGAGCTTACATCTTCGAAAGGTACCTGTCGAAGACGAACAATATCGAAAAGGCCCTGTTTGAGTACGTAGGTGGAGATCCCTATTATGCCGGCAAGGTTCTGCAGGCGCTGGGAGAAATTTATTTGGCGCGGTCGTCGGGAGCCGAAAGAAGCTGACCTGTCTCCACCGTCCGGCGTCGCTGTCTCTCGTCCGCCCCGCCGGGGCAGCCGGCGTTCCGCGGGGTCGGGCCTCCGGGACGCGTCTTTCGGCCCCGGGCAGTGCAGCATAAATACCTATATATCCTGTCTCGCCATTGACTGCGGAGGCACTTCTGTCTATGCTATTGAGGTAATGATAACCACAACCCCATGGGGACATTCGGCTTCTCACGGGATAAAGGGAGACCATAATGCTCAACTTTCTCGTCTTTGTTTTTATAGCCCTAATCTTCTTTCTGCCTTCGCTAAGCAACCTGAAACAAAAACGTTATATAAGTGCCGCGACATTTGCATTGCTCGGATTTGCGACGCTTGCCGGTATCTACATCTGGAGCGATGTATACCTTGCCTCGCTTTGGTACAGGGACCTTGGATACGAGAGCCGCTACTGGAAGGTGCTCTTTCTCCAGGCCGAACTTTTCATGGCCGGCGGTTTTGTCGCGATATCCTTTGGAATTACGAATGTCTTTTTTTGGCACCGTGGCGCAAGACCCGTAGGGCCGGCGGCCGCAGGGGACTATCGTTCCAAGATCATCTTCCTCGCCGCGCTTCTTTTTCAGATACCTTTATTCATTGCCGCAGGCACGGCAATCTCTGCACACTGGAATGAGGCGCTTCTTTTTTTCAATGCAGTACCCTTCGGAAAGGAAGACCCAGTCTTTCTGAGAGACATGGGGTTCTACATTTTCAGGCTCCCCTTCCTGAGTTTCGTAGTGGATTCGCTGAGCAGCCTCTTTACGGTTTACCTCTTACTCGTCGGAGGGCTGTATGCGGTCGAGAATGCACTTTTTCGGCTGCTCCCGCGCCTTGCCTTTGACAATTTTACCCGGAACCCCTTTGTCCATCGTCTCGTTACGCAAATCTCGGTGAACTTCGTTTTTGGTACCCTGGTCTTCATCGCCAGGACCCTCATAGCCCGCTATGAACTCCTTTATTCCCATCGTGGTGTGGTCTATGGGGCGGGATGGACCGACCTTCATGCGCAGTTGCCCGCATACAATGTTGCCCTCGTCGCCCTGACAGGCTGCCTCATACTTTTCCTCTACGCATCTTTTACCAGTTCTACGAGGCGGACCGTCGGCATCTATCTCGCAAGCGCAGCCCTCCTTGGCGGAGTATGGTTTATCGGGCTTCAGGTGATCCCTGAGTTGGTCCAGCACTTCAGGGTCGCTCCGAACGAACTCCCCCTCGAAAAACCTTACCTGCAGAGGAACATCGAGTTCACCAGGGAAGCCTACGGACTCACGAATGTCAAAGAGATAGAATTTCCTGTCAACCCCTCGCCCAGCGGCGTCCTCGCACCAGGGGACCTGACTATCATCAACGGAATACGCCTCTGGGCCCCGGACATCCTGAAGTCTGTGAACGACCAGACTCAGTTCATACGCCTTTACTATAATTTCCCTGATGTGGACGTCGACCGCTACATGCTCAGCGGGAAGCTCACGCAGCTCATGCTGTCGCTGCGCGAGCTGAACATAGATCGCCTCGCCGCCCAGTCGCGGACTTTCCAGAACGAGACAATGATCTACACCCATGGCTACGGTGATGTGGCCGCTCCGGTAAATAAGTTCACCCATGAAGGCTTGCCTGAATACTATATGAAGGACATCCCCGTGGTCTCGTCGTATCCCGAACTTACGATAAACCAGCCGCGCATCTACTTCGGCCAGGAGACATATAACCATGTCTACGTCAACACGAAGCTGAAGGAATTCGACTTTCCGAAAGGCGACACCAACGCCCAAAATACCTACGACGGAAAAGCAGGAGTGAAGATCGACACCTTTCTGAAAAAACTCGCCATCGCAATTAATTTCGACGGACTAAGGCTCTTTACCACCCAGGAACTTACTCCTGAAAGCCGCATCCTCTTTATGAGGGACATCGGCCGGAGAGTCCGCACCATCGCACCTTTTCTTACCTTTGATAACGACATGTACCATGTAATAGCCGATGGCAAGATCTATTTCATCTGGGACGCCTACACGACCGCGACAACATACCCCTATTCCCAGCCGGTCATGAAAAAGGCGAATTATATAAGAAACAGCGTGAAGGTGGTGGTCGACGCATATGAGGGCTCGGTGGATTTTTATATCGCCGATAAAACCGACCCAGTCATTCGGGCCTATGCCAGGGCCTTTCCCGCTCTGTTTAAGCCTTTCGAAGCCATGACCCAATCACTGAAGGCCCATGTGAGATATCCCGAAGACCTCCTCACCATCCAGAGCCACGTCTTTGCGATGTACCATATGGCTGACCCGGGGGTTTTCTACAACCGGGAAGATGCCTGGGAAATATCGCGGGTCGCGGGGGCGGCAGGGGAGGCGCAGCCCATTACGCCATACTACCTGATCTCCAAACTGCCTGACTCTGATAAGGAGGAGTTTGTCCTCACCCTCCCGTTTTCCCCATACAGCACCGACAAGAACAGTCCGAGGAACAACATGGTGTCCATGATCATGGCCCGGTGCGACGGCAATAATTACGGAAAACTTATGCTTTTTAAATTCCCGAAAGACCGCCAGGTCTACGGGCCGCTTCAGATCGGCATCCGCATAAATCAGGATGAGACCATAAGCAAGGACCTCACTCTCTGGAACCAGCAGGGCAGCCAGGTGAGGTTCGGAAACCTCCTGGCCGTGCCGCTTTCCGGATACCGCCTCATGTACATACAGCCTATCTATATCCAGGCCTCCGTGGGGAAGATGCCCGAGCTCAGAAGGGTCGTGGTGGTCTTCGGGGATCAGCTCGCCTACGGCGCTTCCTTCGAAGAAGCGCTGAACAAGTTCTTCCCGCAGATTTCAGGTTCTGCGGGTGAAAGCGCCTCAAGGCCCATAGCGGTAAAAGAGGAAAAGAAAATGGACAAAAAAAACCTGGTTGCCGCCGCAGCAAAAGCGTTCGAGTCTTACCGCAGCCTCATGGGAAAAGGCAGATACGAAGAGGCAGGAAAAGCGCTTGAGGAACTAGGCAGAATTCTTAACCAGCTGAAATAAAACAGCGGCAGGAGGGACTGTCTTCGAGCGGTTTCAATCGGGACTCAAGCGATTTTCACTTCCAGTCTTTTCCCGAGGGCAACTGATTTCTTATAAAAAAACGCAGGAAACTCGAAAAAATATAAGGTTGCCCCCTAGCGTAAAGGGCGGTAAGATACAGTCATGGATTAAGCGCGCTTCAATACTTGTAGGAAAAGGAGGGAGAACGTGTTTAAAGAGTTTCGGGAATTCGCAATGCGGGGTAATGTCGTTGATATGGCTGTCGGCATAGTAATCGGCGCGGCCTTCGGGACCATAGTAAATTCAATCGTTGCCGATATTATTATGCCTCCCGTAGGGTTGCTCCTGGGGAATGTCGATTTTGCAAACCTCTTTGCAGTACTCAAAGAGGGCAAGGTCGCCGGGCCTTATGGCTCTCTTGCGGCGGCAAAGGCAGCCGGTGCGGTCACAATTAATTACGGGCTCTTCATCAATACAATCATCAGTTTCCTCGTTATCGCTTTTTCGGTTTTTCTGCTTGTCCGCAGCATCAACAACCTCAAAAGACAACAGGAGGCCGCGACTGGGGCTCCGACAACCAAAGAATGTCCCTTCTGCCTCTCTGCCATTCCTGTTAAGGCTGTCCGCTGCGGACACTGCACTTCTGAGCTCAAGATGACATGAGTATATTTATTATCCCGGAAACAGAATAAATACGGGGGCAAGGGTTCAGCGGTTAAAAGGAGGAAAGAATATGAAACGGACATCTCTTCTTGGTCTGATTCTGATTTTGGTATTTTCATCAACTCTGGCCTATGCCGGATTAGCAGACATTATGAAGGGTTTCGGCGGTGCACAGAAGGAGGGTCCTGATGAAAGCACCACGGCATCAGGGCTCAAGGAGGCCCTGTCTATAAGCACCGAAAAAGCGGTAGACAACGTCTCCCGCATGGACGGCTATTTCGGGAATCAGGCGATCAAAATTCTGATGCCTGATACCATCCAGAAGGTGGGAAATGTCCTCCGAAAAGTCGGTTACCAGAAACAGGTCGACGAGTTTGTGCTGAGCATGAACAGGGCGGCCGAGAAAGCGGCGCCGAAGGCAGTTTCTTTTTTTGTTGATGCGATCAAAGAGATGACATTTGAAGATGCGAGGAATATCCTGGGCGGGGGCGACACTGCGGCAACGGAGTTTTTCAAACAAAAGACTCATGACAAACTCTATGGCGCATTCAAGCCTGTTGTCTCGTCAAGCATGGACGAGGTCGGATGTACGCGTTCTTACAAGGAGATGATGGGGAAATATGAATCTGTCCCCTTTATGGATAAGCAGTCCCTCGATCTGGACCACTATGTGACCAACAAGGCATTGGACGGCCTCTTTTACATGGTCGGCCAGGAGGAGAAGAAGATCAGGACCGACCCTGCAGCGAGGGCCACGGACTTGCTCAAAACCGTTTTCGGTAAGTAAGGAATATTTCAATGGAGCTGATGAGAGGGATCAAAGAGAGGCCGCGACTCAGGAAGATCCTCACCGGGGCGCTGATATTCCTCGTCCTCTTTACTATCACAGGTTTCTTCATTGTCCCCCCCATCCTGAAATCTGTCCTGACCAGTAAGCTTTCAGAAAAACTCCATCGCGAAGTCACTATCCAGAAGATAAAGGTCAATCCCTTTATGCTCTCTATCGATATAAAGGGGTTCGTCGTAAAAGACCGCGGGAATTCAGGGACGTTCGTCTCTTTTGATGAACTTTATCTGAACCTCCAGACCGCCTCTGTCTGGAAGGGAGGGCCGGTTATAAAGGAAATAAAGATCGACCGCCCCTACATTAACGTCATACGGAATGAAGACGCAACCTATAATTTTTCCGATCTGCTGGAAGAAGGCAAGCCGAAGACCGCACCCGAGGCCAAACCTTTGAGATTTTCTCTTAACAATATCCAGATAGTGAACGGCAGCGCCGATTTTCTCGACGGGCCGAAGCACACGAAACACAAAGCGCGGGATGTTGTCATAAAGATCCCGTTCATATCGGACCTCCCTCACGATATAGATATATTTGTCCAACCCCTGTTTGAGGCAAAACTCAACGACACCCTTGTTTCTTTTAAGGGAAAGACGAAGCCATTCACCGATTCCCTGGAGACTTCCTTCGATATAAACATGAAGGACTTCAACATCCCCTATTATCTCGCATATGTCCCCTTCAAAATGAACTTGAAGCTCCTTTCGGGATACGTCGATACCAAGCTCGCGGTCTCTTACACTCAACACAAAGAAAAAGCCCCCACCCTCGCACTGACCGGGGACATCGCCATCAAACAGATCAAGGTCGCCGATGAAAAGGACAACCGTATAATCAGCCTGCCCCTGACAGCCATATCTATTGCGTCTTCCGACCTGATCTCTCAAAAGGTACATCTTTCAAGGATATTTTTTCAATCGCCCGAAATCGTCATCGTTAGAGACAGGACAGGAAAGACAAATCTGGAGGCCCTGTTCCCGCAGGGCTCGGCGGAGAAACAGGGCCCCGCAGAGAAAAAAGAAGCTTCAAAGACCGCGACCATTGACGCCGATGAGATCAAGGTGGCCGGCGGCAGGATATCCTTTTCGGATTCGCTGAAGACCGCCACCTTCAAAACCACGATAGAAGATATCAGCCTGAACATAGATCATTTCAGCAACAGGCCTAATATGAAGACCGCGGTGGCTTTGTCCTTACAGACGGAGGCGAAGGAGAGCCTGAAAGCCGCAGGAGATTTCTCTGTCTCCCCTATGGCAACGGAAGGTACCGTGGAGGTCAAAGGGGTCCCTCTCAAGAAATACATACCTTACTTCAGTGAAAAAGTGCTCTTCGATATCGAGGACGCTCAACTCGATCTGCAGACTAGGTACATTTTCTCGAAAACCGGGGAGGAGCCTGAAATCAGGCTTACGGCGATGTCGGCCGACCTTAATTCCCTGAGGCTGAGAAAGAGGGATGATAAAGATGATTTTCTTAAGATACCCATTATTTCAATAAAGGAAACAGACGTCGATCTATCAAAAAAAGAGCTTGTGGTCGGCAATTTTCTTACGCAAAAGGGTCTGATATCTATTAAACGTTTCAAAGATGGAAAATTGAACGTAGAAGGTCTCACTCCCCCTGCACCGGTGAAGGAAGAAAAACCCCTGAAGGGAAAAAAGGTGCAGGCCGAAAAACCGTGGCTGGTCCTTGTGAAGGCCTTCTCGCTTGAGGGGTATGCCGTGAAGGTTGCCGACCTCGTTCCGCGGCAGCCGGTCACAATGGCTGTCGACAACATCAGGGTCACAGGGAAGGATATCACAACGGCGAAAAAAGGCAGGGGCAGGGTCTCGCTTTCTTTACTCCTGAACAAGAAGGGCACCCTCTCGACAAGCGGAACGTTGGGCCTCACGCCCCCATCTGCGAATCTGAAGTTTAATGTGAAAGGCATGGATGTCGTCCCATTCCAGCCCTACTTCACCGACAAGGTAAAGGTCGTCCTGACTGAGGGAGCTATTTCGGCAAACGGCGACCTTTCCCTGTCTTACGCAAAAGATGCCGGTCCTAAAGTTGTATACACCGGCGAGGCCTCTCTTACGAGGTTCTCTTCCCTCGACAAGGCAAATGCAGACGATTTCCTGAAATGGGACTCACTACACTTCGACGGCATAAACGCGGGATACAATCCTCTCTTCGTCAATATACAGGAGATCGCCCTTACAGATTTTTATTCACGCCTGATCATCAACCCCGACGGTTCACTCAATGTTCAGGGGATAGTGGAAGCGGAGCCGCCGGCAACAGCAGCCACTGAACCGGCTAAGAGCCAGAGTCCTCCGGAGACCGACGTAAAGACCGCCGCGCCAAAGACGATAAAGATCGAGAGAGTTACCCTTCAGGGAGGGACGATCAACTTTTCCGACAGGCATATCGAACCGAATTATTCCGCAAACCTGATCGAAATGGGAGGCAGGATTTCAGGGCTCTCTTCGGAAGAAGATAAGTTTGCCGATCTAGACCTCAAGGGGAAGCTCGACAATTATGCCCCTCTCGAAATCACAGGCAAGATAAACCCGCTCAGGGAAGACCTCTATGTGGATCTGAAGGCCGACTTCAAAGATATAGACCTGGGCCCCATGACGCCTTATGCAGGCAGATACGCGGGCTATACCATCCAGAAGGGCAAACTCGCGCTCCACTTGCAATACCTTATAGTGAAAAAGAAGCTCGATTCCCAGAACACTATATTCCTCGACCAGTTCACTCTCGGAGATAAGGTTGAGAGCCCCGATGCCACCAAGCTGCCGGTTAGACTAGCTATAGCGCTCCTCAAAAACAGGAGGGGAGAGATCAAACTCGACATCCCTGTAACGGGCTACATCGACGACCCCAAATTCAGCATCGGAAAGATAGTACTCAAGATAATAGTGAATCTGCTCGCAAAGGCTGCAACGTCGCCCTTTGCTCTCCTGGGTGCGATCTTCGGCGGAGGCGGGGAGGAACTCAGCTACATCGATTTCGGCTACGGGAGCGCGGACATAAACGAAGAAGGAGTTAAAAAGGTCGATAAGCTTGTTAAGGCGCTCGCCGACAGGCCTGCTCTGAAACTCGAGATAGAGGGATACGTTGACATCGAAAAGGACAGGGAAGGATTGAGAGATTATCTCTTCAATAAAAAGATCAGGGCCCAGAAGTTGAAGGAGTCGGTAAAGAAGGGGCTCCCGCCTGTTCCGGTAGATGAGGTGAAGATCGAAAAAGAAGAATATCCCAAATACCTGAAGATGGCCTATAAACAAGAAAGGTTCCCGAAGCCGAGAAACGTCATAGGTATTGCAAAAGACCTGCCTCCGGCTGAAATGGAAAAATTGATGCTCACCCACATCGAGGTGAAAAACGACGACCTGAGACTGCTCGCCTCACAGCGGGCGTTAAAGGTGAAAGATCATATATTAAAATCAAATCAAGTCGAACAGGAGAGGATATTCCTGGTTGAACCGAAATCGCTCTCACCCGAGAAAAAAGAAAAATTAAAAGACAGCCGCGTCGATTTTAAATTGAAATAGATGGGTTTTAGCAAGTCATGACGGTGCAAGACTTCAAAATAGACATCTCGTCAAGAATGCTGATTCCCAAAATAAAATGAATGATCCGAAAAAGGAATCAAGAAGACTGACTGCTGATGAGACGAATTTCACGGCGGGGACTCGGGATCTCGATCTGTTTGTCCCGGAAACTCTCTAACACGCCCTGGTAGATTTCAGCCTGCGCGATCACAAGATCTTCAACCTTTACCCATGGTTTAATGGCCAATGAAATAAATGATTCGCCCAGTGAAGCTATACCGACAACAGACGCAGGTTCCTTCAGTACAAAAGGTTTTTGCTGCAGGATATCATTCACCGCGGAGAGCGCCAAGGTGAGGTCCGTCCCGTATGCAATGCCCACAGACAGGTCCATTTGTCGGATCTTGCCGTAATTGTGAAGAATCTCTCCTACGATCTTCCTGTTGGGGACGATGACACGGGAATTGTCCACATGCAGCAGCGTGGTCGAAAATAGCGCTATATCAGTTACCTGCCCGTATACCCCGAGAAGTTCGATGTAATCGCCAATGGTGAATGGCTTTGAAAAAATAATGGTCAGTCCAGCTACAAGGTTGCCAAGCACTCCCTGCATTGCAAGACTTGCTCCGACACCGGCCACGCCGATTCCAGCGATGAGCGGGGTGATCTGCACTCCCATCTGGCCCAGCGCCATGACCCCTACGAAGCCTATTATCAGGAGCTTGGCAATCCTGACGATGAGTAAATTAATTGGTTCCCCAAATGCCTTTGCCGACAGCCAGCGGTGTATGATCCTGCCGATCCAGCGGGCGATCAGTATGCCAACGCCAATCATGACAATAGCGGTAAGGATCTGCAGCCCGTGATCTACAAAATAGAAGATTATCTTGTCGGTCAGTTCTGTTGATTTCAAGTCTGATGCTGATTGATTAGCCATACTACTGCCCTCCCTATAGAAATAAGGATAGCACCATTAAACGTCCTTTGCTAGTCTTTCAGCTTGTTACGGTGCGTACAAAGGATATGGGATTTCGGTTTGTATTCCTCAGTTTTCAAAAAGTGAAGACGATTAATAACTCAGCCACGGATATTCGCGTGCCCGAGAAGGAGTTTCTCTATTTCAGCCGACCAGGCCCTGTATCCCTCGCTGCTCAGGTGGACCCCGTCGTCGAGCAGATACGACTTATTCGGAGCGCCTGAGGAGTCGAGGAAGACGGCATGGATATCGGAATAGAAGACATCTTCTTCTTCCGCCATGTGCTGCAATTTATTGTTCATCTCCAGGATTTCGTCATTCGAAATAAATGGAAAGAACACCGGCAGCAGGCTCTGGACGAAGATCTTCGAAGAAGGAGATTTTGCCTTGATCTGCCCGATTATCTTCCTGTATGTCCCCGGGAAGTGTTTGTCTCCCATAGCCATGTTATTTATGCCGGTCATGATGAATACGAAATCCGGGGTTAAGACTTTTTCGAGGACACCGGAGAGTCTCGAAAAGAGTCCCTCCACGGTCTCTCCTGCAATGCCGTAATTGAATACCTCGTGGTCCGGGAATCTCCGCTCCCAGTCATAAAACTCGATCAATGAATCGCCGATAAACAAAAGTCTCATAATCTATCGCCCCTTACCCCTGATCTTCTTTCCCCACTCATTTGCACGGCGTAAGATTTCCGGCTCGTCCCCGGTAAGCAGTGTCCGTCCATTCATGACCAATTTCCCGTCAATGATCACACTGTGGATATCCGCCGCGCTCATCGAATAGACGATACTGGAATACAGGTCATACATCGGTGTCAGGTGCGGCTTCCTCACATCCGCAAGGACGATATCCGCCGCCTTCCCCGCCTCGATGCTCCCGGTCACATCGGCCAGTCCGAGCGCCTCCGCCCCCCAGCGTGTTGCCATGAGCATCACCCTGCGGGCATTGAGGACCGTGGGGTCTTTTGAAAGGGCCTTATGGACCTTTGCGGTGGTGGACATCTCGCTCAGGATATTCAGATCGTTGTTGCTCGCCGCGCCGTCGGTACCGAAGGTGACCCTGATCCCCTGGGCGAGCATCGAGGTGACCGGTGCGAATCCGGACGCCAGTTTGAGGTTGCTCTCCATGCAGTGGGCGACCCCCACCCCGCGTCTTGCCAGGGTCTCGAGCTCTTCTTTATCTACCCAGATACAATGTGCCGCGGTCACGCTTTCGTCAAAAAAACCTATGGAATCGAGAAATGTGACGGGACGGCTCCGGTGGAGTGCCATGAACTCTTCCACTTCCCACTCGGTCTCAGACAGATGGATATGGAGGCGAACGGCGTGCTTTTCAGACAATGCCTTAGCCTTGCGCAGGGTCTCGGGGGCGCACGCATATGCGGAATGGGGCGCTACGCATGGAGTGATCAGATCGTCGCCTTTCCACCTCATGATGAACGCCTCGGCCTTCTCCAGGTATTCGGCAGGGTTTTGAGCGGTGCTCGTCGGAAAATCAAGGATGCCTGCGCCTACTGACGCCCTTATCCCGATCTTTTTTGCAGTGGATGCAATTTCATTTCCGTAGAAATACATGTCGTTGCAGGAGGTAATCCCGGATTTTAGCATCTCCAGGAAGGCGAGTTCAGCGGCGTCAGAAACGAATTCCGGGCTGAGCCATTTTTTTTCGGCAGGCCATATGTGGTCCTCGAGCCATTCTTTCAGTGGGAGATCATCGGCAAGCCCCCTGAAATAGACCATAGGAGAATGGGTGTGGGTGTTGACGAGGCCCGGGAATGTGATAAACCCCTCGCCGCCGACGATTTGTTTGGAGGAGTATCTTCCGAGAATATCGTCCGCAGCCCCGACTGAAGCGATGCGGCCATTGTCAACGGCAACTGCGCCGTTTTTTATAACGGCAAAGTGTTTGTCCATTGTAAGGACATAGTCAGCCTTTACAATTATGTCGATGTCCTGCATTTTCGGTCTCTGTTGACTAACAGGTTATTGAAAAACTCCATTTCGGCCCTTAGATGTCATTTCCGCCTGCGCGGGCATGATGACTATCTTTCGACCAGGATGCGGAGCATCCTCCTGAGCGGTTCGGCCGCGCCCCAGAGGAGCTGGTCGCCGCATGTGAAAGCGGCAAGATAGTCCGGCCCCATATTCATCTTGCGCAGGCGACCTACCGGCACGGTGAGAGTCCCGGTCACCGCTGCCGGCGTGAGTTCGCGCATGGTTATCTCCCTATCGTTCGGCACCAACTTTACCCACTGGTTGTGGCCGGCGATCATATCGTTGATTTCGTCGAGCGGCACGTCCTTCGTGAGCTTGATCGTCAGCGCCTGGCTGTGACAGCGCATCGAACTGATGCGCACACAGATACCGTCGATGGGGATCGGGTTCTCTTCACGGCCAAGTATCTTGTTTGTCTCGGCCTGGCCCTTCCACTCTTCCTTGCTCTGACCGTTTTCGAGCTGTACATCGATCCAGGGGATGAGGGAGCAGGCAAGAGGCACTCCGAAAAATTTTTTGGGATAGGCTTCGGAACGGACATGCTCCGCCACAGTACGGTCGATCTCGAGGATCGCACTTGAGGGGTCCCCCAGAAGGTCCTTTACCGAGTCGTGCGCAGAACCCATCTGTGTGAGAAGTTCACGCATGTTCTGGGCCCCTGCGCCGGATGCTGCCTGGTAGGTCATTGCCGACATCCAATGGACAAGCCCGCGCTCGTAAAGTCCGCCTAGGGCGATGAGCATGAGCGACACCGTGCAGTTGCCGCCGATGTAGTTTTTGACGCCCTTGACGAGGCCCTCTCTGATCACCTTCATATTGACGGGATCCAGAACGATGATCGCGTCTTTTTCCATGCGTAACGCCGAGGCAGCGTCGATCCAGTAGCCGTTCCAGCCCGCGGCCTGTAATTTAGGATAGACTTCCCTAGTATATTCGCCCCCTTGGCAGGAGACGATTGTATCCATCGCCTTCAGTTCATCGATATTCCTTGCGTCCTTAAGGGCCGGCGCGCTCTTACCGATCTCGGGCGCCTTGCCCCCCACATTCGATGTGGTGAAAAAGACCGGTTCGACCAAATTAAAATCTTTTTCTACGGCCATGCGGCCCATGAGCACCGAGCCCACCATGCCGCGCCAACCTACAAAACCTGCTCGCATCATTTTCTCGCTCCTGATAAAGGATTCTTATTCATAGCCGATAACGCCGCCCCGGGCGTTAAGCAGACATAATTTTTTTTTATTATACCCAATATCCTGAAACTTTACACGGACAGAGGAAGACCACAATCCGCCATCAACTTTGCGCGGGGACGCATTCGAAAGGCTTCACCCCGTTAAAGATTAATCTCTAACGGGGTGAAGCGGGCCGTATTTTTACTGTGTCAATGTCATTCGTCAGATGGTTGCCGCGAGCTTTGAAACCAGGTCTCCGACTTCGACAGTGCCCATTCCCATCTGGCCCGCAGCGAGGCTCTTGATATGTTTCCCGGTGACTTCCATCACCGCCTTTTCGATCGTTTTCCCCGCGATGTCCTCTCCGAGATATTCGAGCATCATGCCGCCGGCGCATATAGCAGCGAGGGGGTTGATGACGTTTTTGCCTTTATACTTGGGGGCGGATCCGCCTATTGGCTCGAACATCGAAACGCCTTGGGGGTTTATATTGCCGCCTGCTGCAATACCCATCCCGCCCTGTATCATCGCACCGAGGTCGGTGATTATGTCCCCGAACATGTTGTCCGTCACGATTACGTCGAACCACTCGGGGTTTTTCACAAACCACATCGTGATGGCGTCGACATGGGCATAATCGGCCTTTACCTCAGGGTATTCCTTTGCTACTTCGTAAAAGGTCCTTTCCCATAAATCGAAGGCGAAGGTGAGGACGTTCGTTTTTCCGCAGAGGGTGAGCTTGTTCGCCTTGTTTCTCTTTTTGCAATATTCAAAGGCATACCGTATGCAGCGCTCGACGCCTTTTCTTGTATTGATCGACTCCTGTATCGCAACCTCATCCTTCGTACCTTTTTTGAGGGTGCCGCCTGCCCCCGCGTAAAGACCTTCGGTGTTCTCTCTCACCACCACAAAATCGATATCATCGGGCCTCTTGTCCTTAAGCGGGCATTCTACGCCCGGGTAGAGCTTCACCGGCCTGAGGTTGATGTATTGGTCGAGCTCGAACCTTAGTTTCAGGAGTATCCCTTTTTCAAGAATGCCCGGCTTTACATCGGGATGGCCTATCGCACCGAGGAAGATCGCATCGAACTTCTGCAGTTCTTCGACTGCGTTTGCCGGAAGCACTTCGCCGGTCTTCAGGTACCTGTCGCCCCCGAAGTCGAAATAGGTCAGGTCTGTCCTGAACCCGAACCTCTGCGAAACAGTATTTAAGACCTTGATGCCCTCGGCAACGACCTCCGGACCCGTGCCGTCTCCGGGTATTACCGCTATTTTATATGTCTTTGACATATCTTCCTCCCGATATCAAAAAAGTCTGATATATTATCATATCGGCAAGGTTTCTTAGTAGTTCTTCGGGCCGGCTTATCTTATGTCCGGGAGAAAAAGCGCGGATCCCTAAACGGGTCAGGGATGCGCAGATCCACCTTTCCTCTTAAGGATAATAAAGCCGTCATACTCATATATTGTCGCGAAAGATGAGAAAGACGAGTCGAGCGCTTTTTGAGAACGTTCATATTCGTCCAGCGGCTCCCTGAGCGCATACACACCTCTGCGGAGTACAAAATCGACCAGTTCCCTTGCCCTTTTTTTGTCATACACCACATAGTCCGCAGGCGCTGCTGATCCATCTGAAGAGGTAACCCCTGATGGGAATGTGAGATAATGCGCCCTGTTAGCCAGGACCGCATGGTTTACCAAATTGGAACTTGAAACCACGATAGATGGATCGGTCGGAATTAATGTCTCCAGCGCATTTCTGTTCCTGTCATCTCTCGGCGTGACCAGATACCGCGAGTAGTGGTAGCTGTCATTTTTGTAGAAAAGGAAGAACCCGAGATGCAGCGAGCTGAGGAGCAAAAAGACTCCTACAAGGACTTTAAAAAAATTCTTATGAAGGGAAGGCCTTTTCCCTATAGCCTCTGTGAAGGCGACAAAGATAAAAGGTACAACTGTGGCCGGATAATGATACGCCAGCGACTGAATCCTCCAGAGATCGGAAAGGAGTGCGAGAGATATGCCGGGGAGCGCGGGAAGCAAGGAGAGGGGAGCAAGTAACGGCAGGAATAGAAAAGATCCAAAGAGGATAACAAAATAGGCGGCTTTCCAGTAATTGATAAATGTAGCGGCAACTTTCCATGGGTTTGTGAGAACCGTCCTGAATAGCGCTCCCATGTCCCTCCCCATCCATGTAACGCCTGCTATTTTCATCAGGGCGTGTCCCTCCATGGCGGGCATGAGGAAATCGACGACGAGCAGACCTGACACAAAAATCACTGCTGCGAGGGCATAGCGGGAAATCCCCTTCTTATACTGTAAAGCGCCGGAGAGACAGATGAGAGCTGCGATGAAGAAGGATATTTCCTTGACAGTCAAAAGCAAGATCAGTGAAAGAACGAACGGGACAGTCCTTCCTTTTTTCTGAAAGTACATTGCAGACAGACCCAACGGGATAATGAGTGAATCAGGATGGAAATTTGTCAGATTAATGAGCCATACCGGGGAAAAGAGACAATACAACGCCACAACGACGGATGCTTTTTCCCTGCCGAGCATTTCGGAGGCATACGCATAGAGAGGGAAAACAGCGATGGAAATAGACAGCGATTGAAGGACGAGAAGGGTTTCTCCGTAAGGCATGATTTTATAGATCAAGGCGTAAAGGCCGAGTATCGGCCTGAAGTGGTGACGAACGACGAGAAAATCAATACTACCTATCGAATAATTCCACAGGCCATTTTGATACATGCCCATATCCCAGATATGACTGTGAAGGGCGCGATATCGCTCAACGCTGGGGTAGATGAGGGCAACCGAGTAGAGCAGCCACAATACGATGAGTTTGCCGTTCTTTCTAAGCATGCGCTTCGGAGAAAGGTCCGTCCTTTTTTATCCCGGATCAGCCGACATAGTGTATACATCAGACATTTTCTGGTAGTTTAAGGCGTCGGGTATTTATAAAGCAATCCCGGGTAAGATTACGAGTAAATGCACAGGAGGATGCGTCTCTGCGCATTGTCCTTACGATGAACTCCGGTCGGGGAAGATCGGGTGGCCACCGGACCCATTTTTTTTGTCGTTGTATGCGGCTTAAGGTAAACTACAATTATATGATTAACGATTCGGGAGGATTTAATGGCCCAGAAGTTTGAAAATGCCTCCTCATGCTGGAGGGTGATTTTATCGGATGTCACAAAGAATAAGGGACTGCTGTCCGAGATAGAGAGATTTGCCAGGGGAAATGCCGCCCCGGCAAAGATTGTCTTCGGCACGTCCGGGTGGCGCGGGGAGATAGGCACGGATTACACGTTCAATAACGTGCGCATTGTGACTGCGGCGATCATCGAGATGTTTAAAAAAGGGGACAGAGACGTTATGGAGGCAATGGGGGTTTCGGATTTCGAAGAGATAAAGAGACGTGGCGTCATAGTAGGTCATGACAACCGTTTCCTCGGCGAAGCTTTCTCCATGGAGGTCCTCGGACTTCTGCAGAAAGAAGAGATAAAAACCTGGTATGCGGGTGAGGCGCCTACACCGGAGTTTTCGACCGGCATCGAAATGCTGCATGCTGCCTGCTCGATAAACCTCACCCCGTCCCATAATCCGGCCAATTATGCCGGCTTCAAGTTCAATCCTTCAGACGGCGGGCCGGCGGGATCGGAAATTACTGCAAGGATAGAAGAGGTCGCAAACAGTATGATGGCCCGCTCGCTCGTGCTTCAGCCCGCTGCTCCCACGGGGTTGGAAAAGATCGATCTTACTACCCTGTACATCCGGTACGTTAATGAAAGAGGGACGCTCGACATTGGACGTATCCGCGACTTCATCGCTGAAGCGGACTGCGCCGTTTGCATCGACAATGTCCACGGGGCAACGCGGGGACGGGTCCAGAGGATACTAGGGGAGAGCGAAAAGATCTCATATCTCAGGACCGGGGACGATTATCTCTTCGGAGGCGTCGCGCCGGAGCCGTCCGAAAGGAACATGGCGGGCGTCGAGAGAACCCTGAAAGAGAGCGCAGCGAGGTTAAGATTGGGTGTCATCATGGACCCTGACGGCGACCGGATACGGTTCGGCGACGGGGACATGCAGATACCCATGAACTATTTCGGCGCCATGGCGCTACATTTCCTTCACGTGCACAAGGGCATTTCCGGCGTCGTTGCCAAGTCTGTCGGAACGTCCAACCTTGTAAATGCGATTGCCGAAAAGCTCGGCATTCCGGTAAGAGAGACAAAGGTCGGGTTCAAGAACTTCAGGCCCTATATGCTCAGGTCGGCCACGGAAAGGGCGATAGTCGTCTTCGAAGAATCGGACGGAATATCCGGGTATAACCATACGCTCGAAAAGGACGCGATCTTCGGACTGCTCCTTGCGGGGGAGATGATGGCGGTGACCGGAAAGAACCTCGGCGATTATCTTAAGGACATTATGGATGAATTTGGCCATTACTATCCTGACCGTTCCGGGATAACGGTGGACAAGTCGCTAGTAGGAGAACCTCTTATAAGAAAGCTGGCAGTCATCAGGGAGCGGTACAAGAAGGGCACGTCGCTTGAAATAGGGGGGAGTGAGAGAAAGATCAGGGACGTGATCACGGTAGACGGGACCAAGCTCGTCTTCGACGACGGCTCCTGGCTTATGATAAGACCCTCCGGTACGGAGCCGAAGGTGAGGTTCTATATCGAGTCGAGGACTGAAGAGGGAAAGAAGGCGGTGTTCGAGACGGCGGAGCGGATGACGAAAGAGGCGCTGGGGATGGCTTTGTAAGGGCGGGTTTTAAACCCATAGGTGTTAACTTAAGGAATTGAAAAAGAGCGGTCTTCGGACCGCTTTTTTTTCTTGCATAGTACCGATAGCAGCATTATGCTATCGGTATGAGGAGGATTACCACATGAGAACAAAGAAAAGCGTTGAGCAGTTAAAGCAAAAGCTTCTGAACCTTGGGCCGGTCCTGCCGGGCAGCATCAGTGAGCAGTGGAATGTCTGCGGGACGCCGGGGTG
>JBIOIY010000022.1:0-41879 GCA_044450345.1 Thermodesulfovibrionales bacterium | reverse complement strand
GCCATGGGCTGTCCACTCATTGGCGGACCAGCCATGGGCTGTCCACTCATTGGCGGACCAGCCATGGGCTGTCCACTCATTGGCGGACCAGCCATGGGCTGTCCACTCATTGGCGGACCAGCCATGGGCTGTCCACTCATTTCCCCTGCCATGTCCAGTCCCTTATCTCGGGCATGTCCTCCCCAAACTTTGTGATATATTCCTTGTGTTCAATCAGCTTGTCCCTGATCGCCTGTTTTGTATACGCCGCGATATTTTTAAGCTTCGGCACGCGGTCGATCACATCGGCAACGAGGTGGAAACGGTCGAGGTCGTTGCGGACTACCATGTCGAAAGGCGTGGTGGTAGTACCTTCTTCCTTGTAACCGCGGACATGCAGGTTATCGTGGTTTGTCCTGCGGTAGGTCAACCGATGGATCAGCCAGGGATATCCGTGATAGGCAAAGATGATCGGTTTATTCGTAGTGAAAAGGGTGTCGAACGCCCTGTCGGACAGGCCGTGGGGATGTTCTTCATGCGGCTGAAGCGTCATTAGGTCGACTATATTGATCACCCTCACCCTGAGATCGGGCGCATATTGCCTCAGCATCTCGACTGCGGCGAGTGTCTCGACTGTCGGCACGTCCCCTGCACACGCCATCACCACGTCTGGTTCTACGCCCTCATCATTACTCGCCCACTCCCAGATGCCTATGCCTGCGGTGCAGTGCTTGACCGCGGAATCGATGTCAAGCCACTGGGGCTCGGGCTGCTTGCCCGCCACTATCACGTTTACGTAGTTGCGGCTCCTAAGGCAATGGTCGGCTACGGACAGAAGGGTGTTGGCGTCGGGTGGGAAATAGACGCGCACCACGTCCGCCTTCTTATTCACCACATGATCGATAAAGCCCGGGTCCTGGTGGCTGAAGCCGTTATGGTCCTGCCGCCAGACGTGGGAAGTCAGCAGATAATTGAGCGACGCGATAGAACGACGCCAGGGGATTTCCCTGCAGACCTTCAGCCACTTCGCATGCTGGTTGAACATGGAGTCGACGATATGGACAAAGGCCTCGTAGCATGAGAATAACCCATGACGTCCGGTAAGCAGGTATCCCTCGAGCCAGCCCTGGCAGGTATGTTCGCTGAGTATTTCCATCACACGGCCGTCCGCGGAAAGATGCACGTCTTCGGGCAGGGTCTCTCCCATCCAGGCCCGCTCCGTTACTTCGAACAGGGCATCGAGCCTGTTCGAAGAGGTTTCGTCAGGACCCATCACCCTGAAGTTGCGGTTGTCGGAGTTGAGTTTCATTACGTCTCTCAGAAAAGCACCGAGGACCCTCGTTGCCTCGGCAGTTGCCCCGCCTGGTGAAGGCAGGCCGACCGCATAGTCCCTGAAGTCAGGCATATTCAGTTCTTTAAGGAGCAGGCCGCCGTTTGCGTGGGGGTTGGCGCCCATGCGTCGGTCGCCTTTGGGAGGCAGTTCCGCGAGTTCGGGAACGAGTCTGCCCTTTTCGTCGAAGAGTTCTTCCGGCCGGTAGCTCTTCATCCATTTCTCAAGAAGCGACACATGCCCGGGCTTTGTCTTCATGTCGGTAATCGGGACCTGATGAGAACGCCAGAAACCCTCTGTCTTCAGCCCATCCACCTCTGCCGGACCTGTCCAACCCTTGGGTGACTTCAGGATGATCATCGGCCACGTGGGACGACGTGCGACATTACTGCCGCGCGCCACATCTTGTATATTCTTTATCTCGCTCACGACTGTATCGAGTGTCTTCGCCATTAACTCATGCATCTGCCAGGGGTCGGAACCTTCCACAAAATATGGCTTCCATCCATAACCGGCGAACAGGTCCTCTATTTCGTCGCGGCTGATCCGTGCAAGCACCGTTGGGTTGGCAATCTTATAGCCGTTGAGGTGCAGGATGGGAAGCACCGCGCCGTCACGCACGGGATTGAGAAATTTGTTCGTGTGCCAGGCTGCCGCAAGCGGGCCGGTCTCGGCCTCGCCGTCGCCTACGACGCAGGCCACGATAAGATCGGGATTGTCGAAGGCAGCGCCGGCAGCGTGAGACAAGGAATACCCGAGTTCTCCCCCCTCGTTGATCGAGCCCGGGGTCTCCGGCGCGGCATGACTCGGGATGCCCCCCGGAAACGAGAACTGCCTGAAGAGTTTCTTCATGCCACTTTCATCCATTGATATGTGGGGATAGAACTCGCTGTAAGTCC
Source organism: Thermodesulfovibrionales bacterium (assembly GCA_044450345.1). Taxonomy (GTDB): domain Bacteria; phylum Nitrospirota; class Thermodesulfovibrionia; order Thermodesulfovibrionales; family UBA6898; genus Sulfobium. The sequence continues at coordinate 39,671 of JBIOIY010000022.1, read as the reverse complement.
CTTCCAGGTAGGTGTTGGCGACAATACCAGGGCCGCCGTGTCCGGGACCGGTAATATAGATGACGTTGAGGTCGTATGCCCTTATCACGCGGTTGAGGTGGACGTAGATGAAATTGAGCCCGGGCGTTGTGCCCCAATGCCCCAACAGCCGCGGCTTGATATGCTCCAGCCTCAGCGGTTCCTTCAGTAAAGGGTTGTCAAGAAGATAGATCTGTCCGACTGAAAGATAGTTGGCCGCGCGCCAGTACGCATGTATTTTTTTGATCTCTTCTTTGGAAATAGCAGCCGGCATTGCATCCTCCCGTGAAAACAGGGACAGTAGTCCCGGATGTTCTCTATATCATTTTTACCAGTCTATCACGACCGACCGTAAAGTCAATGTGACGTGAGCCCCCGTGAGCCCCCGGAATCCACCATCAAAAAACTGATTTATGCGCGGAAACGCACTCTCTCTCATTCTCGCTTCGCTCCGTTGCAGGGACATGTCCCAGCAATGACTGCATCATTCCGGATAATGCCCCTCACTTTTGAGGGTTAAGATTGATATAATGATGCATACTTTGTCCCCAACAGGAATGCACTAATGAGAAGACTGCGACTTATACTGAAATTCATCTTCTTTTTCCCCGGCACCTTTCTGCACGAACTTTCACACTATTGTGCGGCGCTTGTTCTGGGAAAGGCCGAGGGGTTCTCGGTCTGGCCCAGGATAGAAGGCGGCAATTTCGTCTTCGGCAGTGTCAAGTCAAGGACCAGATATAAAGTACTCTCTTCGTTCATTGCGGCAGCACCCGTCATCTGGTGGGTCGTGCTGGTCCTGACATTGCGGTATCTTCATTTCATCGGGACACTCAATGGAATTCCCTCAATCAATTTTGGCATGATCTCGATGAAGCTTAAGTCCTTTACCTCTTCAGATACCTTTTTTATCTGGCTGTTCTTGCAGATACTCTGGGCCGGAAGGCCCTCGCTGCAGGATGTGAAAAACTTTATCAGGGGGGTTTTCTCTGTCTCCGGTATAATGCTCTTATCGGTAGTGGCGGGATTGATCTATCTCTTATTAAGAGTCTCAAAATAATAATACCATCCTTAATGCCCGAACTTGTCCTTCAGATACCCCAGGAGATACTCTACGCGGTCGGCAAGCTTATCAGGGTCGGGGTCGGAGCCCTTGTTTACATAATAGGCGGGCTCGAGGCTCTGCATCTGGACCTTAAGGTCCTCGTCCGCCTTCTCGGCGGAGAAAAAAACTATCGGGACAGAAGGCATCTTGTGCTGTGCCTCTATCGTCCTGAGCGTCCTGGCAGCGGTAAGGCCGTTCATCACCGGCATGTTGAGATCGATGATGGCGACATCGACCGTTTTCCTTTCCGCAAGGATTTTGGAGTATGCCGAAATCAGTTCGAGCCCGTTTTCAAAGGACATGACGTCCGAGGAAAAGTTCTTCTGGATGACGAGGTCCTCGATTATTTTTCTCGTGTACCTCGAATCGTCGGCTACGAGCGCATACCCCTTTTCGTCTGCCGGCCGTATCTCTGAAGGCTTGTCGACATCGAGTGTGAACCCGCAGTAATTGCAGGTCACCTCCCTCCGCTCATTCCTCTCGACGATGCCGAAGGGCACCTGTTCACCGCAGCATAAGCAATACCTGGTGTCAGACATGTCCCTAATCTCCCTTGTTCCCCTTGCTGTCGTTTCAGAATTATAAACAGATGTAATTATTATTTCAACTGCTCAGAGCCTTCCAGACCTTATTATCGAAATAAGGAGCCAGATGCCCATAAGGAAGGCGAAGCCGAAGGAGAGGAAACCGAGGATCGACATGCCATGGAACTTCGGGCCGACACCCGTGGCATGCATGATGGCCGAGCTGAGCAGGATGGCGCTTATGATAAGGCTGAAGGATATCCTGTTGCTCGAACGGTCCATGTCCCTTATGAATTTGTCGAGCCCTATATGCGTCATCTTGATATGGATGTCGTCCTTCAGTATCTTCCTTATGATCTGTCTCATCTGCTTCGGAAAGAGCGCCACAAAGTCGCTCACTTCCATAAGGCTTTTCCTTGTCTTCTCATAGATCCGGCCTGGACTTATCCTCTCCTTCACGAGCTTTGTCGCATAGGGCTCAGCGGCAGCGATAAAATCGAAATCAGGATCAAGCTCCCAACCGAGGTTCTCGAGGATAAGCATCGCCTTGTTGACCAGGATGAGGTCCGAAGGGATCTTCATCTTATGCTTGATCGCAAGATGGGTCACGGTGTCCATGTATTCCGCAAAATTCAACTCCTTTAACGTCCGGCCGTAGAGCGGTTCGAGAAAATCCGCGAGGTCCAGCCTGAATTCCCTCCTGAATACGTCGAGGTCGACATGTTCGGGCACGAGGCCCAGTTCGATGTACTGCTCGATCAGCCTGTCGAAGTCCTTATGGATCAGGGCGAGAAAGGTATTCGCCATCGTCTCCCTGAGTTCGGGCGTGACCCTCCCGACTATCCCGAAATCCATAAACCCTATCCTGCCGTCCCTCAGCGCGAAGATATTTCCCGCATGGGGGTCGGCATGAAAGAAACCGTCATCGAGCACCTGCTTGAAATAGGCGTCCACACCTATCTTGGCGAGCCTCGCCCGGTCGAGCCCGAGCTTGGTGATCTCCGCGATGTCGTCTATCCTGACCCCGTCGATCCTCTCCATGACGATAAGCGTGTCCGTAGTAAATTCATTGTAAATCTTCGGGATGACCACATCATGGACATGTTCGAAGTTCCTTTTGAACCTGACACAGTTCCTCGCCTCCTCTGTAAAATCGAGTTCTTTCCTGACGGTCCTCGCAAATTCTTCGACAATGCCGGTGGGGTTATAGAAGGCGCTCTCGGTTATGTACCTCTCCATCAGCTGGGCCACCGCTGTCAGGATGTTGATGTCGGTCTCGATCTGGTCCCTGATCCCGGGTCTCTGGACCTTGACGACCACCTCGCTGCCGTCGCGCAATGTCCCGTGATATACCTGGGCTATCGAGGCGGCGGCGACCGGATCCGCGTCGAGTCTGGAAAATACCTGGTCTATAGGGCGGCCCGTCTCCGCTTCTATTGTCTTCCTGGCCTCTTCCGTGGGAAAAGGAGGGACCCTGTCCTGTAACTTCTTGAATTCGTCCGCAAAGGGCTTGGTGATGAGGTCGGGCCTCGTCGAAAGTATCTGGGCGAGTTTGATAAAACTCGGGCCGAGTTCGGCAAAGGCCATCCTGAGTTTTTCAGCAACCGTCGGGCTTTTAAGTGTAGGCCACTGACCGAAGGTCCTGAGACGCTTTCTGAACGGGACGAACCTGTTCAGGTGGAGCTGGTCGACTATGTTGCCGAAGCCGTACTTGAGAAAGACATTGACGATCTGCCCTACTCTGTTCGCGTTCCTGAATGTCCTTCTGAGGCCCAGAAGGTTAAAGGGCATCTAACAGCCTTCCCGTCACTCCGCTTTTTTATCCTCGATCTTCGCCACCTTCGCAGCCAGCGTATCGACTTTCTCATTCAGCTTCTGGATATCGTCTTTCGTGGAGAGGTTCATCTTCTCGAGTGTCTTCGCCAGCACTTCATTAAAGCTCTTGCTCATGTCGGTAGTGTTCTTTTCGAATTTGTCGGACCACTCCTTCACAAGCTTTGCGGCCTGAGATTCGCTCAGTTCACCCTTTTTCACGAGGTCATCTACGAATTCCTTCACCTTCTCCTGCATCCCGAAACCGGCGAGCATCGCATTCCTGATGGTATCGATTAACGACATAATAAGCCCTCCTTAAGATTAATAGTTCAAACCGTTTGGACGGGCATCAGCCCGCCTGTTTCCTGACTATATCGTAGCGTGATTTGTTCTTGTTTGCAACTATATAACACGTAGATTTACAAGGATTTTTTGATTTCCAAAAATCCTTGCATAAACATAACAATAACATACCCTTTCCCATGCGTCCATTCTACCAGAGTTTCCCTTGATTCTCAATTGTATTTATTAATAGAAATTTTTTGGGAGGTTATCACCATGCGGGACACAGAAATAGTACAAGGCATCATTGACCGTCTTACCGTCCTCTTGTCAATCAAAGTCAGATAACGGGAATGAGAATATTATGAAGGAAGGATCAGCAAGACAATAAAAAGTGGTGTTTGCTCATTCTCAGTTCTCAGCGGTTTGAACATCTTGAGACATACAGCGTGAGACTTTTACATCTGTACCTTACGTCCTACGACCTTAAAACCTTTCTGCCGAGTTGAGAAGAGCAAGACCACCACTTTGGTGAGCTTCTCTTAATCTAAAATTACTCCTATTCCGGATGATTGTCAACTTCAAAGTTGGATTCTCATCTCACCCGGTAACCAGCAATTTAGGAAGCCGGGCAATAGATAGATGCTGATCAATTTGGTATCATAAAGTTGAAGGCAAGACCCTCCAAATGATCCCCATTAAAGACTTGCCTTCTTTTCACACGGGCAGGTCGATCCCCGATCCCCAGACCTGCCCGATTTTATTTTCCCTGCCTATTGAAAAATAGTTTCCCTCCGCTGCATAATTCATTGAGGTCACACATGACACACCAGGGAATATGAAAATATTATCTCGCAAAGGAAGCATTGTTCTTCTCGTAGTCCTTATTACGTTTGCATTGATTCAAGTTTACAGCCGCTTCATGGTTTTACGATCAGAACCATATCTATTTTCAATACAATTTTTAATGAATAACAGCAGGGTAACAGATACTGTGGGTAAGCCTCAAAAAATAGCGTTAGCCGCATTTGATAGTTTTGACGTGCATAATAATCCCGGCACTGAAGGGACAGCAAAGTTTACTTTGGTTGTTCACGGATCGAATGGTGATGGTAAAGCCTTTTTAGAATTAAATACAGAAAAGAGGAATTGGCGTATGACAAAAGCAGAATTACTTTTAAAGGATGGTCAACGACTGAACCTTCTCTCGGGCAAGTAGTACCGGAAAATTTATCTAAGAAGTAATCATGAAAGAATTCTTGCTTGCAAAAATTACTGATTTTAAATGGGCAAAGGTATGTTTGGTTTAAAAAGCCATTCTATAAGTTATCGTTTTTAATTCATTTTTGCATAGAACGTACCATATCGTATAATGATTCGAGGGCCTTGTCCAGCCTCTTGATCTCCTTCGTACCGCCCTGTGCGATGTCGGGCTTGCCGCCTCCCCTGCCTCCTGCAGCAGCAGCCACCTTCTTGAGGAGGTCCCCCGCACTGAATCTTTCGACCAGGTCTTTCGTTACCATCGCGACCATTGCCGCCTGGTCATCCTTGACCGATGCCAGTATCAGGATGCCCGAGCCGAGACCGTCCCTCACGTTGTCGGCCAGGACCCTCAGGTCTTTAGCATCCATTCCGTCGGTCCTGCAGGCAACGACCTTCACCCCGCCTACCTCACGCGCCTTTCCGAGTATATCGGAAGAACTCTCGGCAGCAGACTTGCCCTTCAACTTATCGAGCGCCTTTTCGAGTTCTTTCATCTCGGCGACGAGCTTCCTTAATCTCTCCGGCGGGTTTTCAGAGGTCTTGAGTATCTCAGCCACCTGTCCGAGTTCTCTTTCCCTGTTCCTGAAATAGCGGACCGCCTCAGTGCCTGTCACCGCCTCTATTCTCCTGATGCCCGACGCAACGCTCCCTTCTGAAAGTATCTTAAGGAGGCCGATGTCGCCTGTGGCGCTGACGTGTGTGCCGCCGCAGAGTTCGGATGAGATACCGCTGATGGTCACGACCCGCACCCTGTCGCCATACTTTTCTCCGAAGAGCGCGGTAACACCCGATTCCATCGCCTTCGCCGTCTCCATCACCGTGGTCTCGACCTTCATGTTTCTCAGTATCTCCTCGTTCACCTCGTCTTCCAAGGCCTCTATCGTATCCCTGTCGAGTGCAGAGAAATGGTTGAAATCGAACCGCAGGCTTTCGGGGGACACGTAGGACCCGGCCTGCTTTACGTGTTCGCCGAGAAGGTTCCTGAGCGAGGAGTGAATAAGGTGCGTCGCCGTATGGTTCCTCATGGTGGCAAGCCTCTTTGGGAGATCTACCTTAGCACGAATTTTCTCACCCGTCTTTAACGTCCCCTTCTTGACCTCGACCTTATGCACGGAGATGCCTTCCACCGGTTTTTTCGTATCGAGCACGACCGCCTTTACGGTGTCGGACAGCAGTTCACCGGTGTCGCCGACCTGTCCCCCGGACTCTGCATAGAAGGGCGTGATATCGAGGACGACTTCACCTTTCTCTCCAGCCTCCAACTCATTGACCAGCCCGTTGTTCGAGATGAGCGCGGCCACGGTCGCGTCCGACTCTGTCGTATCATATCCGCAAAATTCAGTCCTCTTGTATTTCCCGACCAAATCCCTGTAGACAGGCGCCGATGCCGCCTCCTCTACGCTCCACGAAGCCCGCGCCTTCGTCTTTTGTTTCTCCATCTCGGTGTGGAAACCGGCCTCGTCGATCTTTAGACCATTCTCCGTGGCAATGTCCCTTGCGATATCGAGTGGAAAGCCGTATGTGTCGTACAGCCTGAAGAGGTCCTCCCCCCCTATCGTATCGACCTCCAGGTTTTTTGCCTCCCTGATTATGCTGTTCAGAAGAGAAAGGCCCAGTTCGAGTGTCTTGTCGAACCTCTCCTCTTCCATCCTGAGCATCTGCTGTACTCTCGGCTGCTCATCGGCGAGTTCGGGATAGGCGTCGGACATCGCCTCTGCAACGGACCCGCATAACCTATAAAGGACAGGCCCGCCGATATCCAGGGTCTTCGCGTAACGCGCGGCACGCCGTATGATCCTCCTCAATACGTAACCCCTGCCTTCGTTGGAAGCGGTCAGCCCTTCGGAGAGCAGGAAAGTTATCGCCCTGATATGGTCTGCAATGACCCGTATCGCTGTATCGGTCGCGCGGTCTTTGCCGTACGTCTTGTTCGAGAAGCGGCAGATGTCCCTGATGATAGGGGCAAAAAGATCTGAGTCGAAATTATTGTGTTTGCCCTGAAGTACGGCGGCCAGTCTTTCGAGCCCCATGCCCGTGTCTATGCTCGGTTTCGGCAGAGGATTGAGATTACCAGCCTTGTCCCTGTCGAACTGCATAAAGACAAGGTTCCATATCTCGAGATAACGGTCGCACTCACATCCGACGGCACAGTCCGGCCTCCCGCACCCGAGTTCGGCGCCCTGGTCGATGATGATCTCGGAACAGGGCCCGCATGGCCCGGTATCACCCATCTGCCAGAAATTGTCCTTGGCCCCAAGCCTTACCACTCGTCCAGCGGGTATCCCGGTAAGCTCTGTCCATAGCCCGGCCGCCTCGTCGTCATCCTCGTAGACCGTCGCCCAAAGCTTCTCCTTCGGGAGATTGAAGTGGGCCGTAAGCAAGTCCCATGCGTACATAATCGCATCCCTCTTAAAGTAATCTCCAAATGAAAAATTCCCGAGCATCTCGAAAAAAGTATGGTGCCGCGCGGTATGCCCGACGTTTTCGAGGTCGTTGTGCTTTCCCCCTGCCCTCACGCATTTTTGACTGGTAGTGGCCCTGGTATATTGCCTCTGCTCCTGCCCAAGAAACACGGACTTGAACTGCACCATTCCCGCATTCGTAAAGAGAAGCGTCGGGTCGTCGCCGGGGATGAGTGACGAACTTGGGACGACCGTATGTCCCTTCGATCTGAAGAACTCCAGAAACGTATTTCTAATCTCCGGTCCTCTCATGACCGTCTCTCTGCTCCTTTTTTATTCAGAAGCGTATCGTCAGCCGGAAACGCCCTCACGTCCGCTTTTTTCATCCTTCATCTCCCTCGTCTTGTTCAAAGTCTCTCAATGCCTTATTGATAACGGAAGAAGAAAAGCCCTTTCGCAACAGATAATCATAAAGCCTTTTCCTTTCCTTTGTAGTGACATAATTTCCTATGGACTTACGTTTCTTGTCGAGCAGGTTCCCCGCGTTTTCGAGTTCGACGTCTTCATCATATCCCAACGTCGATTCAATAAGATCCCGCGGGAGGCCCCTCTTCTCCATGAAAGACCGCGCGGCCCTGTAACCGAGCTTTTTTTGCCCGACAGCCTGCCTTTTCAGGTCCAGCGCCAGGGCCCCGTCGTTGATAAACCCTGCCTCTCTCAGATAGGCGAGAGTCCCGGAGGCCGCATCTTCAGAAAAACCCCTCCTGACAAGCCGTTCCCTTAATTCTTTTTCGCTCCGCCCCCGGTAGCCGAGCAGCCGAAAGGCATATCTCGTTGCATCATTTCGCGAATCTGTCAATCTTCATATCTTCCTTCTCAGGGCGAGGCGATTCGTCATAAGCCAGGTCGCTCGTCGACTGTATCCCTTTGACCTTGAGCGCGAAATCATCGGGGTTTGTCGCCCTTCTGAGGGCCTCCTCGTAGGAGATGAGCCCGGACTTAAAGAGGTTAAAGATCGACTGGTCGAAGGTTTGCATCCCGTAATGGAGGGAGCCCTGGGCGATCACGTCCGGTATCATCTTGGTCTTGTCGGGATCGAGTATACAGTCTTTAATAGTGGCGGTCGCAATGAGGACCTCCACCGCCGGTACCCTCCCTCTGCCGTCTTCTGTCGGGACCAGCCTCATCGAGATGATGCTTTTCAGCACAGAGGCGAGCTGCATCCTCACCTGCTTATGCTGGTAGGGCGGAAATACCGATATTATCCTGTTCACGGTCTCGGTCGCATCGATCGTATGCAGCGTGCTCAGCACGAGATGCCCGGTCTCTGCAGCCGTAAGTGCGGTCTGGATCGTCTCAAAATCTCTCATCTCTCCGACGAGGATCACGTCAGGGTCCTGTCTGAGAGCGGCCCTCAGCGCCTTGCCGAAGGATTCGGTATCGTTGCCTATTTCCCTCTGGTTAACAATGGACCTTTTGTCCCTGTGGAGATACTCGATCGGGTCCTCGATAGTCATGATATGGTCGGTCCTGCTGCTGTTTATATTGTCGATCATCGCAGCAAGGGTAGTGGACTTGCCGCTTCCGGTGGTACCGGTCACGAGGATGAGTCCGCGGGGTTCGAGCGATATCTTCTTGATGATCTCGGGCAGCAGGAGCTCTTCTATCGTAGGGATCCTCATAGGGATGACCCTGAACACGAGCCCTATCGTTCCTCTCTGGATGAATATGTTGCATCTGAAACGTCCGAGTCCCGGCACACTGTATGCAAGGTCGAGGTCGTTTTTCTTCTTGAACGTCTCCCTCTGCCCGGGGCTCATCACCGAGAAGGCGATCTTCAGCGTCTCTTCCTGGCTGAGTCTGTTTCCCTGCATGGGACCAAGCTGACCGTTGACCCTTACGATGGGCTGGGACCCCACCTTTAGGTGTACATCCGAAGCTCCCATAGAATGCGCCGTTTTTAAAAGCTCGTTGATATCCATACCTATCTCCTCGAGGTCATCTCTTGAGATTCGCAGCCTCTGTGATCTTTTCCTCTAACTCCTTCGCCACCAGGACGTTGTTCCTCAGATACTCCTTCACGTTCTCCCTGCCCTGGCCGATCCTGTTACCGCCGTAACTGTACCACGCGCCTGCCTTCTCGATAATCCCTTTCTCGACGCCGAGGTCTACGATCTCCCCCTCCCTCGAGACACCGAGATTAAAAAGGATGTCGAACTCGGCCTGTCTGAATGGCGGTGCCATCTTGTTCTTGACGACCTTGACCCTTACCCTTCCGCCTATTATCTCCTGGTTCTCCTTGAGGTTCTCGATCTTTCTGATATCGAGCCTCATCGAGGCGTAGAATTTGAGCGCGTTCCCGCCTGTCGTGGTCTCAGGGCTTCCGAACATTACCCCTATCTTCATCCTGATCTGATTGATAAAAACCACTGTCGTGTTCGACTTCGATATCGAAGCAGTCAACTTCCGCAATGCCTGGCTCATGAGCCTTGCCTGGAGACCGGGCAGGGAATCCCCCATATCTCCTTCAAGCTCCGCCTTCGGCACAAGCGCGGCGACCGAATCGATCACGACAATGTCGAGGGCGCCGCTCCTGACTAACGCCTCGGCCACTTCCAGCGCCTGCTCGCCGGTATCGGGCTGCGACACCAGGAGGTCTTCGATCCTTACCCCTATCCTCTTCGCATAATTCACGTCGAGCGCATGCTCTGCGTCGATGAACGCGGCCGTTCCGCCGGAGTTCTGCGCTTGTGCGATCGCATTCAGTGCCAGCGTCGTTTTGCCCGAAGATTCCGGCCCGTATATCTCTACAACCCGGCCCCTCGGAAGGCCCCCTATCCCCGTTGCAATATCCAGAGTGAGCGATCCGGTAGGGATCGACTGCACGCCTTCCACCACGCCCTCTTCCCCGAGCCGCATGATTGAACCCTTGCCAAAATTCTTTTCGATCTGCGAAATTGCCATCTCGAGGGCCTTAAGCTTGTCCTTATTCATCTCTTTACTCGTCTCCTTAATAGTCATTTTTCCCCCTCCAAGGATATCTCGGCAAGGCCGGTATATTCCGCCCCGCCCGGTTTCAGTTCGCTCTTCATCAAGGTCACACCCTTTACCTCGAATTCATCAAAGGCCATGGTGCGGAATTCATCGAGTCTCTTGATCACCTCTGCGACCCTCTTGGGAGACCTGACCCTTCCGATCGTCAGATGGGGTGAAAAAGGCCTCGCCTCACGCGGATACCCAAACTTCAGCATCACTTCCTCGACGTCCCTGCTGATGTCTGCAAGGGACCCCTGCTCTTCGATTCCAATCCATATCACCCGGGGGTTTCTTCCTCCCGGGAAATACCCGACCCCGCCTATTCTAATATAAAAAGCGGCGTAACGGGATAATTTTTTATAGAGCGCGCCTTTTATCTCATCTACGACTTCTTCACTGGTAGCACCCAAAAATTTGAGTGTAAGATGGAGATTTTCATAAGGCACCCACTTGATGTCGGCGCCGGATTCTTTGAGCTTTGCCATGACCTCTCCGACAGCCTTCTTCAGCGGTCCGGGCAGTGTCACCGCGATAAAACATCTTAAAGCCATAACCGCAGGACTTGGTTCAAAAACCCGAGCGCCTCGAGTGAGGCATCCCTCTTGATCGTCTCCCTGTCGCCATGCAGGCTCAGTCCCTTCGATTCCGTCATGTCCCGCAGAGAGACCGCCATATATACGAGGCCGATGTCTTTGTCTTCCAGCGGCTCGGGCCCGGCAACGCCCGTTATCGAAAGGGAGACTTCTGCCCCGGAGAGTTTCCTTACCCCTTCGGCCATCGCCACTGCGGCCTCTTCACTCACTGCGCCTTGTTTTCTCAGTAACGAGGCACTTATCCCTAACACTGTCTTTTTTGAGTTTTCAGAGTAGCTGACTACAGACATCTCGAAAAATTTTGACGCTCCCGGAAGGTTCGAGATCTCATGAGAAATAAGCCCGCCGGTACAAGACTCCGCAACAGCTAATTTCAGGCCTTTTTCTGTCAGCCTGTCGGATATTTTTTTGATGACGGTCAGAAACTCATTTTCCATATCTGTAGTACCACATTCGTGAAGATACCTGCAATAATGTCGTCCGCAATAATTCCTGCACCACCCTTTATCTCCTTCTCAATCCGCCCTATGGGGAATGGCTTTAGTATATCGAAAAACCTGAACAAAAGGAAGGCCGAGGCCAGATAACCGTACGTGTGCGGTATGAATAGGACGGAGACGAGAAACCCGACAAATTCGTCTATTATGATATGGCCGCTGTCTGTCTCGCCGATAAGCCTTTCGGCGGTACCGGCCGCGATCGTGCCGATGAGTATTCCGGAAGCAATAAAGACCAAAAAAGCTGCTTGTGAAAGAGGAATACACGCGACAAAAATGAGTCCTGCCGCGGTGCCCCATGTACCCGGCGCGACAGGCAGATACCCGATAAAACCGAGAGTAGCGACATTTTTAAGGAGAGCTGAGATGAGGGAACCGGAGGACACAGGATTTTTTCTCTTGATCGGACCTTCTTCTTTCATCATCGTCAGATAGTATACCAGAAGCGATATCGAGAGGACGGGTAATCCTTCTCGTAGGGGCGGCACTGTGTGGCCGCCCGAAGGAAGACAACAACACAGTGTTGTCCCTACAAAAAAAGATTCCGGACAAGCCGGAATGACAAATTCTGGGAAGAAAGCTGTTTTCTGTCATTCCCGCAAGCGAAGCGCGCCTGCCTGCCGGCAGGCAGGTCGGGAATCCTTCTTTGGACAGGCTGCCGAGAAAATGCGGTTCCTTTCGCCTGTTTTTTTAGATATACTTTTAGAAAAAGGGAAAACTCTCATGAAACAAAAAAGGATCGCAGCATTATTCGGGATTTTATTCGTTTGTCTTATATCGGCGTGTGCCAGAGAGGCGCAACGGCAACAAGACATGGCGAAGCCCGCCGACAAAACTCCTAATACCATTGTTAAAAGGACCGATCAGAAAAGCATCAAGGCAGGAAAGGTTTTGTTCGCGCAGAAATGCGAATATTGCCACGATCCTTACAGCACAATGAGGCTTGGCGGCCCGGGCCTCAAGGACATACTGAAGAACCCTCTTCTTCCTACAAGCAAGAAGCCGGCAACCCCCGAAAACATAGCAAGCCAGATGCGGCACCCTCTCTCAAACATGCCGTCATTTGTCTATCTCGACGAGGATGACGTTGAGAATATCATCGCTTTTTTGAATACCCTCTAATACGCTATCTTTGCGGCATCACTTTTCAGAAATCGGGAGGGGGGAGATGGAATTTCTTCCCCCCCTAGTGATCGGGTTATTTAATCTGCCCGCGCAGTTCTCCGTCGGGATACTTGTCCGTGTGCACATTGAGGTAGGTATCTCCGGCTTCGATCTCCTTAACGAGGTCCTTCGCCGTCTTGCCTTTCAATGAACCGAGCAGTTCCTTTGCGGTGATCTTGCCTTCGGCGAGGGTACCGCTGAATTTGCCGGCCTTTTTACCCTTGATATCGACAAGTGCTACCGGCGGACCGTTCTTTCCCATTTTTCCGGCGTGAATATGGACCGCGGTGACATTTTCGATACCGGTGGCCGTTACCTTATACATCAGCTCTTTGCCGTCTTTGCCGAGCGTAAAGGTCGCCTCACCCTTTGCCGTCGTCATCACCGCAGGAACGGCCTCGCTTCCGGACAGCGCCGCCATGAAACTCTTTTCCGCTGCAATGCCGGCTGCCGCAAGGCCGATGACTAAAAGAATAATGATCAAACCTTCCTTTCTCATGTCTTTTTCTCCTTTCAGCTTCCACTGTTATCTGTATCCACACACCCTTCGAGTATGGCTGCCGAAGTAAAAAATAAAGCGCCGCCCACTTCCGGCGCTTTCTCTACTCCAGTCAACACTCAGCAATGTGGTAACAGCATATCGGGAATATTAATGTCTTCGGCGACATAGAGGCCGGGGCTTTTTTCGTAATAGCTGACTATTACGTCATCTCCGACCCTGATATCGCTAAAGGACACAAAGTCATTCCCTCTCATCACGGTAGCCCTGTCATCCCATGTGAATCCATACTGTCCGCTCATGCCGCACTGGTCCTCTTGCAGAGTGAGTTTCTTGCCGCCACTGTCGATCGACGCAACCTTCCCCTGCAGCGCGAACGGATAGGCACTGGCTGAACTTGCGATGGAAATCACAAAAAGCGCCGCGACAAACATCATGAAAAATACGGCGAGACGGTTAACCTTTTTATCTAGGGTTTTTTTGTCAAACATCATTTTACACCACCTTTCTCAATGGGCCTTCATTTCTGCCCTCTTCAATTACTCTTGATCTTAAGCTAAACAATGCGGTGAGGATTAGCAACTCGCCAACCATCCGAAACGGTATAATATCGGGAGAATATCGGGTTGAACAGATAATATTTCCTTTTTTATTAAAGAATACTTTCGTTTCTTTGTTATTCCTCCCTTTTTGACTTTTTTTCATCACGCGTCCTATCCGCAGTAATCCATCTCTCAAAGAACCTGATATAATGTTCCCATCTATGAAGAAGCGCATAATCCTCACCCTCATCGGCCTGGCTGTTCTCATCGCAGTCCTAGGCGCTGTCAAGGCCCTGCAGATCCGCGCGATGATCGACCAGGGCAAGAAGTTCGTTCCTCCGCCTGAGACCGTGACCTCTGCAGTAGTAAAGGCCGATTCATGGGAGACCAGCCTGAACGCGGTGGGCACCCTGAACGCTGTGCAGGGAGTGACCGTGGCCGCCGAGTTGGCGGGGAAGGTTGTCAAGATATCCTTCGAGGCCGGAACTCCCGTGACGAAGGGGGACATCCTTCTTCGTCAGGACACCTCCTCCGAGGAGGCCCAACTCCCCGGCGCCGTGGCCCAGGCTACCCTCGCCCGTACGAACCTCAAGAGGGCTGACCAGTTGTTTGCAAAAGGTATAATCGCCCGGGCCGACCTCGATAATGCCGTGGCGAATGCCGAGCAGGCAGAGGCACAGGCCGAAAACATACGGGCCACCATAGCCAAGAAGACGATCCGGGCGCCCTTCAGCGGCCGGCTCGGGATACGCCAGATTAACCTCGGCCAGATGCTCCGCGAGGGCGATCCCATCGTCACCCTGCAGTCCCTCGACCCTATCTATGTAGACTTCAGTCTGCCCCAGCAGGAACTCTCTCGGGTCCGCCTCGGTCTGCAGGTTAGGGTGACGGGCGATGCCCTGGCCGGAGAGACAATCGGGGGCCGTGTCACCGCCATCAATCCCCTGGTCGATGCCGACACACGCAATATCAAAGTGGAGGCTACGGTAGCCAACCGCGGAGATAGACTTCGGCCCGGGATGTTCGTCAATGTGGCGGTAGGATTGCCGGTCCGTCAGGAGGTGCTGGCCATTCCGGCCACTGCGGTCCTCTACGCCCCCTATAGCGACTCGGTCTTCATCATTGAGAAGCCAAAGGAAGGGAAAGGAGGCAGCGTGCTGCGGCAGCAGTTCGTACGCCTCGGCGAGAGGCGCGGTGACTTCATCGCTGTGACGAACGGGCTCAAGGAAGGTGAGACGGTCGTCAGCACCGGCGTCTTCAAGCTCCGCAACGGCCAGTCGGTGGTTGTCGACAACAAACTGTCGCCCTTCTTCCAAAAGGCGCCCAGGCCGGAAAACAATTGAAACAAGAAACCAACCCCAACCCCCCTCAGTCCCCCCTTTTCAGGGGGGGAAAAATTTCGTGCTTCTCAGCTGAGGAGGGGAGGCCGGGACTCTTTTGTTCTCCGTCTGACAGGGGGAGGCTGGGACTCTCTTGTCCCTCCCCTGAGAAGGGAAGGCGGGGAGGGGTTGGCATGCTCGTCTCATGAAAATCACCGATCTCTTCATACGCCGGCCTGTGTTGGCCCTTGTAGTTAACCTGCTTATCCTCATCGCCGGCCTGCAGGCCATCCGCACCCTCAACGTGCGGCAGTATCCCCGCAGTGAGAATGCGGCGGTAACGGTTACCACCGTCTATGTCGGAGCCAGCGCCGAACTGGTACGCGGTTTCGTCACCACCCCTCTTGAGCGGACCATCGCAGCCGCCGACGGCATCGAATATATGGAGTCGCAGAGCACGCTCGGGCTCTCGACCATCAAAGTGCGCCTCAAAATAAACTACGACTCTACCAAGGCGCTTGCCGAGATCAGCTCAAAGGTCGACCAGGTCCGCCGGGACCTCCCGCCCGAGGCCGAGGTACCTGCTATCAACATCGAGTCGGCCGACAGCCAGTTCGCCTCGGCATACCTCAGTTTCACCTCCGACATACTGAAACAGAATGAGATCACCGAGTACCTGGTGCGCATTGTCCAGCCGCGCCTAGCTGCCATCGAAGGGGTGCAGCGGGCCGACATCCTCGGCGCCCGCACCTTTGCCATGCGCATATGGCTCAAACCCCAGCGGATGGCCGCCCTCAACATCAGCCCGGTCCAGGTGCGCCAGGCCCTGGCTGCCAATAACTTCCTTGCCGCCCTCGGCCAGAGCAAAGGCGCCTACATCCAGGTCAACCTGACCGCCAATACAAACCTAAAGACGGTCGGGGAGTTCAGACAGCTTGCAGTGCGTGACCAAAACGGCGCCATCGTGCGTCTTGCCGACATAGCCGACGTAGTCCTCGGGGCCGAGGACTACGACTCCGAGGTCCACTTCTCGGGGCAGACGGCCGTTTTTATGGGGATCTGGCCGCTTCCCAACGCCAATTCCGTTGACGTCATCAAACGGGTCCGGACCGAGATGGCGTCCATTCAACGAGACCTGCCAAGCGGCCTGCAATCACGTGTCGCCTACGACGCCACCAACTATATTATCAACGCCATCCACGAGGTGCTCAAGACCCTCGGGGACACGCTGATGATCGTGGTCGTCGTCATATTCCTCTTCCTCGGTTCCTTCCGGTCGGTCTTCATCCCGGTAGTCGCCATCCCGGTCTCACTTATCGGTGCGGTCTTCCTGATGCAGGCCTTCGGCTTTACGGTCAACCTGCTCACCCTTCTCGCCGTCGTCCTCTCGGTCGGACTGGTTGTCGACGATGCCATCGTTGTTGTCGAGAATGTCGAGCGCCATCTGCGGACCGGGAAATCGGCTTTTGAGGCGGCCCTGCTTGGCGCCCGCGAACTGGTCGGACCGATCATCGCCATGACCATCACCCTTGCGGCGGTCTATCTCCCAATAGGTCTGCAGGGGGGATTGACAGGCTCTCTGTTTAAGGAGTTCGCCTTCACCCTCGCAGGCGCCGTCACCATCTCGGGAATCGTGGCCCTTACCCTTTCTCCAGTCATGTCGGCCACACTGCTTAAACCGGGCGCCGGGGAGCACGGCCTGGCCGGCCGCATCTCCCGGGACTTCACGCGCCTGAGGGACGCGTACGGCAGATTGCTCAGTGCCACCCTGAATGTCCGGCCCGCGGTCTATACGGTCTGGATCATTATCACCCTGCTGACCGTGCCGATGTTTATGATGTCCGCCAAGGAACTGGCGCCTACCGAGGACCAGGGCGTGATATTCGGCATCCTCGATGCCTCGGCCAACTCCACCCTCGATCAAAACACCCGTTACGCAGCGGCGGTGAACCGGGCTTTTATGAGTGTGCCGGAGACCGACTTCACCTTTCAGATCACCTTCCCCAATTCGGGCTTCGGAGGCATGGTGGTCAAGCCCTGGGACGAGCGCAAACGAAACATCTTCCGGATCCTGCCCGAGGTCCAGCAGAAGTTGCAGAAGATCCCCGGCATCCAGATATTCCCTGTGACACCGCCGGCGCTGCCCGGCGGCGGGCAGTTTCCTGTTGAATTCATATTGGCATCGACCGCCGAGACCGGACAGATCCTCGATTTCGCGCACCAGCTGCAGATGAAGGCCATACAAAGCGGCATGTTCGCCTTCCCGCCTCAGATCGATGTCAAGATCGACCAACCCCAGTCGGAATTTCTCATAGACCGTGACAAGGTCGCAGACCTGGGACTCAACCTCGGGCAGATTGGTAGCGACTTGGGAGGCATGGTAGGTGGGGACTTTGTGAACCGCTTCGACATCTCCGGTCGCAGCTACAAGGTCATTCCCCAGATCGAGCGGGTCGGCCGTCTTAACCCGGAGCAACTTCAGAATATCTATGTCACCGGTCCAAACGGCAAGCTGATCCCGCTGAGCACTATCGCCACCCTGCGCGATTCTGTCGTGCCCCGTTCACTCAACCGCTTCCAGCAGCTCAACGCAGTCAAGATCAGCGGCGTAGCGGTACGGCCATTGGACGAGGCCCTGCGCTTTCTTGAGGACGAGGCATCAAAGATCCTGCCCAAGGGGTATGTCCTCGACTATACCGGAGAGTCGCGCCAGCTTCGTACCGAGGGAAACAAGTTTCTCCCTGCGTTTGGCCTGGCCGTCGTCCTGATATTTTTGGTGCTGGCGGCCCAGTTCAACAGCTTCCGCGACCCCTTCGTCATCCTGGCGGGTTCGGTGCCGCTGGCCATGTTCGGAGCGCTGCTCTTCACCTTCCTGAAGATGCCCGATCCCAATGTCCCCTTCTGGACGCGCGGCTGGACCACCACACTCAACATATACTCCCAGGTCGGACTGGTCACCCTCGTGGGGTTGGTGTCCAAGAACGGAATCCTGATCGTGGAATTCGCAAACCGGCTGCAGCTGCAGGGCCACCCAAAGCTGGAGGCCGTACGCGAAGCGGCCATGACCCGACTGCGGCCGATCCTGATGACAAGCGCTGCCACCATTGCCGGTCACTTTCCCCTGACCCTCGTTACCGGAGCCGGCGCCGCTGCCCGTAACTCAATCGGCCTCGTGCTGGTGGGCGGCATGTTCGTCGGCACCCTCTTCACCCTCTTCGTGGTGCCTGCGATTTATATGCTCATCGCTGCAGAGCATCATAAAGAACAGACTGCGGCGGAATGACCCAATTCACCATCAACAGCTATGCATGTCCTCATGCATGTTCCGACTGAGAGCTCATTTAGCCCACTTTATTCACGAATTTCAGACAAATGGAAACAGAATAAGGCTGGGTATGGTATTTGAGCGGTTTTTTTTGCCGATATTCCGACAGTATGGATACAGATCAAGAGGCAAAAGCCTCGGAGCGAAGCGAGAATGAGCTCAAATACCATACTCAGTCTTATCTCTCCGCAGTTTATGAATAAAGTGGGTTAGCTTCGCGAAGGGCGTGATTAATCACGCCCCTACTCTTCGACTATCTTGTACGAAAAGGTTATTTTCGCCGAGCCCTCTAGTGTCGCCTTGACCGAGCAGTACTTGTCCATCGAGAGCTGCACCGCCCTCTTCACCGCCTCGTCGGACAAATTCTTTCCCGTGACGATATATTCGATATCGATCTGCGTATATTTATGGGGATAATCCTCGGCCATTTTACCGTCCACATTGATCTCAAGGCCGGTAACATGCTCCCTCTTTTTCTTCAATATCGAAACGATGTCCATGCCGGAGCATCCTCCGATACCCATAAGCAGGAGTTCCATCGGCCTGGGGCCTGAATCCCTGCCGCCGAACTTCTCTTCCCCGTCCATGACAACGGCATGTCTAGAATCGGCCTCTCCAACGAACTGGAGTCCTCCGTTATATCTTATCTTCGCCTTGGCCATTCGCCCTCCTCCTTCGGTTTTTGGGTTAATTTATACGACGGGGGCTTTGTTGTCAAGTCTCCTCCCCCAATTTTTTAGTATCCTTTCGTGCCTGGCTGCGATAAACTAATTTCAGCGTTGGCGGAACGGGAAGGACAGATCACGGGAGGAAAAAAAATGAAAGCAAAATATCTCTATCCAGGGATGACAGCCGTTCTTTTTCTCGTAATTTTTTTCTCTGCTACCGCATACCCGGAGAGCAGGGACAAAGGCGCCGGTCTTTCATCCGGGTTAGAGGACCAGACCGCTGTTGCGGTTACGATCTATAACGTAAACCTCGGACTCGTCAAAGACCAGAGGAAGATCGCCATCCCCACAGGAAAGAGTGAGATAAGATTTATGGACGTCGCATCGCAAATAATCCCGACGAGTGTGTACATAAAGTCGCTCACGGACCCCGGCAGCCTGGATGTACTCGAGCAAAACTACGAGTACGATCTCCTGAACCCTCAGAAACTCCTCGACAAGTACGTGGGAAAGGAGGTAAAACTCTATCAGAAAAATCCGTACACCGAAAGGGAAGAGATTGTCACCGCGACTCTCCTCTCCAACAACGGCGGCCCGATATTCAGGATAGACGGCGATATCACCTTCGGCCATCCCGGCAGGATCATCTTCCCGGGCGTCCCGGAAAACCTTATTTCGAAGCCGACCCTCCTTTGGCTTCTCAAAAACCGTCTCACCTCGGCACAGGCGGTCGAGGCGTCGTATCTTACGAACAACATAAACTGGCGGGCCGACTATGTCCTCACCATGAACGAAAAAGACGACCATGCCGACCTAAACGGATGGGTCACGATCGACAACAAAAGCGGAGCGACATACAAAGACGCGAAGATCAAACTCGTGGCCGGTGACGTAAACAGGGTCAAGGATGAATTTGAATATAAGGCAAAGACGGAACGTCTTGCAGGCGCGATGGCCCGCCCGGCAGCTCCTCAGTTTAAAGAAGAATCATTTTTTGAGTACCATATCTATACATTGCAGAGACCTTCCACGATCAAGGACAACCAGACGAAACAGATCGGCCTCGTACGCGCCGGAGATGTTCCCGTAAAAAAGGAACTGCTTTTTTATGGCGCCAAATACTATTATTACAGCCACTACGGCGAGGCGATGACGAACCAGAAGATCGGTGTCTATGTAGAGGTCCAAAACAAAAAAGAAAACAATCTCGGTATCCCGCTTCCAAAGGGCACGGTCCGCGTCTATAAGAACGATACCGAGGGAAGCCTGCAGTTCATCGGGGAGGACTCGATCGATCATACCCCAAAAGACGAAAAGATCAGGATCAAACTCGGAGATGCCTTCGATGTGGTCGGTACCAGGAAACAGACAGACTGGAAGAAGATCGCCTACGACACGTACGAGGCCGCCTACGAAATCTCGATGAGGAACCATAAGAAGGAAGACGTGGTAGTGAGAGTCGTAGAGCCCATTCCGGGGGACTGGACCATACTCAGTTCCTCGCATGAATACAAAAAGACAGAGGCATTCACCGCCGAGTTCAGCATCCCCGTACCGAAGGACAAGGAGACGAAACTAACCTACAGGGTGAGGATGAGGCTGTAGAGATATCTAAATTGATATTTTTTGGTGAATCGCCCGTGCTTTCTCTAGTTCTCAAGAGAGATAGGAACTCTAGCAGATCGTCTTATAGCCGCCCTTGACCCCGCTCGGGGAGAGGACGAACTGCCAGACCTGAAGGCTGCGGCACCGGAAGGCCCCGGCGCTGCTCAGAAGATAATACTTCCACATCCGGTAAAACCTCCCGTCATACAGATCTTTTATATTGTCCCAGTTGTTATGGAAGTTTCTGAACCATGAGGTCAGCGTCGCATCATAATAAAAACCGAAGTTCTGCACATTTTCGACAGTGAACAGTCCTTCGAGGGATATGCTGATCTGTTTCATGGATGGGATAAGCGAATTCGGGAATATATACTTTCCCAGCCAGGGATCACCCGCCATGAAAGATACTTTGCTCCCTATACAGTGCAACAAAAACAGCCCGTCATCCTTCAGGCACTGACGGACCTTCTCCATATAGGTCCGATAGTTCTTCCGCCCTACATGTTCGAACATACCTACCGAAACGACGTGGTCGAACCGTTCATCTATGTCCCTGTAATCCTGCAGCCTGAGTTCCACAGGCAGCCCGCGGCAGAGTTCCTTCGCGAGCGAGAGTTGTTCCTTCGAGACGGTAATGCCGACTACCTCTGTCCCGTAGTTCTCCGCCGCATATCTTGCGAAGCTCCCCCATCCACACCCTATATCAAGGACCCTGTCGCCCGGTTTGAGGCCGAGTTTCCTGCAGATAAGTTCCAGCTTGGCTTCCTGTGCAGAATCAAGGTCCTTCGCGTCCTTCCAGTAGGCACAGCTGTAAACCATCCTTTTGTCGAGCATATTCCTGAAGAGTTCATTCCCCTTGTCGTAATGCCCTTCTCCTACATGAAACGCCCGCGATTTCCTTCCGTGATTGAATATTACCTCCCCGATGGCATGGAGGAGGAGACGCCAATCCGCTTTGATCTTTTCTTCCGGGTTTATCGGCAGGAGCTTCGCAAGAAAGGTGTCGAGCTCCTCGCAGTCCCACCATCCGTCCATATAAGACTCCCCAAGCCCCAGGCTTCCTTCCCTCAGGACCCGATGGTAAAACCGCTTGTCCGCAACCTGGATGTCCCACGGCATGTCTCCGCCGACGGTGATACCGGCCTGAGAAAGGATCTCCTTTATAGCGGCTTTAGACTTATCCGAGGATGCTTCTTCTCTTTCCGATTGCCTATTTTGGAGTAAAGTCCTGGTACTCACGAAGTGTCTCTCCTATCTCATTTAACACCCATTCTTTCTGTTCCGCAATGGAAAAATGGTGATCGCATCCTTCTTTATTGATTAACACGTGACGGGAAAGGAATATATCGGTATTTGTCCGAAAATTTTGTAGGATTTTTGCTGAACCACAATCATCTCTCCCCGGAGGTCGGAATTTGGTATAATTTGAACATCCATGAAAAGTTCGAAAAAAGCTTGTGGCGAGATTTTTTTGCAGATTGCAAAGGGCGACCCCGGTCTCCTTTCTTTGGATGGGACCGCGGCTGAAGGACTCTCGTGGACCCTATAGCCCCCTTCAATAACATAAGGCCGGGCCTCCAGTATATCGACCGGGAGGAGATCAGGTTGTCCGGAATCAGGAGGGTGATCGTAACGGGCGATATTGGCTGCACGGGATTCTATGAAGACAGCAAGAAGATACTCGCACAGATCCTGAAGCATGAGACCGATTTATTCTTTTTCCTCGGTGACCTCGCCTTTACCGGGTCAGACGAGGAATTTCATGAGATCATAGATTTCTGCAACCGCCGCATAAAAGTACCTATCTTCGCCTTATGCGGGAACCATGATCTGCCGGGCTACGAGAAGTTCCTTGGCTCGTCGTCTTACGCCTTGCTGCTGGACACATTTGTATGTGTCTTTCTTTCTAACGCCACGGGATATTTTTCGGACCGGGACATTACTTTCTTCGAAACAACACTGAACAGATATACGGAAAAGAACTTCATCCTTTTTATGCATGCGCCTCCTCCCACTGACATCGACCGGAGCCACCTTCTGCCCGAAGAGTGGGAAAAGATCAAAAAAGTGCTTGATCGGCACAGGGAAAAGGTCAGACACATCTTTTGTGCGCACATTCATGGATTTCACGATTATCGCCTGGACGGCTACCCCGTCACGATCAGCGCCGGCGGCGGCGCAGCCATGATCAATGAGCTGAAGATTCCTGAACAGAAAATCCATCACGCGGTCGCGGTAAATCTTCATGCCGACGGTACATTGAGCACCGAGGTCATACTCTGCAGCGCCGGGGAAAAAGGATGTAGTTGGTCGGCTGACCCACTACCAAAAGGAGAGTGCTCAGGATAATACTTTTGTTATAATAACCCATGGGTATGAACGTGGGCGCAAAAAGAAATACACCCGAGACATTTTCATTCCATCCGTTCGAGGGCCTGAAAAAGATGATCGAGGGCCTGGGGATTGAAGTCGTTGCAAAACCCGCAATCCGGAAACCCGCCTTCCTCAAGAAAGAAGATGCCCTAACTGACGAAGAACTGTTTGCCAGGGAGATGTCCGGAGTGAAGGAGATCAGGGAATTCAGGTCACTACGGGCGGATGTGAAGAAGGCGGCGGTTCCCTGCAGGAAAGGCAACCAGGAGAACGAAGCACTCACCGCGCTCAAGGAAATCGTTGCCGGCAAGAGGGCGGTCAATCTCGCAGACACGCAGGAATATGTGGAATGGGTAAATGAGGACTTCAGTGGCGATATCACGAGACTCCTTCATGAAGGTCGCTTCTCGGTCAGGGACTACCTCGACCTTCACGGTCTTTCAGTAGAGGAGTCCGAAGAGGAAGTCGAATCCTTCTTCAGAGAGGCCCTGAAAAAAAGATACCAATGCGTAAAGATTATCCATGGTAGAGGACTTCGGTCGCCGCGCGGGCCTGTCCTGAAAGAAACGCTTGTCAAACGCCTCTCGGGCAAATACCGGAAATATGTCGTCGCCTTTGTTACGGCACGGCAGTGCGACGGCGGTCTCGGCGCACTCTACATCCTTCTTAAGTAACCACGGCACTCTAGACATATTTACCCGCTATGTATTTTCACGTGCCGCTGAACTCCGTTGGAGATTAATCTTTAACGCCGTGTAACCGACTTGAAACAAATGCGGATTACAAGGATAACCTTCGCAAGGGGAATCGGATGTGATTTCCCCTTGGGGTTGTTGTCCCTATCAATAAAAGTCTAGGCTGTAAAGGTATACCTGGTCCCAGCAGTATTCAGAATGAATTCGTTGGGCATCTCCTTGCTGAAAGCCACCATCGTCCTGAACCCGGTACAATGGGTTGGTACGATATAATCCGGCTTCATGGCCTTGATATCAGCAACTGTACTCTGAATAACCTCAGGCTTCGCAGTAATCAGATGGAAACCTCCCATGATCGCATGGATCTTGTCTATGCCCGCACTTTTCTGCGCTTGTTTGACTGTATTGACGATTCCACGATGCGCACACCCGGAAAGGACCACCAGGCCTTTTCCCTTTACGTTAAAGAAGACAGCCTGCTCACCCTTCATATCGTCCTGTTCAAGCTTTTCGCTACGCTTTATTTGCAGACTCGCCGGCATTTTCTCATAGCTGGTAACCAGACCTATGTTTCCCGTAAGGTGCGCACCCGGAATAATTTCAACTGAGGTTTTAGCCTCCACAACCTTCAGGCCAAACGTCTCGATATCTTCTTTCCTCAGTTGTCCATAGTCTGTAGGTTCAGTTGCTCCGGGGCGGACGACGTATCTGTGGGCAAAGGCCTCCTCGCCCACATAAAATGGCGTTCCCGGGGCGATCCGCGACTGATTCTCTTTGAGGATACTAAGCAAACTCGAATAGTGATCGTAATGGCCGTGGCTAAGGCTGAAGGCATTTGTCTTCCCAATATCAAGCCCGAGTAAAGCAATATTGTTCAATACCCCAACCGGGTTGATTCCGTAATCGAACATACAGACGCTTGTTTTTCCACTGGTAACAGTCTCGATATAAAAAGAAAGACCGTGTTCCGCGTGGGCCGACTTCCCCAGCGATTGACGGTATCTCTTCGTGATTTTGCCTTCAGGTTCATTCGCGTCATAATAGTTGTCTGCCAACACCCAAATGGTCAATTTATCCACTTCCGTTACACCCGTGGCAGCCTGCGCCATTGCGCCTTCCATTATTCCTCCTGCCGCGATAATCATACCCGCCGCTGCGGAATACTTCAGAAACTCCCTGCGATTTATTCCACTGTCCATAATGCACCTCCTTAGTGCTTTACATCATCTCGTCCGAAAAAACATACCCAAACATACCTCGATCTTATCCTTCGGTAGCTCGGCCATTTTCCCTAAGTCCCGACGCGTTACGTCCCTTACTGTCTATCGATCTCCTTTCGACACGATCTGAACTGTTTTGGCGGGTCATACAGACCTCCGGAGGCATCCACAAGGTCCTTAAAGCTACGGGCAGCAAGCAGATCCCGGGTTGCGTAAAGTCTGTCTATGCCCATATCTTCAGGGCGACGGATAATCTTACGGTCTCGAAGGTTTTCGGCAACCTGTTTATCGCGGGCAATTCCTACCGGAGTGCAGCCTGCCACACCCCGTATAGCCTGTTCACGTTCCTGAGCGGTCTCGCAGAGCAGAAGGTTGGCTATCCCCTCCTCTGTAATAATGTGTGTGACATCTTCACCATAGATCATCACAGGCGGAAGCTCCATATTGGCGGACTTGGCCATCTCCCAGGCATCAAGCCTCTCTACGAAAGTCGGCTCTACTTTTTTCCTGAATGTCCTTACTATCTGCGCCACAAGCTTCCGTCCTCTCGGCATTGCAGAAGAGCGCCTCGCCTCTTTTCCGGCGCGCAGCCAGGCAGGGGAAGTATGCCTTCTGCCGCGAGCATCGGCGCCCATATTGGGGGCGCCTCCAAAGCCGGTTATCCTCCCTTTGGTTGCTGTGGAGCTGTTTCCGAAAAGATCAATCTGAAGAGTCGAGCCTATGAATATATCGCAGGCGTAGTGGCCGGCAGCCTGACAAAAGGCCCGGTTTGAGCGCATCGAACCATCAGGCCCCACAAAAAAAATGTCCGGCCTTGCAGCCACATACCTCTCCATTCCCATCTCAGAACCGAAGGAGTGAATCGATTCCACAAAACCTGCCTCAATGGCAGGAATCATCGTCGGATGAGGGTTAAGGGCCCAGTGCGTGCATATCATGCCCTTAAGGCCGAGTTCCGAGGCATAAGTCGGGAGTAGCAGTTCTATGGCCGCTGTGTCAAAGCCTATGCCGTGGTTCAGCCTTTTGATCCCGTATTCGGCGTAAAGGCCTTTGATGGTCATCATTGCCATAAGTACCTGGATATCCGAAATAACGGCCGGGTCGCGCGTGAAGAGGGGTTCAAGATAGTAGGGCGAGGGAGACTTCACATAATAATTGATCCAGTCGGCTGGAATATCAACCCGGGGGAGTTTTTCAACCACCTCGTTGACCTGGGCGATGACTATCCCCCCCTTGAAGGCTGTAGCCTCGACTATAACCGGGGTGTCCTCGGTATTTGGTCCTGTATACAGATTGCCTTCGCTGTCTGCCGCTTCAGCAGCGATCAATGCAACCCTCGGCGTAAGGTCAACAAAGTAGCGGGCGTAAAGCTCAAGATAGGTATGTATGGCCCCTATCTCTATACGCCCCTGTTCGACCAGCGACGCCAACCGCTCTGCCTGGGGACCTGAGAAAGAAAAGTCAAGACGGCTGACACGCCTCTGCTCAATCAGGTCCGCGTGCTCAGGCAGTGACAAAACCGATTGAACCAGATGCAGATTTCTGACCTGCCCAGCATCTGTTCTGAGGAGGGACTTAGCAAGGAAGTCAGCCTGTTTCTGATTATTCCCTTCAATGCAAAGCCTGTCGCCGGGTTCGATCACCGCGTTAAGAAGTCCGACTATATTGTCGGCTGAAACTTCTTTGTTCCTGGCAAAGGCAGCGCCCCTCTGCAGCCGAGCAGAGCGATTTCTTTTCAATCTGTCCCTTACGGGCTGGATAGGATCTGATTCAGACATGATTAACTCCTCCCGGATTCATTTTGACGGCCCTATTTGAGAGTTATCCCCATTACAGCGTTGGGGAACCATGTGGCGATGCCCGGCAGAAAACAGAGAATCAGCACAGCCATCATCATCAGCAGAACAAATGGTACCGTGCCCATAATAACGTCTTTAAGCGGGATGTCAGGTGCAATGTTTTTTATGACGAATATATTGAGACCCACGGGAGGGTGTATCAACCCCATCTCCATTACAATAGTCATGACTATGCCAAACCAGATAAGGTCAAATCCGGCTGCCTTCAAAGGCGGAATTATGATCGGGGCAGTCATGAGTATTATGGATACAGGCGGCAGAAAGAACCCGAGCACTACGACAAATATCAGGACGGCACTCAGCAGCACCCACCTTGAAAGTTGCATCGCAACTATCCACTCAGCAGCAGACTGGCTGATATGCAGATAACTCATCACGTAGGAATAAAGCAGCGACATCCCTATTATGAACATCAGCATTGTGGACTCGCGTAGCGTGCTCGTGTAGATTACCTTTGAGTCCCTCGGCCGCCATACTCTGTAAATAATGGCGATAAGCACGAGAGCCAGAACCGCACCAAGTCCCGCTGTCTCCGACGGAGTGGCAAAGCCGCCGTAGAGGGCGACCATTACCCCTGTAAGCAGGATGACAAACGGCAATACTCTCTGCAGCATCCTGGTCTTTTCAGCCAGGGTAAGGTGCATTTTTTCGAGATATGCTGATTTGTCCCCACCCCGCTCGTATGTTTCAAGGGCTGCCTTGTACTCTCTTTTATACTGAAAAGCCGTGTAGAAGGAAAAAAGTGTAACCAGCAGCAATCCCGGACCAATACCTGCAAGGAACAGGCGGCCGAGAGACTGCTCGGCAGCAACTGCGTAAAGAATCATGGTTATTGAGGGCGGCAGCAGGATTCCCAGAGTTCCGCCTGCGGCTATGATCCCGGCGGCAAATCCGCCTGAGTAACCCCGGCGGCGCATCTCCGGTATGCCCGCGCTGCCGATAGCTGAACAGGTGGCAGGGCTTGAGCCGGCCATCGCGGCAAAAAGGGCGCAGGCAAATACATTGGCTATACCCAATCCACCCGGCACCTTGTGCATCCACGCATGGACAGCAGCATAAAGATCAGAGCCGGCCCTCGATTTTCCGACCGCAGCGCCCTTCAGGATAAAGAGCGGGATTGACAGAAGTGTAATGCTCGCCATCTCTTCATAAACATTCTGGGTAATAGTATCCACCGCACTTGCCGGCATGAAGATTATCATGAAACCGGTAGCCACTGCCCCCAGTGCAAAGGCAATAGGCATTCCGGAAAACATTACTGCAAGGGTCACGACTGCATAGAGAATGCCTATGCCTCCTGCGCTCATGGCTTTTCCCCTGCTTCTGAAAAATGTTCAGGAATCTGAAGCAATATCTGCAGCGACAGATTGGACATGCCGAGCGCCATGAATCCATAAGGGATCCACAAGGGTGGCGCCCATGTCGAAGAGGTTGTATGCCCTCCGGCAAAAGCCTCATGGAACATGGCCCAGGACTTCCAGGAAAAAAACAGACAGAATATCAGAGAAGCTGAGTCAACAAAGAACATCCTGATCCGGTTAGCTTTTGGCGGCAGAATGTCCGCTATGGCCTCTATGCCAACATGCCCCCGATAAGACTGAACATATGCGCTGCACATAAAAATAGAGCCGACCAGCAGGAAGACCGAGGCCTCATCCTGCCAGTCTGTGGAAACCTTCAGAATGTAGCGTGTAACAACACTGTATGTCAGGATGCAGGCAGCGGCCAGTATCGCTATAGTTGCCAGTTTCATCACCGACTCATTAAACAGGTCAGATAAGGTTTTAATCCGGCCGAAGATCCCACGCTCCGAAGAACCGGTGTCGCTGCTCATTTTTTCTTCACCTGCTTTTTGTCGAAGGAGGCAATTTTTTCAGGTTTTGCTTCAGCTGTCACTTTTTCTGCAAGCTGTATAAGTTTTGCGCAGCGCTCGCTTTTCGAGGCAAAGTCCTTCCAGGCAGTTTCACGCGCAATATCCTGCCACCTCTTGACGGTGGCCGCAGAAAGGTCATAGACCTTGGCACCGGCCTTTTTGTATACATCCGCTACAGCCTGATCATCCGCCTTCGCCGCCCGGACAGCAAAAGTTTCGAGTTCCGCGCCGAGGTCCAATATTATCTTCTGTGTCTCTTTGGGCAGCTTTTCAAAAACCTCCCGCGACATGACCAGAGGTTCGAGCATATACCAGTAGGCCTTCCCGCGGCCTGTTGTCAAGTGCTTGGCTACTTCTTCAAGCCTGAAGGAGATCAGACTTGTTGAAGAAGTCATGGCAGCATCCAGCGCCCCTGTCTGGACAGATTGATATATCTCATTTGAGGGAAGGGATATGACTGAAGCTCCCGCAGCCTTCAGAACCATATCCATTTCACGGCTACCGCCCCTGACCTTTAGGCCCTTTGCATCCTCAGGTTCCACAATCCCCTTGTCCCTGCCTGCTACGCCGCCTGCCTGCCAAATCCAACTCACCATTATTATCCCTTTTTCATAGAGAACATCTTTAAACAGCTTGCCCACCTCCGAATTTTTCCAGGCCATGCCCTGCTCATAGGAGGTTACCACTCCCGGCATAAGCCCTATGTTAACCTCGGGGATCTCGCCGCCTGAATATGCTATCGGCACAAGGGTCATGTCCAGTGCAGCCTTTCTTACTGAGTTGACCTGGGCATTAGTCTTCATGAGTGAAGAGCTTGGATACACAGTCCCGGTAACCGCTCCCTTTGTTCTTTTTTCTATTTCAAATGCAAACATGCGGCAAAGACGGTCCCGGAAGTCTCCTTCTTTTATCGTACCGCCCGGGAACTGATGGGATATTTTGAGATTCTGAGGTGCTGCTGAAGCATTACTGCCGGGGAAAATAGTTGAACCCAAAATTGAGAGACATACAAACAGAGACAAGCCGATACTTTTCATTCGTACCTCCCTATGGTTATAAGATATGATGTATCTTGCCTAATAAAAGTATGACCAACCATATCGGGGTTATGGGGTCGAGGAAAACATCTTCCCCGCCCCCTCCCGAATTGCGCTCCGTTTACTTGGCCCGTTTCCAGACCTGGTAGTTTGTTCCGCCACCACCAATGGATGGGGCGGGGTTTGTGACCTTCAGCTCATCTCCCTTGACGGTTATGGGCCGCTTTTGATCCTGGCCGTCCCAGTTGGGGAAAGTACTCCCCTCCATATGCAGATTCAATATCTGCTCCTTATCGCCCGTAACCTTGTACGTGCCAAAAGCGGCGACGGACCCATGGACAACTTCCTGGTTCTCCTCAACGGTCCCTTTTGTGCGGACGTTGGAAGCGAATTTCGGAAGGCTTGACCGCATAAGGATCATCGAAAAGCGGCCATCAGGAGTCAAAAGCATGGATCCTCTCGGATTAGGACCGAACGGATCGGTCTTCTTGCCGTCTGTCTCGTTGTAGAGTGCGACGAGAATCCAGCTTCCCTGTGCTAAACCGGCGCCTTTCTCCTTGGCATAGACCTCCGAAGCTCCAGACCACGACCCAACAACAAGAACAGCAACAACCAGCAATACGCTTGCTACTTCTTTAATAGACCATTTCATTGTGTTTCTCCTTTCACTGAATTCACTTCTCCCTTGAAGCGGGAGATTGTTGGATTTTGTGTCGTTAACATCTTCGTCTGCCGCACAGGCGGCGCCCCAACCATTTAATCCTTTCCCTCCTTTCTAGTGACGTAACAGATTGATCAGCAGGATACACAGTCCGCCGACTGTCAGGAGGATGCCGATCACAAGCATAATGTAATCGAATGCGCTGTGAATCCTGTTGTTAATACTTCACCTCCTCAATCAGTTGTGCCGATCCTTCTACACTCTATGATTGTAGTTATGCATGGTGCAATTTTCCCTTTTTTGTATACAAGGCATGGTAAAAACCAGTATGTTCCCAGTGGAGAGCTATCAGGGAAGCTATCTTGTCTGATATACCTATACCGATAAGCATAGACCTGATATGCAGGGCGTTAGCATAGTGTTGTATCATGCCTGTGACCCCTGCTATGTCTAACCCCTTGATTAATAACATCTTCCTTCCTTCCTGTCTCGCTTGTCTTGACGAGTGATACGCCCGTCAATAATATCTCTCATCTCTATGATCAAATATGATGCCACCCGGTTTAAAGGAGAAATAACCTTTTATTTTCAATAAGGTAGTGGATTTCAAGAGCACATAGACCTCGAGATCGCCGTAGCATAATGTAAACATTGTTGACTATCAAAATGCGGGATTGAGGGTAACATCATGAAATTATTAATTTAATTTACTATGTAAACCAGGTTTACACTCAATATGAATTGTTACATTAATTTATGATGGGATAGGTGGAAGGGCGGTATTATTTTTTGTAGCGTTTGAGCTTCTTATCAAGCCCCTGCCGTGTGATCCCGAGGAGTTTCGATGCCTGCAGTTTATTTCCACCGGTTTTTTGCAGCGCATCCCTGATGCACGCGATCTCGATCTCCTCCACTCTTTGGGGCAGTGAGAGGGAGGCCTGGTTTTGCATGAGAGTTAAAGGAGTGGCGTTTCTCCATTTTTGCAGTTCCGGTGAGCAATGTTTCAGGGAAATCCGCTCCCCTTCAGGGGTCAATGCAACCATATGCTCCACTTCATGAAGGAGCTGACGTACATTACCGGGCCAGGGATATCCCTCAAATAAGTTAAGCAGCTCAGGCGAAAATCCTTTCACCTTCTTTTTGAAACGTCTGCCCACCCTGTTCATAAAAAACAGTGTAAGAGGCACAATATCCTCCCGTCGCTCCCTTAAAGGGGGGATATATATCTCAACGGAGAAAATGCGGTAAAAGAGGTCTTCCCTGAATCTGCCTTTTTCAACCTCTTGCCGCAAGTCCTTGTTTGAAGCGCTGATGATCCGCAGGTCGTAGCGAATAGGTTTGTTACTGCCGAGCCTGCTTCCTTCATACTCCTGAATAACGCGCAGAAACTTGGGCTGCATTGCAAGCGGCATGTCTCCGATCTCATCCAGAAAAAGGGTGCCTCCATCGGCTTCCTCAAAGCGGCCGCCCCTGCTGGCAATCGCCCCGGTGAACGCACCCTTCTCATATCCGAAAAATTCACTCTCCATGAGATTCTCAGGGACAGAAGCGCAGTTGACCGCCACAAAGGGCTTGTCCTTCCGGTCACTGCCGTGGTGGATCATACGGGCGATCACTTCCTTGCCGGTACCGCTCTCTCCGTGGATAAGTACATTCACAGGGCTTCTGCTCACCGTGCGCACCGTGTCCAGGACCTGCTGCATGGCCCGGCTTTCAGCGATGAGTTGTACTTCTTCTTT
Organism: Thermodesulfovibrionales bacterium; assembly: GCA_044450345.1. Lineage (GTDB taxonomy): Bacteria > Nitrospirota > Thermodesulfovibrionia > Thermodesulfovibrionales > UBA6898 > Sulfobium. The sequence continues at coordinate 7,557 of JBIOIY010000022.1, read as the reverse complement.
CAGGTTTCTAAGCTCAAGTGCTTCGCTGAGTTCCCTGAGCCGCTTGTTCTCCAGACACATTCTTATCCTGGCTTTCAACAGGACCGGATTGAACGGCTTGAGCAGGTAGTCATCAGCACCCATCCGGATGCAGCGTACAACACTGTCCATATCATCGAGCGCTGAGATCACAATGACCGGAACGTCCCTGTGCAGATTGCTGCCTTTCAGACGCTGCAATACTTTGTAACCACTCATCTCCGGCATCATGATGTCGAGAAGGACCATGTCGAAAGTCCGGGTCCGCATGATCTCCAGGGCCTGACGTCCGTTTTCAGCAGCAGTGACGGTATGGCCCTGCCGCTCAAGCTGACGGCAGATCAGGTCACGGTTTATCTCATTGTCGTCAACCACGAGCAGACATCCCCGGTTGATAGTATCAAGGTAATGCCTGCCCTCCTCAATTGGAGGGATATCTCTTATTACACTCCGGACCATGGCTGAGGCATCAGAAGGTCCTGATGCCGAGTCATTTCCATTATGCGTGGTCCTTGTGAAACCGGCGATGTCCTCAATGAAAGACAGGAACAGTCTGCCGGCGGAGCGGATCTTCTCGATATCAGGGATGAATCCTTTCGGTCCATGCTCCAGGGCATCTTCAAGCAACATTTCGCTGTATCCGATGATTGCATTCAGAGGCGTACGCAGTTCATGGCGCAGGTCAGCACTAAAGTCCTTCAACTCTTTCACTGGCCCGGCGGTATCTATTTTTGTCTCATCCAGGCTGTCATCAACGAGCACAAGAAGTTTCTTGCCCAGGGCATGGATCTTACTCAGATCGGGTATGAAGTTCTCCTGACCTTGCTCCTTTGCATCCTGCAGCAGCATCTCACTGTATTCAATGACTGCATTTACGGGCATATGCAGCTCATTGCTCAGGTTGGCGAGGGATGCCCGATAAGAACGATCAGTTTCGTGTCCCTGATCTGTCTTGCACCTTTGGATCGGGGTGCTTTTCCCCGGCCTTTTTTTGCGGGGACCGCGTGCCGGAATTGTCATGGTTTCTCCTGTTTCTTCAGGAGCGCCTCTATTTTCGCAAGCAGCCGCTCAAAATCCACGGGTTTTGTATCATAGTCGTCACATCCTGCCCCCATGGCCTTTTCACGGTCCCCTGCCATGGCATGGGACGTCAGGGCTATGACCGGTATCGCTGCTGTCTCCGGCGAGCCCTTGAGCCGCCGGGTCGCTTCCCATCCATCAAGCACAGGAAGGCTCATGTCCATCAGTATAAGGTCCGGCCGTTCTGAGGCGGCCATGGTCACTCCCGCCTCACCGTCTACGGCGATCACAACTTCATATCCTTTGCGCCGGAGCCGACGGGACAGCATATCCAGATTCATCTCATTGTCTTCCACCAAAAGTATCCTGGACACGGATCTCCTTCCCTGTTATACAGATTTTGACGAATCGTCTGATGTTGCCAATGAAGTTGTATCAGCCTTGGAAGGTGGTGCTGTCATAGGAAGCCTTACGGTAAATGCAGTGCCCCTGCCGCGCTCGCTTTTCACCTTAATGTTACCACCCATCATCTCGCAGTATTGTCTGGTTATCGCCAGCCCCAGTCCGGTCCCCCCGAATTTTCTCGCGGTTTGAATATCCGCCTGCGAGAATGGCTGGAACAGTTTTCCCATCTGTTCCTCTGTCATGCCGATACCCGTATCAATTACGCTCACCGAAAGCCAGTCGGCTTCTTCTGAATAATCCTGGACTGCATCCAGGGTAATGGTCCCGAGTTCGGTAAATTTGCAGGCATTGCTGAGCAGATTAAACAGTATCTGCCGGACTTTCGTGATATCAGCGTATATGGCGCCCATATTGTCATCGCAGTTAATTACGAGGATATTTGAATTCTTTTCAATCAAGGGCTGGACAGTGCTTGCCACTTCCTCAATCAAGGGCTTAACATTAAAAGTCTCAGGGAAGAGTTCGACCTTTCCTGCCTCGATCTTGGAGAGGTCAAGGATGTCATTAATGAGTTCGAGGAGATGTTTGCCTGAGGCACGGATCTTCTGAAGGTCAGGGATGAAGCCCTTCTGGCCCCGATCGAGAGCGTCTTCCGCCAACATCTCGCTGTAGCCGATGATGGCATTCAGAGGCGTCCGCAGCTCATGGCTCATGCTGGCCAGGAAATCGGACTTGTGCCGGCTCGCAGCCTCGATCTTCTGATAAAGATCTCTTAACTCTTCGCTCATACGATTCAAGTTGTTTGCAAGTCGCCCCAACTCGTCCCTGTTTGGAACTTCGACACGTCTGGAAAAATCACCCGATGCGATCTGTCTGAGCCGCTCATCCATAAGCATGACCGGCCCCATCAGTGATGAAGAGACCGCGTACCCAAGCAAAATTGCAAGGCCGATGCTCCCGACAGCAAATCCGATGACCACCCATCGGGATGTCAGGTATGCCTGGTTGCTCTCGTCGATCTTCGTCTCCATTTCAGCCTCAGCCCTGTTCACCATCTCGTTAGTCAGCCTTTCCAGGCTGTCGGCCAGCGGGGTCGTTTTGGTCATCCGGAGTTCCCTTGCCCTGGCGAATTCACGTTTCCGGGTAAGCTCCACGATCTTAGTTATCACCTCGACCAATTGCTCATGTTCTTTTCCGATCTTATTATAAAGCTCCACCTCGTCCTTTGTTACAAACTGAAGCCGCTCAAGGTCGTACCTGAACTCATGCAGTTGACGAAGGGCGCTTTCAAGCATCCGATCCTCCGGAGACAGAAGCGCGGTTGTGATGCTGTAGAGTTGAGTGGTCGTATCGTGCTGGAGCTGACGGAACGCAGCAACCTTGCGCCGGAGCTTGGCGACGTCCTCGGAACGATGGTTAATACCGCCCAAGACCTGAAGGACAACGATGCCGAATATGATCAGCAGCGCAACGATGGCGAAGAAGGCCCCGATCAGCTTGGCATGTACCGTGAAAGGCGCTCTTGCCACAAACCGGGGCAGCCAGTCCTTCATGTCAGCAGCCCTTAAGTCTCGGCTCTTGCACGGCATCAAGTGTCTTTACCACGCTGTTATCCCGAATTCCTTTTTCAGTTCCCTGATAAAGCGCCAGTCCGTATACTGATCAATGAACTGTTGGGGATTGGTCTTCAGCATCCCGGTATCCCGCATGCGCAGGGCGTAAAACCTGATCGTATCTTCGGGATTATATTCCCGCCACCGCCCATAAGGGATCTCCTTGAGCGACTGGAGAACGTGTTTCTCATCCTTCTGCTTCACGATCTTCCTCGCCAGCAGTTCGCGCGCAGCCATCGCAGGATCACGGGAAACCAGGTCGATCGCCTTCAGAATGGCCCGAAGCGCGCGTTTCGTTGCGATAGGGTTGTTCTTAACGAAATCGCTCTGCCCGCTGACCATGCAGCAGAAATATTGGGACCAGGGTTTGTCCACGTTTGTGTCCAGGAGGAGGCGGCCGATGCCTTTGGCCATAAGCTCCTGCGGACCAGGAGGAAAGGAAATAAACGCATCGATCTTGTTTTTCTGGAACAAATCCATTGCCTCATCTTTTTTTACCCAAACGAATTTAATGTCCTTGCGCGGATCAAGGCCTACGTAAGAGACAATAGCGGATAAAAAGAGGTGAGGGCCGTTGTTTTCGACAGGACCGGCCCAGACCGTCTTTCCCTTGAGGTCGCGGACCGAACGGACCCTATCGCTTCCGATGAGCGCATAGCATCCCACATGCAGCCCGGAGAGGAATTTAAAGGGCGCACCAAGTGTTGCACCGTTATATATTCCAGCGACAGAGAATTCCGGGTTCAGATCCACCAGGCCCTTTTTGAACATGTCCGCAACTTCCGGTCCCGGCGCCGCAATGTAATGGATATCGGAAAAACCTTCCTCGCGCAGAAACGGTTCTGCCAGGTAGAACGGCGCCCAGCATGCCGGGTCCCAATACCGCAGCCGCAGTGTTTTTGTCTCGGGCGGCGGTTCCTTGGCTGCCATGCCAGGTCCGGGCCGCAAGCCGATCATAGCGGCTGTCCCGGCAAGCGCAAGCCCTCCAAGAAATTCCCGCCGGCTCCAACCCTTAGTTTTTTGGTCCCTCATCGAACGCCTCCTTTTGCGTGAATATAACAGAAAGGCCGAATACACGCAAGGTGTTTGATCCTTCGGCAGTTTGGTCATTTTCCCTAAGACCGGCCGCTTTCCGTCCCCTTCCGTCGACCGGGTTAGTTATGTCGGGGTCGTTTATTGTATGTCTGATAGTAGCTGTCAAATCCTGACCCGTCAACTTCAAGTTCCCTTAACGTGGCAAGTCCATAATCACATCTTGACGCTCAGGATTGATAGCTACGTGTATTCTATCGATTTCCCATATCAAATCTTGAGTCGCAAAGACAAGAGCCAAAATCAACATTTCAGGAAGGATGCCCGATTTTGCATCCGCTTTTTTGAAATGCAGATAAATAACAGTAATCGAGATTGGATTAGTTGCACGGATGCCAAGTAATGAAAGGCGTTTACAATAGTTGCAAACAGAAATGTACAAATTGTCAGGCCTTATATCTTGCGTCCTTAATTTGTCGTGATATAATTCTTTTAAGATCCACGTACTCACAACAAGGAGCTATATATGACGAACAGACTCATCATTTTTTTAAAGGGACGCGATAGCTTTCTGCGGTATGTCTTCGTATTGGTTGCCGTAATTATGCCTCTGGTCTTCTGCAGCAATGTTTTTTCCGAAATGTCCATGATGCACGAACATCATCATGCCGACCACGGCGGAGATATGCAGATGATGAAGGCCTCCGAGGTCATTGTTGACCTCGAGACGGTGCCTGCTGAGTTAAAGGCGGGGGCCGGGGCAAAGATACTCTTTACGATTAAAGACGGCGAAGGCAAGCCGATCCGGGACCTTCAGATCACACACGACCGCCTGGTACATGTGGTCATCGCCTCGGCCGATTTTACCGTGTTCGCGCATCTCCACCCCGACGATTTCGGGCCGATCACGGATGAGATGAAGAAGAAGGCGGAATATCCGGTTCGCTTCACCTTCCCGAAGGCAGGACACTATATCATCGCCATCGACACGGCCGCGAAGGACAATCTCATTTCCGAGCATTTTACTGTCGATGTCGGCGGCGGACCGAAGATGGGCCCTTTTACAAAAGACCTCTCCCGCGAAAAGAAGTTCGGGGATTTATCGGTGATCCTCGCAACTGTCCCTGAAACGATCACCGCCGGGAAAGAGGCGACCTTGAAATATATTATCAAGAAGGACGGCGAGCCGGTTACAAACCTCGAGCCGTATCTTGCGGCGCCTATGCATGTCGCGATCATCTCTTCGGACCTCGACAATTTCATGCATGAGCACGGCGAGTTGCCGGGGGCCACAATGGGGCATATGGGGGGACATGAGCATATGGGACACATGATGCATATGAACGTGCCGAAAAAATTCGGCCCTGAGATAGACGTCCCGGTCGTATTTCCGGTTAAGGGGCTCTACCAGGTATTCAGCCAGGTCGGGCGCAAGGGCAAGGTTGTAGTCCTGAGTTTTATGGTTGAGGTGCAGTAGCATCACCGGGAAATAATTTCCGGAGCAGGAAAGGGAGCGACAAAAATGGAAACAGTCCGCATAAAAAATACCGGCCTCCGCGGGGTCCCTGTGGCCGATACGAAGATCAGTTTCATCGATGGAGAACAAGGCGTCCTTATCTACCGCGGTTACCGGATCGAGGACCTTGCCGGAAAGTCCACCTTTCCCGATACTGCCTGGCTTCTCCTCAATGACGGGCTTCCGGATAAAGACCAGCTCAACTCTTTCACCAGGCACGTAGCGGAGTCGAAAGAGATGCCGGGCTTTATCTACGATTCATTCAGAAGCTGGCCGAAGCAGTCACCCCCGATGGACGTGCTCCAGGCGTCCGTGCCCCTCCTTGCCATTGCCGACCGCGAACTGCCGGATGAGACGCGGGAGGGGAACTTAAGAAAGGCGATCAGGCTGATCGCAAGGATCCCCGTACTCGTCGCTGCCTGGCACAGGATCAGAAACGGTTTCGAGCCGCTTTCTGCTGACAACAGTCTGTCTCACGCCGGCAACTTCCTCTGGCAGCTGCACGGAAGAAAACCTGACCCCGAGACCGCCCGGGACCTCGACATCTGTCTCATCCTGCATGCGGACCACACATTTAACGCATCTACCTTCGCCTGCCGCGAGGTTGTCTCGACGAGGGCCCATATGTATGCCGGAGTGGCAGCCGGGGTAGGCGCACTTTCAGGAAGCCTTCACGGCGGCGCCAACGCCCGGGTCATGAAGATGCTCATGGAACTGGAACAGGAAAAAGACATCGCGGGGTGGGTGCGGAAGGAGATCGATCAGGGCAGGAAGATCATGGGGATGGGACACGCGGTCTACAAGACGATGGACCCGAGGGCCGCGATTCTCAGAGAAATGTCACGCCGCCTCGGTGAGAAACTGGGACAAAAGAAATGGTATGACCTGTCGATCCAGGTTGAGCAGGCCGCCCTCGAAGAATTTGACAGAAGAGGGAAAAAGACGATAAAACCTAATTGCGACTTTTACAGCGCCTCTGTGTACCATATGATGGGCGTCCCTGTCGATCTCATGACGCCTCTTTTTGCCGTCTCCCGGATAGCCGGCTGGTGCGCGCATATCATCGAGGAGAAGTTCGCAGACGCGCAGGAAAAACCCGCCCTATACAGGCCCGAGTCGGAATACGTCGGCCAATACTGCGGCAAAATGGGATGTACTTACCTGCCTCCTGAAGAGAGAACACATACCGAATAACCCTTCGCTGCTATGATATTCTTTGCGTGCCTTGTCTACGACTCGTAGCGAAGGGGAGGTCAAAGCAAAGGGGGGCTTGGGAAAGCCCCCGGATAAGTCAGATTCTATTTCTTTTTGCCTTTGGTCTTCGCCAATGTCTTTTTCGCAGTCTTTTTAACAGTGATCTTTTTCACTGCGGTCTTCTTCGGCGCCGGCTTCACCGTTTTCTTCGGGACGGCCTTTACTGCAGCCTTCTTCTTGGCCACGACCTTCTTCGTCGTCTTTTTAACGGTTAGGGATTTCTTGGCCGGAGACTGGACCTTCTTCCTGGCAGGAGCCGCCTTTGTCGCCGCCTTCTTCGTTGTCTTCTTCCGGACTGTTTTTTTCACAGGCTTTTTCGCAGCAGCCCTTTCCACTGTCTTCGCCTTTATTACTGCGCGTTTTTCCTTTTTTGCCGGGGGCGTTTTTGAAGTCCTCTCCTCTGCCGTCGTTTTCTTCGCCGGAGATTTCTTTTCCTCTGTTGCAGGTCTTTCTTCCGACCCCCTGGCCGGCATGACCGCCGGAACATGGGCTTTCTTCCTGACCTCAACCGACCCATCTCTTTTTTCCTCAAGGGCGTGCGTCTTTTTCTCGGTGACGGCGTAATCCTCTACCGTGCCGAGGATGTCTTCTTCTCTGACGAGCGTAACAACCTCGCCGCCCAGCTCTATCTCCCTTTCGGCATATTTTTGGTAGATGACCTTCTGGCCGGGTTTAAGAACGGTCGGGACGAACTTCTTC
>JBIOIY010000021.1:0-42211 GCA_044450345.1 Thermodesulfovibrionales bacterium | reverse complement strand
TGGAAAACGGGACTGATTGCTAGCTGGTCTAACGTGGTCAGAACGTCGGTGTCGCCGAGGTCAGCATAATTCGGGCGTACTGCTCAGTTATGAGAACTCGAAACTTCTGAGGACTTCTGTGAGAAAGCGGGCGCCCTTAGCCCCTCTTCCTCATCTTCTTCAGCCTCCTGGCCACCAACTGATATATCTCCGCCTTATCTCTCATCCCGATGCCCACGATCTCGATAATTTCAATGTCTTCCCCGATCAGCCGGTAAACGATGCGGTATCTCCTCCGCGCGAAATAAAGCTTGTAAAACCCCGTCAAATCCATCCCCATTTTGTTCCCCAAGGGCTTTCCCAGGAAAGGATTTTCAGCAAGGGCGTCTATCTTCCTTGCCGCTTCTCTTCGTAACGACTTATCAAGCGCTTCAAAATCCCGAAGGGCGTCAGGAATGAATTCGACCTTACAACCCATGCCGTTTCTTTATCTTCTCCCATGGAATATTCCGGGAGCGGTCGTGGCCTTTAAGCCTCTTATCGGCGGCTTCGGCAATTTCGAAATGCTCAAGGATTTCCTCGGCCTGTTTCAGGAGTTTATATTCTTCCGGGGGTACGACGACAGCGGCCATTTCATTGTTTCGCAGGACATAGAGCGGCTCACCGGTCTCTGTAACTTCCTTGAGTTTCCTTGTAAGCTCCTTCTGTAATTTGGTAACAGGGATCATATTGTCGGTATCAACCACCATCATGCACCTCACGTTTTGTTATATATAATATTATACGTAGAATTATATGTATGTCAACCTGAAGAGAAGTCCATCGTGGCACCGGGCCGACTCACCTAACTCAGATTATTCATGGATGCAGGGGGGACAGTCTCCCCAATGCGGGCGAAGAGATGAGGCAATACGGCCCTCGTTCCCTTTTTTATTCCGCTTCGGCGGCACTTGCCGAAATATGATATTTCTTCATCAGGGTATGGAAGTTCGTCCTCTGCATCCCTACATCCGAAGAGGCACGCGAGATATTCCAGTCGTTGCGCCTGAGCGCCTCCATGATAAACGCCCTCTCGATGCCCTCGACCGACTTGAGTCTGAGGTCCTTCTTTTTTTCCTTGAGCTCTTCGACGGTCCTCGGGACCGCCTCTTCAGAAGGAAGGTCGAGGGAGGTGAGATGTTCCGGATTGAGGGTTTTCCCCTGGCACATGATTACCGCCCGCTGGATTGTGTTTTCCAGCTGACGGACATTCCCGGGCCACGGATAGAGGACAAGGAGCCTCATCGCATCCGCCGTGATGTGGGTGACGCGTTTGTCGAGTTCTTCATCGTACTTTTCCAGAAAGTGCTGGGCGAGATGCGGGATGTCTTCCTTCCGTTCCCTCAGGGGCGGTATATGGACAGGGAAGATATTAAGACGGTAGAAAAGGTCCTCTCTGAAGGAGCCTTCTTTCGTCATTATTCTCAGGTCCTTATTGGTTGCGGAAATGAACCTTACGTCGATGTGGACCGTCTTCTTCTCCCCGAGCGGACGGAACTCCCGTTCCTGGAGCACCCTGAGCAGTTTTGCCTGAGTTTGGACATTGAGATTGCCTATTTCATCCAGGAATATTGTGCCGCCGCTTGCCATTTCAAGCAGCCCCTTTTTATTCTCCGATGCCCCTGTAAAGGCCCCCTTGGCATGTCCGAACAGCTCAGATTCAATGAGTGTCTCGGGGATGGTAGTGCAGTCGACGACGACGAAGGGAAGGTCTTTCCTCGGGCTGTTATAGTGGATAGCGCGGGCGACGAGTTCTTTTCCGGTCCCGCTCTCCCCCGTAATTAAGACCGTACTGCCGGTATTGGCGACCCTCGCGATCAGCTGGAAAACCTTCTGCATCGCCTGAGAGTCACCGATGATGTTGCTCAGTTCGTAATGGGACGGGACTATTTCTCTGCGTGTTATGTCTTCGGACGAAAGTTTTTGCCTGCTGAATGCCTTGGCAACCAGGGCGAGAAGGTCATCGGGGCTGAAGGGCTTTTCTATATAATCGAAAACACCCATCTTCATGGCCTTTACCGCAGTAGTGACCGTCCCGTATCCCGTCATGATTATTACCTCGGTGTCAGGCCAATTCTCTTTGATCTGTATGAGGACCTCGATGCCGTCTATGTCGGGCATCTTCAGATCGGTGAGCACAAGATCTACCGCACCAGTCTGGAGGACCTGAAGGCCTTCGCGCCCGGCCTTCGCCGCTTGAACTAAATACCCGGCAGGTTCGAGCACGCGGCGGCAGCTTTCCCGTATTATCTCTTCGTCATCGATGATGAGTATTCTGCCATTGTTCATACCAAACAGGCCGCATCCCCTATCCTTATGACTTGTTCTTATGGTCCAGTGCCTTGGAAACGGCGTTCATGAGCGAGTCAGGGGTGAAGGGCTTTTCTATATAGTCGAAGGCCCCGAGTTTTATGGCTTTCACCGCCGTATCGACGGTCTGGTAGCCCGTAATAATGATGACCTCGACCTTGGGCCAGTCCTGTTTGATCTTTCTCAGCACCTCTATGCCGTCCATATCGGGCATCTTCAGGTCCGTCAGCACAAGATCGAACTTCTCCTCACCCATCATTTTGAGGCCTTCCTGGCCGTTTTTTGCCAGTTTGACCTCGAAGCCGCCGGGAGTGAGCGTGCGGCTGCAGCTGGTTCTGACGATGTCCTCATCGTCGATTACGAGAATCATTCCCCTTTTCATGGCGTTTCCTTGTAGGCGGGAAGCTTTATAAAGAAGCTTGTCCCTTCACCTCGTTTGGTTTTTACAGAGATACTCCCCCCATGCTCCTGCACGATGCCGTGGCTCACGGCGAGCCCGAGCCCCGTGCCTTTGCCGACGGGCTTCGTCGTAAAGAAGGGCTCGAAGATCTTTGCGAGGTTCTCGTTGTCGATACCCGGCCCCGTGTCATGGAACTCGACTTCCACCCAGTCTCCGCTGTTGTCCAGTATATTCCGCGTCGTTACCGTGATAGAGCCTTTCCCCTCGACAGCGTCGGCGGCGTTCATGATCATATTGAGGAAAACCTGCTGGAGTTGTGAAGAATCCGCCTTTACCTTCGAGAGAAAAACATCAAAATTGGTGACGATCTTTATATTGAAAAAATCGGCCTTGTTCTTGACGATGTTGAGGGAATGGTCTATCACATCGTTGATGTTGGTAGGCGCTTTTTCTGCCGCAGAAGCCCTCGCAAAACCGAGAAGCCCCTTGATAATAGTAGAACACCTGTTGGCCTGCTCTATAATGACCTGTATGTCCTCATTCTCCTCGGATCCGGGGGGGAACTTCTTTAAAAGCAGGTGACCGAATGTAACGATCCCGGTGAGAGGGCTGTTAATCTCATGCGCCACGCCGGCGGCCATTCTGCCGAGGGAAGCCAATTTCTCCGAATGGATCAGCTGGGCCTGGGCCCTATGTATCGCTTCGGTCTTTTCCTGGACCTTTTTTTCAAGTGTATTGCCCCACTCGACAAGTTCGTTTTTTGCCTTTTTCAGGTCCGAGGTCATGGCGTTAAACGCCTGCGCAAGTTCGCCTATTTCGTCTTTTGTCTTGATGTCCAGATGATAATCAAGGTCGCCGCCTGCAACCTTTTCCATGCCCCTCGTCAGCAGGCTGACCGGAGTAGAGACGAGGTTCCAAAGAATTGTGCAGAGCACGACCGAGATCACGAACAAAAATACCAGCACATAGACTGTGATCGCCAACCCCTGGTTTTTTATGCTTTTGTCCAGCAGGGCAAGGGAAAGGTTTGCCTCTACGAGTCCGAGCACCCTTTGTTCTTTCGAGTGGGCATGACATGATGAAGTGTAGCAGGCGGCCTCATTAAGGATCGGCTGGACGATATTAAGCACCCTGAAGTTCCTGTTGTCTTTGCTTATCAAAACGGTAGGGGTATCCTTCGGACGATTATCGCCGGAGGAATGGCAGCCTACGCAGATCGGGGATGTTTTGTCGACAATAGTACCGATGTCTTTTTTGTCAGACGAATAAGCGATCTTTCCTTTACTGTCGAAGATGCGGACCCTTAGGACCCCTTCTGCCGAACCTATGGCCTCGACAGTCTGCTGTATGAGGAGTTGCTGGAATGTGAGCATCCCGTAACGCGTGCTCTTTTTGACATAGTCTACGAAGGAATGTCCGTATTTTACAGAGTTCTGGATCAGCTCCGTTTCCTGGTGCCGGAAGAGAAAATACCAGAAGATGGAACTCCCTACAACCATCAACGTGCCAATAGTGAGTATGAGTTTTCCGGTCAGTGAATATAAGGATTTTTTTACGAGCATCGTTTTAAGAAAATGTATACCATTTCAGGTATTTTATGCAACAAAAAAACCTAAAGCTGGAGTTTTAATTTTTTACTTGACATCCCGATTGATTTTCTTTATAACTTATAACTGTATGTTAAAAACTTATGACATTCTGCCAGGCAGTTTTATGCCTACAGATTATTTGCCTATCATGATATTCTTGATGATCGCCACGGCCTTCGGGCTCGGTGCCCTCGGCCTCGGCGAGCTCTTAAGGATAAAGAGACCCTACCCAGAGAAACTCATGCCGTACGAATCAGGGAACGCCCCGGTCGGCGAACCCCGTATGAGATTTTCCGTAAAGTTTTATATCATCGCAATGCTCTTTGTGGTGTTCGACGTTGAAGCGGTCTTCCTCTATCCCTGGGCAATCGTTTTCGACAAGTTGGGGATGTACGCTTTTGTCGAGATGATCATTTTTATAGTCATTCTCCTCGTGGGGTATGTGTACGCGTGGAAGAAGGAGGCTTTCATTTGGGACTGATCACAAGTTTAGAGACAGCCACGCTTGTCGAGGTCGAAGAAGGCACCAGAATTATGACCCCGAATATTATCATTACCTCCATGGATAAACTGATAAACTGGGGAAGAATTTCGTCCCTCTGGCCGATGACCTTCGGTCTTGCCTGCTGTGCCATAGAAATGATGGCGACCTACGCAAGTCACAATGACCTCGACAGGATGGGGATAATCCCGAGGGGTTCTCCGAGACAATCGGATTTTATGTTTATCGCGGGGACCGTAACAAAAAAGATGTCCCAGATTGTAAGAAGGGTATATGATCAGATGCCGGAGCCGAGGTACGTAATTTCGGTGGGAAGCTGCGCCAACAGCGGCGGCATTTTCACTACCTACAGTACTGTGCAGGGATGCGATACCTTTTTACCTGTCGACGTATATATCCCGGGTTGTCCGCCGAGGCCCGAGGCTTTTATCGACGGGATAATAAAGCTTCAGGAAAAGATCAAGGCGGAACAATTCCATTGGAGCCGCTGGCGGTAAGGCAGGAGAGCGGCGTTAGTCTTAGAAATGGCAGTTCGCAGCGCATAGCCCATTGTCAAATTTCTAGAGAGGAGTGCGAACGTAGGGGGTTATGGAAGCATTACAGATTTCCGAAAAGATAAAGGAAAGATTTCCTGAAGAGGTCCTTGACGTAAGGGAATTCAGGGGACAGGTGTCCGTCACCCTGAAAAAGGACAGGATACTCGACATCTTCAGATACCTCCACGATGACCCCGACCTTTCTCTCGATTACCTCGTTGATGTCTGCGGCGCAGATTATCTCGGCAAGAAGGAAAAGAGGTTCGAGGTCGTATACCATCTCTACTCGATTAAACACCGTCATGCCGTGAGGATAAAGGCCGAGGTGGACGGCGACGAGCCGTCCATAGATTCGGTCATGCCTATCTGGGTCGGGGCAAACTGGCACGAACGGGAGGCCTACGATTTGTACGGGATAATCTTTAAGGGGCATCCTGACCTGAGGAGAATACTCCTGCCCGAAGACTGGGAAGGGTATCCTTTGAGAAAAGACTATCCCTTGAATGGCCCCGAAAAGGAGTGGCCGGGCTTCCTCGAGGTCCTTGATAAGGCAAAGAGATACAGGGAATTCGAGTGGCGCGGATGAGTATGAAGAAGATAGGGGACAGCATTCTCATATGATGGAACAGACGGAACCCGAAGAAAAGACTTTCGATACTCAAGAACTGACGATCAGCATGGGCCCCCAGCACCCTGCGACGCATGGGGTCCTGAAGCTTCTGCTCGGTCTCGACGGCGAAAATGTTGTCAAGTGTACGCCTTATGTCGGTTTTCTCCACAGGGGTGTGGAAAAGCTCGGTGAAAACAGGACCTATTTTGCAGCCCTTCCCCTTAGCGACCGGCTCGATTACATATCTTCCATGAACAACAATGTCGGCTATGTGAACGCCGTTGAAAAGCTCTTCGGTATCGAAGCGCCCGAAAGGGCCAAGTTTATCAGGACGATGGTCGCCGAGATGGGGAGGATATCAAGTCATATCATCTGGCTCGGTACGCATGTCCTCGACATCGGGGCCACGACCCCTTTCTTGCATGCGATGGCCCAGAGGGAACGCATTATGGACCTTTTTGAGATGCTCTGCGGCGCAAGGCTTACCGTGAGCTATCCAAGGGTCGGTGGTGTAAGGAATGACATTTCACAGGAGTTTCTCGATACCCTCTATGAATTTGTTCTCGATTTCCCTTCGCATATGGACAATTATGAGACCCTGGTTACGGAGAACAGGATATGGAAGGACAGGACAGTAGGCATCGGCGTCATATCGGCCGAAGAGGCGATAAACTGGGGTCTCACTGGGGGTACGTTGAGGGGCTCCGGAGTTGATTACGACATAAGGAGATATGCTCCTTATGATGCGTATGACAAGGTCGAGTTCGATGTGCCTGTCGGCAAGGCGGGCGACTGCTATGACAGATATGTGGTCAGGGTCGCTGAGATGAGGCAGGCCAACCGGATAATAAAGCAGTGCATCGAAAAAATCCCTGCAGGGCCTGTCATGGCGGACGCGCCGAAATTGACCTTGCCGCCGAAGGACATGATCCTGAAAGATATGGAGCATCTGATACACCAATTTATCCTGATTACGAAAGGTCCGTCCATCCCAGAAGGCGAGGTATACGTTGCGACCGAGGCGCCCAAGGGTGAGCTCGGATTTTATTTTGTGAGCGATGGGACAGGAAAGCCTTACAGGATGAGGGTGAGGGCGCCTTCATTCGTACATGCATCGGTTCTTCCGAGGCTGTGCCAGGGAGGGCTCATCGCCGACGTTATCGCAAACATCGGGACGATAGATATCGTACTCGGAGAGTGCGACAGGTAATAGTTATGTTTAGTGAAACTGCGAAGAAAGAACTGGAAGAGATAAAGCTCAAATATCCCAATGCGAGGGCGGCGCTACTGCCGGCGCTTTATGTGGCCCAGAGGGAGTTCGGCTGGTTGTCGCCTGACGCATATGAGACCGTGTCGGACCTGCTCGGCGTGCCTAAGGCGATCGCCCGCGGCGTAGGGACTTTTTATGCGATGTACAAGCAGAAACCTGCGGGCAGGAACATCGTGCAACTCTGCACGAATGTTTCATGCATGATTCTCGGTGCTGAAAGGCTTGTGGACTTCCTAAAGGGCAAATACGGGCTTGAACCCGGGGGGACGACCCAGGACGGGCGGTTTTCCCTTGTCATTATGGAATGTATCGGCGCTTGCGGGACCGCGCCGGCCATGCTTGTGAACGACGATTTCTACGAGGACCTGACTGAAAAACACATTGAAGAAATACTTGAGAGATATAAATAGGCGACATGGAAAAGGTACTCCTTAAGAATATAGAGAACCCAAACTCGGCGGACATCGGCGAGTATATGAAGGCAGGCGGCTACCGGAGCCTCCAGAAGGCGATCGGCATGGTGCCGAAGGGTATTATCGAAGAGGTCAAAAAGGCCGGCCTTAGGGGGCGCGGCGGCGCGGGTTTCCCGGTTGCGATGAAATGGACCTTCGCCTCTGCGGATCCGAAGTTCCCTAAGTACCTTTTATGCAATGCAGACGAAGGCGAGCCCGGGACCTTTAAGGACAGGCCGATACTCGAGAAGAACCCCCATATACTGATCGAGGGTATGGCCATATCGGGCTTTGCGCTAAGCGCAGAATACGGGTATATATACCTGAGGGGCGAATACCCGGCCGCAAAACATATACTGGAGAAGGCTGTCAAACAGGCATATGAAAAAGGTTTCCTCGGGGACAACATTGCAGGGAAGGGAGTGAAATTCCACCTGGCGGTCCATCAGGGCGCAGGGGCTTACATATGCGGAGAGGAGACTGCCCTTATAGAGTCACTCGAAGGCGACAGGGGGCAGCCGAGGATTAAGCCTCCTTTTCCGGTGAACGTCGGCGTATTTGCGAGGCCTACGGTCGTCAATAACGTTGAGACCCTTTCGAACCTTCCGTATCTTATCGAGATCGGCGGTGAGGCGTATGCGAAGATCGGGAGCCCTGAATGTCCCGGACCCAAGATCTATTGTGTCTCCGGGCATGTGGAAAAGCCCGGCGTGTACGAACTGCCTATGGGGACCAACCTTAAGGATATTATCTACACGCATTGCGGCGGGATGAAGGGCGGCAGGAAGCTAAAGGCAGTCATCCCCGGCGGTATTTCGACCCCGGTGCTTCCGCCTGATAAGATAGACTGTCCTATGGACTTTGTGAACATGCCGAAGCACGGGAGCATGCTCGGTTCCGGCGCCGTGATCGTCATGGACGATACGGTCTGCCTTGTCAAGGTCTGCCACAGGGCGCTCAAATTTTTCGAGCATGAATCGTGCGGCAAGTGCACCCCCTGCCGTGAAGGGACCGGATGGTTGAGAAAGATATTGGGAAGGATTGAGAACGGAGAAGGGATGGAAGGGGACGTCGACCTTCTGCTATCGATCTCCGGAAATGTGCTTGGCAAAACATTCTGTCCGCTCGGAGACGGAGCGGCCTCGGTCGTACAGAATTTTATTAAACATTTCAGGCCCGAATTCGAGGAACATATCAGAAATAAGACTTGTAAGGTGTCAGGATAACGGACAATCGATGATAAAGATAACGATCAACGGGAAAGAGATAACGCTTGAAAAGGCGGTAACGGTCCTCGATGCCGCCAGGTCGGCCGGGATCAAGATCCCGACTCTCTGCTACCATGAGCAGCTTGAAAAGTACGGCGGCTGCAGATTATGTCTTGTGGAGGTCGAGAAGATGCCGCGTCTACAGACCGCCTGCACACTCATGGTAGCGGACGGCATGATAGTCAGGACCGAGACCGAGGCGATCGCCACCGTGAGAAGGAGCACGCTCGAATTTCTTCTCATCAACCATCCGCTTGACTGTCCTTACTGTGACAAGGCCGGCGAATGTGAACTGCAGGACTTGGTCGAAAAATACGGTCCCTCGACGAGCCGTTTCAAGGAGGCCAAGAGAAAAGTGCCTGAGAGCTTTGATGACCCCGTCCTTGTCAGGAATATGGAAAGATGCATCGTATGTACAAGGTGCGTGAGGATGTGTGAAGGCGTTCAGGGGGCTGCAGCGATAGCCGTCATTGACAGGGGCGGCCATTCCCACATCGAACCGTTCTCCGGGGGAAAGTTCGAATGTGAGTACTGCGGCAATTGTGTTTCCGTCTGTCCTGTCGGCGCCATGATGTCGAGGCTTCACAGACATAGCTACAGACCGTGGCAGGTGGTGAACGAGACTGAAACCATATGCCCCTACTGCGGTGTCGGCTGCACTCTCATCGTGCAGGTCCGGGACGATGTCATAAAAAGGGTTGTCCCCAGGATAGGCACGGCGGTAAACAACGGGCTCCTCTGTTCCCGTGGAAGGTTCGGCTACGAGTTTGTCGGGCATAAGGACAGACTCACTTCGCCGCTGATAAAAAAGAACGGTGTCCTTGAAGAAGCGACATGGGAAGAGGCCATAAGCCTGGTCGCAAGAAAACTTGGTGAGATAAAGGAGAGCTTCGGGGGCCCTTCGATAGCAGGGATAGCCTCGCCCAGGTGCACGAACGAGGACAATTACGTTTTCCAGAAGTTCATGAGGGTCACACTCGGGACCAACAATATAGACAGCACCGCCCGGACAGGATATGCGGGCGCGCAGGCCTTTATCGAAAATATCTTCGGGCAAGGGTCAACAGCAAATCTTATCCCCGGGCTCTCAAATTCCGATGCGGTCCTTGTCGCCGGAGGAGATCCGACCGCCGTAAACCCTATACTCGGTCTTCAGATCAGGGCATGTGCGAGGAAGGGCGGAGGCATTCTCACAATAGGCCATGTAAAAGGGCTCAGACATTATAACCCGGCAGAATTAAGGCCTTCACTGTTTACGGAAACAGTCCTGCTTGAGGGGATCGTTTCGGCCTTGAAGGACAAGAAAGGTCTCCCCGGTTCCAATCAGGCCCTTGAAAATAAGATAAAAGATATGGGCGTCTCCTCCGGAGAAGTCGCGAGGCTTTGCGGTATTTCAGAAAAGGACTTTTCCGTATTCATCGACAAGCTCTCGGGATCGTCCAATGCCGCGGTAGTAATCGGGAAAGAACTTGTTCAGAGCAGAGGTGGGAATTACAAACTCCTGCTTTTAGCTGCGGTTACGTATCTCATAAACGGCAGGGTCTATCTGCTTTCGGAGCGCGCGAACGAGCAGGGGCTTCTTGATATGGGATGCGCGCCTGACCTTCTCCCGGGATACAGGCCGCTCGGATACGCCGAGTTCAGGAAAAAGTATGAAATAGCATGGAAAAGCACGGTCCCGGAGCAGCCAGGACTTACGATATTTGAAATGGTCGAGGCCGCAAAGGGCGGCACCCTAAAGGCGATGTACGTGATGGGCGAGAACCCGGTTTACAATCTGCCTAACTCAAAGGAAGTTGAGGCAGCGCTTAAGAAGGTCGACTTCCTGGTCGTCCAGGACATCTTCCTCACCGAGACCGCCAAACTGGCCGATGTGGTGCTACCCGCGCTCAGCTGGTCGGAAAAGAACGGCACCTACACAAATATGGAAAGAAGGATCCAGCGCCTGAGAAAAGCCGTGACCCGCGAAGGCATGGAGGACTGGAGGATCGTTTCGGAGATTTCAAGTAATATGGCCTCTAAGACGCGTTATTCGTCTGTGGAAGATGTCTTTGCCGAGATCAGTAAGGTCTCTCCGCTACATAGGGACCTCGCCTATGATGAGATAGAAAAAGAAACGGCTATATATCCGTATAAGGGCGAGCCTCTCAGGAGTGTATCAGGTGAAATCAGGACAGAGAAGGGCGGTCCGGTCGGGTCTGGAGATAAGCTGTATCTGAGGCTTGAAAGACCGTTGTTCCACTCCGGAACGCTCAGCAGAAAGGCACAAGCGTTGGTGAATATATATGCCGCGGCAGTAGCGAGGATCAGTCCCGCTACGGCAGACAGACTTGCCTTAAAAGAAGGCGATGTCATAAGAATATCGGCGACGCCCGGGTCCCTGGACCTTCCGGTGGTTGTCGATAAGTCTGTTGACGATTCTGTCGTAATGCTGACGAACAATTTTGAGGGCAAAGGGGCGTTCAGCCTTATGGAATATTCGATCGACCCTGTCACGAAAGCCCCTGTTATCGACGGGAATGTCGTAAGGGTGGAGAAGGTGGGCAGATGAGAGAACTCCTAATGACGATAGTTGGATTGATATTTGCCCCTGAAATAGCTGGCATCATTGTGAACATCATTATGATTGTCCTAAATATCGCAGCCGTCATCGCGGTAGGACTCCTTCATGTCGCATATGCCACCTATTTTGAGCGCAAAGTCATGGCGCGCATGCAGGTCAGGATCGGTCCGAGGGAGGTCGGCCCGTTGGGTCTATTCCAGCCATTTGCAGATGGGATAAAGCTTTTTTTCAAGGAAGATATTATCCCGCAGGATGCGGACAAGCCTTTGTTTTATCTCGCCCCGGTAATCTTCTTTGTCTCTGCGCTCACTTCCCTGTCTGTGCTGCCGTTCTTTGATGGGTTCGTAATAGGCAATATTAACATAGGACTCCTTTTTCTCTTTGCGATGTCTTCACTTGGCGCATACGGCATTGTTCTGTCGGGCTGGTCATCGAACTCCAAGTATGCTTTTTTGGGAGGGCTCAGGTCTGCGTCCCAGGTCATAAGCTATGAAATCTCAATGGCGCTTAGCCTCGTGGGCGTTATGATGATGGCCGGCTCTTTGAATCTTTCGGAAATTGTAAGGGCGCAGCACCATTATCCTTTAGGTATGTTTGCGGTACCCCAGTTCCTTGGCTTTTTTGTATTCATAGTCTCCGCCTTTGCGGAGACGAACAGGCTCCCCTTCGACCTTCCGGAGGCGGAAACCGAACTTGTTGCCGGCTACTTTACCGAATACAGCGGCTTCCGTTTTGCCATGTTCTTTCTCGGCGAATATACGGGTATGCTGGTGATGTCGTCTATCGCCGCCCTCTGCTTTTTGGGAGGTTGGTCGCTTCCGGCCTTTATTACGGCAAGCTTACCCGTCATTCTTGCCAAGGCCCTCGGGCTTTTCTGGTTCCTTTTCAAAGTCTATGCCTTTATGTTCCTCTATTACTGGATAAGATCTACGCTGCCGAGATACCGCTATGACCAGCTTATGGCGATAGGATGGAAATTACTGATACCTTTGGCCCTTGTAAACATCGTTGTAACGGGGCTGGCGAAAATGTGGTTTAAGGGATGGTTTAAGGGATTACTATGACATCCGGAAAATTAATCAGGTCGATATTCTTTGTCGAGATCATCAAGGGGCTTGCTTTTACCCTCAAGACGCTTCTGTTCACCAAGCCTGTGACGAGGCGGTATCCCAAGGTCAAGGTCCCTGCACTCCCAGGCTTCAGGGGACTGCACGCACTGGCGAAGAACGAGGAGGGCAAACTGAAGTGCGTCGGCTGCGGCCTCTGTGGCGCATATTGCCCCTCAAAATGTATCCATATCTATACCTCCGAAGGTGAAGACCATGCCAAGGTAGTGGACAGGTATGAGATAGACATTCTCAGGTGTATATTCTGCGGTTTCTGCGTCGAGGCCTGCCCCTTCGGGGCGATCACCCTGAGCGAACACTATGAATATTCGAATTATAAGAGAGAAGATTTCTATATGACAAAGGACAAACTTCTTGAAAACTGGGACAAATACTTTGCAGGGCCAAAGGGCGAACGTTACTTCAGGGATTTCTGGCAGCCCAAGTCTGAAAATTTCACGGGAAGCGAAGGCCAGGCGATGTTCAGCAAAGTGAAAATGAAGGAGAAGAGATAGGAAATGCTGCCTAAATTGTTCTTTGGATATTTTGCCGTGGTGATCACCGGCCTTTCTCTCCTTGTGGTGACGAGAAGGAACCCGGTGCACAGCGTCATGTGGATGCTTCTTCTCTTCTTCAATCTCGCGAGCATGTATCTTTTCCTCAATGCCGAATTCATCGCGGCGATACAGGTGATCGTGTACGCCGGGGCGATACTGGTACTTTTTTTGTTCGTTGTTCTGCTCCTTAACCTCAGGGAGGAACTGCAGACGCCCCGGTTTATCGGGTCCTGGCCGGCCGGGCTCGTTATTGCGCTCGGGCTATTGGTCGGCATGGGTTTCGCGGTGAGTTCCTTTGTCCCCGGCATTTCTGGAAAGTATACGATCGACTATATACAGAAAGAGACCTTCACAAAAGTCTTGGGACAAGTCCTGTATACGGAATATTTCTTCCCATTCGAGATAGCTTCGCTTATCCTGCTGATCTCGATTATCGGGGCTATTGTGCTCGCAAAAAAAAGGACGAGGAGTTAGGACATGGTCCCCTTACACTGGTATTTAATGCTCAGCGCCGTGGTATTTGCGATCGGCGTATTCGGTTTTCTCACGAGGAGAAATATCATCATCATGTTTATGTCGATAGAACTTATGCTGAACGCGGTCAACATCAGCCTGGTGTCTTTCAGCCATTACCTTCAGGACATGAGGGGCGAGGTCCTTGTCTTCTTTATCGTTACTGTTGCAGCGGCCGAAGCGGCGATAGGTCTGGCGATCATCATAGCCCTCTTCAGGAACAAGACCACGGCCGATGTCGATGAAATGAACGAAATGAAGGGATGAAAGGAAAGATATGCAAAATTATTTGCTGATACCCTTTTTACCGTTTGCGGCCTTTCTGATTAATATCCTCCTCGGGCGGGGCATCATAAAAGACAAGGCTCATTGGGTCGCGATCATCGCGGTGGCCGGCTCCTGGGTAGTCTCCGTCGCCACGCTCCTCGATGTCGTTTCCGGAAAGACACTGAACGAGGACCTCTATACATGGATATCATCGGGAGGGTTCAAGGTATCGGTCGGTTTCCTTATTGATCAGCTTACTGCGGTGATGCTTATCGTAGTTACTACGTGCAGCACGCTTATCCATATATACTCCGCAGGCTACATGCACGGCGATAAGGGATATTACCGCTTCTTTTCCTACATGAGCCTCTTCACCTTCTGCATGCTCATGCTCGTAATGGCGAATAATTTCCTTCAGCTCTACTTCGGATGGGAGGGTGTAGGCCTGTGTTCCTACTTCCTCATCGGGTATTACTTCAACAAAAAGTCAGCCTCGGACGCCGGGAAAAAGGCGTTCATCGTAAACAGGTTCGGCGATTTCGGATTCGGCCTCGGGATCATCATAATATTCCTCACCTTCGGCACGGTCTACTATGCGCCTGTCTTTAGTCAGGCCAACGCCTTCGCTGCCAAGACCGTGAACTTCCTGGGCTACGATGTCCACCTTATGACACTCGTCGCGCTGCTCCTTTTCTGCGGCTCGGTCGGAAAATCGGCGCAGATGCCGCTTCACGTCTGGCTGCCTGATGCGATGGAAGGCCCCACACCTGTCAGCGCCCTTATCCATGCCGCCACGATGGTGACCGCAGGCGTATTTCTTGTTGCCAGGTGCAGCCCGATATTCAGCCTTTCGGAGACGGCCCTCACCGTTGTAGCGTTGACAGGAGCGATTACCTCGCTGTTTGCTGCGACAATTGGTCTTGTGCAGAACGACTTAAAAAGGATCATTGCGTACTCGACCGTGAGCCAGCTGGGCTATATGTTTCTTGCATGCGGGGTCGGCGCTTACACTGCCGGGGTATTTCATTTGTATACGCACGCCTTCTTCAAGGCATTACTCTTTCTCTGCGCCGGAAGCGTGATGCACGCCATGGCCGGTGAACTGGACATTCAAAAGATGGGCGGACTAAAGAAGTATATGCCTGTTACGTACTTGACCATGCTTATCGCATCATTCAGTATTGCTGGGGTACCACCCCTTGCAGGCTTTTTCAGCAAGGACGAGATCCTCTGGCTCGCCTATTCAAGCCCAAACCCGGTTGGCAAAGTCGTATGGGCCATCGGCACATTCGTAGCATTCCTTACGGCATTTTATTCATTCAGGCTTATATTCCTCACCTTCCACGGTGAGTTCCGCGGTACTCATGAACAGGAACATCATCTTCATGAATCGCCCAAGTCAATGACGGTCCCGTTGGTGCTTCTTTGCGTAGGTGCGGTTGCCGCGGGCTGGGTAGGGATACCGCATCTGTTAGGAGGCGGGGCGCACTTCACGGAATTCATGAAACCGGTGCTCGGACATCCGGAGGGCCATGGTACTCCTGCCGACGAATGGATGGTGGTGGTGGTCTCTATTGCCGCGGGTTTATTTGGCATCGGCCTTGCCTATTTCATGTATATGGTCAGGAAAGATTTGCCGGCGAAACTTGCAGCGCAGTTTAGCGGCGCCTATAAAGTCCTCTTCAATAAATATTACGTGGACGAATTATACAGCTTTATTCTCATAAGGCCGACTATATGGATAGCAAAAAACGTCCTCATCGGGATCACTGACGCGAAGATGATAGAGGCGGTAGTCAACGGGGTCCCCGCTGCTATCGGAGGGTTCAGCAGGCAGTTAAGGAAGGTGCAGACCGGATTTCTTCACCACTACGCAACGATAATGGCAGCGGGCATACTGATAATAGTTGCCTGGATGCTCTTGAGGTAGGCATATAATGGAACAGGTAATGGCAAACAGCTTGGGATTCCCGATACTCAGCACCTTGATATTCCTGCCTGTCGCGGGCGCGGCCCTACTCCTTCTGATCCCCAGGTCCCAGGAGGGGCTCATCAGAGTTTTCACTCTCGTATTAAGCGTAATAATATTTGTAATCTCGCTCCCGCTCTTTACTAAATTCGATAAAACTACCCACGTTATGCAGTTTGTCGAGCGGCATCAGTGGATACCTGCCTGGAACATCAATTATTCCCTTGGCTTGGATGGCATAAGCATCCTCTTTGTGCTGCTCTCGACGCTCATCATTATCTTGTGTGTCCTCATATCGTGGAATTCGATAAAGACGAAGACAAAGGAGTTCTATATCTCGCTCCTTATGGTTGAAGGCGCGATGATCGGGGTATTCTGCTCTTTGGACTTCTTCCTTTTTTATATCTTCTGGGAGGCGATGCTCATTCCCATGTACCTTCTGATCGGCGTCTGGGGCGGGCCTAACAGGGTCTATGCGGCCGTGAAGTTTTTCCTTTTTACCCTTGTGGGAAGCGTGCTGATGCTGGTCGGCATAATCGTGCTTTATCTCTATTCCGGCCGGACTTTTGACATTGTGGAACTGTCCACCCGTGTATATCCTTATCAGATGCAGCTCTGGCTTTTCTGGGCCTTCTTTGCCGCCTTTGCGGTGAAGGTCCCCATGTTCCCTGTCCACACCTGGCTTCCTGATGCCCATACCGAGGCCCCTACGGCCGGCAGCGTCATACTTGCCGCCATACTTATAAAAATGGGCGCATATGGTTTCCTGAGGTTTTCCCTGCCGATACTGCCTGAGGCTTCAAAGGCGATGACGCCGGCCATGCTGACGCTATCGGTGATCGCGATCATTTACGGCGGCGTGATCTGTCTCGCGCAGACTGATCTCAAACGACTTATCGCCTACAGTTCTGTGAGCCACATGGGGTTTGTGACTCTAGGGATCTTTGCACTCAATATCCAGGGCATGGAAGGCGGCATCCTCCAAATGGTGAACCATGGTATTATTACCGGCGCTCTCTTCTTGAGCGTTGGGGTCATCTATGACCGGACGCATACCAGGCAGATTGCGGATTACGGTGGAGTAGCATCGGTGATGCCTCTTTATTCCTCTTTATTCATCGTATTTACCCTTGCGTCGATCGGCCTGCCTTCGACAAACGGCTTTATCGGGGAGTTCCTGATAATCCTCGGAGGATTTACTGCAAACCAGTGGGCCGGTGTTCTCGCCGCGACGGGTATCATTATCGGCGCCGGTTATATGCTCTGGCTCTATCAGAGGGTGTTTTTTATGGAGACTAAGCCGAAGGTGGCCGGTCTTCATGATATGGACGCGAGGGAGATTATCACCCTTCTTCCTATGGTGGCGTTGATATTCTGGATAGGTATCTATCCGGACACCTTTCTGGGGTTCCTCCATAAGTCGGTCGAGCATCTTATTGAAAGAGTGAATACGGGCGGCGTGCACGGGCCGACGATCGCGAGCACCATCAGAGAGGTTATCAGATGATCAATATGCATATGAGATCCAGGAGGTTCCAATGCAGTTTATGACGCCCGGTCTTAGACCCTTGACGCCCGAGATTATTGTGATGGTGTTGTCACTCGCCATCCTGTTGTCGGACCTCGTCATAAAGAGGAAAGAGACGATAGGCCTCCTGAGCATAATATGTGTGTCTGCTGCGGCCTACACATTCAGTGGCTCCCTTGGCACCGCCTTCAACGGGATGTTCATTTCGGACGGCTACAGCATGTTCTTCAAATACATCTTTGTCCTGAATGTTATCCTCACCGTACTTATTTCAGTAAAGTATATCGGTATCGAAAAAGTGAACTTCGGCGAATATTACTGCCTAATACTTTTTTCGACACTTGGGATGATGATTATGGCGTCCGCAGGAGACTTGATCGTCCTTTACCTGGGCCTTGAGCTTATGGCCTTGAGCACTTATATCCTTGCCGGATTTATCCGTCACGATACGAAATCAAATGAGGCCGCGATAAAGTATTTCCTGCTCGGCGCGTTTGCATCGGCATTTCTGCTTTACGGAACTTCCCTTATATATGGCCTGACGGGCACTACGAACCTCAAGGCCATTGCCGATTATATTACGCATCATGGACTGACTGAGAATCCCGCACTTATGCTTGCGATGGTCTTTCTTACGATCGCATTTTCTTTCAAGATTGCCGCTGTCCCGTTCCATATGTGGACCCCTGATGCGTATGAAGGGGCCCCTACCTCGATCACGGCATTTATGTCTGTCGGGCCGAAGGCGGCAGGTTTTGCGGTGATGGGGAGGGTCTTGCTTTACGCCCTTTATCCGATCAAACCTCAGTGGACGCCGGTACTCATCCCGATCGCGATCCTCACTATGGGTGTGGGGAACATAGTCGCTATTTCGCAGACGAACATAAAGAGAATGCTGGCCTATTCTTCGATAGCCCATGCGGGGTACGCCCTTCTGGGCGTCATCGCAGGGACCTCCGACGGCCTAGCGAGTGTTATGAACTATATGATGATCTATGCCTTTATGAATATCGGGGCCTTTGCCGTTATTATCATGCTGAGGACCGAAGGGTTCAAAGGGGACAAGATCACGGACTATGAAGGACTTTCGAAGACCCATCCGCTGATTGCTGCATGTATGCTGGTCTTCATGTTCTCCCTGACGGGAATCCCCCCGACAGCGGGCTTTATGGGAAAATTCTATCTCTTTATGAGCGCCATAAACGCCGGGTACACATGGGTCGTGATCATCGCGGTAATATTCAGCGCCATATCCGCTTATTTCTATCTCCGCATAGTCATGTATATGTATATGAAAGAGCCGAAAGAGACTGTCGCGATCACAACGTCTCCTTCAATGGGTCTCGCGCTTGCGATAACGCTTGCCGGCGTTCTCGTAATCGGTGTGCTTCCGGGCTCCGTCGTCCATCTTGCGCGCATCGCTTTCCAGTAGAGCACGACGGGTTGATGTGCTTCTTCAGGTGGATACCTGAAAGTGGGTTTCCAGATGTGCCCCGGCGAAATATATCTCTATGATAAATCGCTTAGTATTTATCGGATCCCCCCCTTCCGTGATGCCCACATGCATTTTATGACTGACGGAAGATCCGCATCCGCTCAGGAAGTTTCCGGGATGGGGGAAGCATACGCTGAATGCGGCATATTTGCTGTTACCGACATGGGACACCGTACGGGCTCGGGATTAGCCGCAAAGTCGCGCCTGGAAGGAAAGATCGCGGTGAAAACCGCTGGTTTTGCGATTTATAAAACAGGTGGGTATGGAGAATTTCTCGGGAAAGGTGTCAACGGCAAGGAAGAAATAAAAAAAGTCGTAGATGAGATCGCGGATGCCGACGCTGATTTCATAAAGGTCATAAATTCCGGGGTAGTCAGCTCCAGGGGCATGCCGCCTGTGACTACCGGGGGCTTCACACTGGAAGAGTTGAAGGCTATCAGCGCCGAGTCGAAAAAAAAGAAGCTGGAGATGGTATGCCATGCAGACTCCGACCCTGCGATAAGGGACGCGGTAGTCGCCGGCGCGGCTTCTATCGAGCACGGGTTTTTTGTCTCCAAGGAAACGCTCAAGATGATGGCAGATTCAGGAGTCCCATGGACGCCGACCGTCTTTGCTTTGCTCAGCATCACTGAATCCCTCCCAGATGGTCAGCGGCGGTATATCGAAGAAGTAGTCGAAGGGCACCTTTTTTCCATCCGGTATGCATGCGCAGCAGGTGTAAAATTACAGGTCGGGACCGACAGCGGGTCGAAGGGAGTGGGGCATGGCACGTCCTACTTTGAAGAGCTTAGGCTCTTCAGAAAGGCGGGACTTTCTCATGAGCAGATACTGACTGCGGCCTGCATGGGGAGTGAAGAAATCGAAAAGGGGAACTATCTTCTTGTCAAAGAGGACTTTATCGAGACGGGGAAACTAGAGGCTGTATATCGGGACTGGGAACGCCTGACCATTAATTGACGAACTCTCGTTTCTTAGACTGTGGGGCAAAGACTGCCGTGCCGGGGAAAAAACGCATTGCCTATATATAATGAGACGTTGCTATTTCCGTCCTTTCCCCTGTAAACTATATATACAGTCTCTCTGCATTGAATCAGGTATTTGCATTCATGGCGCTCAGAGTCCTGCCTTTCAGGCATCGTCGCAGCAAATCAAGGAGACAGAATCAGAGGAGAACATAATCGTGAAGCGTGAAGATTTGAGAAATATAGCTATTATCGCCCATGTCGACCATGGCAAGACTACGCTCCTCGACGGGATGCTGAAACAGTCGGGCCTGTTCCGCTCGAACGAAAGGGTGCAGGAAAGGATGATGGACAACATCGACCTTGAGCGCGAACGGGGCATCACGATCATGGCGAAGAACACCGCAGTCCAATATAACGGCTGCAAGATAAACATTGTGGATACGCCGGGGCATGCCGATTTCGGCGGTGAAGTCGAACGTACGCTTAAGATGGTCGACGGCGTGCTTCTGCTTGTCGACGCTTCGGAAGGGCCTCTTCCCCAGACGAGGTTCGTCCTCAAGAAAGCCCTTGAGTTGAACCTGCCCCCGATTCTTGTCATCAACAAGATAGACAGGCCGGATGCCAGGATACAGGAAGTGCTCAATGAGGTGTACGATCTTTTTATCGACCTTGATGCCACAGAAGAACAGCTTGAATTTCCGATCGTTTACACGAATGCAAAACTCGGCGCGGCGAGACTCTCGATGGAGGAAGACTCGGTGGGAGACTTGCGGTGCCTTTTGGATTTGATTCTAAAGACGATACCTGCTCCTGAAGCAGATGAAAACGAAGTCCTGCAGTTGCTGGTGACGAATATAGACTATAACGATTATGTCGGCAGGCTCGCCATCGGGAGGATATTCTCCGGTTCTGTCAAGGTCGGGGACTGGGTCTCGGTGATCAAAAGCAAAGACGAAGCGGACAAGACGAAGATCACCTCGCTCTTCGGATTTCAGGGTCTCGAAAGGGTCAATATCGAGAGCGCTTCTGTTGGCGACATCGTCGCCCTTGCCGGGATAGAGGGGATCAATATAGGCGATACTATAACGGATCTGGAACGGCCGAAACCACTGCCAAGGATTAAGGTCGACGAGCCGACGATATCGATGGTCTTTTCGATAAACACCTCGCCCTTTGCGGGGAAGGAGGGCAAATACGTCACATCCAGAAACCTGCGGGAGAGGCTCGAAAAAGAGCTCCTCTACAACGTGGCGATAAAAGTCGAGTTCGACAATACCGATTCGTTCAAGGTCATGGGCAGGGGAGAACTGCAGCTCGCCATCCTGATCGAGATGATGAGAAGGGAAGGGTATGAACTCTCAGTTTCGATGCCCGAGACGATTACGAAAGAGATAAACGGGTCCCTTCATGAGCCAATGGAACATCTCGTGATCGACGTGCCGGATGAATTTGTCGGCGTGGTGACCCAGAAAGTGGGGATGAGAAGGGGAAGGATGCAGAAGATGACGAACAACGGTCACGGGAGGGTGCGCCTCGAATTCAGAATAGCGTCGAGAGGGTTGATAGGCTTCAGATCCCAGTTCCTGACCGATAGCCGTGGGACCGGTCTTCTTAACCACATCTTTGACGGATATGAGCCCTGGCAGGGCCAGATTTCGAAGCGTTCCACAGGGGCAATCGTTGCTGACAGGACAGGCAGAACGACTACTTACGCGCTCTTCCATCTGCAACCCAGGGGCACCCTTTTTATAAAGGAGAACACTTCTGTCTATGAAGGGATGATTGTCGGAGAGAATTCCAGAGAAAGCGATATCGACGTGAATGTGACAAAAGAGAAGAAGCTTACGAACATGAGGGCCTCAGGGGCAGACGAGGCGCTGCAGCTTATCCCCCCGAGGATACTCAGCTTGGAGCAGGCGATCGAATTTATCAAGGAGGACGAGCTGGTTGAGATTACTCCGGCGTCCGTCCGCATAAGGAAAAAAATCCTCGATGTGAACAAGAGGCCGAAAAACAGGGACAAAAGTTAAGGCGAATTTGGCTGATCGGGAATAGCGGTATACGGCTTCACCCTGGTCTATAGTGCATAAAACCGTGAAAAAAGAATTACCTGATCTTGTATTCTTTGATCTTTGCCCTAAGGGTATTACGGTTTATACCGAGCACCCTGGCCGTCTTGAGTTGGTTCCCGTTCGTTTCTCTTAGGACGATGGATATCAGTGCCTTCTCGACCTCGGAAAGCACGGTGCCATAAAGATTAAAATTTGTGACCTTTGTCATGTCTTTCAGGTACCGCTTCAATTTTTCTTCCAGAAAGTCCTTTATGGAGTAAGAGGCATCTTCATCGATGAGGAGGTCCTTCTTCTCGATTACCGCCCCCGTAGAAAGCACACAAGCCCTTTTTATGACATTTTCAAGCTCGCGGACGTTACCGGGCCAATCGTATTTAAGGAGTGCTGTCTTTGCATCTTTTGAGAGCTCTTTTTCTCCTGTTTCGAGTTTTTCGGCTGCCTCCCGAAGAAAAAATTTTGCAAGGAGAGGAATGTCCTCTTTCCGATCTCTCAAACGGGGCATTTTTATCTGGACTACGTTGAACCGGTAGTAGAGGTCTTCTCTGAAGAGTCCCTTTGCGACTTCTTCGGGGAGGTTCTTGTTTGTCGCCCCTATTATCCGGACATCCGCCTTCATAACGTCATTGCTGCCAAGAGGGCTGAATTCCTTTTCCTGAAGAAAGCGGAGGACTTTCGCCTGCAGCCCTGGCTCCATATCTGCTACCTCGTCGAGGAACAAGGTGCCGCCGCTGGCTGACTCAATCTTCCCTTTCTTGTCGGATACGGCTCCCGTGAAAGCGCCCTTCCTGTAGCCGAAAAGCTCGGACTCAAGCAGCTCTTTCGGTATTGAGGCAGAATTGATGGCCACGAAAGGGCCGTGGCCCCGTCTGCTGTTGTAATGGACTGCTTTTGCCACGAGTTCCTTTCCCGTCCCGCTTTCTCCGGTGATAAGGACTGTTATGTCTTTCGGGGCGACCTTCCCTATGTCCTTGAAGACCTTCAATATCCCCGGGCTCTTGCCTATCATCTGGGGACTTTCCGTTTCGTACGCTGCTTTCTTGAGCTCCCTCAGTTCCTCCCTTAGGGAAAAGTCCCTAAATGCCTTTTCGATCACTATCTTCAGCTCTTCGATATCGAAAGGCTTCTCAAGATAATCATACGCGCCTTCTTTCATGGCGGTGATGGTGCTTTGCATCTGGGCGTGCGCAGTGATCATGATGACGACCGCGTCAGGATGCAATGAGCGTATCTCTCTTAGTCCGTCCAGGCCGCTTCCGTCGGGGAGGATGAGGTCAAGGAGGATGACTTGGTGCCCCTCCTGAATCGCCTTGAGACCCGACGAGAGCCTCGTCCGCGAGATTATGCCGTGTCCGAGCGGTTCCAGAGCCTTCTTGATGACCCAGATTATGCTTTCATCATCGTCTATGACTAAGATCTTTTTATCCATTATGCTCAAATGGTATGTAAATAAAGAAGGTTGTGCCTTTGCCCGGCAGGCTCTTTACGGTGATGAGCCCCCCGTGATCTTTAATTATCTTCCTCGACAAAGCAAGCCCTATGCCGGTTCCGTGTTTCTTCCTTGTATAGAAAGGAATGAAAATCTTCTGAAGGTCCTTTTCCTGGATCCCTCTCCCCGTGTCTCTTATCGAAATCAAGGCCCATCGTTTTATGCGCCCCCCCTCCCTGACAGATTCTTTGGAAGGGTAAGTAGAAACTTCCAGCCTTCCTCCTTTTTTCATCGATTCAAGCGCATTCTTAATAATGTTCAAAAAGACCTGGAGGAGTTTGGACTCATCGCCTCTCACCTGCGGCAGACTCGGGTCATACAGCCTTTTCAGTGTTATTCCGGCGGCGTTTAAGGGGACGTCCATAATGGAAAGGGCCTTTTCCATCACCTCGTGGATATTTACCCGGTTAAACGCCGGTTTTTTGCAGAGGGTCAGGTAGTCGTGAAGAATAGAGTTTAGCCTGTCCGTTTCCTTCACAATGAGATCGACGTATTCGTCGATAGGCCCATCTTTCGCTTTATTGTGCAGAAGCTGCGCAGCCCCTTTTATCCCCCCAAGGGGGTTCTTTATCTCGTGGGCGATCGAGCCGATAAGGTAGACGAGGGAATCAAAATCGTATTCTTCCCTTTCCGAGATATTGATATTCTGAGAGATTGACAAGACAGCCCCTTCTATCTTCCCGTTCGAAAAGAAGGGTGAAAGATGGAAATCGATATTGATGATCTGCCCGATATCGAGGCTTACGGATTTGCCTTTGAACGAACGTCCCTCGCGTATGGTCTCCTTTATAAGCGGCGAGATGGCCTTTTCATTCCCCAAAATCTCGGGCATTCTTTTCATCATTATATCTTTGGAGCTTTTCCTCAGCAGCTCCTCGGCAGTCTTATTCAGATAGACGATCCTCAGCGTTTTGTCGAAAAGGATAACGGCCTCTTCGAGACTGTTTATTATCGCATCCAGCGAGATCATGGTTGATATGTTCAGGAATGTAAGTCTATTAGTTGATTATGGACAATAAACACATGGCTCGTTGCCCCTGTTATTTTCGATATGCTAAGACTTTAGCATACAGGGAATTCCCTTTGCAATCAGATATCGCTTAAGTTTTGATGCGGATATTGTGCATGTGATTATTCTCTTTATTATCAACCGTTTCTTGCGAAATTTACATTGACACGTTCTTTATTAAACTGGTAATATTGTTGAAATTTTTAAACAGGGAGGAGTGATACATGGATGCCCTCAATACGGGTGCGGGAAAATGACTCGTTCGAAAACGCTCTTAAGAAGTTTAAGAAGCAGTGCGAAAAAGAAGGAATTCTTTCAGAAGTAAAGAAAAGAGAGCACTACGACAAACCCAGCGTAAAGAAGAAAAAAAAGGCCATCGCAGCGCGAAAAAAGGCTATGAAGAGAGTCAAAATGTCGGTGAGATAACATGTCTTTACTGCAGAGGCTTGACGGAGATCTGAAGACAGCATTAAGGGAGTCTGATAGACTTAAGCTTTCTGCAATACGGCTGGTCAAGGCTGCGGTCAAAAATCGGCAAATTGAAAAGGGCCGCGACCTTTCTGACGAAGAGATCCTTTCGGTTATTTCAACGCTCGCCAAGCAGAGAAGGGAGTCTATCGAGCAATTTTCGAAAGGCGGACGTAATGATCTGGCTGATCAGGAGAAACGCGAACTGGCGGTTCTGCAGGCATATATGCCCGAACAACTTTCGCCTGAAGAGCTCGACAGCCTTATCCTCCAGGCGATACGGGAGTCCTCGGCAAGGGACGAGAAGGACATGGGGAAGGTCATGAAGATCCTGATGCCGCGCGTAAAGGGCGTGTCCGACGGGAAAGCGGTTAATAGCAGGGTCAAAGAACTTCTCCTCTCTCTCCGCAGTTGATACGGCAAATCGGGGAAAAACCCTTTGAAGAGATCTTGCCGTCGCATGCACAGC
This sequence comes from Thermodesulfovibrionales bacterium, assembly GCA_044450345.1. Taxonomy (GTDB): domain Bacteria; phylum Nitrospirota; class Thermodesulfovibrionia; order Thermodesulfovibrionales; family UBA6898; genus Sulfobium. The sequence goes on along the minus strand of JBIOIY010000021.1, from coordinate 16,789 downwards.
AAGGCGTGATCGGGAAGAGCATCTCTCCACAAATTCCCGTGACGTTCATGGTAAAATAACTCAAGAATTTTTTCTGCGGGGAAGGTATGAAAACTGGCAGGCTAATCGAGGAAATAAAGTCAAAGAGCGATATAGTGGACTTTATATCCTCATACGTACAGCTGAAAAAGTCGGGGCAGAACTGGAAAGGCAATTGTCCGTTTCATTCAGAAAAAACCCCTTCTTTTATGGTAAGCCCTTCTAAGCAGATATTCCATTGTTTCGGGTGCGGGGCCGGGGGAGACATTATCACCTTTGTGATGAAACATGAAAATATTTCTTTCCAGGAAGCGATGAGTTTGCTTGCAAAGAAGGCGGGTATTCCCCTGCCGTCAGACGGAACGGACAGCAAGGTGATCAGGAAATATGAGAAACTGAGGGACGTGCTCTCAGCTGCGGGGAGATATTACGCGATGAAGTTAAAGGAGTCTGCCCCGGCGCTGACGTACTTAAAAAATAGGGGGATCGAATCCGCATCTGTGGAGATTTTCGGCATCGGATACGCCCCCGCGGGATGGGACAATCTTCTCAGACATCTGCGCGGAAGCGGCTGCAGCGACACGTTGATAAAGGAAGCAGGGCTCGCCGTACAGGGGAATAAGGGACTCTACGATATGTTCAGGCACAGAATCATGTTCCCGATTACGAGTATGAGCGGCGGCATCCTCGCTTTCGGAGGAAGGGCGCTTGACGATTCGATGCCGAAGTACATCAATTCTCCCGAAACTGCGGTTTTCAAGAAATCCGATACTCTTTTCGGCCTTAATACCGCTAAGGATGAGATAAGAAAGGGTGGCAGCGTCATAATTGTTGAAGGGTACATGGATGTTATTGTGTGTCACCAGTGCGGTTTTAAAAACGTTGTGGCCCCCCTCGGGACATCGCTTACCCCGGGCCACATCCAGAAACTGAGAACTCTCGGCGGCAAGTCGGTTCTCGTATTTGACGGAGACGCGGCTGGCAAGTCAGCCGCACGGCGCGCACTCTCGCTTATCTGCAGGAATGACTATACTGCGAAAGTCCTTCTGCTGCCGGATGGTGAAGACCCGGACAGCTACCTCAGGAAGTACGGCGGCGAATCCTTCGGAAGGCTGCTTAATGACGCAAAGACTATTGTGGATTTCCTCTTCAGTGTTTCTTGCGGAGAAAAGATAGAAGTGGTGAGGGAGGCATTGACGCTGCTGTCGGGGATTAAAGACCTGCTCTCAGCGGGTGAAATGCTTGCGGAGCTTTCCGAACGGGCCGGAATAAACGAAACGGCCGTGAGAGAGGAGTTCAAAAGGATAAAGGACGGAAGCACCCGGGTGGGTGCCGGAGTCAGACGCGCGTTTCCCTCCGGAAAGAACAGCGAAGAGCATCTTCTCCTGAGCACGGTTATTGCCTTTCCGGAAAAATCTGATTACGTGCTTTCGAGGCTTACCATAAATGACATCGAGGACAAGGTTGTTGTCTCGCTGTTCAGGAAGATCGCCTCGCTCGGAGCGGTGAAAAATATCGCGCAAATCCTCGATATTGCAGACGATGAAGAAAGAAAAATTATCACGAGATTTTCGGTCGAGCCGGGCTTCGATCCCGATCATATTGATGTGGAAAGGAATATAGATGACTGCTTCAAGAGGATAGAAGAAAGGAAACTCGCCGAGAGGCTCCGCCTGGCTCAATCTTCAGGCGACCCGGAGCTTGGCAATTTGCTTCTTATCGAAAAGAGGTGTACGGAACGAACATGAAAGAGCGCGAGGACTACTTCGAAGATTACGAAGAAGACGATCCCCAAGTGAACGAATTTGAAGAGGAATACGTGGAAGAGTCAGAAAAAGAGGAGGAGGGTGATCATAAAGAACCTCTCTTTTTGGATGGCGACCAAGATCCGATAAAGATTTACTTGAAGGAAATGGGCGGCGTGCCTTTGCTGACCAAAGAGGGCGAGATCGAGATTGCAAAAAAGATAGAGAAGGAGAAGGAAAAGGTCGCCCGGGTCATTTTTTCTCTTCCCTTTGTCTTAAGCAAGCTTATTACGCTCGGGGAAATGGTCGATGCCGGCGAGGCGCCGCTAGAGGAGATTATACAAAACGGCGAGGACGAAGCAGAGGAAGACCTTTTGCTGGAGAGAAAAAAATTTTCACAGATTGCCTCGTTGTTGAAGCCGTTGCACGACAATAGGAAAACACTTCTCAAAAATATGCGGGATATCGGGGGGCCTATGCCGGAAAAGGACAAGAAGGCCCTTTCCGAAAACCTTGAACAAATCCTCGGCCAAATAGGTCAGCTGAACTTGAAAGACGATGTGATCCTGGCGTTTTCTGAGGAAATAAAGAAAGCGGTTGCGGATACCAATGATCTTCACTTGAGGATATCGGCTGCTATCGATAAGATAAGGACTTTGGGCGTGAGCGGCAAGGCCGTTGACGGAGAGGCCGGCCGGCTCCTCGCTGAAGTCTCTGAATCCAGGGAGGAAATCGGCAAGAAAGAAAATTTCTTTGACATAAGCCATTCAGAAATGGGTAAGACTGTGGCGATTTTAGAGGAGGGCGAGAAGGCTATAAGAGAAGCCAAAAACGCCTTAATAGAAGCAAACCTCAGACTCGTGATTAGCATAGTAAAGAAGCACCTGGGAAGAGGGCTCGGTTTTTCAGATCTGATTCAGGAAGGGAATGTAGGACTAATGAAGGCCGTCGATAAATTTGAATACAAGAGGGGATATAAGTTCAGCACCTATGCCACGTGGTGGATAAGGCAGGCGATTACAAGGGCGATTGCCGAACAGTCCAGGACAATCAGGATTCCTGTACATATGGTCGAGGCGGTCAACCGGATGATAAAGGCGATACAGGAACTCGTACAGGAAAAGGGCAGGGAACCTTCGACAGAAGAGATCGCGGAGAAGCTGAAGATACCGATAGAAAAAGTCAGGGTCATGCTGAAGATTTCCAAAGAGCCTATTTCACTGGAGACCCCGATTGGGGAGGATGAAGACAGCCATATCCGCGATTTTATCGAGGATAAATCAGTTTTGTCTCCCCTGGATATCGCGATGCAGGGGGATATGAAAAAGAATATCGACAAAGCGCTCTCCTCACTGACCACCCGGGAACAGAGCATTATCAGAAAGAGGTTCGGTCTCGGTGAAGATACGCCCCATACCCTGGAAGAGGTTGGTCTCGAATTTGATGTGACCCGCGAAAGGGTAAGACAGATTGAAGTAAAGGCCATCAGGAAGTTAAGACACCCCTCAAGAAGTAAATGGCTGAGGACCTTTATCGAGAGTCCTTGACTAAAAGAGGTCGCGGATTTATATTAATTAGCTACGGATTTTAAGGGAAGGCGATCGATAAGTGTAAGCGTCTTTCCGCATAGTTGTGTTTGCAGGGCCCATAGCTCAGTTGGTAGAGCTACCGGCTCATAACCGGTTGGTCCCAGGTTCGAGTCCTGGTGGGCCCACCATATCCCTGGAGGACTGGTGAAAGATCTTATCAAGTGTCTTGTAAATCTGCAGGAAACAGACTCACGTCTCATCGAGAAACGTTTTTTCATCGAAAAGATACCGCTTAGAATCCATGAGGTCGACCAGCCTCTCAAACAGGCGAAGGCTGAACTTGAAAGGCTGAAACAAAAAACCGAGTCGCTCACAAAGAAGAAACGCGACAAAGAGCGGCTCCTTGAAGAGACCAACGAAAAAATCAGAAAAATGAAGGCAAGGGTCTCCGACTTAAAGACGAACAAGGAATATCAAGCACATCTTAAGGAGATGGAGGCTTTTGAGAAGGAGATCGCCCGGACAGAAGATGAAATACTGGGCATAATGGAAGAGCTTGATGCCGCGACAAAGCAGCAGAAAAGTAAAGAGGGTGATGTGGCCGGGGAGGAGGAAAAGTTAAACGTCTTAAGACGGGAACTCGACAAAGAGATCGAGAGAAACGAAAATGAATTGTCTGCGCTGAAGGAAGAGAGAGCGAAGCTGACCGGATCAATTGCCCCGGATATTTACGACAAGTATATGATGCTTTTGAGAACAGGCAACGGGGTTGCCGTAACGCAGGCAAAGAATGAACTCTGTACCGGCTGCAATATGAACATCCCGCCGCAGCTTTATGTGGAAATCACGAAGAACGAGGAAATCATTCAATGCCCCCAGTGCCTTCGGATTCTTTTCTATTCCGGGGCGGATGAAAATGATGGTTGATAACCCCAAGAGAATATTATATAATAATTAAAATTTATTATAGATCGCCGAAGCAGAACAGGTGGTCGCCCGCCTGACGGCGGGAGGAAAGTCCGAGCTCCAAAGGGCAAGGCGCTCTGTAACTCAGAGTCCCGGTGACGGGAAGGAAAGTGCCGCAGAAAGGGAAACCGCCCCGTAAATCGGGGTAAGGGTGAAAAGGTGCCCGCCTCGGCGGGTCTGCCGGAATTCCGGCAGAAGGTAAGAGCTCACCAGTGTCCCGGGTGACCGGGGCAGCTTGGAAAACCCCGCCTGGAGCAAGGCCAAATAGGTTCCGCTTTGAGAGGGGCCCCCTCAAATCCCCGAAGTTGGGGAGAACGGAACGGGTAAGGCCGCAAGACCCCACTGCGAATGTGGGGCACAGATGAATGACCATAACCCGGTCAACGGGTGACAGAACTCGGCTTATGGGCTGCTTCGGCAACATTAAGAGGGTCCCTTCGGGGTCGCTGAGAAAGGCGGTATGGACGACCATAAATTAAAAGTTTTTTGCACGGTGGCTGAGACAAAGAGTTTTTCTAAGACTTCGGAGATTATTCATCTCACCCAGCCGGCGGTCAGCCTTCAAATACAGGCGCTCGAAGAGGTTTATGAGACGAAGCTATTCGACAGATCGAGCAGCACTGTCACGTTAACGCCATCCGGCGAGATCCTTTATCGATATGCCAAGGAAATTTTGAGCCTCTATGCGAATGCAGAAAAGGACATAGGAGAACTGATCGGGCTCGTGAAGGGCAGCATCAGCATCGGTGCAAGTTCGACTATAGGTAATTATCTTTTGCCCGGCGTCATAACCGATTTCAAAAGGGCTCACCTGAAGATCAAGGTCCATCTCCTTGTCGGAAATACAAAGAGGGTGGTAGAGCTTCTCAATTCAGGGAATATCGACTTGGGTCTTGTCGAAGGCGATGTCACCAGGCAGAAGATGGTCGTCGAAAAACTTATTCCGGACGAACTCTTGCTTGTTGTACCTTCTTACCACCCCTGGGCGAAGAAAAAAGATATTTCGATAGGCGAACTCACGAAGGAACCTTTTATCTTCAGGGAAGGAGGATCCGGTACACGGCAGATGATAGAAAAGTTTCTCGCAAAACATGGCATCACGCCTCAGGATATGAAGATATCAATGGTCCTCGGGAGTACCGAGGCGATAAAGGAAGCCGTCGAAAACGGTCTTGGTGTATCCATTCTTTCCAGGTGGGCGGCGCGCAAGGAGATCAGATACGGCAGCCTTCACTTACTCAGGATAAAAGAGGAGAAAATGCTGAGGGAGTTTTCACTGATTATAAATAAGAATTCCGTCTCGTCGCACGCGGTCGATGAGTTCCTGACCTATCTGAAATCCTACCCCTTTGACAAGCTTTTGAGCTGATCAACCTGTTTGCGGCTTACATACACTCTGAAGTCGGCATCCTTGAAGAGGTTGTTCTTTTGTTCGAGCCGCAAAAGGTTTGTTTCCTCTATACGGCCGGAGGAGATTTCCCGATGCAGGTCCAGAAAATTCTGCAGGTGTTCCCGAAACTTGTTTTCTGCAAAAGCTGCTGCGTTGCCCGTCTTCATCATGAACGGCCAGTCGCTTGACTGAGCCAGAAGGAGCTCCCGCAATGCCTGATTCAGCGCCCTTTTGAGGAGACCCCGTGCGTGTATATTTCGGAGGGATATTCGGGCTAGAAGTATGGCGGCCCGATGGAGGTGTTTATATATCCACTTGTTCGAGGGATGTATCCACGTTGAATTGTATCCTTTGTCTCCCCAGCTGGATGCGGAAGGCATGGCTGATTGAATTTCCTTGTGCTCTGAAATGTACTCCGAGGGCGTGGTAAAGCGGAATGAATTTTTTTTGCGATGACATTTCGTAAGGACCGACCTGAGCCATTCCGGACCTTCAAACCACCAATGGCCGAAGAGTTCGGCGTCATAGGCCGCAGTGACGACGGGGCTGATATTTAATCGCTCGCTGAGAAACAGTATCTGATTATTCTTTTCGGACACAAAATGATTCGCATGTATCCCCGCTTTTTTAAATGCCTGCTTCGGAACGTAGGGTCGCTTCCTGTCTGACCTGCCGGTTATGCGGTAATACTTGAAGCCGGTAAAGGTCCGGATACCCCCGGGGAGGTGGGGCTTCAGATAATCGTCGTCAAGATCAAACCCGATATCACGATAAAAGTCCCTGTAGTCGAAATCACCGGGATATCCCCCTGCAGAACTCCAGACCTGTTTGGAGGACTCCACGTCCCGTGCGAAGGCAACTACCCCCGCAGGGGTCACTACAGGCGAATAAATACTGTATTTGCTCGCAGGGGAGCTGTTGAGAAGTCCGTGACTTTCGAGGAAGAAATACTTTATGCCGCTCTTACCTAATAGTGCATCGAGGGCCGGGACAAAACCGCACTCTGGAAGCCACATGCCTTCCGGTTCTTTCCCGAATGTCCTGTAGTGATGGTCGACACCCAGCTGTATCTGGGCCTCCGCCGCGAGAGGCGCAGTGATTAACGCCGGCAAAAAGGCATGAGTGGCGGCGCTCGTAATCAACTCAATTCTGCCTGAACTTGCCAAGGACCCGAATACTGAGGTCAGGTCTTTACGATATACTTTACCGAAGAGGTACCGAATTCTCAAAAACCGCCGGAGGTACATCGCAGCGAGGGGTCTGATTGCGGCGTGCCCGCGGTTTCTGCAAACTTCCTTTTCAGCAAGGTCTATAAGGTTGTCAAGATATTGTCCGTACCGCGACATTAACAGTTCGTCGCGGAACATCTCGATCAGCGTCGGGGTAAGGGAAAGGGTTATTCTGAAATCTACGTTGTCGGACAACAGGTTTTCCAATAGATCAAGCAAGGGGATATATGATTCCGTGATGGCTTCGTAAAGCCATCTTTCTTCGAGATGGCCGGCGTTTTCGGGATAGCGGATATACGGCAGGTGAGCGTGCAGTACGACCGAGAGATAGCCTGAGGGCCTTGATGGAGAACAAATTTGCATATTGAAGAAATGATACACGATACGCACGGAGAGGACAAGGTGGGTTTGCAAAAGGCGGTAGGAAAATGCAAAATGTAAGCGATCGCCATGGAAGGACCGGATTCGGATATGTACATTTTTCTTGATGGAGTGATTGTGCCGGAATCGCAGGCCGTGGTATCGGTGTATGACCACGGCTTTTTGTACGGCGATGGGGTATATGAGACGATGCGCTCTTACGGCGGCATCGTTTTCATGGTGAGACGGCACATGGACAGACTCGCACGTTCCGGGGCCTTAATCAGGCTTAAGGTACCGGAAGCGGAAAGCCTTATCGAAGCGGTCGATCAGACCCTCGAGGCAAATAAACTTTCCGATGCCTATATCCGGATCACTCTTTCGAGGGGAAAAGGGCCCATAGGACTTGATCCCGGACTCTGCGGAAGACACACCCTGGTAGTCATCGCCGAGCCGTTCAGGGAATACCCGGGCGGCTATTATGAGAAGGGGGTGCAATTTATTATTGCAAAGACCCGGAGGAACCTTGCAGATGCAATTGACCCAAAAATCAAATCCCTGAATTTTCTCAATAATATCCTGGCAAAGATAGAAGCCAAGGAAAGGGGCGCATATGAAGCGGTTATGCTGAATGCGGAGGGCTTTCTCACAGAGGGTACGGTATGCAACATCTTCTTCGTGAGTAATGGAATCCTCTGTACCCCTTCCGTCGAGACCGGCATTCTCGACGGGATCACGAGGGAGCTCGTCATCGGTATTGCGAGAAGGCACGGGTTGAGGGTTGAGGAAGGGATGTTTTACCCCAATGACCTGCTTGGTGCCTCGGAGGTTTTTTTTACGAATACGACTGCTGAAGTCATGCCTGTTGCCGGCATAGAAGACGTCAACTTCGAAGTCGGGGAAATCACGCGTACATTGCGCAGGCTTTACAGGACTGAAGTCGGGGAATATATCCGCAAAAACAGAAGGTGACCGGCTGTCCTACTTGATAGTACGATGACTATTCGGGTATACGCAAGAAAAGATATAAAGACAGCGCACCGAAGATAGATGGCACCGTCCACGCGGAAAGAAATGCCGGGATAACGCCAGCGTAACCCATCGACAGGAAAAAGGTATAGCTGAGCCAGTAGAAAAGTGATATGAGGAGCCCGAGTCCTGCGCTGAAAAGACCGCCGCCTAAACTCATCCGGAAAGAAAGCGCAATGCCGAGCATCATCATGAACAAACTGACGAGAGGAAACGAGACCTTGGAATCGAGGTCGACAGCCAGCTTCACATTCCTGAATCCCGCGCTCTTCAACCTTTGGATATACCGATAAAGTTCGGCGATCCCCATTTCTCCGGCTCCTTTAAGCTCCTCGGCGAAGAAGTCCGGGGATTCGAGGCCGTCATAGGTCATTGTCTGTAAATGCTCTACAGACCCGGTTTTGATACTATAAATCATCACACCTTCAAAGACCCAGGTATTTCCGTTCCAGAAGGCCCTCCTGGCAAAGATCTTCTCTTTCAGGGAGTCATTGCCTACAACAAAAACACTTATCCCTTCCGCCGCCTTCCTTTCGGTGACATAAAGATCAATCTTGACAGGCGACCCGTCCTTACTTCTCAGCCAAAGTCCTCCCTCGGTAACATTGAGCCGCCTGCTTTTGCCCTCGAGGACGTTTTTGAGGTCTGCGGCCCTTTTGGAAAAGTCCGGCACGATGATTTCTCCGGTAATAAAAGCGAAGAGGCTGAGAAGCGTGCCCATGACGATAAAGGGATAGGACAACGCGCGCAATTTACCGCCTGCTGCTTTTATGGCAGTGATCTCCTTCCTGCGAGCGGCCTGACTGAACGTAAACAGACTGCAGATGAGCACGGACATCGGGAGGACATAAAGAAACAGTTTCGGGATGTTGTAAGACGCATACATCAACAGATCGGCAGTAGAAGACTTCCCGGGCATAAAACTGCCTATCTTGTCTATCATGTCCAGCAGGCTGAAGATGACCGACAGCCCGCCTGAAAGAAGAAGAAGCAACTTCAGGAAATCTTTAAGATAAAGCCTCTGTATTATTTTCAACGGTTGCTCTCCGACTTGAACATGACGAAGGCAAAAACCCCCAGTATCAGCGTTGCTGCCCAGGCACCGGCGTAGTGGGGTATCCGCGAGGCAGCAGCAAGATTCTCGCCGTAAATGAGCGTCATATAGTACAGCGTAAAGACGAAGAGTCCTATGGCCAGTCCTCCCAGTCTGCCCGACTTTCCCGACATGGACGAGAGGGGGGGACCAAGGAAGACAAGGATAAGACATACGAAGGGCAGCGACAGACGCCGGTGAAATTCGAGGTAAAAAGACGTTCGTGCCCTTCCCGTGTCGGCGTTCTTCGCCCCGTGGAAAAGCTGCATCGGGGTGAGTTCGATTTTTTTAGGCGAAGAGGATTGGGCATCGAGATAGAGGGCCATTTTGTAGGCCTTGAAAAAAAGCTCCGTGGAGTTGCTCCCTTTTGAGATATTCATATATCCATTTTGCAGATATAGACCTATGGTAGAATCGTTCTGCATGAATATCTTCCCTTCCTTTGCCATTAATATGCGCGGCTCCTCCTTGGAACGAGTATCGTAAATGAAAATGTCTTCGAGCGTATCAGCCGATTTTTTGCCTTTCACTAGTATGACCAGGTCCTTAAATGACGTATTGAAAGTTCCTTCTTCTATCGCAAGCGTTGACCTTACCGCAATAATCTTCGTTATCTCTTCCCTCAGCCGGACGCTGCTTGAGGGGCCGAGGTAAAAGCTTACTGCGACACTTGCCAGAAAACAAAGAAAACCGAAGATCATTACCGGGAAAGAAATTCCCGGATAATCCATGCCGGCCGCCTTCAAGACGATGATTTCACTGTCGAGGTGCATCCTCCCATAGACCAGAAGGACCGACAGCAGCAACGACATAGGGATGGTCAGCATGAGGAGCTGGGGCTGAAGATAGATAATGATTCTGACCATGTCGGCCACGGTTGCTCCCACCCCCGAGAGCAGCCTGCTCAACCTGAGGATCTTTTCCATCATAAGGATGGAATTCAAAAAAGCGAGTGTAACGAAGAAGGTCAAAAGGAGGTCCTTAAGGAGCGACCTGTAGATGATTTTCGGCATAGATGTCATTTTAGCACAAAGGCCGGGTGGATTATGCCGCCCCTTGTAAGGCGTCATTGGAAAGATTGTCTCATATTTGCAAAGAGACTGTTGAAAAATAGATACATAGATGAGCAGCAGCCCATTCGCCGTAACACATGCATAACACTCTGTAAATAATAGATATATTATGTAAACATACTCCCTTTGAACAATATAAAAAAGTTGGCCTTTTTTTTGCAGATAACAAGACGCCAATTGTGGAAAATAGAAACCAGGCATACGAAATTTCTTGACAAACTATGTATCAGAATGATATAAATTTTCATTTCAAAACGGCAGATGTGGTTTACTTTTGTGATATTTCGGCACGCAGCTTCCATGGGAGGCAGAACCTTTTATGGGGAGGTGATAAAGAAGTCAAAAGGCAGAAGTCAACAAAAATTTCGCAGTTATTATGGAAAATCCGCCCTTGGCGGACAAAATATCTTTAGTTAGCTGTTAGTTGTTAGATTCATATAAGCCCTAACTTCTAATGTCTAACTTCCAACTTCACAGAAGGAGGGTTAGCGAATTGAAAAAGTTTTTAGCGATAATTTTAGGAGCAATATTCGTATTAAGTTTTGCAGCGAGTGCCTTTGCCATCCATGCTGAGATACCGGCAGAGACCCAGGCAGTTGTGGCAAAAGGTGCCACACAGATCAGCATCGACGGTGAGTTAAGGACCAGAGGCTGGTACATACACAATATCGTTGACACCACAGGCGCTAAGGCAATCAACGGTCTGCCCGGCGACGGCGGTTCATCGGCATGGTACGACCAGAGGGTGAGGCTTTCCGTCGACGCAAAGGTGACCCCGAACGTCGAAGGCTTTATCCAGCTCGAATCAGGAAATGAGATCAATGGTACTGCTGCTGCTAGCGGCGACAGATACATCTGGGGCAACTTCGATTCGAAGCCTGCCGATATAAAGATCCTTCAGGACTGGATATTGTATAGCGGGCAGGGGCTTTTGGGCTTCCCTGCAGGACTGAAGATCGGCCATATGCCGCTTGCTCTCGGCGAGTGGCAGTTCTTTGAAAACACCAAGTTCGGCGATGATGCGATCGTATTCTTCATGGACCCCACGAAGGAACTCCATGTCGGCTTGCTCACCATCAAGTTCCTTGAAGGCACGAGGCAGAGCAATACCGATGACCTCGACGGTTATGTCGGTCTCGCAGTTTTCAAGTGGGACCCGAAGAACACTGTCGGCATCCACTACACCTATCTGAATCTGTCAGCGGCCGGATTGAAAGAGTCTAACCTTGGCCTGCACGCAAACGGCAATATCTCCGGTCTTACTTATAAGGCCGAAGCAGACTTCCAGTTTGGCGACAAGTCGACAGGCAAAAAGGCAAAAGGCTACGGCTTAATGGCAGGCCTGGGATACAGCATTGATCCTGTCGGCATCAGGGCCAGCGCAGCTTACGGCACCGGCGACAGCGACGGAACAGGCGAAAAGAAGTTCGACACCTTCCTCAGCAACCAGCAGCACTATACCTTGATATATGAATATAACGTGACCAGCGCGGCTGGCGGCATAAGCACCGGTATCTCCAATACCACCTACTTAAACCTCGGCGTTGACTTTGCTCCTATGAAGGACCTGAAGGCCTCTCTTGACGGCTATTTACTCAGGGCTACCAAATCCAACACCGCAGTTGCCGGCAGCGATTCGAAAAGCATCGGCTGGGAAGCGGATGCCAAGGTTGTTTACGCCTTAGCCAGGAACCTTAACTATCAGGTAGACGCTGGTTATCTCAAGGCAGGAAGCTTCTACGGCGACGACAAGAAGAACGCAACAGTTCTGAGACACATGATTACCCTCAGCTTCTAAGGTCAACCTTAGAACTTGATTTTCAAAAGGCGGGTCGAAAGACCCGCCTTTTTTTATTGCAATTTGGAATTTTTGATTTCCATTCGGTTATAGTAAAAGCAATGAATTATCAGAAAATTATAGAGAGTTTCGGAGAGAGACGCATTCTTATCATCGGCGACCTTATCCTCGATCATTACATATGGGGGAAGGTCCGCCGGATATCGCCCGAGGCCCCTGTGCCGGTAGTTGAGGTCACGAGGGAGAGCTTTATGCTCGGAGGGGCTGCCAACGTTGCACACAACATCGTTGCGATGGGCGGCAAGGCATCAGTGGTCGGTATGGGAGGCCGGGACATGGCAGGTAAAACCCTGGTAGACATGCTTACGGAGAAGGGGGTGGACTGTAACGGCATCTTCACCGAAAACAGGCCGACGACGGTGAAGACAAGAGTAATTGCGCATAACCAGCAGGTCGTAAGGTTTGACCGTGAGGATAGTAAGTATGTAGGCGGCACTATACTAAAGGGCGTCACTGAATATATAAAATCAGTGGGCATTAGTCACGATGCGATCATAGTGTCAGATTATAAGAAGGGCATGGTCTCGAGGGAACTCATCACAGGTATTTTGAGAAATACGAAATCCGGAAAGTCAGGGTCACGCAGAGAAATGTTCGTTGCGGTCGACCCCAAAATCGGTCACTTCGATCTATATAGGGGCGTATCATTGATAACCCCGAACATTATGGAGGCATCGAGCGGTTCCAGCATCGATATCTATGATCAAAAGACCCTTCTCCGGGCTGGCAAGGCACTTATGAGGAAACTCGGGTGTGCCGCAGTGCTGATTACCCGCGGTGAACAAGGGATGAGCCTTTTTGAGCGGAGTGCCGTTACTCATATACCGACGGTCGCCCGGAAGGTATACGACGTGACCGGGGCCGGAGATACGGTCATCTCGGCCTTTACGCTTGCACAAGCTTCCGGCGCAAGTATGGAAGAAGCCGCAGTCCTTGCAAATCATGCAGCTGGTGTTGTGGTGGGCGAAGTGGGTACTGCAGTGGCATCGCCTGAGCAAATTCTAAAATCATTCGAGAGTGAGGACTGAGGGAGAGGAGTGAAAAGGAAAGCGGTTGCGTTATATTCCGGAGGGCTTGACAGTACACTCGCTATCATTGCGGTCCTGAGGCAGGCGATTGAAGTGACGGCGGTCACCTTCATGAACCACTTCGGATGCGATGTTTCAGACAGGTCCTCCTGTTCCAAGAACCCATTCGCAGCCGCAGAGAAATTTGGGTTCGAAGTAAAGATGAGCCATCTGGCGGATAAGTTCATATCTATCGTGAAAAATCCAAAGTTCGGCCACGGTAAGAACATGAACCCCTGCGTGGACTGCAGGATTCTGATGCTGAAAGAGGCGAAGGAGTTTATGGAAATGACAGGGGCTGAATTTATCGTCACCGGAGAAGTCCTTGGGCAAAGGCCGATGAGCCAGAGGCGGGATTCCCTCAATATCATAGACAGAGAAGCGGGGCTGAAAGGTCTCGTGTTAAGGCCATTGAGTGCGAAGTTGCTGAAACCCACAATGCCCGAAGAGGAAGGCCTTGTGAACAGAGATATGCTGTACGGTTTTGGCGGGCGATCGAGAAAACCTCAGATGGCGCTCGCAGAAGAGTTTGGACTGACAGAATATCCTGCCCCCGCGGGAGGCTGTCTTCTTACCGAGCCGAATTATGCATACCGGCTGAGGGAACTCCTCAATCACAACCCCGATCCTTCTCTGCTTGATCTCCAGTTGCTCAGAGTTGGAAGGCATTTTAGGATATCTTCGGAATGCAAGGTGATCGTAGGCCGGGACAAAGCCGAAAATGAGGCCCTCCTTAAACTTGCCGATGACCATAGCCCACTAATGAGAGTCCTTGGACATGGAAGTCCAATGACGCTGCTGAGTGGAAGGACGGATGAAGAGGCGATCTTGATCGCCGCCGCGCTTTGTGCGCGATACTCAGATGGCAGGAGATTGGACAAGGTGGACGTTAAGGTGATCAGCGGGGTTGCCGAAGGCCCGACTCTGAGGGTCTCCCCCGCGACAGACTTTATCGTAAGGGAACTCAAGATAGAGAAAAAGGCCTCCGGCGAATCCCTGCAGCGCGCATGACCGCCGGTTATTGAAGGCGATGCATACTGACGAATACGAAATATCCCTTTCAAGAGAACTTAACATCTGTGAGAAAAAGATCGAACAATTCAGAAAGGTCCTTGCCGGGATGGAGGCAAAATATAAGATGAAGACGGAGGTCTTTGCAGACAAAGTCGCCGGTGGAGACATCTCAGGGCAAAAGGAGGATTTTGCCGCCTGGATGAAGGAATATGAGGCGCTAAAAAGGTGGGAAGTCTTAAGGGACCAATATGCGGAAATGCTCCATAAAATGAAGATCTGAATGGAATTTTTTTGCACTTTCACGGGAAAGATGATTCTTGATTATCCAGGCATTGTGAAATCTATTGCTTTATGAGAATGCGGCAGCTTAATTCCCCGGGCCTGAAGGTACCGGACGGCATTCCTCATCCCAGGTATTTTTCAATCTTTTTTTTCTGTCCAATACGGATGCGAGATGTCCTCAAATATTGACATTGCCGCCACTGCACCTTGTCCCACTGCCGTAACTATCTGTTTGAATCCACCTGTGATATCTCCCGCAGCGTAGATACCAGGCACATTGGTCCTGTGAGCATGGTCGACCTTTACGTAACCTTCTCCGTCTGTTTCGACACCGAGCTTTTTTGCGAGTTCGTTATTAGGAACATATCCGATCGCAATGAAGACACCGTCCACCTTGATCTCGCTGATGGATTTGTCTGCGATGTTTTCCAATACTGCCCCTGTAACGAGCCTGTCTCCCTTTATCTCTTTGACGATAGAATTCCAGGAGATAGGTATTTTGTTGTCCTCAATACTTTGCTGAAGAATCTGCTCGGCCCTCAGTTTATCTCTGCGATGGACGAGAGTGACATCGACCCCGATGTTTTTCAGATACAGCGCTTCAGTAGCTGCGGTGTTGCCTCCGCCAACGACGATGACCTTTTTCCCATCCTTAAAAAAGTATCCGTCACATGCGGCGCAGTAACTTACACCCCTTCCCTGAAATTGTTTCTCCCCCGGCACGTCCAGCTTTTTACTTTCGACGCCTGCAGTGATCAGGACCGCCTTTGCGGAATACTTTGCCCTGTGTGTAAGGACTTCGAAGACGCCGTCATTTTTCCTGATGTCCAGTACCTCCTCGCCGTCGTGAATATCGGTATAGGTGATCGCCTGTTGCGCCATCATATCCATTAAGGTCTTGCCGGCAATACGCGTGAAGGCCGGATAATTTTCAACCACCGGCGTAATTGCAACTTGTCCGCCGATATTGGCTTTTTCTAAAACGATCGATTTGAGGCCGCTTCGCTCGGCATAAATGGCGGCCGTCAGGCCTGCCGGCCCCGCCCCGATGATGACTAGATCCTTTTCCTGGCCTTCATGGAGTTCCGCCGCCTGGATATGGACAGGCGCGGCGGTTATTATCTCCTCGATAAATACCTCTTCCGGGTGAAGGCCGGGCGCGACCAGCTGATCATTTATGAAAGTCTGAGGGACAGAGACTACCCCATATTGCGACGCGAGGTCTCTGTTCTCATAAATCTCTATCATCTCCGCGGATATCATCCCTGGTTTTTCGATTGCTGCCGAAATTGCCAGCGCGGCCTGTTGCGGGCAATAGGGACAAGTCGGGCTCACGAATACTTTAATAGAGCGTTCTTCTTTGAGATCGTTCAATCTTTTTTTCGAAGGTTCTGAAAGTATTGTGCCTGCTGCCGACGCCATTATGATAGAGAGAAGAAGGGTCCGCGTCTCCTCTCCGGCGGGTGCCCCGGTGAAACGGATACTGTACTTGTCGGGCTGTACAAGCAGTGTCGGTGTCCTCGATACCCCGTACTTTTGAACCGCATCCTCTGTGATTTTTTCGAATACCGGCTTGATCTTCTCACTAGTTTCGGCAAGCTCGCTGAGGAGGTTTACCGAATATTCGTTGAAGGGTTTGTTAGCCTTATCGTCCGTGAAGACGATAATTTTTATATCTTCCTTAAGTTGGCGGAATTCCTTACGAAGGACCGCACGAGATTCCTCAGGAATTAGCAGATCTTTTTTTTGCTTCATATGCCTCCGAACGACCGATATATTATTCATTTTACACGAAAAAGGGTGGAAATGTTATTTGAAGAAATGGTATAGTTGTAGCCTCAATTGGCGGGAAAGGGGCCGAAAAATAAATATATTTTCCCCCTCTCCTTTTCTTGACAAATAATAATTTATTAGGTTATATTATCTACTCGTTCTTTGAAAACTAGAAAAGGTGCGTAGCATACCTGACAATTCCAAATGTATTTTGAGTAACCAGAAATCAAATGAGAGTTTGATCCTGGCTCAGAACGAACGCTGGCGGCGTGCCTAACACATGCAAGTCGAACGGAGTTTAATTTGTAGCAATACGGATTAAACTTAGTGGCGGACGGGTGAGTAACACGTAGGTAACCAACC
>JBIOIY010000020.1:0-43223 GCA_044450345.1 Thermodesulfovibrionales bacterium | reverse complement strand
CTGTGGTGGGCATTGCCATGGGCATCTTCTGCGGTGGAGCCGCCAGCATCGTGCTTGGCTCGGTATTCGGCACCTCCCTCGCCTGGATAGTCGATGTAATCGGCAGCCTCGGCAAGGTAAAAGAGACTCAGGAAGTGAAGGCTCACAATTAATAAGGGTTCGTGACCGACTGAGCAAAAGGCCCCTCCGGCGACGTGAAGGGGCTTTTTTTATTCCAGACAATGGCAATTGGTCAGCACAATGTCCCAAGGAACGCGAAAAAAGGGAGGGATTCTTAACTGAAGCCGACTAACTTTTTTGTGAGCTGTGTTTAAAGTCCTATCTTTGTATTTTTCTCTGTGACCTCCGGGTCCTCTGTAGTGGATTGATTTCGGGTGTTTATTAATGCTCTTTGCGATGTGGGTTCAATGGACAGCGACTGAAGCCACTCGGTTATTTCTTTTTTGGCGGTCTTTGCATTATACCCATACCAGAGTTTCCGGAGCTTAGGGTACGATTCAAGTGCATCCTTGAATCTACGGAAAGAGCCCTGTCCTGTCAGAATCTGCCTGAGGTCCCTGCTGAGCCGAGGGTCTTCAAGCTTGTTAATAAATTCGTCCATGGCGGTATATACACTCCGAGAGGCCCTTTCGGGGATCCTGACGTAGCTGTCTCCACTGAGAAAAATATCCAATGCCAACTCGATCTCGTCCTCCACCCATGCTGGAATATCAATCTCCCGATCGAACACGACTTCCTCGTAATCCTCCAAATCTTCGTCAAATTCCCGGGAAAGCAATAACCGCGCCCTGTCGAGGATATCCTCTGAAAGGATGAGGACTTCTCCGGTCTCTACGTCCAAAAAATAATCAAAGGCGTCTCTGACCGTGTCTTCCATGGCCTTCTGCACCTCGTCAAAATCAATGTTCAATTTTTTCATCAAGACCCATTGCGAGTTCAAACAGAACAGGATACTCGTTTCTTACCCCTTCCACTTCTTCTTTCAGGTACCTGAGAGCTTGTGGTACATATCTGAGGAAATAGGACCTGCCTTTTACCGATGATAGAAATCCATACGCTCCCAACGCCTGCATATGCCGCTGAAGCCGGCAGGGGATGAGAGTCGCGCGAAAGGCATCCTCATCAAAGGCGCTGCCGAGATGATCTTTGACCCCTGTTATATAATATTCAAGCAGTCTTTCACGGTTATTTCCATCCATCCTGCAATAGGGGTCCCATAAAAGAGAGGCGAGGTCATAAGCAGGGGGTCCGATCCTCGCGCCTTGATAATCGATCATCCGGGGGACGTTACCTTTAGTGATCATAATGTTCTGGGACTGGAAATCTCTGTGCACCACTACTTTTTCGAAGGAATCAACTTTTGCTGCAAGACTGGCAAATTCTTCATATAGCTCCGAATGGTTTGGGATTTCTATTCCCCTCAGTCCGGACACAAACCTCTTGATGAAGTAATCTGTTTCCCATCGGAGGTTTTCGGCGTCAAAAACCCTCGACTGCAGCAAAAGACAATCCGAGACGTTGGCTGAAACCTTCGTGTGTAAATTGACCATTATGTCTATAATGCGTTTATAGAGATCTTCGATGAGCGGGATCTCTTTTTCGCACTTAAGCCAGGAATAAAGAGAGAGATCTCCAAGATCCTCAAATAGTATGTACACATATCCGCGCTTGTTGAAGATAGGGTGGGCGGGGCCTCCGGTATCAGAACCTAGTAGTTCCGGAACCGGCACAGAATATTTCTTAAAGAACTGCGTATAAATAAGATGTCTTTGATAATCAGGGTCATCTTTAGCGCACTCCATAAGCACTGCTGTTTTATTGCCGTCCCTTATCCTGTAGTAATTCCTGTCCGATCCCCCAACGCCTATGAGGGTCATCGTGATCTTGCTGGAGGAATGGCTGAGAAAACGTGCAATTAAGTCGGAGGGGAGAGAAGAAGGAATCGCGAGTGGTTCCTTCAATGGTATCATATAGTCCGGTCCGACTATCGCGTTTTCTGTTTGAGAACCTTCCTGAATCTTTGCGCCCGGAAGTAAAATCGAGTTCCTGACAGAAGCCTTTTTCCCAATGATACAGCCCTTTTCAATAACAGTTCGTCCCCCTAAATCGGCACCGTTGCAGTCAATTGTCGGGTGTATATAGAGTACCTCTCCGTCCTCTTTCAGCGATGAGAAGACGAGGGAGGAAAAAGCCTCGGGGGTCCCGATGTCTGTCCACCGGCAGCCCGTAAAGTTCACCGTCCCCACTTTACAGCCCGATGAGACAGCCCTGAGCCATGCATCGACAACGCTCGAGATTCCGACGGGCAGCAAATCAAGAAATTCGGGAGAATACACTGCAATGCCTGTAAAGGCAAGCCGATGAGAGCCCTTCCTTTCGGGCTGGGTATGGCCGACAGTGAGCAATCTTCCTCTTTTATCGATCCAGACGTTATTGAATTTGTGATGATTATGCACCGCGAGTGTCGCGATATTACCTTCAGAGATATGCCTTTCGATCAGGATGTTCAGACCTATGTTGGAAAAAATATCGGAATTATGGACGATAAAGGGAGTCCCCCTGAGAAAGGACTCCGCATTCTTTAAAGCCCCCCCCGTCCCGAGAATCTTGTTTTCGTAAAAGAGTTCAATTATGTCCGCATAGGCCGATGTCTCAGTCCACTGGCTCAGCATTTCCGCTTTATAGTGCGCATTCACTCCAACATGCGCAATCGGGGCTGTCAGTACCCTCTCCACGAGCCTTTCAATCACCGGCTTTCCGAGGATCGGAATAAGCGGTTTGGGAAGGTGATTCGTGAGAGGTCTGAGCCTTTCCCCAAATCCCGCGGCTAAGATAAATGCCTTAATCTCTTTCATGATACAAGAGACAACTTTTCCTAGCCCCCTTATTAAATGCCCTCAATTCTCCGTCCCACCATGTTTCCATCTCTTTAAGATCTAACCCATCTTCAATGTCGTTCCTCACTCTGTCGGTACCGGCGAGGATATC
The DNA here is from genome assembly GCA_044450345.1 of Thermodesulfovibrionales bacterium. GTDB lineage: Bacteria > Nitrospirota > Thermodesulfovibrionia > Thermodesulfovibrionales > UBA6898 > Sulfobium. The sequence goes on along the minus strand of JBIOIY010000020.1, from coordinate 40,235 downwards.
AAACGGCAAAAGCTTTTCTTCATATTCATAAGGAGGTCTTTTCCATGAAAAGTCTTTCCCGTAGAGCTCAAATGTAGCCTTTATGATGGCAATCCCGGTCTTGAAGGGCCGGAACCTCTCTTTTTCAGTAACGTGTATCTGTGCACCGCCACAGACCGTGCCGGCGTGCTTCTGGAAAGTCGGCAGAAAGGACAGAGGCCGGAATGTAACGCCCGGCAGCCTGAACTCGGATAGCCTCCTTATCAGGGCGTCGGGGTCAATAAAGGGGGCCCCAAAGATCTCAAAAGGTCGCGTGGTCCCGCGTCCTTCACTCAAATTCGTGCCCTCAAGAAGACACATCCCCGGATAGACCGCGGCTGTCTCAACGGTAGGCATATTGGGAGAAGGCAAAACCCAGGGAAGCCCTGTGTCTTCAAACCACATTCGCCGCTTCCATCCCTTCATGGAGATGACACCGAGCTCAAGTCCCGGGGTATAAGGCTTGACGCATAGTGCTATTTCGCCTATAGTCATCCCGTGCCGTACAGGGATCGGATACAACCCCACAAAGGACCGGTACTTATTATCGACAACAGGACCTTCGGTCAGCCTGCCGCCGATAGGGTTAGGCCTGTCCAGAACTACGACCGGCTTCCCCGCATCCCGACAGGACTTCATGACCAGCGCCATCGTCCATATAAATGTGTAATATCTCGAACCGACATCCTGCAAGTCAATGACCATTACGTCAATATCGCGAAGCATTTCAGGTGATGGTTGGCGGGCATCCCCATAAAGGCTATAAACCGGTAGTCTGGTAGAATCGTCACGATAGCCTTCCCATTCAATCATATTGTCCTGCGTTTCGCCTCTAAATCCGTGCTGAGGGCCAAAAAGCGCCCGGAGGTTGAATTTTCCGGATTTGAGGCCGATAGACGTCGCATGCTGAAGATTTCGGTTTACTGAAGCCGGGTGTGCCAATAGCCCTATCCTGGCGCCATTGAGTTGTTTGGGCCAGCCCCTTGTGATCAAGTCCAGGCCCGTTCTGATTTTATCGCGCATCGAGGGAATACTTTCGGGCTTTATTCGAGAAGAAGGTCCCTGATTTCCATTGTCAGTTCTTTCAACTTCATGTCTTGGTTCTCAAGGGTAATCTCATGTAACTTTACATCGCTTCTCTTCTTGATTTCGCTGATGATTCCCGTGCCTTTATCCGAGATAGAGGCGATGACGGATTTTTCAGCATTAAGAATCTCGATTATTATCTTGGAGAATTTCCTGGAGAGGCATTCAACCTTGCCTATCTCATCGATAAAATATAATCCGGTCTTTTTGTCCTTGGAAAAGATATTGTCGAGCATTGTATCAAAACCTTTCACATCGACGCGCAGCCTGCCGACGCCGTATTTGCTCTTCAGCCCGACATGGGCAAGTATCCTGCTATCGCCATAAAGGCTCGCAATAAGAAGTCCCGTCTGGGCGCCTTCTTCCATGACCTCTGTAGTATAAAACCCCGTCGGATTGAACTCTTTGAATACTTCCGAGAGTTTTCGTATCATGGTGGTCTTGCCGGAGCCGGCCATTCCTGTGATAAGAATGTTCTTTTTCATCCCGCCATCAATATCTCTAACAGTCTGTCAAACTCATCGAGCGAATAATACTCAATCTCTATCTTTCCGCCCTTCTTTCCTTTATGCGCGATACGTACTTTAGTTCCAAGATGTTTGATGAGTTTCTCCTCCAGAGAGGAAATCTGGGGGTCTTTCTTCTTACCACTGCCCTTCTCCGGGTTCAAAATCTTTTTTGCGAGCAACTCCGTCTCCCTAACGCTCAGGCTGCTTCTGATAATCTTCCGCGCCGCCTCAATCTGATGAGTCCTTCCCTCAATAGAAAGCAAAGCCCGGGCATGGCCCATACTTAAGGAACCGTTATAGAGCATAGTCTTAATATCGTCGGGAAGCTTGAGCAGCCGAAGATAGTTTGCAACAGTCGCCCGTTCTTTTCCGACCTTGGCCGCGAGATCTTCCTGTGTGAGTTCGAATTCCTTGACCAAGCGGTTAAACGCCTCGGCTGTCTCTATAGGATTGAGATCTTCTCGCTGGATATTCTCGATGAGAGCGATCTCTAAAGAATCTTTTGAAGCGACATTCTTTATCAGAGCGGGAATTTTTTTCAGGCCGGCAAGAATCGACGCCCTCCATCTCCGTTCTCCCGCTATGAGGTTAAAGGTGCCGTCGCCGGTTCTGGATACGATAACAGGCTGGAGGACCCCTTTTTCTTTTATCGAGGCTGCAAGTTCTTTTAAAGACTCCTCATGAAAGACTCTTCTCGGCTGCTGTTTCCCCGGCATAATCCTGTCAACATCCAAATAAAGGACCTCTTCGCCCTTTTCGGGTATCAGGGCATTAAGCCCTTTGCCCAACGCCGCTTTCATGCAGGATCTCCTTTGCCAAAGAAAGATAACTCTGAGCGCCTCTCGACCGGACATCGTAAAGAATAACCGGTTTGCCATGGCTCGGGGCCTCGCTCAGGGCTACATTCCGTGGAATTATCGTGGAATAAACTTTATCACCGAAGTGTTTTTTTATCTCCGTAACTACCTGATGTGCAAGACTGTTCCTAGTATCGAACATAGTGAGCAGGATCCCTTCGATATCAATGCCGGGATTAAAGGACGCCCTCACGAGACGGAGCGTTCTTGTCAGAAGCCCCAACCCTTCAAGTGCATAATACTCACACTGAACCGGGACCAGCACCGACTCGGCTGCTACAAGCGCATTGACGGTCAATATCCCGAGAGAGGGAGGACAGTCTATAAAGATATACCTGTAGATGTGCTTTATTCTTTCTAACGTTTCCAGAAGGATGCGCTCGCGACCTTCCTTTCCCGCCAGCTCAATTTCCGCGCCGAGAAGGTCTATGCTCGAAGGAAGTATAAACAGGTTTTCGACCGAGGTTGCCATTATGGCCTCCTCCACTTCACTTGCACCGGATAAAACGCTATAAATGGTTTTCTGGAGGGCGTCTCGCGATATTCCAAGTCCGGACGTGGAGTTTCCCTGCGGGTCAATGTCGATGAGAAGTATCTTCTCGCCCGAAAGTGCGAGAGATGCCGCGAGATTGATGGCAGTCGTTGTCTTTCCCACGCCGCCCTTCTGGTTCACGATGGCTATTATCTTATGCATATCAGACAGTATTATAGCATTTTGCCTGCGGATTCAATAAAAATCTTTAGGGCCTTTCCAGGTGTTCCACGTGGAACAATATGGTCCGGATTATAAACTCAGTGTTCCACTCAGTGTTCCACGTGGAACAATATATTTTTTTTATCTCTGCCTCTTTAACATCATCATTTCGATGCCTTTTCATCCGGAGAGGTACCCGAAGCGGATCGCGCTACCTCTTGAGAAGAGACTTTCTGACATCTCCGGTGCGGAGAGTGACTTTCTGCGAATCAAGAAATTCTAGAAAAGGGAGCGCATACTTTCTTGTCGTATTTAATAAATCTCTGAACTCAGCAACGGTCATCTCGGGCTTTTTCTTAAAAAAAGTCTCCAGTAAAGACAACATTTCGTTATACACGCCCGTTGACATATAGAGAGACTCGCTCATTCTGACAACCCTCCCCTCCTTTGACATCAGCGAGAGGATGTCGGTCAAGCGTTTCTGCTCTATCTTAAGCGATGAAGAAATCTCTTCTTTCGTCGGGGGCTGGAATCCGCCTTTTTCGAGCAAATCAAGCATTTTCACCTTGAATTCCTCCTCTCTGCTCGAAAGCTCTACCTTGAATTCACCCAGCCTGACAAGGTCTTTTTCGACCAGCACATCTTTCAACCCGCCCAAAATAAAATTGAATAGGCGGGCATCGATCCTCAGCTGGTTCCTGATTTCTTCTTTGGACATCCCTGGCTTGAGCGGGTTCTTCTTATGGAAGGCCCTCAGCAGTCCGAGTATTTCGTTCTGAAGGGATAAGAAGGGTTTTCTGTGAATAATCAGGTCCTCAAACACAATGAACTCACCCGCCCTTTCAAGCTTCTCAATAGCGTTATCCAACGACTTCACATCCGCGCGGATCCACCCTCTTATGGTATTAATAGATATGCCTTGAGGTCCTGATTTTTCTATTTTTATAGAAACCTTCTGATCGAGACCGCCCGAATAGAGCATGCCCAGATCTTCTACTGCTCCCCTTCGCCTCTTCCTAATCGGCGAAGGATCGAGGATTTCACCTCCTCCCAGGGTTTCAAGAGGTGAAAACCTTCTGATAATGTATCTGTCTCCCGCCACAGCGATGACCGGATCTTGAAGCCTGAATTGGCAATAACAATTGTCCCCGGGTTTTAATTCTTCTTTTTCATAAAGTATTATCCTCGCGACAGTTTCGGCGGTGCCGACATAGAAATGAACCAGACTTTTATTTTTTAATGTAGGCGTTTCAGGCAGCAACTCCAGAAATGCGTCAAGGCTTTTTGTCTCGGCAAAGCTCAATGGCGTCACCGCAACGTCTCCTCTTGCCAGACTTTCTTTTTCAACGCCCTGCAGATTCACTGCAACCCTCTGTCCCGCATACGCGGTGTCGATGGCGCTGCCGTGACTTTGGAGTCCTCTGACCCTAGCCTTTATATTTGCCGGCAATATTTCGAGTGGGTCGTCGAGAGAAACCTTCCCCGATATTGCGGTGCCCGTAATGACGGTTCCGAAGCCCTTCAAGGTGAAGACCCTGTCTATGGGAAGCCTGAATAAACCGCCCGTATCTTTCGGGGCAACCTTTAGGGCAAGATCTTCAATCTCTTTTTTCAAGGTATCGAGGTTTTCACCAGTTTTGGCAGAGACCGGCACTATAGGGGAATTCTCAAGAAATGTACCCCTCACAAAGTTGATTACTTCATCCCTTATAAGGTCAACCCAAGCTCTCTCAACGAGGTCCGCCTTCGTAATAGCTATGAGCCCGCACTTTATTTTCAATAGATCGCATATTGCCAGGTGCTCCCGGCTCTGAGGCATTATCCCTTCATCGGCGGCAATAACAAGCAAGACCATGTCGATGCCGCCCGCTCCCGCCAGCATGTTCCTGATAAGCTTTTCATGTCCGGGGACATCAACAATGCCGACGGTCAGTCCACTCTCAGAAAATACAAGATCTGCAAAGCCGATGTCTATGGTTATTCCACGTTCTTTCTCTTCCTTCAGTCTATCAGGGTCAATACCCGTGAGCGCCTTTACGAGGGAACTTTTTCCGTGGTCTATATGACCAGCTGTACCGAGAATTATATGTCTCATATCTCCGCCTGTAAAAATTATTGTTCACCATTATAATATTTTGCTCTTGTCTTTTGGCCATTATTTTCTGTAAATTATCTTGTCTGCCAATTCGGCATACAAGAAGCAGCGCTCTTTCTATAGTTTATTGTATAATTAGTTGATAAAATACTGCCGTGGCGACAACAATTTGGAGGTAATAAACATGGAGAAAGAAGGCAAGATTAATTGCTGGGAATTCAAAAAGTGTGGGAGGCAACCCGGAGGATTGCATATTCATGATTTGGGCATATGTCCGGCAGCGGTTGAAACAAGACTCGACAACATCCATGGAGGAAAAAATGCCGGCAGAAGCTGCTGGGTAATGGCAGGGACTTTGTGTAAGGGAGAGATACAAGGCACCTTTGCGCAGAAGTATAGGAACTGTGAAATTTGCGATTTTTACAAAAAAGTGAAGGAAGAAGAATTTCCGAGATTCATGCTTTCCGCTCTTCTGCTGAAGAAGCTCGACGGAAACTGATCTAAATGCTCAGTCGGCGTGCAGGGCAGAGGCAACGACCCGCACAAGATCGCCGATCTCCTGCTTTCTTATTGTTCTGGCATCCAAAAGGAGCGAATCTTCCTTGATCCTCGCGATGACCGGAGGGCGACCGCTCCGCAGTCTCACTTCCAGTGCATTTACAGAGACCCCGGCAGGTTTTATGCAGACTGCGTATGTCGGAAAATCGACCTCCGGAAGCGAGCCGCCTCCAGCCTTTGAAGAATCGCGGATCACGGAAACATTCGCATTCCCAGCAATCTTCCTAAGTTCTGCTGCTATCCTTTTCGCCCGCGTCTGTATCTCCACTGGTGATTGAAGCAACATCTTCAGGACCGGGATCTCCTCTTTTGCCTTTTCAGGGTCAAGGTATTCCATGAGCGTAGCCTCGAACGCTGCTATCGCGAACTTGTCTATTCTTACTGCCCTCGCCAGCGGATTCCTTTGGATCTTTTCCACATATCGTTTCTTTCCGACGATGATGCCGCCTTGAGGACCTCCGAGGAGTTTATCTCCGCTGAACGATACAATATCGATATCCGATCCCACAATATCAGCAACGGAAGGTTCGTCTTTGATGCCATAGGGCTTGAGGTCTATAAGACACCCGCTCCCGAGGTCATACATAACCGGCAGGTCATGCTTCCTGCCGAGTGAAACGAGATCTTCGACCGCCACTCCGTCCGAAAATCCTATTATCTTATAGTTTGACTGATGCACCTTCAGAATCAGGGCCGTGTTATCATTGACCGCGCTTGCATAGTCGTAGATATGCGTCTTGTTCGTTGTACCTACCTCCCGCAAGACAGCCCCGCTCGCTGACATTACATCCGGGATCCGGAAGGAACCCCCGATTTCCACAAGCTCGCCCCTTGAAACAATGACCTCCTTGCCCTTTGCGACGGTGTTCAGGCACAGAAGCACCGCAGCCGCATTATTATTGACGATAAGAGCGTCTTCGGCGCCGGTAATATCAGTCAGCAATCTCCGCGTATGCGTGTGTCGCCGCCCTCTTTTCCCGCTTGCCAGATCATACTCAAGATTTGAATAACCTCTGCCGACCGCAACCACATTATGGAGAACATTATCTGAAAGTATCGCTCTGCCGAGGTTTGTGTGAATGACGATTCCGGTAGCATTGATAAGCGGCACAAGGCTGAAAGATGAAAGTCTTACAATTTTGTCCTCTATCTCAGCCGAGAGCATTGCAGGAGAAAGGTCTGTCGCCCTGCCTGCGAGTATTTCCCCTCTCCCAGCGGCTATAACTTCTCTTACCGCCTTGAGTATAATCTTCCTCGGAAATTGTCCTAGCCATTCCCGGCCGTCAGGGCTCTTCAGAACCTCATCCACGGACGGCAGAGTGGAAAGTAACCTGTTCTTCTCCGTCTGCTGCAATTTCAGCCGAGTCCCATCTTTTTGAGCGCCTGCTCGGCGCTTCCCGAGCCAGGGGCATCTTCAGGCATATATAACATCACACCCCCCTTCACCGGCCTAATGACTATCTTGCCCTCGCCTGCAAGTTTGTTCGTCGCCTCGACCGGGTTCTCATCGGTAAAGTATTTTTTGAAAGCCTCGTTAAACCCCGAGTAAACAGAATGTATTCCCTTGAACCCCTCTTTCCTCAGACTTACAATGGCCTTCTTTACAAACTCTTCATGAGAAAGCTTTTCTCCCATGGTGCCCTCCTCAGAATTTATTTACTATAGTATCAAAGAACGACTCCATTTAATATCATTTATGCTCTACCCGGGTCCTTTACCCCTGCCTCAATAAAGCCCTTTTCCCGAAGCCTGCAACTGTCACATCGGCCGCAGGGCCGGAAAACACTGCGCAAACCCATGATATCGGAAGTTCCAAAGTCTTTTCCCGCCCCTGCCCCGCCCTTTTTACTCCCTGCTTTTCCCTTATTGCCGATCCTTTGCGGATCATAACAACTCCACGTGAGGGAATAATCCAACCCCAGTTCAAGTCCTCTTTCTATTATCTCCGACTTCCTCATGGAAATAAGAGGGGCCCTTATCCTGAATTTCACCTTTCCCTCTACCGAAACCTTGGTTGCAAGGTTTGCCATATCTTCGAAGGCCCTCAGATACGCCGGCCTGCAGTCAGGATATCCGCTGTAATCTATCGCGTTCGCTCCTATGAAGATATTCTCCGCTTCAAGCACCTCAGCCCAGGCCAGGGCGAAAGAGAGAAAGATCGTGTTCCGCGCAGGAACATACGTGACAGGAATAAGGCCTGAAGCCTGGAAGTGCGGAAGCAGAGAATTCGTCTCCCGGAAATCCTTATCTTGCTCTCCTCCCCGTTTCCGCCTCTCCCCCCTCCCCTTGGGCACTTCCATATCGGATGTAAGCGCCGAACCGCCTATCTCCCTAAGATCAAAGGCCGAGATAAGATGCCTTTCCACTTTCAGCGAGTGAGCCATCTTTCTTGCGAACGCGAGTTCTACCCCGTGCCGCTGATTGTAATCGAAACTCAAGGCGTGCACTTTGTACCCTTCTGCCTGCGCAATGGCCAAGGCAGTCGATGAATCTACCCCTCCGCTCAAAAGCACTATGGCCTTATTCTGACGCGCCCGCGCTTTAGACATCTCCGTTCCCCCGTATCCCATCTACTACCGGTTCCATCAGACAATTATTTCCCGTAGCAGAGGAAGACCCCCGGGGACGCCTCAGTAAATGTCATCCCCTGTCCCTTCCTTCCCGTCGGCACCCGCACTTGCGAGATAGAATGAATCATCTGAAATCCTGTAAATATAAGGATGTCCCCACGGGTCTTTCTCAGCCGAAACCGCATCGAGGGCAGGAGGATATGAAGAATGTTCCAGCTTGTAGGCCTCAATTTTAAACCTGAGAGCGTCCAGTTTCCCGCCCGCCGACAACTCCCTTGCAAGGCCACCCTTATAAAATGCCGTAATCGTAAGCGAAAGGACCAGCGAGATACAGATCGCCGCCGGGACCAGGAATCTCAAAATATGCAGAGACTCTTTCTTTTCAAACAACTCCTCCTTCACCACAAAAGGGGCCTCCTCGACTTCTTCAACAACCCCTTTTTCCATAAGTGAAAGAAGCGTTTTTGAGATTTGGAAATTATCCCCGCCGCTGAGATCAGTAATAGTGCTCACATCGTTTTCTCCGTCGACATACTTCAGGACCCCTTCCTCCTCCTCATCCAGCTCCTCTGAAAATTCCCCCCGCTTTCTGAAAATGGTGTCAAGCGTGATCTTTCCCCGTATCAGGGACCACTCATCGACGAGCCTCAACCCTTCCATGAGCAGATGCTGCGTGTCAAGAGAGGTCGAAAGCACCTTGTCCTCGGGAATACCCTGTGAAGTAAATTCATATGCGCCCTGCTTCCAGTTGAAGAGCTGAATAACCGTCTCTGTTATCTGACTGTTGATTATCTCGCCTATTATTTCCTTGCTGATACATTCTTTTTCCAGAAGAATATTGCCGAGTTTCGTCTTGTTTTTTTTCTGTTCTTCAAGCGCTGCCTGAAGGTCGCCCTCACTGAGGAGCCCCCGCTTAAGCAGGATCTTGCCGAGCCGGTTGTCATCTATTCTCCGCTTGGATTCCGCCCCGACTATATTGCCGTCCCTGAACAATAATTTGATCTTGTCCAGCTTTCCCTCAAGCGTCAGCAACCCCGTCTTACGCTGAAAATAAATAAGTTGCAGAATGTCTGCAAGGCCGAAATCGCTTAAAGACCCTTCTAAAGCCATCCCTTTGCAATCCTTTTCTTTGTAATATAATGAAAAACGAGATAGAGTCCCGTGCTGGTCCACAGCCCCGCCCATTTGAAAAAGTCGTGAGATACCAAGCGGCGGTCAGGCAGAATTATCAAAAAAGTTGTCGAAAGCAACAGGAAGAATAAAAAAGGCCAGAGGAAAAGAAAACCCGTCACTATTCTCCCCGCATACACATGGGAAAGTCCGGGAAAGAGGAAAGACAACACCTTTATCGTATTCCTGTGCTTCCTCTGCTGTTCGTAAATGCCAAGAAGCCAGGCGACCCTCTCTTTCACTTCGAGTGCATCTAGTTTCACAATCGACCCGTAACATTGAGGGCACATCTCTCCCCACATAAGTCTGTTCTCGCACTTACTACAGAGAATGGTGCCGCACTTTCTGCATCTGAAAGCATGCTGGTGCCAAAGACCACACAGAAAATAAAACAGAACAGCCAAGACAATTGCCGCCAACGAAACCGCCGTGGGAGGAACTGCGGCAAAACCCTCGGAGGAAGAGGTATAGCTTCGTGCGAAGGCATAATCCCAGAACTCCGAAGGCATAAGTGTCTCATCAATTACGAACCTGTTGACGTTCCTGCCGGCTATGGACCTATAGCCTGATACTGCCACCCTGTCCGCAGCCAGCGCCGACTTGAAATATTGCTCGCCCGCCGCAAAATCGAGCGTCTCGCGGGAGACCTGTGAGAGGTTATAATAGGCGGAAGGGAGAGGTTTAAGGTTTACCGCGGAGATATATAACTCGGTTGCTTCCTGAAGAACGGACCTCTTCCTTTCATCAAAATTATACAAACCTACATAGCAATTCCCGAGATTCACATAAAGCCTCGGGTCCTTTTTTTGCGCCAGCAACTTCCGGTAAACAGCAATCGCTTCTTCAAAGTGCCCGTTCCTCTTTAGGGCCAGCGCATAGGAATAAAGAGAAGCGTAGTCCTTGCCCTCTTTCAGCCTGGAAATCGCATAATTGTTATCCCTCCCCTCGTTCACGTTCACGATCGCTTTCAGGACCCCGGACGACGAGGCGCCCACATACATCGTTGCCATCTTGAAAAAGAACGGATACAAAACGAGAAAAAAAAGAAACAGGTATACGGTAAATCTGTCGTATCTTTTCATATAAAGGCCGAGAAGTATCAGCATCCCCGCAATGAACAACAAAGGACTTGCCAAAGAAAGGAGCATGAAAATCAGCAGGATCACCCCTCTCGAACGGGTCTCCTCTATATCGTGGGTGACAAGGGGAATGTCCGTAAATAGTCGCACGATGACGATCAGGGCAAATGCAGCAGCAAAAGAAAAGATCACGCCAAAGACAACGGAGCCGATGAAGGTAAAAGACCACCAGAAGTTCCTGGAATATGCATTGATACCCTGGACCACGTAATCCACGCTGTTCAAGATCCCTTCTCCGGAGAAAGAAAAGGCGGCCTTAGACAACTCGAAATATACCGCCGGAAGGTCAGGGGAATGCAGAAGGGCCTCCCTCAGAAGCTCGACGGCATGCGCCTTGTCCTTATGTGCCTTTGCCATCAAGACATATGAATACGTATCGTAGTTTCTGATGCCTTTGTCCAGTTGGATGTCGGAAAGATCTTCGCTGAATGAAATCGACGGCGAGATAACGATGCACAAAAATAAAACTGCCTTAATCCATCTCATATTCGTGCACCTATTCTCGGTTCCGTGCCTTTTATGATACGCCGTATATTGTCCTTATGGCGGACAAATATCAACAAGGTCATCAAAAATAGCAGAGGTACTTTCTCGCGCGAATCAAGAACCAGGGCGCCGAGAGGCAGAAGGCCGAAAGAAACGAGTGCTCCGAGAGAAGAATATCTCGTAATAAGAACGGTCATCAGCCATATTATAATAGTAAGAAGCCCTGTTTGTGGAGAATAAATAGTCAGCACCCCTAAGCTGGTGGCCACCCCTTTGCCGCCTCTGAACTTCAGAAAGAGAGAAAAATTATGCCCGAGCACCGCACATAGACCCACCACTCCCTCAAAAAAAACCCCTGCACCAAAGTATCTGGCGATAAGGACAGCAACCGCCCCCTTTGCAGAGTCTCCTACGAGGGTGAGAAGAGCCGGCCCCTTTCCGGTAGTCCGTAACACATTCGTCGCGCCGATATTGCCGCTTCCGGTCTCTTTCAGGTTGACACCCCTGACCTTGGCGATCAGAAGGCCGGTCGGCAGGGACCCCAGAAGAAATGCAAGGGACGCCAGGAATAAAACCTTCATATTCTTTTCCAGAAGGCTATCGTATATTGAAAGCCCGAGATGACCGCCAATACCAGTGAGACGACCATAATATCACTTCCTATATCCTTTACATCCAGACCCCAGAGGTCTATCCCCAAAAAATCCCTCGGCAGTATCAGGCAGATTATACCTGTTATCTGCATGGTCATCTTCAATTTACCGCCGATCTCAGCCTGAATGATGATATCCTTCGAAAGAGCAACGACTCTTAACGCGGTCACCAGGAATTCTCTCGCGATGATAATGATAGCTATCCATGAAGAGAGCCAGTTCATATCGACCAAAACCACGAGGGCCGTTATGATGAGAAATTTGTCCGCGATAGGGTCCATAATGATACCGAATTTCGTTATCTGGCCGGAACGTCTTGCGAGATAGCCGTCGAGGAAGTCTGTCAGGGACGCAACCCCGAAGACGAAGGCGCCGAGGATCGGATGATGATTGATAGAAATTACGAAAAAGGGTATAAGGACGATCCTGCTTAAGGTCAGGACCGTCGGTATGTTAAGCCTCAAGGTACTCATCCATCATCCTTTTCCAATAGACCCTTTGAAGACAAAATAAGATCAGTTACTTCCCTTACGGCCCCCCGGCCCCCCCTATTTTTCGTTATGAACAATGAATATTTTCCCATCCCCCCGGCAGCATCGGCGACGGTAACCGGCATGCCCGCTTTTTTCATTACCGGCACGTCTACAACGTCGTCGCCCATGTATGCGACTTCCGTGTCCAAAAGCGAGAACTTTTCAGTGAGGGCGTGGTACACGGCTGTCTTGTCGAAACATTTCTGATAGACCTCTTTAATGCCAAGCTCGGAGGCCCTCCTTTCAACGACTCTGGATTCTCTGCCGGTAAGGATTGCAACCTCGATGCCTGCGCGCAGCAGCATCTTAATTCCATGACCGTCACGGACATAGAATGATTTATATTCATTTCCCTTGTTGTCCAGGGTGATGCTGCCGTCCGTCAGCACGCCATCCACATCGAGAATAAGAAGCTTGATATTTCTTGCTATTTTGGCAATATTTGATTTCGTTTTTTTTCTCACTGGCTATCCCTCTCGAAATAGAGGCATTCCGCCTATTATATTATCGGAAAAACGGCACAAAAAATAGATTAAGCCGTAGCTTTTTTTCTGTCAAGGTAATAGTGCCTATCCTTCTATTACTTGATTAATAATTAAGATAGTAGTTGTAGTAGGGCATGTCAGTAAGTATAAATAGGATACAACAAGCTGATTGCTAACGATAAATCGGCCCTGAATGTCTGTGAGGAAGATACGTAACTTATCGATAAAAATTCCCCGGCAAGAAATAGTACATGATACCAACAGGAAAGCCACAGGGATGTTGTCTGAAATATCAAATTAAGATATAATAGCTTACCTCCCAAAACGAGTTACTAACAATTGTTAAGAATATGTCAGTAAGGGCAGTTTAACGCATGACTATAGAAGAGATTTGGAATAAGAGCCTTTCGAAAATAGAGGGAAAAATAGGCGCCACTATCTATGACCTTTGGTTTAAGCCTATTAAACTCTCTCATTTAAAGGAGCAGACTGCGACGCTCGAAATCCCAAACCGTTTTTTTAAAGAATGGATCGAGGATTCTTATCCCAACCTTATTAAAGAGTCTATAGAGACGGTTGTGGGATATCCCGTCACACTGCGATACAAGATCGAGGAAAAACAGCAAAATACGCAGAAAAAGATCATAGAAAAACTCGAAAGCAGAAGAATAAGACTCGCGAGCAAAGGGATCTATCTCAATCCGAAATATACCTTCGAGAATTTTATCACAGGCAACAGCAATCAGTTCGCCCATGCCGCGGCAATCGCCGTAGCTGATTCTCCCGGAAAGACCTATAATCCACTTTTTATTTACGGCGGCGTAGGGTTGGGAAAAACCCACTTGATGAATGCCATAGGAAACAAGGTGCTCGATTCACGCAGTGACTTCTCGGTCCTGTATGTTTCATCGGAACAATTTACGAATGAAGTCGTTTCATCCCTGCGACACGACAGGATGGTCGAGTTGAAGGACAAATACAGGAACCTCGACCTGCTCTTGCTTGATGACGTGCAGTTTATCGCAAAAAAAACCGCGACCCAGGAAGAGTTCTTTTATACCTTCAACGCCCTCTACGAAAAACAAAAACAGATCGTCATCTCCTGCGACCGGCCTCCAAAGGAGATCAGCGAGGTGACCGATCGTTTGAGGTCGAGATTCAACATGGGCCTCATCGCCGATATCCAGCCGCCCGACATAGAGACAAAGCTTGCCATCATATACAAAAAATCGGATATGATGGCATTAAAAAAGATCCCAGAGGATGTCGCCAATTTCCTGGCGGCAAAGATACGTTCCAATATAAGGGAACTCGAGGGCTGCCTTATCCGGATCGCGGCGCAGGCGTCGCTGACCGGGGAGGAGATCAATCTCGAAACTACAAAAAAGATCCTGAAAGACATCATTCACGACGACGAAAGACCGGTCACGGTCGAAGCGGTCCAAAAAATTGTCTGCGACTTCTATAATATAAGTCTTGCGGACATCAAGGCAAAAAGAAGAACGAAGGACATCGCACTGCCGCGTCAGGTGGCTATGTATCTCAGCAAGCAGACCACCGAATCTTCCCTCAGCGATATCGGGAAGCATTTCGGCGGAAAGGACCACGCAACGGTCATTTACGCCTGCAAGCAGATAGAAGAGCGAAGGACGAAGGACGAAACATTCAACAGAATGATGGAAAACCTTTTACAGAAGATAAAGAATTAAGGAGGGGTTTACATGAAAATTATTGTCTCCAAGGACGAAATTCTGGCGAAGCTCTCGAATATACAAAACATTGTCGAGAAGAGGAACACGATGCCTATCCTGAGCCATTTTCTCCTGGACGCCGGCAAAGCCGGCTCATTCATTACCGCAACCGACCTCGACACCGCCCTGAAGGAGCCCCTCCAGATGAAGGTGGAAAAAGAAGGTAAAATATGCATCCCCGCGAGGAAGATGTTCGAGATCGTGAGGGAGGTCGAGGGCGACCTTCTGCTTGAATCGGTTGATGAACAGTGGCTTAAACTTAAGGCCGGAGCGAGCAGCTTCAGACTCGCCTGCCTGTCCGCGAAAGAATTTCCCGCATGGCCCGGCATGGAAGATATGGAAGAGATACAGGTCAGCGCAAAGGTCCTGACAGAGGTGATAGAAAAGACAGTCTATGCTGCGGGTGAGAGTGATACCAGATATACCCTCAACGGCCTCCTTTTCCATCTGGTCCCCGGGGACAAGGTCACCGTGGTAGGGACGGACGGCCACCGGCTCGCATTGATAAAGAGAGATATCGAAGGGGCCGTAAAAGAAGAGCGGAAACTGATCATCCCGAGGAAGGCCGCAGCAGAACTGAGAAAACTCCTCGATAAAAATGAAAGCAATGTCCGGATGACACTCTGCAAAAACCACGTCCTCTTCTCGATAGGGGAAATACAGTTCCTTACGAGGCTGATCGAAGGGACCTATCCGAATTATGAGCAGGTGATCCCCACAGGTAACGAGAAAAAAGTGACTGCACAGAGGGAGGCATTTGTAAAGACCCTACGCAGGGTGGCGATAATGTCCAGGGAGCGGTCCAATGCGGTGAAGCTCGACCTCTCCGACGGCCTGATCGCACTTACGTCCTCAAATCCGGACCTCGGCGAGGCACGTGACGAACTTGCAGTGGAATACACAGGGGAAGCGGTCTCGCTCGGCTTTAACGCCCGTTATCTTATAGACATCCTTGAAGCGATGGCGACTGAAAAGGTGGTTTTGGATCTTCAGGCGCCCCTGAGCCCTGTCCTTATCAAAGAGGAGAAGGACGAGGATTACCGCTGCGTGATAATGCCGATGAGGATTTAGAGGAAGCCGGTCTGAATAGGCTGCAAAAATTTAGAGTAACTACAATATAGAGGTACGATGGAAGATAAAAACGTGATGCAACAAAACGGTGAAACCTACGGGGCGGAGGACATAAAGATACTGAAGGGCCTCAGTGCTGTCCGCAAAAGGCCCGCCATGTATATAGGCTCGACCGGCCCGGAGGGGCTCCACCATCTTGTCTATGAGGCCGTGGACAACAGCGTTGACGAGGCCCTCGCAGGATACTGCAACAATATCGATGTCATTCTTCACCATGACGGAAGCTGCTCGGTCATCGACGACGGGAGGGGTATTCCTACCGGGCCCCATCCCGGCGACACCGAAAACAGGACAGCTGCGGAAGTGGTCCTGACGGAACTGCATGCAGGGGGAAAATTCGAGTCGAAGGCATATAAGATATCGGGAGGGCTTCACGGCGTCGGGATCTCGGTGGTAAACGCCTTGTCGGAATGGCTCGAGGTCGAGATCAAGCAGAATGGCCAGGTCTTTCATCAGCGGTTCGAACGAGGCAAACCCGCAGGGCCCCTGACTGTTGTCGGGAAAACGAAAAGCAGGGGGACCAAGGTCACCTTTAAGCCGGACCCTGAAATTTTCGTCGAGATAATGGAATTCAGCTATGACATACTCTCCCAGAGGCTGAGGGAGCTGGCGTTTCTGAACAAGGGGCTTAAGATAACGATCCTCGATGAGAGGGTAGACAAGAACCAGGAATTTCTCTATAAAGGCGGGATAGTCTCGTTTGTGGAGCACCTCAATAAGAACAAGACCCCGCTCCATCCGAAGCCGGTATATGTTACGGGAGAAAAAGACGGCATGGCTGCGGAGGTCGCACTCCAGTACAACGACAGCTACGCCGAGACCATTTTTACCTTCGCCAACAACATCAATACAAAAGAGGGCGGGACCCATCTCATCGGCTTCAAGTCCGCCCTCACCAGGACTGCGAACAGCTACGCCACATCTTCCGGAATTTTGAAGAATGTGAAGGAGAGCATCTCCGGCGACGACATCAGAGAGGGACTGACCGCTGTTATCAGCGTGAAGTTGCCGAACCCGCAGTTCGAGGGCCAGACAAAGATGAAGCTCGGCAACAGCGAAGTGAAGGGCATTGTGGAGTCGATCGTCAACGATACGCTTTCCACATATTTCGAGGAAAACCCCTCGATCGCGAGGAAGATCATCGAAAAGGCGATCCAGGCGGCAAGGGCAAGGGAGGCTGCAAGGAAGGCGAGGGAACTGACGAGGAGAAAAGGGGCCCTGGAAGATACCGGGCTTCCCGGAAAACTCGCCGATTGTTCGGAAAAAGATCCGGCTTTGAGCGAACTCTTCATCGTCGAGGGAGATTCCGCCGGCGGCTCGGCAAAGCAGGGCAGGGACCGCCGTTCGCAGGCCATATTGCCGCTCCGGGGAAAGATATTGAACGTTGAAAAGGCGAGGTTCGACAAGATGCTCGGCTCCGAGGAGATAAGGATACTCATCACCGCCATGGGGACCGGCATAGGCGCCGACGACTTCGACGTGTCGAAAATAAGATACCATAAGATCATCCTGATGACCGATGCGGACGTCGACGGCGCGCACATAAGGACGCTGCTCCTGACGTTTTTTTACCGCCAGATGCCCCAGATCATCGAAAAAGGCTACCTCTACATAGCCCAGCCGCCGTTGTTCAAGGTAAAAAAGGGCAAGACAGAAAAATACATACAGAACGAAGCCGAGATGCAGAGCATGCTTTTTGAACTCGCCTCCGACGATATAGCCGTGACGATAAAGGGGCAGGAGGTCAAAGGGAAGGCATTGATACCCTTCCTCAAGCGCCTCTCGAGCTATGAAAAGCTGATGGACTGGTTTCAGCGCAGGCGGAGGGATACCGCCGTGTTAAAGGTATTGCTTGATGAGGGAATCAACAAGTCAGTCCTCAAAGACAGAGGCGCCCTGGCCGCCCTTCTCGAAAAGGTCCGCGTGGCCGTACCTGACGCCGTCATCGGCGAGGACTCTGAAGATGAGGAACACGAGGGCTTCCGGGTTGAAATCAGGAGGCAGAACTACAAACTTATTATTGATTCAAACCTGCTTCTGTCCCCCGAATTCAGGGAGCTGGAAACGTTTCACGGCTATATGAAGGAAATGGGCAAGCCGCCCTATACCATCGCTGCGAAAGACGGCCCGAAGACCCTGAATTCTACGACCGAACTCTACGGCTATATCTTCGAGGCCGCCAGGAAGGGGCTTTCGATCCAGAGGTACAAGGGATTGGGCGAGATGAACCCTCAGCAGCTTTGGGAGACGACTATGGACGCGGAAAAAAGGACGCTCCTCCAGGTGAGCATCGAAGACAGCGTCCAGGCGGACGAGATATTCACGATCCTCATGGGAGACCAGGTAGAGCCGAGAAAAGATTTTATAGTCAAGCATGCGCTTGAGGCGAGGAATATAGATATTTAGTTTGTAGGGTTTCTGGGTTTTCATAAAAGATGCAAATAAATTTCACAATAACTGAAATAAAATTAGATTTAGATAATCCCCTCTGATCTCGTTGGTACTTATACTGTGCCTGTTGCCATTTGCCTCCATCATTAAATTCGAAAATCGTGTCGCGATTTTTGAATCCTCTGAATGCTCCCTTAAGTTGACCTTCTTCGACTATCATCCCTTTTTCCCCTTTTTCACCATGGTTCTTTATTATGCTTTTTAGACTCCGACCAATTTTTACCGGGTGAAATATGCATTATTATAATTATATCACCGCTGGAAAGATTGCACATCGGCACCGAAAATTGACCCACCATCGGCGTCCAAGTTTGACCCGGTGTTCAGCGGCTAATTGATTTAATAACCTGGAGTTAAGGGGCCTCGGAGGCCGGGTAATGGTTGAATGCCGATAAGGCTATAAAAAAAGTAGGTCCATTAAGCGTGCCTGTAAACAAGTAATAAACCTATGTTGTTGTACAGGGCCAAATAAACGGCAATCCCGACGTGTTACTTTAGCTTCGTTAAAAGCCATGCCATGTTTTCGCCTAGGGCCTTCATAGTGAGGAGGCCTTCCTCATCCTTTTCGACATCCCCCTTTTCTCTCCCAATTCCCATGTTCCAGTAGATCGAGCCGGGGACGATCATCTGACTAATCAGAAAGAAATGGTTTATCGTATCAAAGACATGAATTGCCCCGCCCCTTCGTTCTGCAACTACGGCGACCCCGACCTTACGTCTAAGCATGTCCCCGTTTGCCTTTGAGACCATACCGGCCCTGTCAATGAGGGCCTTAAGCTCCGCGGATACATCGGCAAAATATGTGGGGGAAGCCAGGATAATTCCATCGGCTCCGATCATTTTTTCTATGCAGGTATCGATGTAATCGCCCTTGACAGCGCATCGCCGGTCCTTATTCTCCCAGCATTTAAAACAGGCCGTACAACCCCTGATCTTTCTTCCGGATAGCTGTACCATCTCGGTTTCCATCCCGGCATTGTTGAGCTCTCTAAAAACATTTTTTATGAGTATTGCAGTATTACCGTCTTTGCGTGCGCTTCCGTTAAAGGCTATAACTTTCATGATATGACTCCTTGTTGTTGTGCATGGATAATAAAGTCGTACACTGCTATGTATGATAGTTTCACTAACTTAGACATTGTATGCCTTTTGGCTAACAAAATAAAGTTGTCTACTGATGTGTAACCTCCTGGCGCCTCCTAACAAATAAAGTAGTACACTGATTTAAAGAAGTAAATGTACATCGGCACTGAAAATTTCGGCATAGATTGCAAGGGCTGCAACCTTGTGCTATCATAATGATATCACAAGTGGAACAAGGAGGCGGTACTATGGCTCAATTGCTTGTAAGGGACATCGACCCCGAGACTATCAATCGTCTTAAGTCGCGGGCAAAGCAACATAGGCGTTCGCTGCAGGGTGAGGCAAAGCTTATCCTTGAAGAGGCCGCTCAGCAGATGACAATGGAGGAATTTAGGGCAAGGGCGCAAAAATGGCGTAAACGTCTGGCCGGCAGGAAATTCAGCGACAGCGCGGAATTGATCCGCGAGGACAGGGACCGGTGAATCGGTTTGTCGTAGATGCGAGCGTTGCAGTTAAATGGCTTGTACCTGAAATCCATGCCAATGCGGCATTTCGCCTGCTTGAGAAGAATAATACGCTCACAGCCCCTGATCTCATCTTTCCCGAAATCGGCAATGTGCTTTTGAAAAAATCGCGCGCAGGCGAGATAGAGCCGGATGCCGCAGTAGAAATGTTGACTGATTTTAAGGGGCTTCCACTTCAGACATATAAAACGGACGAATCCCTCGAATACGCGTGGACTTTGGCGGACTCCTACCGACTTAGTTTTTACGACAGTCTGTATATTGCGCTTTCCTTAAAGACTTCCTCCCGCATGGTCACTGCGGATAAGAAGCTTTACAATTCCCTGAAGAATGCGCCGTTTAAGAAATATATCCTCTGGGTTGAGGATATACCCTGATAAGATGCCCATTAAATACTTAGTCATAGCCTCAGGCAAGCTACAATATAACCCACTGTGCTCTGCCCTGGCAGAACGCTTGGGAGTAACGCAGGCGGTCAAATGGGATAGTGTGCTCCCTCACGGGCGATTGATTTTCAATAAGAGGAGGACAAATCCATGCGCATCATCTGGATCTCATTGACGGTAGCTCTATTGGCTGTGTTTTTGACTTCATCGGTCACACCGCTTCACGCTGCTGACAAACAAGAGGGTACGAAGATTCAAACGCGGGACAAACTTGCCCTTGACAATGCCAGGACTGCGGTTCTGATTATGGACTACCAAAACGACATTGTCGGCATGCTTCCGGCAAATGAACAAACACCCCTTTTGGAGAAGGCCGGCGCCATCCTCAGGGCAGCGCGCCAAGCCGGTCTGCCTGTCATCTATGTCGTCGTTCGGTTTCGGGACGGTTTCCCCGAGATCAGTCCGCAGAACAAGCTTTTTGCCGGTCTCAAAGAATCCGGACGCTTGCGTGAAGGCACTCTGGGGGCCGAGATACATCCCAAGGTCGCAGCTCAGCCGGGCGACATAGTGGTTACCAAGCGCCGCGTGGGAGCCTTCACCTCGACCGATCTGGAAACGATCCTGCGTGCTAAAAATATCGATACGCTCGTATTATTCGGCATTGCTTCAAGCGGAGTAGTCCTTTCCACCGTACGTTTGGCTGCTGACATGGACTACAAGCTCTTTGTCGTCTCCGATGCCTGCGCCGACATGGATAAAGAGGTACAGCGTGTGTTGACGGAGAAGGTCTTTCCTCGGCAGGCTACAGTGGTGACCACAGAGGAATTCGTGAAAGCTATCGGAAGGAAGGCTGGAATTCAGGAAGGCAGGCTTACTGCACAATAGTCGGAATATGAAAGGGTCACGCTTTGCCTTATTGTAATTACACTCTCTCCCAAAAAAATCAAATTCAATAATTCAAAATTTCACGGTAAAGTCATTTTCCTGTAACATTCTTTTATTAAACTGTAGGTAGTAATCCACACAGCAGGAAGGGGGAAATTTCATGAAATGCATAGCGTGCGGTAGAGAGATGTTAGACAGGGAAACTCATTATGAGTGTTCTAACGTTCTTTGTGATTACGAAGAAGAAATTGAAAACAAGGAGGTATGGATAAGACTAAAACGAGATTTGCCAAGCGTTATAGTTAATAATGCGGTAATAAGTTTTCGTTAACTTGTTAAAAAGAAAGGAGGTGAATACTATGAATGCAAAAGCAACTAAAGTAAGAGAAGATTCGGATGTGTGTCCGTACTGTGATGCTAAGTCTGATGTATGTGAAGCATCCGTGACATCTCTCAAAATCGGGGCACTGGTAAGATTGAATCGCTGCAACAGCGAAACCTATGATAACTGTGCGCTATTTTTGGCGAAATGTTTAAGAAGGAAGCGGCAATACAGTTACGGGTTCTGAATTAGTTCAGTTGTAGTCTTACCCCGAGCCTTTTCTCCTCACAAGAAGTTCATCTTCCGGATTATTCCTGCCCCTACTCCAGAGCAAAACTGCCACCCTGGCAGGGGGAATGTATTCAGACATCCCTGCTTAGCTAAAGGGATTGATTACTTCGAGCCCATGATAATCAAAATCCCGGGCATTGCGTGTAACCAACCTCAGTTCATGATGCAGGGCTGTTGCAGCCAGAAGGCTATCGATCGTAGGAACTGGTCTGCCTGCCTCTGCAAGCAGACGCCCCCACCGGTCTGCAACCGCCAGGCCCACCGGCAGCACCCGGCCCTCAAACCATTCCGGCAGCTCGTGCTCCAGCCAGAGGCGCAGCTTCTCGCGGCGTCTCTTATCGCTTAGAGATTCGATGCCCTTGCGAATCTCTCCAAGAGTCAGCACACTTATGAAGAGTGCTTCACCGGGGATCTGATCGAGCCATGTAATGACCGACCTATTCGGGCTTTTTCTGATCGTCTCGGATAGAATGTTGGTGTCGAGCAGGTAGCTCATGCGATGTCGGCCTCGCGCGTGAGTGTCTGCTCGCGCTTAAGGTCTAGGTCTACGCCGTAGAGCGGCGACCGGCGCATGAACTCAACGAAGCTTCCCTGTGGGTGCTTCAGCCGTTCATACTCCTTGCTCGAAATAATTACTGCCGTGGGAGACCCGTGGACCGTAATGCTCTGCGGGCCTTCCTCCTTTGCTTTCTTGATGACCTCGCTCAAGCGGGCCTTTGCTTCCTGAAGCTGCCATATGCTCATCACGACCTCCTCTATCTGGTCAGTCTGGTCAGACTATTGTAGCACAAAATTTCATCCAGCGAATGCAACCGTATGTATGAGTTGAAGCAATTAGACTGTGGTGATCTTTCTTTAGTGTCATCGTAAAAATGGTGCACGGAAAGAAAAAATAGTTCAGGGTGGAAAAAACCTTAGATTAGTTTTAAATTATTAAAAGGGGGTAAGAGAGATTTTCAGACCCCTCCCTATTTTTTTTAAGAGTGAAGAATTTCAGGATGGCCAATGGCGCGATGAGAAGGACAGGGTTTCTGTACGACGAACGGTTTTTGCTCCACGACACCGGACCCGAACATCCGGAGTGTCCCGCTCGACTGCTCGCGATTTACAGGGGGCTTGAAGAGGGGGGTCTTATGTCCAAAGTGAGACCCATAAAGGCCAGCCGCGCCGACCAGGGGTGGATTGAGATTGTGCACAGCATCAAACTCATAATGCGCTTTGAAGAAGCCTGTCATTGGGGGATGCGCGAGCTTGATCATCCTGATAATAAAATATGCGGCGAGACCTTTGAAACCGCGATGCTGGCTGTAGGGGGAATTCTCGATACCGTCAATCTCGTGATGGAGGGAGAGATAGACAATGCCTTCTGCGCTGTCAGGCCGCCCGGACATCATGCAGAAGTGGGCAGGGTCATGGGATTTTGCTATTTCAACAACGTAGCCATTGCCGCCAGGTATCTGAGGCGTAAATGGAAATTGCAGCGGATAGGCATAGTGGATTTTGATGTCCATCACGGCAACGGCACGCAGAATATTTTTGAAGATGATCCTTCGGTGTTTTATTATTCTATTCATGAACATCCTTCATTTGCGTATCCCGGCACGGGCAGGGAGTTTGAGAAAGGATCAGGCGAGGGCTACGGATTCACCCTGAACTCGCCGGTGCTGCCCGGCCGGGGAGACGCGGAGTATAAAGCATTGCTTGAAAAAGACCTGTTCCCGGCTTTCGAGGAGTTTAAGCCTGAATTGATTCTTGTGTCCGCAGGTTTCGATGCCCATGTTGACGATGACATGTCCGATATAAATCTTTCGACGGGGTGCTTTTCATGGATCATGGAGAATATTGTCGGGATGGCCGACAACTATTCGGGGGGACGGGTCATCTCTGTTCTCGAAGGGGGATACGCAGTGAACCGCCTGTCTGAATTGGCAAGAAATCATGTTGAAATTCTGCTCGGCAGCAAAGCCTTAAAGGGGGTACCATGTTTATAGATAAATCGATGACGCGAAGGGTCATTACAATTGGACCTGATGCCGGTGTACTCGAAGCAAGAGGAAAGATGGAAGAGAACGGGATCAGGCATCTGCCGGTGGTTGATGAAGATAATAAAGTGATAGGGATGATTACCGACCGTGATATACGCAGTGCGCTGCCGTCTGTCTTTTCCACCTGCAGGGAAGACACAAAGGAAATACAACGAATTTCCGCGCTTAAGGTCGGGGATGTAATGAATAAAAAGGTGATCACAACTTCCCCCATGGACACCCTTGGGGACGCGCTTCTGCGTATGCATAAGAGTAACATGGGTGCATTGCCTGTTGTCGACCTGGATGGGAAATTGAAGGGAATCATCTCGAGACGCGATCTGATCGGCGCGTTTATCAGTGTGCTGGGGATTGAAGAACCAGGGACCCTCCTGTGTCTCGTCGCAGAAGAGAAAGTGGGGCAGATGAAGAAAATCGTGGATGCAATTACCGAAGAGGGGATACCCTTCGGCAGCATTCTTGTAGCAAGGCACTGGGAAAAAGACAAAAGGGTTGTTTTCCCATACCTTTTGACCCTCAATGTCGCCAAGGTGAAAAGAAAACTCGAGAACATGGGATACACGCTGCTCGATCCCATGGAATGGTCCCTCGGTCAGACCCGGAAGAGCTGAGATAGTTCTAAATCCGGGTTAGGCCCCTGCCTTGACAGTCACCCCAATATGGCTGACAATCTAATTATGAGGGTAAGATATTGCTATCTATGTCTTAGTCTTAGGCAGGTGCTATAAACAGCTATGAACCGGCACCATGACAGCACTCTTTACCGACTGGATTTCTTTCTTATCTACGTCGCGGGCAATACTTTGTCTGCTGTCTTGCGCCGGAGAGAAGCGAAATGTTTCTGCTGTTACGCTCTGTCTGAGCTGGATATTTACCGTAACAGCAGCGTGCAACAATGAGGTTGCGGCATGTCTATTAAAAATCTCGACGTTTTTTTCAACCCCCACCGGATAGCTGTCATCGGAGCGAGCGACGACACGCGGTCTTTAGGGTACTATGCCTTCAGGAATCTCGTGGGAAAAGGGTTTCCCGGGGTTGTCTTTCCCGTGAATAAACACCGGGAGGCTGTGCAGGGTGTCGAGGCCTATAAGACGATCACCGCAATACCTCACCAGATCGACCTGGCCATCGTCGCATCTGCTGCCGATGAGCTTTACACGGCGCTGGAGGAGTGCGGACAGAAGGACGTCAAAGGTGTCGTCATCCTTGCCCCGCACTTTGAACACGCCGACGCCAACTCTGAAGAGCTTGAAAGCCAGATCAGGAGGCTCTCGATCATCTACGGCTTCAGGGTCATGGGCCCCAACTCCTTCGGCTTTCTGCGGCCGTCCAAAAACCTTAATGCGAGCCTTTTCCCTCATATTCCCCGGAAGGGGAACATCGCCTTCATCTCCCATAGCGGCATCTTCTCTTCTGCCTTTCTGGAGAGGGCGATGAGCAAACAAATGGGGTTCAGTCATTTCATCTCGGTGGGAGGAAAGCTGGATATCGACTTTGCCGATCTGATCGATTACCTGGGGACCGACCCTGAAACATGGGCAATCATCCTGTATATCCAGAATATCAATAACGGAAGGAAGTTCATGACTGCGGTCAGGAGCTTCTCAAGCAGCAAGCCGATAGTGGTGGTGAGGTCCGGACGGGCTGAGGTTTCAGGGCGGATGTTCCTGACCCATTCCGGGGCGCTCGCAGGGGAAGACAAGGTCTATGAGGCGGCCTTCAGGAGGGCCGGCGCGGTGCGTGTGTACGAGATGCTCGATCTCTTCTATATTACTGAGACACTCGCAAAACAGCACCGTCCACAGGGGAAGAGGTTGGCAATCATCACCAATTCCCTGGGACCGGCCTCCATGGCTGTGGACGCCCTTATCCTGATGGAGGGAGAACTGGCAGTGCTTGGGGAAGAAGTGGTGGATGAAATAGAGAGACACCAGACCCTCAGAAGGAGGATCAACAACCCTGTCTGCCTTCTGCCGGACGCCTCGCCCGAGGACTTCGAGAGGGCGGTGGGGAGTTGTTTGAAGGATAGTGACGTCGACGGCATTCTGGTGGTCTATGTCCCTTTCCCCTGCTTTGATCCGAGAGATATAGCTGCAGCCGTGGTAAAGGCCGCGAAGTCGGTTCCCCAGACCCCCCTGTTTACGGCATGGTTGGGAGACGAACAGGTGCTCCGGGCCCGCGAGTTCCTAAGCAGCAAGGAGATCCCCACCTTTGTAACTCCCGAGCAGGCGGTGAAGAGTTTCCTGTATATGTACCGGTATGACTTTAACCTCAAACTGTTGCACGAAACTCCCGAGGCGATCCTCAAGGACTTTGTCCCCCATATCGATAGGGTGGGGGAGATCATCGGGAATGCGGCAGCGACCGCCAGGGGCACCATCCGCCTGGACGAGGCAAAGGAAATCTTCGAGATATACGGCATTCCAATGGTAGAGACGGTCAGGGCGGTCCATGAAGATGATGCTGTCGGGCTATCGGAAAAAATGGGTTATCCGGTGGTCCTCAAAATCGATTCCGAAAAGATCTTTCACAAGCTCGAAAAAGGGGGTGTCGTCCTGAACCTCAGGGATGAGAAGTCGGTCAGGGAGGCGTTCCGGTCACTGAAGAGTATATCCTCCAAGACGGGTGATACCGAGGCAGGCGTGGTCATTCAGCCGATGGTCTTAAAGAAGGGGTACGAACTGGTGATCGGCGCAAAAAAAGACCCCAGTTTCGGCGCTGTCATCGTCTTCGGGACCGGAGGGGAACTCCTCGATGCGATGAAGGATTATTCGATCGGGCTTCCTCCCCTTAATCAGGCCCTGGCGCGACAGATGATGGAGGAGACGAAGATATACCGGTATCTGCAAGGTCTCCCCGCCTATCAGGGAATTCTGCGGCTTCTCGAGGAGATACTGGTCAGGTTTTCCCAGCTGATTGTCGATTTTCATCAGATCAGGGAGATTGAGATCAACCCCTTTGTCCTTTCGGACAAATACGGCATTGCCCTGGATGGCGGGGTCCTCCTTGAAGAAGGGGCACAGACCAACCATTGCAAAGTCAAGGGCGACCTCTGCCCACCGCATCTGTCGATCTGCCCGTATCCCTTCAAATATGCCGTGGAAAAGACGCTTGGTGACGGGACTGTCTGTAACGTGCGGCCGATCCGCGGCGAAGACGAGCCGCTCATCTATGAGTTTTTCAAGACCCTCTCGGAAGAGACTCTCGTCTACCGGTTTTGCCACCCGCTTACCTATATACCTCATGAGAAGCTTGTCAGATACTGCCAGGTGGACTATGATCGCGAACTCGCCTTTGTGGCCCAGAGGGAATACGAGAAGGCCATTATCGGCGATGTCAGGATCAGCAAGCTCCCTGACCTGGAAAATGCCGAAGTGTCGATTCTGGTCGCCGACCAGTGGCAGGGAAAAGGGGTGGGAAGCATGCTGATGGATTACTGCTTAGATATCGCGAAGGAGGTCGGCCTGACAACAATCTGGATGGAGATACTCAAGAATAATGCCCGTATGCTGGCCTTTGCCCGAAAATATGACTTCAAACAGGCCTACGACGACGAAGACATGTTGCGTATGGTCCTTAAGCTGTAGAGCAGGCACTATTTCCCGCCGCCGGCCGGTTCGCCACCGAACAGTTGTCGCAAAAATGCAGGGTTCATAACCATCCCCCGCACAGGAATCTCCTTAATAACAGCCGGTTAATGCTACCAACTTTTTCACTGGCCTGTAGCTGCGCCGAGAAACGCCGCCGCCTCATAATTGACTATGTCGCCGATGCGCTCAATGGTGATATCAGCCAGTGGATAGGCGGCAATATTTCTCGGGTCGAGAGCGTAGTGCCCCTGTCGCGGAAAGACCGTCGTCAGCCGGTCCCCCCAGATCTCTTTCATCGCCGTGAGAATGCGCAGCTTGTCGTCCACCATGATGTAATGACGGGCCGGGTAGCGCTGCTCGACATCAGCCAGCATTTGTTCTTTGTGGATATAAATCAGAACACGTCCCTCGACAGCTTCCCACAACCCCGATCGTTGCACTTTGCGCGGCTGGAAGACCACGTCGCCATCAGAAAGGATGACCGTTGCTCCCCAGGGGCGAACGTGCTCAAGGGCATCGAGTGAGCCGGGATACAACCTGTCCACAAACGGATAATCCACCAGAAACGAAGACATCTTCAGCAGTCCCGGATCGCACATATCCTCCAGACGGTAGTGCTGTAAAGCCCCAAGGTAGTCAGCATAGCCAAGCTCGGCACGCAACTCTTCAAGGATCGCAAAGTAGCGGTCCCGGCTTGCTGCCCCAAACTCACGCTCCATTTGGCAGCGGAGGTCTTCATGGACCCGGTCGTTGTCGAGCAGGGTGTTGTCTACGTCAAACAAGAACACAACTTCGTTTTGCGATGTCATCACATTACCCGGGAAACATACGGCCAAAGAACTTTCCCGTAAATTATCGCATGAGTATTTCCCTGTTGAATCATGACAATCATATAGGAATTAATGATCGTGTCACCCCCAAGAGCCTGGATAGCAGCAAGTGTTTCCACGTTAGGCACCACTCGATTGAGCACATGGCGCATTCTCTGTTGATTTCGGGTTATACCAAGTTGCATCCGGGGCGACGATCCGGTCAGCCTCGTCCGGCCCCCAGGTATTCTGCTCGTAAAAGTAAAGCGGCGTCACATTGCCTAGGATCGGATCGATGATCCGCCACTCCTCCTCGACCGTGGACTCATGCGCGAAGAGCGTGGTCTCCCCCCTCATGGCGTCGCCTAAAAGACGTTCATAAGGTGCCATAGCATTGCGTTCGTCCTGGCAGACGATGAGTTCGACATCCTCGCCTATCATTCTTTCACCCGGGACCTTGGTCCTGACACCAAGCCCAATCAACACATCAGGACCGAGACGGAACCGGAGATGGTTCGAAAAGGCCGGCACGATCTCGCCGAACGTTTCCCGCGGCGGGCGTTTAAACTCGACCGTTACCGTTGTGGATGTCACCGGCAGACATTTGCCGGCCCGGATATAAAATGGAACCCCCGCCCAGCGCCACGTGTCGATAAAGAGCCGCACCGCCACGAAGGTCTCGACCTGCGAGTCCGCGGCCACGCCGGGTTCCTGACGATAGCCCCGGAACTGGCCACGCACGACGTGCGCCGGATCAAGCGGTTTGATCGCACGCAGCAACCGCGTGCCCTCATCACGTATCATCCCGGGGTCATCACCGGACGGAGCATCCATCGCAAGGAATGAAACAATCGCCAGCATATGGTTCTGCAGGACGTCGCGAATGGCCCCCGCTTCCTCGTAGAACTTCCCCCGCCCCTGAGTGCCGAAATTTTCGGCCAGCGTGACCTGCACGCATGCGATGTAATTTCGGTTCCAGATCGGCTCGAATATGGAATTCGCAAAGCGGGTGTAACAGATATTTTGGACAGGCTCCTTTCCAAGAAAATGATCGATGCGGAAGATCGCTTTTTCGGGGAAGACCGAGGTGAGAATTTTGTTCAATTCCCGCGCCGAGCCGAGGTCTCGCCCAAAAGGCTTTTCCACGACGACCCGCGCTTCCTCTGCGCAGCCTGATTCGCAGATAGCACGGACGACTGTTGCGAACATGCTTGGCGGAATCGCCAGGTAGTAAAGAGGCCGCCTGGCATCCCCGAGAGCTTTACGTAGTGCATCATAAGTAGATGCGTCGTAGTAATCTCCGTCGATATAATGGAGCAGGGAGGAGAGCTTCGCATAAGCCTTTTCATCCACGCCACCGTGCTTCTCGAGGCTGTCTCTGGCACGCTCCTCGAGTTTCCCGACATCCCATCCCGATTTCGCAACGCCGATGATAGGAACGTCCAGATGTCCGTGTCTGATCATCGCCTGAATCGCGGGGAAGATCTTCATGTAGGCAAGGTCCCCGGTGGCGCCGAAAAACACAAATGCATCTGAGGCAAGGGGAGCCATCATCAATCCTCTTTCCTTCTCCCGCCTTTTTCCCAATGCTTGACGAAGCCATCGCACATCGCTGTCCGCCAGAGAGCCGATAGCAAAACGTTCTGTATTAGCTGCATCATAGCTCTTCTCCCTTTGCCATCAGTTAAGATTGTATCCCAAAAAAAGGCTATTGTCTTCCAAAGGCACGCCCCCTTTACAAGGATATCCAAAACTCGATAGCCACACTTTATTAAGTTACCCCGCCTCACGGTTGCAAAACAAACGGTCTGACTCGTAACCTTTTGTCTGTCTGAATCGTCTCTAGTTTAAAAGGAGCTTGATAGCAGATGGCGCAGGAATGTGTTCGGAATGCAGGCTCTAAAAAAATAAACCGGAGGTTGTTATGAAAAGAGTTGTGATTGGGGTGTTGATGGGCTTATTGCTGATGGGGTTTGCGTCGAGCTCTTCGTATGCCGAGAAGAGCGGCGGCGTGCAGGGCGAGAAGGGCAGGCATGAGGAATGCGCGCCCCGGATGGGACACATGGGGCATCGCGGGATGGGGATGATGTGGGCCGGGCATCGCATAGGGAAGGCGCTCGCGGATCTGGGTCTCGACGAAAAACAGAAAGAGGCTATAAAGGACATAAGAACCATCGCGAAGAAAGACGCCATAAGAAAAATAGCGGACATCCGGATCGCAAGGATAGAGCTCAGGGAGATCCTGGACAAAGACCCGGTTGATATGGGTGCTGTTGAGGCCAAGCTTAAGCAGCTGGAATCTCTAAAGACAGATATGCACATGTCCCGTATAAAAACGCTGGAGGAGATCAAGGCAAAGCTGACTCCTGAGCAGAGGCAGAAATTCAAAATAAACCTGAGAAGGCAGTTCAGACGGCACGGTGGATGGAGGCATGAAGGGAAGGGGATGAGGTCGGAGTGCGCGAAGAGGGGTAAGAAATAACTTGTGATGAAGGGTCGGCTCAAAGCCGGGCGAGGCAGGATCGTAAGTTCCCTTTATCTCTTCTCTTTTGGGATGTTGCACTTCGCTGCGTCGCCTCCGCAGCGGGTGCCCACAGGAGTTCCGGGAAGGTGCAACGAGTCGGGATGGGTGCAGTACGCCTTTTCCCCTGCCGAAAAATTGATCCCTTCACGCGGCACCCTCAATATCCCGTCCTTGCTGGTGAATGGCTTAACGATGTAGTGTCTGCAGACCTCGTTCATTGCCTGACCTCCCTTTTCCGTCGTACTCCGCGGGATATTGTCTCATCCGCATGCGTACCCGTAATAGAGACGTTAAGATGATTCGGAAGGTTACAACAGTCCAAGTAAAGGCCATTGGGAAATGTTTTTCATTTTTCCTGAAAAAAAACTATAATACCTCTGAAAAGAATTCGTAAAAACTATCGAAATTAAATGAAAGGTATCTTCGCGGTCTGTGAAATTCCAGATGGGGGAGGGGGAGCATAGAAAAAGGGTCCTGGGTTTTTTATTGTTGCCGCTCCTCTTTTTGTTTTCTTTCTCTTCCTTCTTGGAAAAGGGTGCGGATGCAGGGACGGCCCGTTCCTTCTGCAGGACCTATCCGGGTGACAAGATGATAGAGTGGGAATGCAGACGCATGGGCAAGGGAGAAACGCTCGAACAGCTTTTCGGGGAGAGATGGCAGGACGTTGCCCGTTTCAACAGGATCGACCGGCGGCACGCCCATGCCGGGGTCTATCTGAAATTCCCGAAGCGGCCTCACGACCTCCGGGACTATACCCCACTGCCCCGCTATTTTCAGCCGGCCGAGGCGGAAGGAAAATTCATTCTCGTGGACCTTTCAAGGCAGTTCCTCGGGGCGTATGAGCGTGGGCGGCTCGTTTTCTCGACCCCTGTTGCTTCAGGGAAAAAAACGAACAAAACCCCGGTCGGCAAATTCAGGGTCAGTGCATCCAATAGCAAACATAAATCGTCGGCATATTTCATCAAGGACTCCGATACCCCCTATCCGATGAATTACGGACTGAGGTTTCATATCGACGGCGACGGGGTATCGTACTGGCTTCACGGCCGTGACATGCCGGGATACCCTGCGTCACACGGCTGCGTCGGTCTCTACGACGAGGAGATGCAGAAGGAGTTTTACGGCTTTCCCCGTAAGCCGGAGCTCACTGACGCAAGGAAGCTCTTCGAATGGGTCCACTCGCCGCTGCCCGATGACGGGAAATTTCATGTCGCGGAAAAAGGTCCGGCAGTGTGGGTCGTTGAGAGGGTGAAGTGATATTCATCGCTACGACGGACAGAGGTGACGGGAAGAAAGCCACAAGGAAAAGGATTACGCCGAGAGAGCGGAGGAAGGTCCTCGACATTCGCATAGAGGGCCCTCAACTGTCCGTCAAAGAGATAGCAGCCAGGGCCGGGATGAAGAAGTCGACCGTGTATAAAATCCTCTCGCTGTTTAAGGACGGGAAGATAGACAGAGACGGGTTTCGGTATGAGAATTCCCTTTGTCTGTAAAGTGATTGCCCGGTGATGGTTTCCTGCGGCTAGTTGCCGTGGATTTTACAAAACGAAGACCCGGTCAGGGATTATATCTGCCCGCAGGCAAGCGGTCTTTAAACACATCCGGGAAGAGAAACCGGGCGCTGTCCTCCACCTTCTCTTTTTTGATCGTTACCGTGAGTTTCCAGCGGCCCTCCTTGTGTACATCAAGACCGGAAACAGTATAGAGGCCATCGCCCTTTTCCTGCACCACGGGCTTTTCCGCCGCGGACTCGCCGGTGTCGAGGTTCCTGAAGTCGATCGCGATGGCGGCCTTTTCCACGTCCTCATCATGAGAGTTGTGTATAACTATGCCTATAACATCTTTGCCGAGCTTCTTATATTCCCTGTCGTCCAATAATACTTCGACACTGAACCCGGCCTTAGTCGTAATATCAAAGAGTGTCTCCTTGAAGTGCTTGGTGAAGGCAGCCTGTACATCTTTGTGCTCATGAGCAGAGACATTCACCGCGGACCCTGCCGTGAGAAGACAAAATACCAGAAACGCACTTATCAAAACCGGGTAGATGATTTTCATCTTTATCTCCTTTTGGTTGATACCATTAATTCTCCCACTTTTTCTCTCAAAACGTCAGCGAAATATTGATATTCGTCGACATCGGACGGTTTTTTAGAGAAGTCGAGGTCCCTTGCCAGAAGAGGCCTGCCGAAGGTAACGGTTATCTTGCCGGGCCTGGGAAATGCCGTGCCGCGCGGAAGGGCCTCGAGGGTCCCTTCAACGTATACCGGGACCACATTGACTCCCAACTCGACAGCAAGTATGCCTACGCCCTTCTTGAACTCCAGGAGGCTTCCATCAAAGGAGCGGCCTCCTTCAGGGAAGACGGACAGTGAGCGGCCATTTTTTATGACATAGGCCGACATCTGGAGCGCCTTATTAAGATAGGCGGAGGAATCGATCGGGATCACATGGGCGATCTTTGCGAACCGGCTTTTTAAAAAACCCGTGAAAAATTCGCTGAGGCCGAGGGAATAAGTATTCTTAAAGTTTACAAAGGGCAGAGACAGGATGACCGCGAAGCCGTCCAGGTAACTTGTGTGGTTTGACGCCAGGATAAAATTTTTGCCCTGCGGCAGATTTTCCGCCCCCCTCGCCTCAAGCCTGAATAAAACCCTGAACAGACACTTCAAAAGGGAGTGTGCGACAAAGGACGGTATCATCCTGTTGTCCGGCCCCTCTATAGTGGGCATCCCGAGGTTGGTTTCAGAAGGCCCTCCGGCAAGAATGTCCCTCCAACCTCCTTTTTCCGATGTTCCCGGAGAATATCCGGGAGACGCCTGCGCCCTGACTTTGGCGATTAGTTCTTTTACGGTCTGGATGTCGGCCATAAAATTCTCCGGAAGTCTGATGGAAAACGCCTTTTCGAGGGCAACGACGAGTTCTATCTTCGCAAGCGAATCAAGGCCGATATCGAGTTCGATGTTGTCGGACGGACCGATCCTCCGGTCTCCTTTAACGAACCTCTTCAATGACTCGGCCACCTTCTGTGCGGTCTCATCGGCGAAGATGTCTCCCCCGGCCTCTCTCTCACGCCCTTCGGTCACGGGGCCCGCTGCTTCTTCCCTGATCATGAAGCGCCTCAGTTTGCCCAGAGGTGTCCGCGGCAGCGGTCCCGTGCGGATTGAAAAGCCCGTGACCCTCATATAGGAAGGAATTTTTGAAGACATCTCGTTCATCTCCCACTTTATCGCCTCCCGCAAGTCCGGGGTCCGCGCCTTTTTCGTATATTCAAGGTCGGGTACGATGACCGCGTGGAGTGTTTCTGTCAACCCCTTTTCCCCGATGCCGACGATACAAATTTCTTTGATTAGCGGCGATGACAGGTATACCTTCTCGACATCTTCAGGATAGATGTTCTTTCCCGAGCTTAGGACGATCACCTCCTTAGACCGACCTGTGATGAATAGGTAGCCTTCCCCGTCGATCCGGCCGATATCGCCGGTCCTGAACCATCCGTCGCGCAAGACGTCGGCGGTGGCGGAGGGGTCCCGATAATATCCTTTCATTACCATGGGGCCTTTTATCTCGATCTCACCCTCCCCTTTTTCAGAAGGGCCGGCGATCCTTATCCGGACGGAGGGCAGTGGTTTGCCTGCCGAACCTGGCCTTCTCCCTGAAACAGGATTAAAGGTGACGACAGGTGAGGTCTCTGTCAGGCCGTAACCCTCGAGGACCATGAAGCCGAGGGCCTCGAGGTCTTTCATCACCGCCGGGTCGAGTCTCGCCCCGCCGCTGCCGAAGAACCTGAACTTCGGCCCGAGGGCGCGGTGCGCTGAGGCGAAGAATATGCGGCCGATATTTATCCCGGCCCTCTCGCGCAGAAAGCCCGACAG
The DNA here is from genome assembly GCA_044450345.1 of Thermodesulfovibrionales bacterium. Classification (GTDB taxonomy): domain Bacteria; phylum Nitrospirota; class Thermodesulfovibrionia; order Thermodesulfovibrionales; family UBA6898; genus Sulfobium. Next base: position 5,718 of record JBIOIY010000020.1, on the reverse strand, counting down.
TCTGAGTATCTTGAGGAGGACAAAAGATGCGGGGGCAGGGAGTGCCTCAATCTTGCCGAAGATCCCGTTTCTTATCATCGCAAGGAGCTGGGGCACTCCGATCAAGACGCTCACCCCCCTATCTTTGATTGCGGACATGAGGTCCGGCCCCTTCAGGCTTGCAGGGTAGGTTATAGAGGCGCCTAGAAAGAGCGGCACCAAAAAGGTGCACATGAAGGCATAGGTATGGTGAAGGGGCAGGACAGAGAGCACATTGTCTTCAGGTGAAACGATCCCCGCCCCTATAAGCGCCTCTGCGTCGGAACAGAAGTTACTATGCGTCAGCACTACCCCCTTGGGATTTCCGGTCGTACCCGATGTATAAATAATAGATGCCACATCGTCCGGGCCTGTTTCCGGTAAGGCCGGGGAAGATTTTTCGCGCAGGGCGGATTCGTATCTCGTAGAGTCAAAGTCAAGAAGGGCGATGCTTTTCTGCAGGGCCTCCGAAATATTTATCAGGTGCGCCCCGATGTGTACGAGTGTTTTTTGGCTGTGGAAGACTATATCGGCCCCGCAGTCCTTCAGGAGGTTGCCGACCTCGTCGGGCCCGAGCTGTGCGTCAATAGGGACCGCCACGCCGCCGGCCAGGACAGTTGCCAAATAGGCCGCACACCATTCAGGTCTGTTTTCCGATATGATCGCGACCTTCCCGCCCCTCTTCAGACCAAGGCGGACCAGATAAGAGGCCAGGGCGGCCACACCATTTGCAAAACCGCGATAGGTGAGTGTCTTCCATCCGTCCCGGTAATAGTGGAAGACAGGATCATCGGGAAGGCTTTCCGTCACATTAAAAAAACCTTCTGATATGGTGAGAAATTTTCTGTTGCTCATCTATGTGGTAGGCCGGAGTGGCCCCTCCCAATCGCTCGCTCATAGAATTAATGCGTGCATCTCAATGATACCTAAAAACCGGTGTAAATAGAATTCTCTGCGACGAATTTTGTTAGAATAGAGAAAAGAGGAAGCATGGATCTCGACATCGAAGCGCTGAGTGCTCAGATAAAGGTGAACTGCGACATCTCCGATGCGAGATTCTGGGGGAATTATTCGATCTGCGGCCTGTTGCTGAGACTCCGGGAACTCTTTCGCCATGAAAGGGGGGTCAAGCCCTGGGAGGAGATACCACAAGGGGTCATTTCAGAGTGGATAGCCTCTAAGGAAAGCCTGTGGCATGAGATAGAAGAGAGGGAATTTAATAAGCTCTCCTTACAACAGGGTGAATTTCCCCCGTTTGAAAGTGAAGGCATCAACCATCTCCTTGAGAAAGAAGGACTGCTTTACGGTGCAGGCCTCGGGATCCAGATGAAACCCTCTTTCTTTCTGGCAGAACTCCATTCGAAGAAATCTCTTGATGAATATGAAGTGATCATTGCGGGGCGTGAGTTAGTGAGAGATCTTTCCGCGTACCCGTCTGTGCTGCAGAGGGATACAATAGTTGCCAGGAGGGATGCCCTGACAACGGTGCTCTGGGACAAGTTTGAAGAGATCAGACCCAAGAAATATACGGGCACCCTTTTATATGCGTTTTCACAGTACGGCATAGATCCTCAAGGCGAAGCGAACGAATCCCTTTATGCCAGGATTGCGCAAATTGCAGAGGAAGAGATCGGCGCATACATCTACCATGAAATCGGAGAAGCCCATGAAGGCTCGACACTCGGCGAGCTATGGAAGACGATGCTCTCCGGGCCTCTCACGAGGAGGGCGGAGCTGTTCGTCAGAAGCATTAAGGATGTCCTTTCGGATACGTCGGATAGAGGCATGTTGAAGTACATCGTGGAACACCGGAGGAAGGGTTCGCTAGGTTTCTACCTTTCATCCCTGGGGGGATTTCGGAAGATGCTCTTTCCGGAGATTCAGGAAATGTTCCCCGGCTTCACTGAAAGAGAGGACTGGAAGCTCGTTGAGAAGGCGCGTAAGAAGGGGTACGAAAAGGCCGGTGAGCTGGCGTCATCGGTTCTCGATATCTACCGCCGGCTGGGAGAAGGGGCCAGTGATGTTGTCGAAAAAGAGCTGATAGACAAAATGCTTCCGCGCCTATAGTTACGCCTTGATGTGCTGGGGTTCGATGTTGGTTGTGAAGATCTCGACCAGTTCCTGGTCGAATTGCGTCCCAGCCTTTCGCCTGAGCTCATCTATCGCATCGTGAAAGCTCACCGGTACCCTGTATGAGATCAGGCTTATCATGGCATCGAAGGCCTCGGCTATCGCGATGATCCTGGCCTCCAGAGGGATCGCCTCGCCGCTGAGCTTCGAAGGATATCCATAGCCGTCATACCTTTCATGGTGGTACAGGATAAAAGGGGCGATGTCCGCGTAGAAATTTATCGGTCTTATCATTTCGTATCCGACCGCGGGATGGCGCGTGTATTCTTCTTTTTTAAAGTTCTCGTCGGAGTTGATCTTGAGGAACCCTACGTCATGCAGCAGGCTCGCGAGATAGAGCCTCTTCTTTTCGGCTTCGGACATGTTGAGGCCCTTTGCGATCATGTTGCTGTACCTCGCCACCCTTCTGGAGTGGCCCCTTTTTTCAGGGATCTGAAAATCGATCGCCTCAAGGAGCATCTCGGTGAGATGGATTTCATAATTCTTCTGGTCTTCAAAAAATTTTGTCTTGGCGATCGATATCGCTGCCTGCTCGGCAAGATAGGTAATGATCTGCTCGTCCCGCTCCCTGTAAGAAAATCCTCCCGACCTATTCAACAGTTCCAGGACTCCGATAACGGTCGATCTCGTGATGAGCGGCACGCACAGGATCGATTTTGTCTCAACCCCGGTCATCGCATCGATATCCGGGTTGAACCTCTCGTCCTGCGCGACGTTTGCTATACACGCCGGTTTGCCTGTCGCCGCTACCCAGCCGGTGACGCCCTTGCCTTTTTCGACCGAAGTCCCGGTGAGCCGTTCCGCTTTCCCGCCCTTTACGACCTTGAATGTGAGTGCGTCGCCGTCGAGCAACAATAGTGATCCTGCCTCTGAGTGGGTGATCGAAAGGGCATAGTCCATTATCTTTTCAAGAAGGATATCGCCGTAAATCTCTTCCCGAAGGTCCTTTGTAATGCTTAGGATCTTCTCGAGCCGGCTGCTATAGTCATGGATTATCCGGAGGACCTGATTCGACATTCTCACCAGATAACCCAGCCCGATCACCGAGAGGAAAAGGGCTATGCCCATAATCATGGTGACCGAGATATCGGGGAGAAAAAACAGCGAAGAACCGAAGATATGATTTAAGACAACCGCAAAGAGAGTAATTATTACGAATACCACTATCAGGAAGGAGAGACGGATTTTTTTAGCTATCTCCTGGATCGCCTGGTTCTTACTCTTTTGGTCGTCCTCGGCCATAATAAACTTTACTTGAGCGGGAATAATATGTCAATGATTCGCATGTTATTTGCAGCCTGTCAGTCCGCCCAAAGAACTTGAATAATTGGGTGGCAAACTATAGAATTAACTGGATGAAGATAATCAACAAAGACAGGGAGTTTCTGGAATTTCTGGTGTCCCTCCGGTCGCGCAGTTCGTCGGACAACCGCGCTGTCGAGAAAGCGGTCAGGACCATCCTGGACGACGTAAGGAAAAACGGAGATGAAGCTGTGCGCAGGTATACGCGCAGGTTCGATAAACACACTGCTGCCCGCCTCAGGCTGAGCGCCTCTGAGATTGAGAGGCATGCAAAGAAGGCTGACCCGAAGATTATAAGGGCCCTCGAGGTCTCGGCAAAGAGGATCAGGAAATTCCATGCAATGCAGACAGAAATATCGTGGTCTTTTTTCGAGGGGGGGACCGTGCTCGGACAATGCATCAGGCCTCTGAGCAGGGTCGGCGTTTACGTCCCCGGAGGTACGGCAGCTTACCCGTCGACAGTGCTTATGAACGTCATCCCCGCACAGGTTGCGGGTGTGAAGGAGATCGCACTCTGCGTTCCCGCCCCTGAGGGGCGGATCAATCCCTATGTAATGGCGGCGGTGAGGATGCTCGGTGTTTCCGAGGTATACCGGATCGGAGGCGCGCAGGCGGTAGGGGCTATGGCATATGGGACGAAGGGCATAAAGAAGGTGGACAAGATAGTCGGCCCCGGCAATATATTTGTAGCTGCGGCAAAAAGGATGGTCTTCGGGCTTGTCGATATCGATATGATTGCGGGGCCCAGTGAAATACTCATTATAGCCGATAATTCCGCCGATCCCTCCGTCATTGCAGCCGACCTTCTGGGCCAGGCGGAGCACGACGAATTCGCATCGTCGGTACTCGTCACGGTTTCGGAGCGGCTCGCCACGGCCGTGTCCGGCGAGGTCCGGAGGCAGCTCGCCCTTCTCAAGAGGAAGAAGATCGCGGGGGCGTCCATCAGGCGCTTTGGTGCGATAGTGAAAGCGAAGGACCTGCGCCATGCACTTTCACTCTCGAATCGGATCGCGCCCGAGCACCTCGAAATCATGACCGAAGCGCCGGAAGAACTGTTGCCGCTTGTCGAAAATGCAGGTGCGGTCTTTCTTGGCCACTGGACACCCGAGGCCCTCGGCGACTACTCTGCAGGGCCTAATCATACCCTCCCCACAGGCGGGACGTCACGGTTCTTTTCTCCTTTAGGCGTCTATGATTTTTATAAGCGTTCGAGCCTCGTGGGGTTTACAAAAAAAGGGTTTATGAAGCTGTCAGGCGTTGTCGAGGCGCTCGCGGATACCGAGGGGCTCGAGGCCCATGCCAATACTATTAGAATAAGAAAAGCGATGATGAAACGAAGAACGTTTTTGAAGGAAAGGACGGGCAATGAAGACCAAAAATAAAATTCTTAAAATCGGACTGCCGAAAGGGAGCCTGCAGGAGTCGACACTGAAACTTTTCCGGAAGGCGGGTTATCACATCTCGGTCTCACCGCGGTCCTATTATCCGGTATTCGACGATTGCCGGATAGAATCGATGCTTATAAGGGCACAGGAGATGGCGCGCTACGTCGAAAGCGGCATCCTGGACTGCGGCCTTACAGGGTATGACTGGATAATGGAGCAGGCTGCCGACGTGAAAGAGGTCGCCGAGCTGAATTATGCAAAAGAGGGCCTGAGGCCCGTCAAGTGGGTGATAGCTGTTCCGAACGATTCGAAGATAAAGAGCGTCAGGGATTTGAAGGGCAAGAGGATCGCCACCGAACTTGTGGGGTACACAAAAAGATATCTGAAATCGAAGAACATAAAAGCGGAGATAGATTTTTCCTGGGGGGCCACGGAGGTGAAGCCGCCCCATCTGGCCGACGCGATAGTCGAACTCACGGAAACGGGCACCTCCCTGAGGGCGAACAATCTCAGGATCGTAGAGACCATCCTTGAGTCGAGCACGCGTTTCATCTCCAACAGGCATGCATGGCATGACAAATGGAAGAGGCAGAGGATGGAGAATATCGTTATGCTCTTGAAAGGGGCGCTTGCGGCAGAGGAGAAGGTCGGGATGAAGATGAACGTCCAGAAAAAAGACCTCAAAAGGGTCATGAGTCTTCTGCCGGCAATGCATTCTCCAACGATATCTGTGTTGTCCGATGCGGGGTGGTATGACCTCGACGTCGTCATGGACGAGCAGATATTGATTGACCTCATCCCGAAACTAAAGAAGGCCGGTGCCTCAGGGATTGTGGAATATCAGTTGAACAAGGTGATCCCCTGAAAATACGGCGAATATATG
>JBIOIY010000019.1:0-44190 GCA_044450345.1 Thermodesulfovibrionales bacterium | reverse complement strand
GTGGTTGGGGCTGGGGTTGGGGCTGGCCCGGTTTCGGTTTCGGGGTCGCCACGGGGGCGCTTCTGAGCTATCCGTATTACTACCAGCCGTACTATCCATACTATCCGTATGACCCCTATGCATACGCTCCGGCATATGGTCCTTCGACGAGGATGATTGTCCGTGAGCGGGAACCGGCGTACGCCGACGAACGGGCATATTCGGAGCCGGCTCGGACGAGGTCGTCAGCAGGGGACACCTGGTACTACTGCAAAAAGTCCAACGCTTACTATCCGTATGTGCGGAGATGCGCCGGCGGATGGGAGAAGGTGCCTGCAGTGCCGCCGTCTTCGGAACCTGACGACGACAGATGAACTTCAGAAGGCGGGTCACCCTCGGAGGGTGACTCGCAGCCATTTGTCAAATTCCCCACTGCTCCCCATATTCCGCCCCGATTTTTTTCAGAATGCCCCGGATGGCTGTTTCAGTTCTACTTTCTCCATGTATATTTTCTTTCGAACTCCTCATCGGAAGCAGTGAGATAAAGTATGCCCTCTATAATACCTGCAAGGGCAGGTATGAATGTCCAACAGAAAATTAAGTAGATGATTCCCCATCCTGTTCTCCCCAGATAGAATTTGTGGACTCCAAGACCACCGAGGAGTATTGCAAATAAACCGGCTGCGATTTTATTCTTCCCAGACTTCGAGACTGCCCCGGTTGTCTGTGACGCATCTGCAAGCATCGACCCGCAATGTTTACATTTTAAGGCACCGTCCTTAATTTCCTCTTTGCAAAACGGACAAATCATACCCTTCTCCTTCAGCGGATAACAGTCCCCAGTCTATTCTGGTTTCTTTTGTTCTAGCCGCTCTCTGTACTTAGCTCCATCCTTCCATGCTTTACCAACGTTGTCGCCAACCGACCAGAATCTATTGTCTGGCATAGTGAGAAGAAATGGATTGACTTTCTTTACATCCGGCTTGCCGTCTGTGAGAAAATCTTCTTTGCTATAAATGTTAAGCACTTCTCCAATAAACAAAGTATTCGTCGGCAGTTCAACAGTTTCAATTACTTTGCATTCGATATTGATTGGACAAATCTCGATAAGTGGGGCAGCCTTCAACTCACCATAGAAAACCTCAAATATATCAGACTTGTCTATCTTGCATCCCGATACAATGCCGCAATAATCGGTAACATCAACCATATCCATACTAGGGACATTAATACTGAATTCACCGCTAGTCTTAATGGCTGAATTCGATGCATTCCTTTTGTTGACGCAGATGCCAAACATTACGGGGTCATAGTTGACCCTTGTCAACCAATCCAGAGCCATGAAGTTCACTTTTCCATTCAGATGAGTACCAAGAAGTGTCTGAGTCCCGGGAAGACAGAACATGCCTTTCTCGATTTTAATTTTACTCATAATTTCTCTCCTCTCATATATGATTGTTTTTTCATTGTAAGCCAGCAACTTCAAGTCCGATGCCCGGTCCGGACTGCTTCGATATTCTCTCGTACTTCCCTGTCATCATCGCAGGCTTATTGTCTATGTCAATGATTGCGGTTTTAATCATCACGATAGTATAACCCACCAGGCATAGGCGATGCCGGGCCGCCCTAAAACAAAAAAGGGCCGCTTTCGCGACCCTTGAATTTGTTGGCGTCCCGGGCGTGACTCTCAGCAAAACTCTTTAAGACATCATTTCGTGTTCTTAATGATCCCAACACAGATAAATAATCCCAAGCCAAGTTATTGTTTATTACGAGAAAATAGCATAATTGCCATATATTATCCACTCATATTCATGAGTTTTTCGCACTATAGCAATTAGGGTACTTTATTTGATTTGCCTCCAAAGGCGCAAAAAAATGAGACTTAGCTGGCGAAAAGTATTCTCTAAAGTCCGCGCCGGCAGCCTCTTCTCAAATTGACAACTACTCCCCCCCTTCGGTTTGCCCGCCCTAATTAGGTCGGTTTCCTTTCTCGTGATACAATGAGCATGGAAAGTGTAACCCCAATTACGCAAGGATCTTTGAGGATGGGCTATTGATGAAATATATGAAGAACCGAATCACTCAGCCTTTGACTCTTTTTGTATTGATGCTGTTTATCTTTTCAGGTTATGGGCTTTCTCTCGCACAAGATGCTGGAATATCCCAGGCGATCTTCTATGTTAAATGATATGATGTCGGCAAGGAAGCCCTGGAAGGGCTGAAGGGAGTGAAGAGAGTTGAAAAAGGCTTTCGCTACTTTAAAGAGATAAACACAGTTTATTATGATCCCGCAGTAGTTACAATCGAAGAAATGGAAGTGGCCTTAAAGAAGGCCGGTACTTACCTGGGAACTATTAAATAGTCAAAAAACGTTCAGGTTCTCAATACATGGCTAAATTCTCACATATCGATGTTCTCCATTGACTTGCTATATCTTATGCGGTTGATATACTTCTCTTAGGAGTGAACGATGTCTTCATAATCAGTAAACGGAGGGCAAAATGATGTCAGCTCGAATCTCAAGGAGAAGCGAAAAGAATACCGTTGTGGCAATTCTTATCATTGCAGTGCTCTATTTATTAACTTTAAGTCCTGCATTCGCTATCGATCCTGTAAACAAAACTTCTGATGGCGTAGCGATTAAAGGCTATGACCCTGTTGCATATTTTACAGATAGAAAACCTGTGAGAGGGAGCAGGGACTTCGAATATGTATGGATGGGTGCAAAGTGGCGCTTCTCGACCGCCGGACACAAAGACCTGTTTATTAAAGACCCTGACAAATATGCGCCGAAGTACGGCGGTTATTGCGCATATGCGGTCAGCCAGGGGACCACTGCCGATATTGATCCTGATGCTTGGAACATTGTTGATGGAAGGCTGTATATCAACCTCAGCAAAAGAATAAAGGACAAGTGGAGTAAGGACATTCCGGGATATATCAAAAAAGCGGATGAGAAATGGCCCAACGTACTTAAAAAATAGACCAGTGATTATAGGCGACTGAAAGGAGCAATCAAATGAAATACTTACCCTTGCTGAGCGGGCTAATCGTTGGCAGCATGATCTTTTCTTGCAGCTCAGGAAAGTCGGTTGGAACCGGCGACATATCAGCGCCAGTCCCGATCAAGGTGTATTCCGCGGAAAAAGGGGACTATGTCATGAGTGAAACTGTTGTTAAGAGCAATGAGGAGTGGAAAAAACAACTGACAGCTGAACAATACAACATACTACGGGAGAAGGGGACTGAACGTGCCTATACCGGAAAATATGCCGACAATCACGAGCATGGAATTTACCGCTGTGCAGCCTGCGGACTCGATTTGTACAGGTCTGAAGATAAGTATGAGTCTGGTACCGGCTGGCCCAGCTTTACAGCTCCGATCGCTCCTGAGAACATAATTACCAGACCGGATGACAGCTTTTTCACTCACCGCACAGAAGTGCTCTGCCGCCGCTGTAGCGGCCATCTCGGCCACGTCTTTAACGACGGCCCGAAACCGACCGGGCTGCGCTACTGTATGAATTCAGCTGCCCTGCAATTTGTGGCAACCAAAAAATAGGCCGGTATGGGGAGGAGATGCAATGAAAATGCTTATTATCGCGATAACGGTACTATCGGCCATACTTATCGCAAGCACCACAGTCATGGCTGCAACTAATCTCGAGAAAGCGACCTTCGCAGGCGGCTGCTTCTGGTGTATGGAACACCCATTCGACGAGATTCCCGGCGTGGTTTCCGTCACATCCGGTTACACTGGAGGGCAGAAAAAGAATCCCACCTACGAAGAGGTCTCGGCCGGAGGGACAGGGCACGCAGAGTCGGTTCAGGTTGTCTATGACCCGGCAAAAGTAACTTACGATAAGCTCCTGAACGTCTTCTGGCACAATATTGATCCGACCGCCAAGGACCGGCAATTCTGCGATACCGGGCATCAGTATCGAAGCGCAATCTTCTATCATAATGAGGAACAACGCCGGTTGGCGCTGCAGTCGAAGGCGCTGTTGGAAAAGAACAAGACCTTCAAGGAGCCTATCGTTACCGAGATTGTACAGGCAACAGAGTTCTACCCAGCCGAGGATTACCACCAGCACTATTACAAGAAAAATCCGATCCGTTACAAATTCTACCGTTTCAACTGTGGTCGCGATCAGCGGCTCAAGGAGCTGTGGGGTAGTGAGGCAGGCCATTAACGAGGGGTAGGCATGCCAAGAGATATACCTATAGGGAACGGCTCCCTGCTGATACTGTACGATCAAAAAGGGCTTCTGCGGGACCTCTATTTCCCGAGTGTGGGCAGCGAGAACCACGCCCAGGGTCACGTCTTCAGAGTCGGCGCCTGGATAAACGGGGTTTTTAGCTGGATTGACGGAGATGGGTGGGAGCGCTCGCTGGATTATGAAGATGATACCCTCGTAGCAAGAATCGAACTTGTCAACAAAACCCTTGGAATAGAAATTCTCATGCGGGATGTGGTCGACTTTCACGAAAACCTCTACGTTAGGGAGATCACGGCAAGGAATCTCACGCCGGAGTTCATAGAGCTCCGGCTCTTTTTCCACAATGATTTTCATATATATGGATCAGAGATCGGCGATACAGTATGTTACAAGCCGGAGGAGAAGGCTCTCCTCCACTACAAGGGACGGAGGTATTTTCTGGTAAACGCCCTGACTGAAGAAGGCATCGGTCTTGCTCAGTTCGCCACAGGGGTAAAGGAGACAAAAGGGCTGGAAGGTTCGTGGGTCGACGCGGAGGACGGGGTACTGTCGGGTAACCCGGTTGCGCAGGGATCCGTGGATTCGATCTGCGCCGTGCATACAACGATCCCTCCCGGCAAGAAGGCGCACGCATATTACTGGATGGCCGCGTGCATTGACTGGAAAGGTGTGAAAAGGCTGAATGATCTCGTTGTGAAGAGGACACCGGGGTATTTCATCAAGAGGACAGCCGATTATTGGCGGTTGTGGCTCGGCAGGGAGAATATGAAATTCGGTGATCTCCCGGATGCCGTCAGAAGACTATATACCCGAAGCCTCCTCATCCTCAGGACCCACATAAACAACAATGGCTCGGTCATAGCCGCAAACGATTCGGACATCCTCCACTTTTCGAGAGACACCTATACGTATATGTGGCCAAGGGACGGTGCCCTCGTCGCGTATGCCCTCGACCTTGCCGGCTATCCGATCCCTGCGCGAGGGTTCTTCGAATTCTGCGGGGAGATAATAGGGAGAAACGGGTTCTTCCTGCACAAGTATAACGCCGATGGATCTCTCGCCAGTTCATGGCATCCCTGGGTTCTTGAGGGAAAACCCCACCTGCCGATCCAGGAAGATGAAACCGGGCTCGTTGTTTGGGCTCTCTGGGAGCATTACAGTATGTACCGGGACGTTGAGTTCATAAAGCCCCTGTACAGAAAGGTCATCAAGGCCGCAGCGGACTTCATGTGTGAGTTCGTAGACCAGAGGACCGGTCTCCCCCTTCCGTCATACGACCTATGGGAAGAGCAGTTGGGGATTCATGCTTTTACCGTCTCCGCCGTCATCGCGGGGCTGAGGGCCGCGGGCCATTTCACTGTGGCCTTCGGCGAGACAGAACTGTCCGAAAAATACGAAAAAGCGGCTGATAGGATAAGGGACGCGCTGACGGAATATCTCTATAGCGATGAGGTCGGGAGATTTCTGGGCTCGGTTTCTGAACGTTTTGGGATACTCAAGAATGATTTCAGACTCGATGCAAGTCTCTTCGGCCTCTTCGCTTTCGGTGTCTTTCCCGCAGATGATGACAAGATTCAGCGTAGTATGAACGCCCTGAAAGATAAGCTATGGTGCAAGACCGGAATAGGCGGCATGGCAAGATACGAGAACGATCGGTACCAAAGCGTAGTTGAACCGAACGAGGATATCCCCGGCAATCCCTGGGTCATTTGCACGCTCTGGCATGCCCAGTATCTGATAGAGAAGGCACAAAACAAGGAGGAGTTAAAGGAATGCCTTCCGATACTGAACTGGGTCGCGCAAATAGCTCTTCGGTCGGGGGTGCTTGCAGAACAGGTAAACCCCTTTACCGGTGAACCTGTTTCGGTTTCTCCTCTCACATGGAGTCATGCGACCTTTATTATTACGGTGCAGCGATATCTGAAGAAGTTCCAGGGGATGGAGACATGCCCTTACTGCAAACAGCCCCTGTTTATTAAAATGTAGCGGCTTCATGATCAAGGAGGAGAATTGAAAGATACCGTTCTTGTCGGCAAGGAGCGTGATGCATAAGAAAATCACCAAAAAGATAGCGGTCATAACCGCTGTGGTCGGAATAGTAGTGATCTTTAAGGTTCTTGGTCTTGAGCAGTATTTTACCCTCTCTTACGTCAAGGCATCTCAGGCAAAATTGGCCGTCCTCTACGCAGATCACAGGCCAATGGTAATTGCCGCATACATGCTGATCTATATCCTCGTGACATCGTTATCGTTGCCGGGAGCCGCGATAATGACCCTTACAGGGGGGGCCCTGTTTGGATTATTGATAGGCACAATTGTTGTTTCCTTTGCGAGTACGATCGGTGCAACTTTAGCGTGCCTCGTATCTCGTTTTGTCTTACGAGACTGGGTACAAGGGAAGTTCGGAGACAAGCTCAAAGTGGTCAACGAGGGGATAGCAAGAGAGGGGAGTTTTTACTTATTTACCCTGCGATTGATCCCTATCTTTCCTTTTTGGCTAATCAACCTGATTATGGGGCTCACGAAGATGCCGCTTAGAACCTTCTACTGGGTCTCTCAGGTGGGAATGTTGGCCGGAACGATAGTATATGTGAATGCCGGCAAGGAACTGGCAAAGATCAATTCCATTTCAGGGATACTTTCTCCCGGCCTGATATTATCTTTCGTACTTCTCGGACTGTTCCCCATTGCGACAAAGAAATTGCTGTCTCTATATAAATCAAAGAAGGCAAGCTCCGATAATAAGTAAAAGCCCGGCAATAAAGGAGGTAACATGGCAAATTTTGACTTTGACATAGGGATACTCGGAGGCGGCTCGGGGGGGCTCACTGTTGCTGCCGGAGCGGCCCAACTCGGGGCAAAAACGCTCCTTATCGATAGGGAAAGCAAACTGGGCGGTGATTGTCTCCATTATGGATGTGTTCCGAGCAAGACACTCATAATGACCTCCCATGTCCGGCATATGATGAAAAAAGCGGGATATTTCGGTCTTCCGGAGGTGGAGCTTCCGCCTGTGGACTTCAGAGACGTGACAAAGAGAATTCAGCATGTCATAGGCATTATCCAAAAGCATGATTCCGAGGAGCGCTTTTGCAAACTCGGCGCTAAAGTTGAATTCGGGGAATCGACCTTCACCGATGAACATTCCATTCGTCTGAATGGAAAAACCTATTCGGCAAAGAACTGGGTCATCGCAACGGGCTCTTCCCCTTCAGTTCCGCCGATAAAGGGGTTGAACAAGACCCCTTATGTCACCAACAGGCAGATCTTCTCTATGGAAAAACTTCCGAAATCCATGATCATTTTAGGCGGAGGCCCCATCGGCACGGAGATGGCGCAGGCCTTTGCCCGTCTTGGGACAAAGGTTACGGTCATCCAGCGTCCTGATCAGATCCTTCATAAAGAAGACAGGGATATGGCGGATCTGGTGATGAATGTGTTAAGCAAAGAGGGCGTGACCTTCTATCTGAAAGCCTCTATTGAAAGCACACAGGATTTGGGCAGCGAACGGGAGGTCGTCATCAAGACCGCCGAAGGCACTTCGGTTGCCCTCCGCGCCGAAACCATTCTTGTCGCTATAGGAAGGGACGCCAATGTGGAAGGTTTGGGGCTGAAAGAAATTGGCGTGGATTTCGATAAGAGAGGCATTAAGGTCAATGACCGCATGATGACTAATCATAAACACATTTATGCGATCGGCGACGTCAATGGCAAATACCTCTTTACCCATGCCGCAGGATATGAGGGAAGCATTGTCGTCAGCAACGCCATCTTCCACCTGCCCAGAAAAGCTGATTTTAGCAATCTGCCCTGGTGCACCTATACTGATCCGGAACTTGCGAACATCGGCATGAATGAAGCAATGGCGAAAGCTGCGGGGATAGAATATTCGGCCTGGACGGAGGAGTTCAGGGCAAACGACCGCAGTCTTGCGGAGGGGGAAGAGGTGGGAAGGATCAAAATGCTCCTTGACGAAAAGGAAAAACCCATAGGTGTTCAAATCCTCGGTCCCCATGCGGGAGAACTGATAAGCGAATGGGTGGCGGTAATGAATGGCAATGTCAATCTTTCGACCCTGGCGGGCAGCGTTCATCCCTATCCAACACTCGGAGAGATAAACAAGAAGGTTGTCGGGTCTTTTTTTTCCGGGAAAATATTTTCAGAGAAGGTTAAAAAGACTCTGAAATTCTTCTTCAGTTTAAAAGGCAGGGCTTGCGGATAGTCTGAAGAGTGCATACAGAGAAGCTCACATAAACCATACTCTCTTACGATTGTAACGTGCGTCGTATGGACAATCTCCCGTATGAACGCCTTGAACGGGAGATCGGTAATCTTTAAATCTTACTTAAAAAAATAGTTGACATTGAAGATGCAAACAAAGCTGGTGTGACGGTGAAAAGACGGGCGGTATCAAGATGGACCTACAGGAATATAGTTCCCATAGGTCCATCAAACATGAACTCAGCAAGTTTTTTTTTGCTGAGAGTAACGTTGGCGTCCCCAGCGGGATTCGAACCCGCGTTACCGCCTTGAAAGGGCGAAGCGGGCATTATTAACAGATGGGCTACTGGCAACGATTTGGGCTTAACTCAATGATTTTGTTTAAGAAACTCTGATTCTATAATTTCCGGTTTTTCCGTATTTTCTGCCTTAAGAGCAGAAATCTGCTACGATTCTGCTACAGTGGAAATCGGAAAACTCTGGAGAAGGCATGAGCTGCCGTCCTTCTAGCTTGTACATTATCCTTAAAGCCTTCTGCTATGCTTAGGTAAAGCTCCGCCAGGCACACTGAGACTATATCCTATTTGAAAACTTAGATTTAAAACTGTTACATTCTATCGAAAGTAAATGAAGAAGATTAAGATATTCATAAGCTCAACCTTAAAGGAACTCATGAATGAACGCCTCGCTGTTAAGGAGGCGATTACGGATAATGAGTTTTTGAACCGTTATTTCGATGTCGAGATGTGGGAAGGGTTTCCTCCTATGGCAGTGCCTTCAAGAAAAGCATACCTGGAAAAACTGAAGGAGTGCGATCTTTACATAGGCATATTCGGAAACGAATACGGGACACCCGAAGAGGACGGTCTGTCACCGACTGAAAGGGAATATAGACAGGCAAAGGCCGATGACAAATATATCCTTGTGTTCCTCAAAGGCAAGACAGACACTGGAAGAGACGAGAAGTTGAAAGACCTGTTGAAAGAATTCAAGGGGCATCGGGGATACAGCTACAAGAGATTTGAAAATTACATAGAGCTGAAAGATTGGACTCGTAAAGGCCTGAGTCATTATCTCAAGAAGAAGCATGACATTGAGATCCCGACAGGAAAAAGCACCGTAGAGCCTGATAAGACTTCCTCTAATTACGACAAGAAACCAATAATGAACGCGCCGGAGAATGAAATCTCGCTGAAAGATGCCGACGCGTTTTTCAAGGCGGCAGGGCTTAAGCTTAAGGGCAAGGCTGAGATAATAGACCTCCTCAGAAAGAGGAGCATGCTCCATTTCTTGCCGCATAGAAATCTATTGGTCCCGACCGTGGCCGGGTTGCTTCTGTTTGGTAAACATCCTCAATCATATCTCCCTCAAAGCAAGATTAAAGCGGATGCATTTCAAGGTACTGAGCCCGGAAACACTATCGATCAGAAAGAGATTATGGGCGCCATTTTTGATCTGGTCAAGGGCGCCGAGGCATTCTTTCTCAAAAACATGAAGACCGCCGCACGTATTGAGGGGTTTTCAAGAGTCCAGATTTCCGAATACCCCATCGAGGCACTAAGAGAAGCAGTAATAAATGCCCTTGCACATAGGGATTACGTCATATCAGGTGCGGCTATAATGGTCCAGATTTTCTCTGATAGGATAGTTATAGCAAGCCCCGGCCTTTTGCCGGAACCGTTGACCCTTGAAATGGTAAGAGCTTTTAAATATCGGCCCAAATCCAGAAATTAGATTATAGCCAGCGCTCTTTTTGACTCGAAGTTTATGGAAGAGCGCGGCGGCGGATTTAAGAGGATGCACGACATGATGGTGAATTACGGCCTCAAGCCCCCTTCAATCGATTATGAATCCGGTTATTTCACGGTCACATTCTACGGGCCTGAGGATATCCTTAAGCTCAAGCCGAGCAAGCTGAATGTTGTCTTTGAAATTCCTTCGGATAGGCTGAATCAGCTCACGACAAGACAAAAAGACATTCTCAAATATATTCTCGATCATTCAAGGATATCCAGCGAAGAATGCACAAGGGAATTCGGAATAACCAGAGACACGGCAAATCGGGATTTCAAGAGGCTTATGGAGTTAGCGCTTATTGAGCAGAGAGGCTCCGGGAGGTCAACTCACTATGTCATCAAGGAATAGCCTTTCGTCAGATTTGTGTCAGACTAAACCAGTTTTTCGTCAGATTTTTGCTATTCAGAGTTTCAAGTTTGTTACTGCGAGTTCTATTTCAATGACTTGGCTATACATGAAACTATCGAATAACTTTTCTTCATAATGGCTTTCCACTTGGCACAGCTCGTGCTATATTCATGATTTGAGGAGGGCAATATAAAATGCACAGGACAAAACAAGAGGCCAAATTGCGTTTACTTCCGGGAAACTTTTTTTGTCCCTCCTTTTTTACTGTCTCAAAAGCTGTTTCTCACAGGAGCCAACAGGTTCAGATTGCCGCAACTGTGTGCACAGTACAAACAAAAATAATTATTCTCGTTTGCAAAGTACGGGAAATAACGAACAGATTTTATGAGTCGATCTGGTTAACCTGTACTCCCTATAGTCTGCAGAGAGACCATTCTAGTCAACGTTAACAGCTTCATTCCGAAATGATTCGCGTGTTCATAAAAAAATAAGGGATTCAGCAGGCCATACAAACTTCTCTTTGCGACTATTTCAGTCTTGTCGGGATAAAGTAGGACAACCACATGGTTGCTCTTAAGTCAGTTCTCAGTATCCCCTACATAGCGAGTGCGTCCTTATTTTAACTTGTGGTGTGGTACAATTATGCGATGCAAGTAGTGGCGGCGATAGTTGGGGTGTTTCTGGTTATGGTCATCCTATGGGAAGGATTCGAGACCATTGTACTTCCACGCCGGGTGACCCGCCGGTTCCGCCTCAGCAGATACCTTTTCCGGTTCTTCTGGCGTTCCTGGCGGGGGACGGTCACCAGCCTCGTTCCGGAGAAATTTCGTGAAACTTGTTTGAGTTTCTTCGGCCCCCTTTGCAATCTTCTTATGATAGGTTTTTGGGTCATCTGCCTGATCATCGGTTTTGCATCGCTACACTGGGCTATCGGCTCACAGGTCCGTGCGACCGTGGGGGACGGGGGCTTTCTTACTGACCTGTACATGAGTGGCACAACTTTTTTCACCCTTGGGTTGGGAGATGTGTTTCCCAGCAGTGGAGTGGCGCGCTTTCTTACGGTGCTTGAAGCGGGGCTGGGGTTTGGGTTTCTGGCCCTTGTTATCAGTTACATTCCAGCCCTAAACCAGTCCTTTGCCCGGCGGGAAGTGAGCATCTCACTCCTTGATGCCAGGGCGGGTTCCCCTCCTTGTGCCGCAGAAATTCTGCGCCGCCACGCTGACGCGCATGGCATGGAGGCCCTCAGGCAACTGCTCCTGGAGTGGGAGACTTGGTCTGCTGAACTTCTCGAAGGCCATATCTCTTACCCGGTGCTGGCCTATTTCAGATCTCAGCACGATAATCAGTCGTGGCTCGGTGCCCTTACTGCGGTCCTCGACACCTGCGCGCTGGTAATGGTAGGTGTGGAGGGAAGTTGCAAGAGGCAGGCTGAACTGACATTTGCTATTGCCCGCCACGCTGTCGTCGACCTTTCTCTTGTATTTAACAGACCACCCGTAAAGCCATCGCATGATCGGCTGTCTCCGGACATGCTTGCACGATTGCACACAATTTTAGCGGATGCAGGCCTGAAGTTTAATGAGGGAGAAGCCGCTGACGAGCCATTGGCCAAATTGCGGGCAATGTACGAACCATACGCCAACGGGCTGGCAGCCTTCTTTCTCATTAAACTGCCGCCATGGGTTGCAGATGAAGGAAAACTGGATAACTGGCAGGTAAGCGCCTGGGAGCCGCTGGGTGCAAGTTTTCGAGGGGTCGAGAGTAAAGGGCGGGGTCGGAGAGAACATTTTTGAGGAGGTCCTCATATAATAACAGTTATTGAGATCGCTGCATATTCACCCGCAGTTGCCCCTACTTGCCAATCTGCTCCAATGCTCCCATCCAGTTCTCAACGTGATAAGCGGAAGCCAGCTTGCCGTTTTTCACGGTGAATATATCAATCGCCATTGTGTTAAATCTCTTGCCCGTCGGTTTCGCTCCCCACAACTCCCCTTTGGGTGTCCCGGTCGCTTTACCACGCACCACGATTTGATCGCCGAACGTCTGGATATCCTCAATTGTCCAGCGCAAATCCGGGACGGCCGAGCCTAGCATCTTAAATACTTCGACTAGTTGGTCGCGCGTAAGGCAGTCCTCATTTGTCGAATATGATCGGTAATCAGGATTAGTCGCCTTGGCCAACAAGGAAGCCACATCCTTCTTGGCGGGTTCGTTCAACGCCTCATACAGCGGCGCCACGATCGTTCGCGCTTCCTCTATCGTCAATGGTGCGGCACCGGGTGCGGGTTGATAACCGGGTTCAGCGAATGAAGTGCCAAACATCGGCAGACCGCTTTTTGATTCGTCCTTGGTGGCTTCGTCCTGCAGTACATCCCAATGTTCCGCCAGGCGTCCCCCTTCTAGCCTCACAATGTCGGCAGCAATCCATGCTCGGGGGCGGCCGTGTCCACTAAACCGCCCGTGCAGCATCACATAGTCGTCCTCTGCCAGGATGCGAGCGTTCTCATAACGCAGCGTGTCCGGGAGGCTGCGGATGAGGTTGAACAAACCGTCTCGCCCAGGCTCTATGTGGGCACTGTGTTGAATATAAGTCTCTGACCAGAACTCCGCCGCTTTCGCGTAATCACGCTTGTTAAAGAGCGTATCGAATGCCTTCTGAACTAATGCTTTGCTTTCTTCAGCTGACTTCATGTCCATGAGACCTCCCTGTCTAGCTACTTACCATGAATCCGAGGATGCCGGCGTTGAGCACGTCGGCTTTCCGCCAGTCGTTTACTTTCCGTAGGCGCGGGAGATCTGGCCGACAAGCTTCGCCCAGGGCATGTCCATAGCCCCGTAGACCTCGCCGGCTTCCGGCCGCGCATTGTCCTTGAGTATTTCCACCATCAGGGTTGCGTAGTCAGAGACGATGACGCCCGCCTGCAACATGCGGAGGAGCCCGACTTGGCGCTTGGTCTCGCTGAACGTTCCCGAGGCATCGACCGCCACATAAGCGTCGAGCCCTTTGCCCACGGCTGTGATGGCCGGGAAAGCCGCGCAGACTTCGAGAGAGATGCCGGCGAAGATCAGCTTCTTGCGGCCGGTCGCCTCGATGGCACGCGCTACGCGCGCGTCGTCGAAAGCGTTGACCGACGAACGGTCGATGATCTCGATGCCCGGCAGCGCTTCGACGAGTTCGGGGAACGTCGGGCCCCACATGCTGTCTCTCGCTGTCGTGGTGACGACAATCGGCAATTTCAGCGCTTTTGCGGCTCTGGCCAGCGCTACTACGTTGTGTTTCAGCTCTCCGGTCGAATAGTCGCGGACGCCTGTCATGAGGCCGACCTGATGATCGACGAGGACGAGCGCCGCGTTTTGCGACGTCAGGGGTTCGTAAGGACGGTTTTGATTGGTCATGGCATTCTCCTTATATTTGTACGGTGACTGGGAAAGAGCGTGTCAGCCGCAGAAAATCACATCTTGACTGTCTTCGACTGCCAGAGTCCAAAAGCCGCACCAGTCGGATCGATAATCACGCTGAACCACCCCATGTCCGGAACCTCTGTGATATCCTTGGCAATGACGGCTCCGAGCGACGTCGCTTTCTTCGTTGATGCTTCTACGTCATCAACCATGATATACGGAAGCCAGTTGTCGGGATCGCCAGGCATGGGGTTCTTCATCATTCCTCCGCCCGTTCCATCTCCGACTTTGATTATCGTGTAGTCCATGCCGGGAAATTCCTCTAGCTTCCAGTCGAACATACCCGTGTAAAACTTTTTTGACTTCTCAACGTCTTTCGTATGCAATTCAATGTGAACAAAGGGGTTTGCCATGTTGTACCTCCTTAAGGTTTTCCTTCTTCAAATAGTAGCAGGCACATGAATAATGTCAACCTTGCTACTGCCAGAAATGCACACAGAGGTAATGCGCCCTTGACTCTTTTTGGGGGCATGATATCATTTTGATAGGTTCCTTTGACCTAATGAATTTCTGAATTTTAGGCGCAACTGGGGAGGCTGAGGTCTATGCTCCTTCGCTCTATGGACAAACCGTTTTCTGTCCTTTATGGTATTGCGGCGGTCTTAAGCGTACTAGTATCCGGCTGCATGGTCGGTCCCGATTTTCGACGTCCCGCCGTTGCGGTTTCGTCGGCCTGGACCGAGTCTGGAGATGAGAGGGTCAAGAGCGAGACAGCGGGCTATCGCAATTGGTGGCAGACATTCAATGACCCGGTCTTAAACAGAATAATTGACCGGGCTTACGACGAAAACCTCTCCCTCAGGATTGCCGGCGTGAGATTACTCGAAGCGAGGGCCCAACTGGGGATTGCCGCAGGCAGATTTTTCCCCCAGACCCAGCAGGCCGGCGGTTCTCTTGATCATCACAGGACGAGCAGATCGTCGGCTCTCGCCTTAGGGCCGGTTGAATATAATGAGGCCCAGATTGGGGTGAGTGCCAGTTGGGAACTCGACTTCTGGGGGAAGTTCAGGAGGGCGATTGAGTCGGCCAATGCCGCCTGGCTTGCAACTGCAGCTGATTACGATAACGCGCTTGTGAGTCTTACTGCGGACGTTGCCAATTCATATATTAATATTCGAACTCTCGAAAAACGCATAGGCATTGCCCGTCAAAATGTTGAAACCCAAAAAGAGAGTCTCAAGATCGCTGAAGCAAGGTTCCGTAACGGCATCGCCTCACAACTTGACGTGGAGCAGGCCAAGACAGAACTCAACAATACCATGGCTTCCATTCCTTCCCTTGACGCCCAGCTGAAGCAGCAAAAAGACGCGCTTTGCGTATTGCTGGGCATGGCGCCGAACAATTTGGAGGATATTCTTAAAGGTGAGTCAGAAATTCCTGTTTCGCCATCCGATATAGCTGCGGGTATACCCGCAGATCTGCTTCGCCGTCGTCCGGATATCCGTAGCGCGGAATACCAGGCAGCCGCCCAATCTGCCCAGATCGGCGTGGCCAAAGCCGCCCTTTATCCCGCCTTGTCGTTGAACGGAACATTTGGCTTTCAGTCAAGCAATGCCGCAGGATCGGAGCTTAGCGATATCTTTCGGTGGAAAAGCCGCACCTACCAGATCGGCCCGTCTTTCCAGTGGAATATCTTCAATTATGGCCAGATCACAAACAACGTTCGTTTTCAGGATGCGAAATTACAGGAACTGCTCATTACCTATCAGAACACTGTGTTGAAGGCACAACAGGAGGTTGAGGACAATCTGGCTGCTTTCCTTAGGGCCCAGGAACGGGCCTTTTTTCTGGCCCAAAGTGCGCAGTCAGCTAAAAGTTCTCTCGACCTTGCGGTGAAGCAATATCGGGAAGGCATCAAGGATTTCACAGCGGTGCTGATCGCCCAGCAGAGCCTCCTTAGTGAACAAGACAGCCTCGCTGTAACCCTGGGAGACATTTCACATGGTCTCGTGGGAGTTTACAGGGCGCTCGGCGGGGGCTGGGAGACAAGGGAGGGGAAGGAGTTGGTGCCGCTTACTGTAAAAGAGGAAATGGAAAAACGTACCGACTGGGGCAACTTGCTTGCTCCCGCGTCTTATAATCCGCCTGAGCCAAAAAACGTGAAAAGTGAAAGGTGAAAAGTGAATAATACAAAACAAAAAAAATGGACCTTTTTCAGCCTTAACGATTCACTTTTTATTATTCACCGTTCACTTTCTTTCTCTGTGTTTCTGTGTTTCTGCATCTGTTTTCTCCTTGCCGGCTGCAAAGGGAAAAAACCTCAGGCCCCGCCTCCTCCCCCAAAGGTATCCGTCATTCAGCCGCTAGAGCGTAAGGTCACCTACTATCTCGAACCGACAGGCAATACGCAGGCTGTCAATACAATACAGCTTGTGGCCAGAGTCGCGGGATATCTGGACAAAGTGTTCTTCCACGATGGGCAGATGGTGAAAAAAGGACAGCTGCTTTTTCAGATTCAGGAGGACACTTACATAGACAGTCTGAAGCAGGCCGAGGGGCAGGTTTTAACGCAAAAAGCCCAGCTCAAATATGCACAAAGTCAATTCACCCGCTACTCGAATCTTTTGCCTGACAAGGCTGCTTCGCAATCCGATGTAGACAACTGGCGATATCAACGGGATTCGGCCGAGGCCAACCTAAAGACAGCGGTGGCGAACGAGGAACTGGCCAGGCTTAATCTGGGCTACACGCGGGTCACTGCCCCTATTGACGGCAGGATCGATCGAAGGCTCCAGGACCCCGGCAACCTTGTAGGTTCCTCGGCGGCAAACACCAACCTCGCCCAAATGAGCCAGATAGATCCGATCTACGTGTATTTCACAGTCAGCGATACGGACCTTGCCCGTCTTATGAAAAGTACGCACTGGATGCCTGGAAAAAACGATGCCGGCAAATGGCCGGTCTTCGCCGGCATAACCGGTGAAGACGGATATCCTTACAGCGGCCGCCTCGACTTTGCATCGATCAGCGTCTCTTCCACAACCGGGACCCTTCTGATGAGGGGGATCTTCCCAAACGATGCCGGCAAAATCATGCCGGGTTTATATGCGCGTGTGCGCGTACCTTTAGAGAGCAGGGTGGCAATGCTCGTACCGGCCACGGCAGTGGGCAACGACCAACAGGGCACTTACGTGCTCGTTGTCAGCCCGCAAGATATCGTCGAGCGCCGCAGCGTCAAAACCGGTACCCTTGAGGGAAACCTGCGCGTCATTGAGGAGGGGCTTGCGGGAAACGAGAGGATTGTTGTCAGCGCTTTATTGAAAGCTCGCCCGGGGAGCAGGGTCACCCCCGAGCGGGAAAATGCGCCCATGAAGGGGAACCAGTGATCTCCAAATTTTTTATAGATCGTCCCATTTTCGCCAACGTTATAGCGATAGTGACTGTACTCATCGGGATCATCTTCCTCAACCGCCTGCCGGTGGCCCAGTATCCGCAGATCGTCCCTCCGACCATCCAAGTTACAACCCGTTATCCGGGAGCAAGCGCGGAAGTTGTGGCGGCCACTATCGCGACGCCGATTGAACAAGCCGTGAACGGTGTGGAAGGGGCCATCTATATGTCTTCCACCAGCGGCAGCGACGGCTCTTATGCCCTTACGATTACCTTCGATATCGGGACAGACCTGAATACTTCGACTTCGCTGGTGCAAAACCTCGTAAACGGCTCTTTGTCCCAGCTCCCCGGAGGCGCTCAGGCGCAGGGGGTCACGGTCAAGAAAGTCTCACCAAATATCCTTCTGGTGGTAAACCTTTACTCCGACGATGACCGTTTCGACGAGACATTTCTGTCCAACTACGCCATAATAAATCTGCAAAACCCTCTTGCGCGGCTGCCCGGCGTCGGCCAGATGAGGGTCTTTGGCGCCGGTCCTTACAGTATGAGGGTATGGCTGGACCCCGGGAGACTCCAGACCTTCGGTCTTAAGACATCAGACGTAGTAGCAGCCATACAGGGCCAGAACGCCGAAGTTGCCGCCGGTCAGTTGGGCGTCCCGCCGGTGCCGGAGAATCAACCTTTCCAGCTCACGATAACCGCCCTTGGCAGACTTTCGAGTGAAAGCGATTTTGAGAGCATCATTATCAAGACTGCTGTCGGTCCTTCTTCGCAGATCGTACGCCTGCGCGATATCGCGAAAGTGGAGTTGAGCCGGCAGAACTTCAATAATTTTGCCTGGGCTACAGGCCATAAAACCGCGCTGCTCGTAGTGTTCGCCCTGCCGGATGCCAATGCCATCGCCGTGGCAGACGGCGTTTATAAGGCCATTGCCGACATGAGCAAGACTTTTCCCGCAGGTCTGAAATATGCCATTCCATACGACACCACCATTTTTGTCAGAGAGGCCATATCCAAGGTATATGAAACCCTGATCATAGCGGGCATTCTTGTGCTCATCGTGATCGTTGTGTTTCTTCAAAGTTTCAGGGGCATGCTGGTTCCGGCCACTACCGTTCCGGTCACCATCCTCGGCGCCTTTATAGCCATAGCCGCGCTCGGTTTCACCATAAACCTGATGACTCTGTTTGCGCTGGTCCTGGTCATAGGCATTGTAGTGGACGACGCAATTATCATCGTGGAAAACAGCTCTTACTACATAGAACAGGGTATGCCGCCAAGAGAGGCCACGATCAAGGCAATGCAGGAACTGACGGGGCCCATTATGGGGATTACTCTCGCCCTTGTTTCGGTCTTCCTGCCTGCTTCATTCCTTCCGGGCCTCACCGGTCAGATCTTTCGCCAGTTCGCGCTTGTGATAGCCGCCACGACCATTATCAGCGCCCTAAACGCGCTTACCCTAAAACCTGCGCAGTGCGCTTTATGGCTGAGGCCGTGCGGAGAAAAACCGCCAAACTGGTTTTTCCGAGGATTCAACAGGGCCTTTCAGAGTTTGTCTAATTTCTATATAGGGGTCGTCACCCGGATGGTGAAACTCCCCGGTCTCTTTGCAATCGTTTTTGCGGGTATCGTCACCGTTTCATTTTTGTTTTTTTTAAGCAGGCCGACCGGGTTTCTCCCGACCGAGGACCAGGGCTATGCCATTTTGGTGACGATACTGCCTCCCGGCGCCTCACAGCCGCGACTGCAGCGGGTGGCTGACAAAGTCAATTCCATTCTAAGAAAGACCCCGGGAGTCGCCGCCTGGGTAACCATAGGCAGCTTCTCGGTCCTGGACTTCGCCAACGTCTCCAACGTTTCGTCGACGTTCTTCGCGTACAAGGACTGGAGCGTACGCGGCACCGCTTTGAGTCAGGACGTTATTATCTCCAACATAAACCGTGAGCTCTCGGGCATCGAGGAAGCACTGGCCTTTGTGGCAATCCCTCCGCCGATCCGGGGACTGGGGCAGACGGGCGGTTTCCAGATGATGGTGGAAGACCGGGGCGGCTTAGGCATGGACCAGCTAAGGGTCGCAACGGACGAACTCGTCCGTTCGGGGAATTCTCAACCGGGCCTGAAGGGTCTGCAAAGCACATTAAACGTTGGCAACCCGCAGCTCTATCTGAACATAGATAGGACGAAAGCAGAGGCTTTTCAGGTGCCTGTGGCGAATGTGTTCAACACCCTTCAGTCTTATCTGGGCTCCTCATTCGTAAACCTGTTCAACAAATACAACCAGGTATTTCAGGTATACGTCCAGGCTGACGACCGCTACCGCCTCTCACCTGAGCACATAAAGAATTTGTATGTCGGAAATTCCAATGGCGAAATGGTGCCTATGGGGGCACTGCTCGATGTAAAATCGGTTCAGGGTTCCGAATTGATAACGCGCTACAATCTCTATCCGGCAGCGGCAATTTTCGGCTCAGCGGCCCCCGGATTCAGCTCCGGCCAGGGCCTGGCTTTCATGGAACGGACAGCCGCGCAGAAACTACCGGAGGGGATGGCGTACGACTGGACGTCCTCGAGCTTCCAGGAAAAAAAGGTCGGCAACCAGGCTTACTTCATTTATGCCCTCTCCATCATTTTTGTGTATTTGGTTCTGGCGGCCTTATACGAGAGCTGGACATCGCCTGCGGCAGTCGTCCTGGTTGTTCCCATCGCGCTTACCGGAGTCCTGCTTGCCCTTATCGTGCGAGGCTACGATAACAACCTTTACACGCAGGTGGGCCTGGTGCTGATGATCGCCCTTTCAAGCAAAAACGCCATTTTAATCGTCGAGTTCGCCCGGGACTTGCGTAAGGAAGGAAAATCCATAACCGAAGCAGCGATAGAGGCGACCCGCCGCCGTTTCCGTCCCATCGTCATGACCTCATTTGCTTTCATATTGGGTGTTGTGCCGCTCGTTGTGGCCTTCGGGGCTGGTTCCGCCAGTCAGCGAGCCATCGGGACAGTCGTGTTCGGCGGCATGCTCTCTTCAACGCTTCTGGCCATACCGTTTGTGCCTGTATTCTACGTGCTTATGGAGCGCTTGAGCGAGCGCTTAAGAAAAGGCAAAGGTTCGCCGCTGACAAAGCCATAGATTCAAAAAAGGATGACCGTGATTGATTTGCGGGTGTGCCGTCCAAAAAATTATGACTTACTGATTAAAGTCCAGCTGTGGAATGAGGTCATGTTCAGGTCCTACATCACTAATATCGTCAAGCCGCAGACTCTCGAAGAATTGTCATGTTTCCCTTCTCCTTAGCGCGTACTGTTTCCGGCAGACCCGTAAAAGAAGCGGCACTCCATCTTGTTTGCGGAACGCCGGTAAGCGAAGCGGATTCTGTTTGCCTCTATGAATTGTGTCGGTGCAGTCACGCGCGTGCAGGTCATGTTTGGGACTCCTCTAATAGCTGACATTTTTTCCTTCCTCTTCTTCTCTATTCGTGCAGAGCCTGATGAACGAAGGCGATCGCAATTGATCCCTCGCCAACCGCCGCTGCCACGCGTTTGACGTTGCCGCTGCGGACATCGCCGACGGCGAACACTCCGGGTAAGCTCGTTTCGAGCAGATGTGGACTCCGGAGCAGTGGCCAACGCGCCGCCGTCAAGTCTTCTTTTGACAGGTCGGGACCCGTCTTGATGAACCCTTTATCGTCGAGTGCGACACACCCACCGAGCCACCGCGTGTTCGGCGTCGCGCCGGTCATAACGAAAACATGGCGAACATCGTGAGTCTCGACCGTATTCGTTTTGCTATCCCGCCATCGCACGCGCTCAAGGTGGTCGCCTCCCGTGAGCGCTGTGATTTCTGTCTGCAATCGTAAGACGATGGCAGGAGTCTCCTCAATGCGGCGGCTCAGATAGCGTGACATGCTGCTTGCCAGCCCGTCGGAGCGGACAAGCAAGTGAACACGTTTTACGGTTTGCGCAAGAAACACAGCGGCCTGCCCCGCGGAGTTTCCCCCGCCCACGACGATCACTTCTTCACCACCGCACAACTGTGACTCGACGTATGTCGCCGCGTAATAAACGCCTGAGCCCTCGAACAGCGACAGGTTCTCGACAGGCAGCTTTCTATACTGTGCGCCGGTCGCAATGATAACCGAGCGCGCCTGCGCAGGCGAACCATGGTCAATCTCTATAGCGTAAGGTTTGCGATCGCACTTGAGCATCTTGGCGCCTTTCGCAATCATCACTTGGGCGCCAAATTTCTGCGCCTGTGTGTACGCGCGTGTTGCGAGCTCCTGTCCTGAAATGCCCGTAGGAAAGCCGAGGTAGTTCTCGATCTTCGAACTCGAACCTGCCTGCCCCCCGGGCGCGTTCTCTTCCAGCACCAGGACGTCCAGCCCTTCCGAAGCGGCATACACGGCAGCCGCGAGTCCTGCAGGTCCAGCGCCAACGATCACAACGTCACGCACGGCCGTTTGGTCGATAGCCTCGTTGAAGCCGAGGCCCTCGGCGATCTGGTCGTTGGTGGGGTTCCGAAGCACCATATCGCCGCGGCAGATCACCACCGGAACATCGTTCACGGCGACATGAAAATGATCCAGCAGGTTCTGGACACCGGCGTCACGGTCGAGATCGATGTACGAGTGGGGATGCCCGTTACGTCCAAGAAATTGTCTTATGCGAAGTGTGCCGGGCGAATGGTCTGAGCCGAGAACCACGACATCTCCGATCTCCTGAAGAATCAATTCTACCCGGCGGAGGATAAAGGCGCGCATGAAGATGTCGCTTAGCTCGCTGTCCGCTTGCACCAATTGAAGCAGGTGTTCCCGATCGATCTCGATCACCTCGCCTGCTTCTTTCGCCCGCACCCGAACCAGAATGGGGCGTCCAGACAGGATGCTGATTTCCCCAGTGAACTGCCCCGGCAGAAACAAGGCCACCGGTTTCTCGACACTCCCCGAAGGCTGGACGACCTCCACCTGAGCTGTCATGATGACAAACAATGGCGCGCCCTTCTCTCCAGCCTCGACGAGTACCTCTCCGGGCTGAACCTTACGGACACGTCCCTGCGCAGCCAGGCGCTCGATCTGTGCCGGCTTCAGCGTTGGAAACACTGAGGCGGTCGAAGAGAGGGGCGATTTGAGGGGAGGATATGCATCCGTCATGGCGATGTGTCTCTTGAGTGGCGGTCAGTGACATGCGTGTGTACCATGTTCGTGCCTCCGCCGAATTTCCGGATTGAGCAAAGTTCTTCTCTTCTCATAAGGCTCTCCATGCCCTTGTTCTTGCAACTCTATTGCTGTTGCCCCTCGAAGCCCGTTTGTGCAGCTGCTCTGGGTCACGAGTACCAGCGAGAATCAATCAAACCATAACAGATAATAATGCGTTGTCAACTGATCCCTCGATATCGTCAACCTCTATGCGATTGACAAAAGTACGGACCTCTGCTACGTTTATTTTAAAAGAGTGACCATTTACCTATGAATGCAGAGAAGATAATACGGGAACAGTCAATCGCCCTATTGGAGGGCGGCAATGCCCACATGGGCTTTGCCGATGCTGTTTCTGGGTTTCCCCTGAAGGAGATCAACCGCAGGCTGCCGAACGCGAGCTATACGATCTGGCACCTGCTTGAACATATGCGTATCGCGCAATGGGACATCCTGGAATTTGTCAGGAACCCTGATCATGTCTCGCCGGAATTTCCCGCAGGATACTGGCCCAAGCCTGACGAAGTGGCGACGGTGGCCCAATGGAAAGGGACTATCAAGAAATTCGGCGCCGATCTCGAAGCGTTTAAGGGCATAGTGAAGAATCCAAAGACCGATTTCTTCAAACCAATTCCCAATGCAAAGGACTACACCGTCTTTCGGGAGGTCCTCCTTGTAGCAGATCACAACGCCTATCACATTGCAGAGATAGTCACAATCAGACGTCTGCTTAATATAAAGCCGATAAAGGAATATTAGGAGCCTGCAGGCTGAACATTCCTCCGCCCGCGACAAGATGCGCCCTACTTCTACGGTATACGAACTATCATGCTTCAGATTTCAGTCGCAGCCCCTTCGGCACGAATATCCTTTCTGCCAGTTCGAATAAACCCTGTACAATCAGGGCGAGCGCCGCGGCTGGCACTGCGCCCTGAAGTATCAGCCCGGTATTATCAAGCCGGATACCGGTAAGGATCGGCTGTCCGTACCCACCCGCACCGATCAGCGCGCCGAGCGTTGCGGTCCCAACGTTGATTACTGCCGATGTCTTGATGCCGGCAAGTATCGATCGTGAGGCCATTGGCATTTCGACCAGTCTGAGTCGTGCGCCGGCCGGTAATCCGAGCGCTTCGGCCGATTCGCGGACATCAGGGGGGATACCACGCAGACCGGTGAATGTGTTCCTGACGATCGGCAGAAGACTATAAAGGAACAGCGCCACAATTGCAGGCGGGCCGCCGATACCCATCAGAGGTATCATGAATACAAGCAAGGCCAGCGAAGGAATGGTTTGGATGATCCCGACGGTCCCTATGATGATCTGTCCTGTACGTGCCTTTTTTGCGGCGACGATGCCGAGGGGAATCGAAAAAAAGATCGCGGCCAACAGAGAAATCGAAACCAGATAAAGATGTTCGGTGGTATGACGCCAGATCCTTTCAACAACCGTTTCTCGGATCACCTCCGGATTCACGGAAAGATGTTCTGAAAGAAAATCGGCGGCCGCCCTGTCTTCCGGGATCTTATCCAGTTTAACGAGCGCATTTATATTGATCATCTCGGCCTCGGTGATCTTCCCCTCGAGACGGTGCAGTGCGGCGATGACGCTTGGCGCACGTTCAACTAAATCCGAGCGGTAGAGGAGCACGGCGTCATAGGAAGGGAAGAAGTGAAGATCGTCCTCCAACACACCGAGACCGTAATGCCGGATCTCGGCGTCGGTGGTGTAGAGGTCTGTTGCATCAATCGAACCGCTTTCGAGCCCGCGGTAGGCAAGGTCGTGATCCATGCCGAATACACCCTTCTGCGGCAGACCATACTGATTGCGAAGGCCAGGCCAGCCATCGGCCCTGTCCATAAATTCGTTGCTGAATCCGAACTTGAGGTTGGAATAACGCCGCAGATCTGAGATACTGCTGATGCCCAGCTTCTTACATGTCTCCTTCTTCATCCCGATCGCGTAAGTGTCGCTGAACCCCAATGACCGAGTCATGAGTATCCCGCGTTTCTTCAATGCCTCGCGGAGCGCCGTTTCGCCGGTAATCCCCTTACCGGCCAATATCTCTCTGCTTATTGTGCCGGTATACTCAGGGTAGATATCGATGTCTCCTTTCAACAACGCATCCCAGAGCACACGCGTGCCGCCAAGTTCCCTCCTGTGGACCACAGTAGCTCCGGCGTTCCTTGCCAGGTCCGTTACGATTTCTCCGAGTATGACGGATTCCGTGAATTTTTTCGATCCTACTTTCACATCGGGCTTACTGTTCTCCGCAGACACAACAATGGCAACGAGAAGCAAGATAGGGAGCATCACATATAAGAAGGCTTTCATAAGGAATCTCTCCCGAGTGCGTCGAGGGGACTGCGCTGTGCATTTATGAACTGCGTGACAAAGGGATCGGCCGGCGAAGTTAGCAATTCGGTTAGTCTTCCGGATTGCACTATCCTCCCGTCACGGAGCAAGATGATTGTGTCACCGAAAAATCCCGCTTCGCCCATGTCATGCGTCACGAGGACAACGGTCTTTTTCAAAGTCCGGAAGATCCTTTTCAGATCTTCTTGTAGATCGGCCCGGATCATCGGATCGAGTGCGCCGAGTGGCTCGTCCATCAGAAGCACCTCCGGATCAAGCATCAGGGAACGCATGAGGCTGACGCGCTGTCGTTGTCCCCCTGAGAGCTGAAGCGGATAACGGGTAAGGCCGCCAAAGGGGAAGCGGGAAAGCTCGGTAAGCTCTGCGACTCGTTCTCTGATCTTGTCTGAATTCCACCCCAGATAGCGGGCCATCAAGGTGATATTGTCATATGCCGTAAGGTGAGGGAAAAGGCCGCCTTCCTGAATGACATAGCCCATCTTGCGGCGAAGCGACAATACAGTTTCCGGCGTTATCGGGATGTCTTTGAACCGGATAAAGCCGCCATCGGGTTGAACCAGTCCAATGATCAGACGAAGGAGGGTTGATTTTCCGCATCCGCTTGGACCGATAAGCGCCGTCGTCTTGCCGGCCTGTATAGTAAGGTCGAGTGTATAAAGCGCCCGCGTGTTCTCGTAGGTCTTCGATACTCCTATTAGTTCTATCAAAGCGCTTTATCCGCCGCAGCAGCCTCCCGAAAAAAGCATATCACATAAACCAGGAAAATACAGATGTGAGATTTTATGAGCGGCCCCAATAATTTCGGAAGATGTGTTCACACAGGTCATCAATCGTGATAAAGTGAAATTATTAATTGTTCCGAAAAGTGGGACGAGGTGCTTAGATGAAAGTTCAGCAAAAAGAGAAACGGGGCATCTGCGGAATCTGCCCGTCGGGCTGTTGGGTTGTGGTGGAGTTCGACAGTCAGGGTCGCATAAGCCGCCTCAGGCCCGACGAGGGGTCGCCGATGGGCATGCTCTGCCGATTGGGAGAACATGCGCCAGAGATTGTCTATTCTGAAAACCGCCTGCTTACCCCCCTAAGAAGAAAAGGCCCTAAGGGGACATACGAGTTTGTGCCCATCAGCTGGGATGAGGCATATACAGAGATTAGGGAAAGACTGAACGCCATAAAGCGTGAGTACGGCCCCGAGGCCGTAGCGATATACACCGGGGTGGGCACGTTTGAGCTTTCCCTTTGCGACATATTTCAACCCAGGGGCGTGGCCGTATCATCGGCCTCAAGTGTGCTCTTTCCCTTTGGCTCCCCCAACACAATGGGTGTCGGCGCGCTTTGCTACGTGTCCTACGGCATGATCGCCCCTCACCTTACCACGGGGAAGATGCTCATTGACATGTTCAACGACATTGAAAACTCGGACCTGATCGTAGTATGGGGCACAAACCCGGCCACGGACCAGCCGCCCATAGAGATGAGGCGCATCTCCGAGGCCCACGCCCGCGGCGCGTCAATTGTGGTTATAGATCCTAGGAGGACACAGGCCGCGAGGTTTCCGCGTTCGGACTGGATACCCATCAGACACGGCACGGACGGCGCACTGGCACTGGGATTGTGTAACGTTCTTATAGAAGAGGAGCTTTATGACGAGAGGTTCGTCCGTGACTGGGCGCACGGCTTTGACGACTTCTCCCGCTATGTGCAGCACTTCAGGCCCGAAACAGTCGAGCAGATCACAGGCGTGCCCGCCGAAAAGGTGGTCTCGCTTGCAAGGAGGCTTGCCGGCGCCAAGGGCGCATCCCAGCTCATGTACACAGGACTCGAGTACAGCAGAAGCGGGGTCCAGTCTATAAGGGCGTCCCTGGTGCTCTGGGCCCTTTCGGGACAGCTTGACGTCCCGGGAGGCAGGTGTTTTAGCATGCCGGGGAACTCCTTCCCCATAAACCGAAGCGGACATGTCGCAAACCCGGACACCGGACCACGGCTTGGCCGGGACCGCTTTCCCCTCTACATAAAATACCGCGACGAGGCCCATGCCGTTGCGCTTCCGCAATCGGTGCTTGAGGGGAAGCCCTACAAGATCCGCTCACTCATAATACAGGGTGCGTCCATCATCACCTCCTGGCCGCAGCCGGAGATATGGAAAAAGACGCTGTCGGAACTTGAGTTCCTTGTGACCATAGACAGGCAGTTTACCGCGGACGCCGCCTTTGCAGACATCGTGCTGCCGGCCTCGACATTCTTTGAAGGGAGGAGCTACATGGTGTACGGCCCTCTCTTTAAAATTCGTGAGCCGCTCATAGAGCCGCTTGGCCAGTCGAGGCCGGATTATCGCATCATGACCGAGCTTGCCCAAAGGCTCGGCTACGGCCACCTCTACCCACAGGAGGGCGAGGCGCTTCTGAGACACGTTCTTGATGGATCAGGCTTTACCTATGAGCAGGTGATGGAGGCCGGGGGTACGGTAAGCGTGCCAACAAGGATGATGGAATATAGGAAGTGGGAAAAAGGCCTCCTCAGGGCTGACGGAAGGCCGGGATTCGACACGCCCACGGGGAAGTTCGAAATTCACTCAAACGTGCTTGAGGAATACGGCTACGATCCCCTTCCCGTTTATACCGAGCCGGCCGAGGGCCCCCTTAGCAGGCCGGATCTCTTTGAAACATTCCCGCTTGTCTTCAATTCCGGAAGCCGTTCGCAAAACAGCTTTCACACCCAGCACATCGGCACAAAGATTTTAAATGAAGAAAGGCCCGAGCCGGGTGTGCTCATGAATACTGAGGATGCGGAGGTGCGCGGTATAAAGAATGGCGACAGGGTGAGGATAATGACCCCGCGGGGAAGCGTGCTGATGAGGGCAAAGGTAACCGACAACATCATGCGCGGCGCAGTGGACGCAAACCACGCTGGCGGCGGCCCCCTCGGCCCGCATGAATGGCGGGAGGCAAACGTAAACCGTCTCACGGATCTTGAGCAGTTTGACCCCATCTCCGGTTTTCCAGTCTATAAGTGCCTTCTTTGCGAAATCGAGCCCGCCCGTGACGGAAGCGAGCCCATAAGCGTAAGGGAAAAGGAAGAAACCCTGGGCGCCGAAAAAGAAACGGGCGCATCCACGTGCGAGGTCTACCTCGACAACAACGCCACAACCGCACTTGCCACCGAGGTGGCCACTTTCACCTATGAAATCGCGGCCAGCTACGGAAACCCATCAAGCATCCATAAAACCGGCAACCAGGCAAAAGAAATCCTGGAGGGGGCGCGCCGCAAGGTAGCCGCGGCCCTCGGCATTACCGCAAGGAGGATAACCTTCACCGGCAGCGGCTCGGAGGCCAACAACCTAGCCATAAAGGGAGTGGTATTTAGAAAAGGACCGGAAAGAGCACATGTGATAACCTCTGCGATAGAGCACCCCTCGGTGCTTGAGCCCCTTAAATGGCTTGAACGCCTGGGGGCGAAGGTAACTTATCTGTCGGTGGATTCAAAGGGCATGGTAGACCCAGACGATGCCAGGAAAGCGCTCACGTCCGACACGGTCCTTATAAGCGTGATGCTTGCCAATAACGAAACCGGCACGATCGAGCCAATTGCAGAGCTTGCCCGCGTGGCGCACGAGGTCGGGATACTCATGCATACGGACGCCGTGCAGGCGTTCGGCAAAGTCCCCGTGAATGTGGCCGAACTCGGTGTCGATATGCTGAGCATATCGGCGCACAAACTCCATGGCCCAAAAGGCGTTGGCGCACTTTATACGGCAAAAGGCGTCGAGCTCGAGAGCCTCGTGCACGGCGGTGGACAGGAGTTAGGTATGCGCTCGGGTACAGAAAACGTCTTGGGCATTGCGGGCTTCGGCCACGCCGCTGAGCTCATGTCGGAGTGGCTTTCAAAAATGGCGCGCGTCCGCGCGCTCAGGGATTCGCTTGAGTCAGCCCTTAAGGGGCTTGTTCCTGATATGAAAGTTAACGGCCACCCGACAGAGAGGCTTCCAAACACCTTAAACGTTGTCCTTCCGGGGCTTCGGGGTGAGTCGATCGTACTCGCCCTAGATCGCTATGGGGTGCGGGTTTCCTCGGGTTCTGCGTGCAAGAGCGGCTCTCCGAACCCCTCACATGTACTTCTTGCCCTGGGATTGTCCGAGGAAGAGGCGCACTGTTCCGTGAGGATATCCCTGGGATCCGGCAGCACCGTCAACGATATAGAACTGACGGTATCTGCGCTCGGCGAAATTATCAAGAGTTCGAGAAACATCGTGAGGTTTGTGCCTTGCAGATAAAGGAGGTCCTTGCTTATGTATAGCGCCCTTGCTTCGGATCGCATCGAAATCATGAACTATATGAGAGATACGTTCCATAGCGACCTAAGGAGAGACATCTTGCGGGGTCTGGCTTCCTCTCAGAAGTCCATCCCAAGCAAATACTTCTATGACGCCTATGGCTCTCAACTCTTCGAGACGATCTGCGACCTGCCCGAGTATTACCAGACACGCACGGAATTGTCCATACTGAAGAGTTCTGTGGCGCGTATTGTACGGAACTTTCGCGAGGCCGATATCGTCGAATTCGGATCGGGTTCCAATCTAAAGATCAGGACGCTCCTCGACGCATGCTTCACGGCCCGTCAGGCAGACATCTGTTATGTACCTGTTGATGTGAGTGAATCGGCGTTGGTGGAGTCGTCGGTTGAATTGGTGAATGTCTATCCCGAATTGAAGATAGTCGGCATGGTCGCCGATTTCACAAAGCATATTGAGAAGATACCGTTAGGACGGGAGAAACTATTTGTATTTTTTGGAAGTACAATCGGAAACTTTGGAGATGAAGCGAGAATTGACCTTCTGAAACGTGTGGCTGGAATAATGGGTACCGGCGATCGGTTTCTCCTCGGCATCGACATGATAAAGCCGGCGAAGGTGCTTGAGCGGGCCTATAACGACAGCAGGGGGGTCACAGCGGAATTCAACAAGAACGTCCTGAATGTGGTGAACAGAGAACTGAACGCAGATTTCGACACCTCCCATTTCGATCACGTCGCGTTTTACAATGCCGATAAGGAGCGGGTCGAAATGCATCTTCTGGCAAAACGTAGCGTCTCGATCGAAATTAATGGACTCGGCGTGTCGGTCACAATGAAAAAAGGTGAGACGATACATACCGAGATCTGCAGAAAGTTCAGCAGGGAATCGGCAGAAGCCATGGCGGAAGAGGCTGGGTTGAGGATTGACATGTGGTATTCGGATCCGCAAGGCTGGTTTTCTCTCGTTGAACTGTCCCGTATGGATTAGGATATCGAGCATTAGCAGGTATAACAAATATTTTGGAAGCGTTTCTTTCAACCCTTAACTGTGAGTCTTATAGCTGTCCGGCAAGTGCGATGTTGTGGCTGCAAGAGCAACCTGAAGAAACACTCAAAAATGTAACGTTCCGAAAAAAAAGCAACGAGGGCTAATACCCTTGTCGGCTTCCTCCCTGTTAATATTATTTTACCCTGGAGTATGCACGGTCCCCGAACCGTGCGCAAAGCAACCTTCGATCTTGACTGCACCTCCCCTCCCCGTCCGTTTTTTAGCTGACACAAGATTTTCGCTTCAAACAGGCATGCCTACGCTGAGATGTACTTTGCGGAGTCCATGTAGTACACCAAACGGGAAGATTTTTGCTTCACGCCAGGACTTCCGTTCGACTAAACGCGGAGTATAAAATTGGACCCATCCTATTTCTAATCTGCATTCAACGCCGCACGTGAGGGGAAACTGCCTCAATTAAACCTATTCTTGTGTCCAGCTGTGAGGCATGATAGCATTTA
Organism: Thermodesulfovibrionales bacterium; assembly: GCA_044450345.1. Taxonomy (GTDB): domain Bacteria; phylum Nitrospirota; class Thermodesulfovibrionia; order Thermodesulfovibrionales; family UBA6898; genus Sulfobium. The sequence goes on along the minus strand of JBIOIY010000019.1, from coordinate 13,471 downwards.
ACATAGACTTAATTCTGAGAGTGCCATGAATCATAACGACAAAACAAAAGAAGAGCTTATAGGAGAATTGTCTGAACGAGGGATGGAAAATGCTGCATTGCGAAACATGAAGCAAGACAAGGAGTGCGAAAATGCGTCGGAGGCACTGCAAAAAATGAGAGCTACTTCAGAAATTTGATTGACTGTGCGGGCGACGCTATATTCATCGTCAACCTCGCAGACAATAGAATCGTGGACTGCAACCGGCAGGCTTCTCTTGCTCTTGGCTATAGCCGGGAAGAGCTCCTGCAGTTATTGACAACCGACATCGAAGTTGAACTAAGTGCCGATGAAGTCCAGGCTGTGCACGCTAACATAAGTTTCGGAGTAACTTCAAATGTTCAGGGGATGCACCGGAGGAAGAATGGCACCGTATTTCCTGTAGACATACGTTTAGCTCTGTTGGGCCCGCCCGGGTCGAATCTTTCAATCGCAATAGTGCGTGATATTTCCGAAATGAGAAAGGCTGAAGAGGCGTTACTGGAGAGCGAGCGGGCATTCCATAACCTCTTCAATAATTCGGAGATTGCCATGTTTAGAACAAGAATTGATGGATCCGAAATGCTAAATGTCAACGAAAAGTTCCTCGAACTCGTTGGTCGGACCCGTGACGAGGTGATCGGCAAACCATCGGTGATTTTTTAGATTGATCCCCGCCGACGCGAGGAGATGATTCGTATGCTCAAAGCCGAGGGTCGAGTTGTTGATTTCGAGTTTCAGCTGATCAACGGAAAGCGCGGAGTGCGGGATTGTCTTACGTCGTTGAATCTTTATCCCGAAGAAGGGATTCTGGACGGCTCCATCCTTGATATCACTGAACGCAAACGGCAGGAGAAAGAGATCGTGAGCGCTAACGAAGAATGGAAACGAACCTTCGATTCCGTTTCTGATCTCATTGCTCTGTTGGATGTGAAACACCGCATCAAACGTGTAAACAAGGCGATGGCTGCGCGCTTTGGGTCTACTCCTGAGCAGTTAGTGGGTCGTCGCTGCTATGAGGTTGTCCATGGCACCTCAGCGCCGCCTGATTACTGTCCTCATTCAAGATTACTGAGAAGTGGCAAGGAAGAAGGGAGTGAGTTCAGCGACACGCGCGATGGCAGCTTATTTGAAGTGAGGACAACGCCTGTTTATGACGAAACGGGACGGCTGGTAGGTAGTGTGCATATCATGAGGGATATCACAGAACACCGCAAACTTGAAGAGCATCTCCGGCAGTCTCAGAAACTCGAAGGAATAGGACAACTTGCCGGCGGTATAGCTCATGACTTTAACAATGTTTTAAGCGCGATTGTCGGCTTTGCCGGGCTGCTTCAGATGAAGATGGATAGGTCCGATCCCCTTGCTCACTATGCCAATCAAATTATGGCGGCAGGTTTGCGCGGCGCGGCGATGACTCAGCAGATTCTTGCATTCAGCAGAAAACAGGTGCTCAACATGAGGCCTGTCAATCTGCATGAGATAGTCATGGGTCTTGAGAAGATGTTACACAGGCTTGTGAGGGAGGACATCGACATTCAATATAATCTCGCCAATAAAAACCTGGTGATTTTTGCAGATATAAACCAGATAAGCCAGATACTGATAAATCTCGTTGCAAACGCGCGCGACGCCATGCCTAGCGGCGGCAGACTTAGCATCGCGATGGAGGCCTTTGTAATGGACAGAGAGTATATCGAAATGCATGGCTACGGCAGTCCGGGAGAATATGCCGTCCTGACGATTTCAGATACCGGCTGTGGTATGGACGCTAAGACCAGATCACATATATTCGAGCCGTTCTTCACCACGAAGGAGAGCGGCAAAGGGACGGGCCTCGGGCTTGCTGTTGTACATGGAATAGTGAAACAGCATAATGGTTATATCAATGTGTATAGTGAAGTGGGAAAGGGGACGAGCTTCAAGATTTACCTGCCGCTAACTGAGCAGGCGGAGGAGGAAGCAGAAAGTAAACCTGATGATCTGCTCATCAGAGGCGGAACGGAGACGATATTGATAGCAGAGGATGATGATTCCCTTAGAGCGCTGTTAAAAGCAGTGCTGAGTCACCATGGCTACAAGGTGATCGAGGCTGCTGACGGAGAAGATGCTGTCCGGAAATTCGAAGTGTACAAGGACGATATAAAATTGGTCATACTTGACGGAATAATGCCTAATAAGAACGGCAAGGAGGCCTATGACGATATACTCAAGTTTTGCCCGGACATGAAGGCTATTTTTATGAGCGGCTATGCTGAGGATATTTTTCCTTCCGGGGGCTTAACTGAGAAGAATACAGTTTTTATCCAGAAGCCTTTGACACCAAGTGACCTGATCAGGAAGGTGAGGGCCGCACTGGACCAGTAGAAGCGTCAGCTCCGATTTCTCAATTCTGAGGAGTAGTAGGGGACATCTCACTCGCACACAGTCTGCTGGACATTTAATTTCATGAGAATCAGGCATGGTTGACCATTTGTGCCACATATCAGGTGCGGGAAGACATCGCGAGGACTGATAGTCATTCAGATAAACCGAGCCACCCGATAAGTTTCGCCCGTATCATGCCGACAAAATGGTAGATAAGGGAGTGAGAAGAACGACGATAGGGGATGAACCTTTCAACTCGGAAACATTAATATTTGGTCGCCCTCAAGGGCGCGACTTAGTGGCTGAAGTCAACGCTTCGTAGGTTAAATGGCAATGAAGACTATGGGTCGTACACCGCAATCTACTTGTAACATATTCTTTTGGAAATTAACACCTCTGGTTAAATGTCAGCGACGAGGAGTATCAGGTGAAGGACACGTCCAAGCTCTCATCGGCCAGAAGGCCGCCCAGTCGGAAATCAAAATGTCACTTGCAGCCACAAGCCAACCTTTTTCTCGGCGACATAAATCTGATACTTCTATCGTGAATCATGGCGCGATGAGGTATGAATTGGCTTTCGTATTGCACAAAGAAGCCACCGTAGAAGGTAATGCTCGGCTTGTGATGCTTTTTCCCTAGTCTTTCAAAGTACAACCGACTTTTAAGACGCCTTTCTCGATTTTAGGCCGAAGAACTACTTTACTGTAATCGAACTCCAGATCCTCCCTGAGTTCCTCAAGGAATTCTGCGACCTCTTTTTTTGTCCATGTCTCATCGTTGATTGTTCTCGGCACAACAATGGTTTTAAATTCGATCAAGGTATGCACGTCGGCAACATCCACATCATGAAGCATCTCTACAAAGACCTCTACGTCTTCAGGATTGCCGCCAATAAACCTGATTTCTATTAGTCCAGCGTTGTTTCCTGAAGTCTCAACGAGCAATGCTTTTACTTTTGCAGGCTCCCCGCGGCTGAAGGAGCCTTCCAGAGAGCTGACCAGTTCGAATTCCTCGTTGTCGGAATCGGGTGCCTCTGCATCTATGGCCAAGTTGAGTTTACAGGACTTCACAATATGCGAAAACAACTGTTCCAACGCGCTTTCCCATCCGGGCAGGTTATATATAGTGCAACGCCCTCCTCTAATACTATCCATACTTTACGCCTAGCCTTTAAATCCGCTGTCAACACTTTACAGCATTCTTCTCATGGAGTCCCTTTTCAGGCTCCCTTTACTCATTTGCGAGAAGCAAAGGATGTTTTTGGAAAAGAACTATAAATTTTATAAACCAGCCAGGAATCGTCATAAAGAGAGCCGGACGGGACGGAAAAAACCTATAAGTTACTGATATCGTGGCGATATTTTGTAGACGATGGGATGAACTGCGTATAGGTAAGAGTACATGAGATTCCCGAAATGAAATGTATTACGAGAAGAAAGGAAAACTGAAAATCACGAATATGAACAAACAACCACACATTTCGTGTGGATACTGGACCGCGCACCAATAATGAAAGGGCGCAAAAAGGAGGATTGAAATGTTGAAGCCGGAGAAATTTCTTGAGGAGGCCACTATGAATGGGAAAAACGATGAAACATCAATCGATATTCTTGAAAAAAAGACTATTTCAGCAGTTCAAAGGTATTTAGCGTCGTGCATTTTTGAGGGGATAGGACCAACCATCGCCAAAAGAGTTGTGAATGAATTCGGAATTACGACGGTGCAAATCATACAAAAGGCACCTCGCGAACTTAGCAGGGTTAAGGGCGTGGGAGTAAAGCGGATACTATCGATTGAAGAAGGCTGGGCGTTTCAGCGGAAAATACAGGCATCAACTGCGTTAATAATCAAGCACAGATCTGATGCGGTGGAGTCTGATTCCGAAATTTACTAGCACGCCCAGAAAAAAAAGAGAGGGGAAAGTATGAGAAGAGGATTGTTTTTGACGCCAAGAGATTCGGCCATTATGTGCTTCCTCGCCCAAGGGCCGGCGACGGACCATTCTATTTACGAGACTTTTTTTGCGAAGAACAGAGCAAATTCAAAAACGAGAAGGCGGGTTATGACAAAGCGTCTTCACAAGCTTGAGGAAGAAGGCTTTCTTATATCGAGAGTGAGTCCACGTGTGAACGCAACTGTATATTTATTGGATAAAAAAGGTGGCCGTCATGCCGCAGATTTGCTGGGCCGGGAGGTTTCCAATGTTTGGAGTCACTGCCCTAAGGATGCTGATATTTTCCATGATTTGATGGTAGCCGGACTGATTAGGATAGTCGTCGATGCGGTAGAAGAAAAGAGGGGGTATGAAATCGATTTCTTTCTTCTTGAACATTGCATGAAAGCCACAACTAGACCAAGAAAAAATTTGTGCTATCCGGATTTCAAGATCGGCATCGTAACACCAGCTGGCCCTAAAACATATGATGTGGAAGTCGACTGTGGGACAATCAGCAGACGCGATTTTCTGTCAAAAATGAATTCCTTCGAAAATGTGACTCTTATTGTATCGAATACCCTGGCAAGAATGACACTACTTTGCAAGTATGCCGCAAGACTGTATCGCAATAAGACTGTTTATGCGAACACGTTCGAAAAAGTCAAAAAAGAGGGTTTCTTCACGGGGAAATGGTTTTTGGCAAAGGGAAACTGCTGGGAATATCTCTGTCGTGAAGTGGAACATCTTGAAAAGCATTAGAGAAAGGGTATAGTCATGACTGATTTCTTTGCAACGAGTGGGGGTTACAAGGGTTGACTGTGCCATGGAAGAGTACAGGGTGTGGGAGAAAGTGGAGTATAGATAAACGGACGCGAGTAACGGAGTTGCCTAAGTGTTGCAAGGTGGTAACACCAACTTGTTGCAGGCTTCGCAGAGAAGAAGTGCAACGGTTGCGTAAGGAACATTCACTGCGGATCGCAGAGGTTGTAATGACAGAATTGAACCAGGAGTGTTGAATGGATTGGGAGACAGCGGTTAAGGAATACGAATTATCAGGACTCAGCATGAGTGCATTCGCCTTGCAACGAGGCTTGAACAAAGGTTCTTTAAGCCGTGCCGTACGAAAATATAGCAGTGGTGCAACGGGGTTGCAGGAAAAATATGCAACGGGTGCCGGAATTGGAGAGTTGGAGAGGCAACTGGGAGAGGATCAGGCGAGAATCACGTCTCTTGAAGGGGAACTTCAAAAAAGACAGTCAAATGACAGCGACACTTCAATGAGTTTTGAAGATTCGGATACAGCTGAGGTGGAAAATCTGAACGTTCAAACTGAGAAGTTAACTGAGATCGTCGAACAGGAAAAGGCTGTTGCTTCGGCCACAGCTGAAGAGGTGAATAGCCTCCACATACTTGTGGCAAGACTACAAAGCGAGATGGAAACTCTTAAGACACTCGCCGAAAACCTCACGGCAGAGAACCGGGTGCTGGCGTCGGGATTTGAACGGTTGAAGGCGGAATGTGCGACGGGCGAACGTTCGACCGTGCGAACTGCGGATCGGCTGAAGCAGTTGGAGGAGCAACTTACGCATGCCTTCCAGGACTGGTCGGAACGCGAGAAAGCATATAACGAACAGTTCGAGGAATTGAAACAGATTGCGCAAGCTGCTCTAGCCGCGTTTCCGCTGTCTGCTTCTGAAAACAGACTACTGATTGGAGAAGGCGGTCAGCATGTCGATGTGTCCGTATCCCGAAAAGCCGAAAGGAGGGACGCCACGCAGGTCGCTCCATGTGTTCAGATGGAGACAGGGAAGAACACTCTGTTGCCGCGAATCGCCGGGGTTATCCTTATTGCGATCAGCCTCTTCGTCGGTGCGGCAGCAGGATATGGGCTTTACAAGTTCATTCACTGATGGCGGATTTCTCATGGGGCCTAACTCTGTGAATTGCTACGACCCGCAATGCCTTCCGTGTTTTAGCCGAAGCTATTATGAGCGTGCCGGAGAATAAATTTGGAAGTATAGGGTGTAAAAGTCAGGACTCCACCAGCCAGACTGTATGATTGCAAATTAATCCATTTGAAAGTAAGACCATCGCGACCAGTTAACCGAGTATAACTCCTTCCTCCCAAACGAGTTTCACTTTTTGATATCTGAGGAATGCCGATCCTACTCAACACTTTTGAGAGATGAGAGCCGATGTTCATTTCTCCCTATACTAAACGCCGCCAGAACCTCTTTTCAAATGCGAGTTTCGGTCCGAAAGGTGCATTTCGCACTTCGTTTCAAAAGAACGAATTTCGAGCGGGGCGATCTCAAGTCCACCGACGAACGAAACAGCCACAATTGAGCGGACCATAGTTTCCAAATGATAACTGCTACCCTGTCAAAATAGAGTTCGTTGGTGGACTTGCAGCGGGCGTTAGACAGGAATAAATATCTGAAAGGCTGAAAGTATCCTCTTAAGCCGAAGATGGGCGAAGCATGCTCCCAAGATACCCTCTGCCAAAGCAGGTATTTTGTTATAATTGATAAAACTTCCGGGAGAAGGTGCATGGAATCTGCGATCAGTTTTGAAATCGCCAAACATCTGCTGCTTTCTTTTGCCGTCGTTCTCGCGGCGGGAGCTATTTCCGGATTCCTGTCGCAAAAGATGAACCTTCCCGACGTGGCGCTGTACCTGGTAGCCGGCATACTTTTAGGACCCGAAGTGACGGGGTTATTGCGCGTTCCCGCCGGAACTGCACTTAATCAGATCATACTCATCTTCGGCGCCTGCTATATCCTCTTTGACGGTGGTGCTTCGGTCAGGTTAAAGGTCCTGAAAAAAATCTGGATCACACTGGCGGCTCTTTCCACTTTCGGGGTCCTCGTCATGACGGCAGTTACCGGCCTCGCTTCGCATTATGTCCTGGGACTCCCTCTGATAACGTCCATGCTGCTTGGAGCGGCCGTTGCTCCTACCGACCCTGCGACGATAATACCTATTTTCCGCCAAGTCAGAATAAAGGAGAGGGTTTCCCAAGCGCTGATCAGCGAATCGGCATTTAATGACGCAACGGGCTCCGTCATAACGTTTGCGATCTTGTCCGTTGCCGCGGGCTCAGCGGGTTTTTCACTGAGTACATCCCTGTTGAACCTTTTGGAGCAGTCCGTTGTAGGGATTATTATAGGGCTGGTAATGGGGTATCTCGCCTTGCTGCTTATCGCCCATGAAAAGTATGACTTCCTGGCCAAATATGCCCCTGTCATAACGATGATGGCTGTTGTCGGGACCTATCTTGGTGCAGAGGACCTGCAGGCCAGCGGCTTCACGGCGGTCTTTGTATTCGGCATAATGCTTGGCAACAAGAGAACCTTCGGCTTTCAGATGAAGCTGGAAGAGAAGGAAAAACTGGAAGAGTATGTTGCCAGAACGGCGATGATCATGAGGATGTTCATATTCATCCTTTTAGGGTCGCAGGTGGATTTCGGCCTTATGAGTAAATTCCTGTTTGGCGGAATCATCATTACTTTACTGTTTATGCTCGTTGCGAGGCCAACTACCGTCTTTCTATGCTCCCTTCCCGACAGGCGCGCCAAATGGAGCTTTAACGAGCTGCTCTTTATGTGCTGGACGAGAGAGACCGGCGTCATCCCGGCAGCACTTGCCGGATTGTTGCTTGGAAGGAAAGTGCCCGGAGCCCAGACGATTGCCGCCGTTACCTTCATCGTCATCCTTATGACCATCCTTATTCAGGCCACCACAACAAAATGGCTGGCGGGAAAGCTGGGGCTGCTAGAAGAAGGATGAAAGCGGACATTTAAGTGCCCGCCAGTATCTCACGAAATGTTCTCTGCCGTTTTTAGCAGGCGAATTGTGGGGCTTCATGCTCTCGCTGCAATATGAAGAAATTATTTGGGCATATTGACATTGTAGCCAGAACGCAGTTATATTGTAGCCAGAATGATACGTGAAAAAGGCCACTTCACTTCAGTAGGCATCAAGGAATTAAAAGACAAATTAAGCAGTTATGTGGAAAGAGTTCGTCGCGGCGAACATGCTATCGTCACGGATCACGGCCAAGAGGTCGCAATGATACTGCCCATTTCCAGAGAAAGAATGGTAGTCAAATCGCTTGAGAAGTCAGGGTTGGCCCAGTGGTCAGGTGAAAAGCCGAAAGGCATCGAAGGTGTCGCCATTAAGGGAAAATCCTTGTCAGAGACCATCCTTGAAGAACGCCAATGATTCTGTATCTCGGCACAAGTAGTCTGGTAAAGTTCTACGTTGATGAACCATATTCAAATGTAATACGGGATTGGGCCAAAGTGGCTGAGATGCTGGCGACATGCAGGATTGCTTTTACCGAGGTGATGTCCGCATTAGATCTGCGATTTAAGAACGACGACATATCGAAGAAAGACTACGAAATGTTTATCAAGCAATTTTCCCAGGATTGGGCTCATTTCGTTAAAGTGGATTTCAATGACGTCGAGGCAGGCACATTTATTAATAAATATGGATTAACCCGTTTCGGTGCCATTCAGCTTTCCTCTGCGAAGCTTATAAAGAAAGAGCAGCGCAAGCTTTTGCCGCTATTCAAGACAACTTACAAAGACGAAGGCGATATCTCTCTCTTCTTCTCATCTTCTGACTTAGCACTTTGCAAGGCGGCGCATACTGAGGGATTAAAGGTTTTGCCCCTAGGCTGACAATGAATTTGATGATTTCTCAGATATTTGTAAGTACAAGCTTTAAAAAAGATAAACAAGTAATTTTAAGTTTCCTGCTCCTTATCTATTTTGTTGTCTACGCAATATCTCCGCTTTCCTATACCTATAGTGGTAAGAAAATAATTGACAGGAGTGGTGATGCAACCGGTGTGTCTGCCTCCTTGAATAATCTTAATATCTTTTTGCTGGAAGTAATTTGCGCCAAAATAGATCCAACAAAGGAAATTGATCACGCCAATTCGACAGTCAGGGTCCTCATCAGGAAGGCCCGGGCAATCCTACCTGAAAATGCCAGTGTAAAGTTTGCACCCCCGACAAAATTACTGTTATTTGGGCATATCGCTCGATTCTTTGATAATTCTTCATCAAGGCTGCTCGTCTCTTCCGATAGAGGAAACTCCATATGGGGGGTTAATCTCCTGCATTCAGGTCCTGCCCCTCCGTTTCGCATAAGCTGATCCCGCCTTTTTTGCATTAGAAGATCTTATCTGACACAGAGAAGAATTTCGATACTTTGGATCTTTACTTTGCAATTGATGACAGGTTTTCTTAATGTCCATTGCCGTTAAATAACAAGGGAGGCAAAATGAAAAAGATATTTTCAACTTTAATGATAGCAGGGCTTTTTGTTTCAGGATGTGCGAGCAAAGGCGTTGTAAAAGAAACTAGTCAGCCTCAACAAAAAGCTACACAACAGGAGCAGATTAAGGATAAAGTGGCGGAGAAGAAAATGTCGCAGGAGACTGTTGCGTCAAAAGAGGCCACAAAAACAGCTGATCTGGATTCTCTTCGTCTTATAAGGGAAATGCAGGCAAAGATGAAGGACATTCATTTCGATTTTGACAGATATATCATAATGAACAACGACAAACTGATACTTAAGCAAGTTGCCGACACGCTCAGGAAAAATGGCAACCTGAAAGTAACCATTGAAGGAAATTGCGATGAAAGAGGGACTAGTGAGTACAATTTAGCCCTGGGGGACAGAAGGGCAAAGGCAGCCAAGGACTTTCTCTTATCACTGGGGATACAATCTGGCAGAATGGATACAGTAAGTTATGGCGAGGAAAAACCGCTCTGCACTGAAAGCAACGAGGTATGCTGGGCAAAAAACAGAAGAGACCATTTTGTTCTGGACAGCATCAAACGCTGATACCCGATGCTATGTGACTGATTCTAGGTGAAGCAATTTTGCAGAGGGCGCAGGCAGCCGGTCATCACCCGTCATGTTGTTGGTCTGACCTGCGCCCTTCTTTCTATGTTTCGTCAGTTGAACGGTGGAGATTTACGGATATGAGGAAAAAAGTTCTCGAAAGTTCAGTCTTGTTTATCAGTATCAGTAAATGGATTTTTCTTGCCTCTGTTGCCGGTACTATCGTCGGCTTCTCGACGGCGATTTTTCTCAAGTTGCTCGGCATCAGCATGGACTTTGCGAAGGGATATAAATATTACTTCGTACTCCTTCCACTTGCGATGTTTCTGAGTGTCATTATTGTCAAGTACCTCGCCCCTGAAGCCGAAGGCCACGGGACTGAAAAGGTCATCGAGGCGGTCCACAAACGTTCGGGAAAGATAAACCCCCTGGTGGTTCCCGTCAAATTGCTTGCGACGATCATCACGATCGCACTTGGAGGGTCTGCAGGGAAAGAAGGCCCCTGTGCCCAAATAGGGGCGGGGCTTTCGTCGGCGATGTCGGACCTTCTCAGATTTGACGACAAAGACCGTAGGAGATTAGTCATTTGCGGAATCAGCGCCGGGTTTGCCAGCGTCTTTGGCACCCCCATAGCGGGCGCGATCTTCGGGGTAGAAGTCTTGTTTGTCGGAGGCCTTCTCTATGATGTTCTCCTGCCCTCGTTCGTTGCCGGTATAGTCGGGTACCACGTTTCATCTTCTCTTGGCATTACCTATTTTCACCACACACTGAATTTTGTGCCGATCTTCAGCAGCTTTTTTTTCATCAAGGTATGCTTGAGCGGATTGTTCTTCGGTCTCTGCTCTTTTTTATTTATCGAATTATTGAATTACCTTAAAGGCATAAGCCATAAGATTAAGATATCCATGCCCTATAGAGGCATCTTGGGCGGTATTATCATTGTGGGGTTGGCTTTCCTTGTATCTACCCGCTACTTGGGTCTGGGGTTAGAGACCATCGAGACCGCTCTTGAGGGCGGGCAGATACCGTGGTCGGCTTCCTTCATGAAGATGCTCTTCACCTCTGTCACCCTTAATTTCGGGGGCAGCGGAGGTATCGTGACCCCTATTTTTTTTATAGGGGCAACGGCGGGCAACATCTTTGGTCATGCATTGGGACTTGATCCTGCGGTTTTTGCCGCTATCGGCATGGTCAGCCTTCTGGCAGGGTCTGCTAATACGCCCATCTCGGCAAGCATTATGGCAGTGGAAATCTTCGGGCCCGCAGTCGCCCCTTATGCAGCTGTTGCATGCGTCATCAGTTTCCTGATGACCGGACACAGGAGTGTATATCCAAGCCAGGTCCTATCGATGTCAAAATCATCTTCTATCGCTGTAGAAGAAGGCCATGAAATGTCTGACATGGGAGGCGTCAACGTGGCGCTGAGAGCAAAAAGCATTACCGGAGGGATTGCAAAGGTAATCGAGAAGATACGAAAAAATAAATCATGATCATTATTTAGAAATCTCGGCGATAGGAAAGGGTCCTCAGAGATTCGATCCCATAAAGAAAGAGGAGATTAAGTAAACCTCGAAAGTCGTTCCGGTACATCTATCTTCTCTTGCGAGGGCTTGTCCTGTCGGTCGGATAGCAATATACTTAATGTAGCCTAAAGATCAAAGCTTGTGTGACGGGGAGGCAAGAATCAGCTCAAAGAATTTGCAAAAAGGGGGAGTTATGAGGAAAACTTTTTTTGTTTTACTGACGGGTGCGTGCCTTCTGCTGGGGGCCAGCAGTGCCTTTGGAATTGGGGAATATTTGTTCTGGTTCACAGAGACCTATCCAGCCTTGCCAAACCCCAGTTGTTCGATCTGCCACGTAAATCCCACTGGCGGTGGCGCCCCTTTTACATCTTATGGTACCGCTTTAGGAATCACCGTAAATAATGCGACTCAAAGTCAGTTTGCGGCCGCGTTAAGCAAGGCAGCAGCGGCGGCTTCCATTTGTAGTGGCTACACCAACGGACAACTGATCAATTTGGGAATAAACCCAGGTACCGGTCCTTGCCCAACACCGACGCCTACACCAACACCAACGCCTACACCAACGCCAAAGCCGACACCGACGCCGACACCGTCACCTTCGCCTACACCTGTGACAATGCCGTGTCCGACTGCTGAGCAGGTCTTCATGCTTTCCCCGGTGGCATCTCCTGTGCCGAGCGCAGACCCGGCAACAGCAGCGCCAATAGCTATCGTCGTTGAACAGGCTGACGATGTCGACATTTTACTGAACGCTGCCTTCGACTGTCCTGTTGATGTTGCCCTTAGTGGATTTGCGCCCGTGATCGATTCTGAAGATATCTTCTTCGTAAATCCGGACGGTACTACAAAGCGTTTTTCAGAGTCGGTTGGCGAGGCGGTAATAGCAAACGGATGCGCCATGCCGGGCAATTCCGAAAACGACAGACGGAAGAAATTCGAAAATCTTGTCCTCTTCAAGACTAATGTATCTGGAGTGAATGTCGGCCTCGAGGGTCTTGACTTCTCGCTTTCGCCCGGGACGTACATCATCACGCTAGGTGTCACGCCAACAGGTAGCCAAGGAAATACCTTCTATCGCTGGGTGACGTATTTTACGGTTCCGTGACCCATTGTTTCCGGAACTGTCCAATCAGCCGCCCCCGGCCAATCCCGGGGCAGCTTTTTTTGTCCTTCGATCTATAAAGAGTCATAAGCAATATTCGCTAGGAGGTAAGCTTCTTCAAGGATATGCCTCTCCATTGACTGATGGGCTGAATGTGTCAGCCCCTCGTTATCATCTACCGTCTGATTTTGATAAATTCCTTTGAGGTGTAGGGAATTTTTCTTCGGATGCATTTCTTTCAACCCATAACTATCATTCACTTGATTGCCAGGGGATTTGCGATGTTGTGGCTGCAAGAGCAATCGTGAGACTCGCTCAAAAATGTAACTTCCCATAAAAAAAAGCAACGAGGGCTCAGACTCTTGTCGTGTTCTCCCTATACATCGCACGAGTGACTGTACAGCAATCAATGCGCAGTTCATTTGGAAATGAAGGGCCAATCCTCTTGAAAACAAGATTTGTGTGACACGGTCGCTCTCAATGGATGTTTCTTTCAACCTATAATCGTGCCTATCGACAATGACCCAAAAGATGTCGCATCTAATCAAGAAGTTTGTCTAAAATCTCTACGGAAGAAGAGACATAGTTAGGACACCGTGAAATGAAATAACCCATTTGTTCTGCTTTGCTAATTCCCTCAGGTGTACCCATATTCGTCCCAAG
>JBIOIY010000018.1:0-44215 GCA_044450345.1 Thermodesulfovibrionales bacterium | reverse complement strand
GCGAAACTGATTTTCTAGGCAGTGGAACTCATTCTCCACAAATTATTGGGAGAAACAAACGCCGAGCATCCTTGTGTTGTACGCCGAGTCCGAAAAAAAGTGTCCTTCTCTATTGTAAAAATAGCCGCGTGTTTCGGGACAGACTCTTCAACAGTTGCGGCTGGGAAGATCTGTTGGCTATCAGGTGTTCTTGACTGCGCCTGATTGCGGCGGTACAGGGAATTACGCGGTTATTTTTTCCGTGACCAGTTCATCCTTACTATATATACACCCTATCACACCTATGCTGCCGGACAGAGATGAAGGTAGGTATAATGCATCATCGTATCAGAGCACTGCAGGCTGTCAACTTCTTAGGGGAGCCTGCATGCGGAGGTTAAGGCAATTTGTCGCATTGACAAGAGCCCCTTCTAGTGCTATTTTTCTCTCATGTTGGAAAAGCAAATTTTTATCAGCAACGCTTGGGTATAGAGGGGAGGGGCGATGGAACGAAAGGGTGGCACCGAGGGCGCCGAGACACCCCTCGACTGCATCGTTATCGGGGCGGGCCCGGGGGGCCTGCAGGCCTGCGTCCACCTCGGCCGCTACAACTTCCGCGTCATGCTGTTCCACCGGCCAGGCGGACGGACCTACCACGCCAAGCATATCGAGAACTACCTCGGCCTTCGTGTTGTCACAGGCCCGGACCTCCTGGAAGCCGGCCTCGCCCAGGCAGAGAGCTTCGGCGTTGCTGTCGCGCGCGCCAAGGTGGACCGCGTCACGCCCCGGGAGGGGTATTTCGAGGTGCAGGCTGAGGGAAAGACCTATCGCGCCCGTTTCGTCATCGCTGCCTCAGGGGCCAGGGAGTCCCTCGCCCCCTTCAAGAACATCGCGCGCTTCTTCAGCATCTCCTACTTCACCTGCATGATTTGCGACGGCTATCGCACTACCGGCAAGAAGCTGCTTGTTATCGACCGCACCGTCAACGGGGTGCGCCTCAGCGTCGGCATGAAGCAGTTGTTCACCAAGGACGTGACGTTCCTTGCTCACGGCTTCTCTCTGGCGCCGACGTACGCATCGCTCCTCAAGGAGGAGGGAATCAGCCTGGTCGAGGGGCGGCCGGAAGAGTTGCTCGGCGAGAAGACGCTCGAAGGGGTGCGGCTCGCTGACGGCCGCGTCATCCCGTGCGAGGTCATCCTGGGGTGGGGGGGGATCTCCCTAAACGACGAGTACCTCGAGGGCCTCCCCCTGGAGCGCGACGCCGAGGGGTTTAAGATCGTGACGAGGGGTGCGGGAGAATCGAGCATCCCCGGCCTCTTCGTCGTCGGCGCTCTCCGCCAAGGCCACTCCCAGGCGATCATCTCCGCCGGCCAGGGCGCCGAGGCAGCGATCGAGATCAGCACAAGGATCGTCGAACTCTGACGGTCTTAACAGATGAATGAAAGCGGGCACTGCAGGCTGTCAACTTCTCAGGGGAGGCCGCAAGCGGAGGGACGCAGCGTCTGTTGAATAAAGAGCGCTGTCCGCCCCTTACGCCTTTCTACAGACAAGCCGGGCTATGGCTTTCGGCGGGACGCCGATGGTCCCTTCAAAGGTGTATATCACCTCCCAGTCGT
This sequence comes from Thermodesulfovibrionales bacterium, assembly GCA_044450345.1. Lineage (GTDB taxonomy): Bacteria > Nitrospirota > Thermodesulfovibrionia > Thermodesulfovibrionales > UBA6898 > Sulfobium. The sequence continues at coordinate 42,620 of JBIOIY010000018.1, read as the reverse complement.
GAAACCACGAAAGAAGCTCGCCGGCGTTAAGGAGGTGGTCGGGGTTTTTCGGCTTTCCGAACCGGGCCTGTTCCGTGGTGAATGTCTCATACATGAGAATTCCGCCTTGTTTCAGAGACTTCGTGATGCAGGGAATGAGTGGACGGTGGAGATAGCGGAAGACAAGGACTGCGCTGAAGAAGAGACCCTCCAGGGGATTGACGCCTTCCTGTTCGAGGTCCACCTGCCGGAATTGTACAGTTACCCCGGCTGCCTGCGCGTTCAGTCTCGCCTGAGCAAGGGCCTCTTCCGAGCTGTCTGCCAGAACGACTGAAAAGCCCTTTGACGCAAGGAATATCCCGTTATGTCCATCCCCGCAGGCAAGATCAAGGATCGGATACTCTTTCAGATCATCGCAGAAGAGATATGAATAGTGAGTAAGAAGTTCATCCGGACCGGACTCTCTTCTGAAGTCAGCCACGGAAACCGCTATCCGAGCGCAGCATCGCCATGCCTATTTTTTATCCGCCCGAACGCTTCGGCTTGTAGCCGATTCTCTTTAACTCGGCCATGACTGCATCGCAATGGTCTCCCTGGATTTCCAGAGAGCCGTCCTTAACGGTTCCTCCGGTACCCAGTTTCGCCTTTAATTGTTTCAGGAGTTTTTCGCTTTCTTTAACCGAAATCCGAAGACCCTCTATTACGGTGACCGACTTGCCGCCCCTGCCTTTTCTGTCGAGGCGTACGATCGTTCCGGATTTTGCGGGACGCGTAGCTGTCGTAAAATTTCGATCAGCCGGTTTTTCCTTCCTCGGGACAGCTCTTTCCGTCGAATAGACCAATTTGGAATTATCTTCCGGCATATCGTCATTGTAACACAAGGGCGTTTTTTGTCTTCAACCGATAAGTGCGGATTGGAACCCCCGTGGCTGCCGGTGATTTTTTAGTCCTTCCCGGTGTAACCTCCAGTCCGTCTTGTTCGTCTTTCTTTTGAGAAAGAAGATCGTCCGGCCGCATAAGGACAGGGTGCCTAAACGGACCGCCTGGTAAAGCCCTTTAATGAGCACGCATTCCAATACTTGATTGAAACGGATAGGGAGCGCATTCCCGGTTGCTTGCTGCGGGGTTAGCGAGAGAATATGATAAAAAAGATATCCTTGCGTTAAGATACCCTGCGGTCTTGCCGTAGGGTTCTTCACAAATATATAATAATGCGATATACACAAATCAGATCGCCAATTTTGGTCTAAGCGAGGCTATGACTATGACATCTACACCGGAAAACATGAATGATGACACGCAGGAGAAGGTCCGGCCTGCAGCACGAACCAGACGCTGGTGGATGTGGCTGCTTGCGGTCTGCGTCCTTGCCGCCGGCGTATACTTTTATTTCGCCAAAGCGCCGGATCGTTCCGCCAAACAAGGTCCTAGCGTCCGCAGCGTACCCGTTGTGACAGCCGCAGCGAGAAAGGGCGACATCAGAATCTATCTGAATGGACTCGGCTCGGTAACGCCGCTCAATGTCGTTACAGTGAAGAGCCGCGTTGACGGGCAACTGATGAAGGTCCTCTTCCGGGAAGGGCAGACCGTAAAAAGTGGAGATCTGCTGGCCGAAATAGACCCCAGGCCCTTTGAGGTGCAGTTGACCCAGGCGGAGGGACAGATGGCCCGCGACCAGGCACTGCTGAAAAACGCGGTGCTCGATCTGAAACGCTATCAGGTATTGTCTGAGCAGGATTCGATCCCTAAACAGCAGTTGGATACACAGGAGGCTTTGGTCCGTCAGTATGAAGGGGCCGTCAAAGTGGACCAGGGACAAATCGATAACGCCAGACTGCAGCTCGTGTACTGTCGTATCACCTCACCGATTGCGGGAAGAGTGGGGTTGCGAGTAGTGGACCCAGGCAATATAGTTCACGCGAGCGATCAAAACGGTCTGGTTGTAATTACGCAACTTCAACCAACCACGATAATTTTTTCAATTCCCGAGGACAACCTCCCTGATGTGTTACGCAAGCTCAAGGCTGGTCAGCGTATACAGGTTGAGGCTTTTAATCGCGAACAAAATCAGAAAAGCGCTTCCGGATACCTGCTTACCGTTGACAATCAGATCGATCCTACAACCGGCACCGTCCGTCTCAGGGCAATGTTTCCAAATAAGGAAAATGAACTTTTCCCTAATCAATTTGTAAACGCCCATCTCCTTCTCGACACAAAGCAAGGAACTGCTATTGTGCCGCTGGCCGCGATACAGCGAAGTCCAAAAGGGGCCTTCGTGTATGTAGTGAAGGCCGACAAGACCGCAGAACTGCGTCCGGTCCGTCCGGGTCCGTCCGAGGGAGACGATATCTCCATAGAGGGGTTAGCGCCCGGCGAATCAGTAGTTGTGGAAGGCGCAGACAGACTGCGGGATGGCAGCAAGGTCGAAATTCAGGGTCAGCCAGAAAACAAACCCCGCAAGGCCAAGTAGTTGAACACAGAAAGATGAATCCTTCGCGTATCTTCATAGTGCGGCCGGTGGCAACCACGCTGCTGATGGTCGCCATTTTGCTTGCCGGCGCCGTGGCATACAAACTGTTGCCTGTCTCTGCGTTACCGCAGGTGGATTACCCTACGATCCAGGTCGTGACTTTTTATCCGGGCGCAAGCCCTGACGTCGCCGCCTCATCAATCACTGCCCCTCTGGAGCGCCAGTTCGGGCAGATGCCCGGATTAAGACAGATGACATCCACAAGCTCCGGCGGAAGTTCGGTGGTCACCCTGCAATTCAGTCTCGACCTGAGCCTCGATGTTGCAGAACAGGAAGTGCAGGCAGCCATCAATGCCGCAACAACATTTCTTCCGAGGGACCTTCCGAACCCCCCGGTATACAGCAAGGTGAATCCCGCGGATGCGCCGATTCTGACCCTCGCCTTGACTTCAGACACCTTGCCCCTGCCCCAGGTGGAAGATCTGGCGGACACAAGGCTTGCTCAGAAGATATCCCAGCTATCCGGGGTAGGACTGGTCAGTATCAGCGGCGGGCAAAGGCCGGCGGTCAGGGTACAGGCAAACCCGACTGTTCTGGCGGCCTATGGCCTTACACTCGAAGACATGCGCACAGCCCTTGCAGCGGCAAACGTCAATCAGGCGAAGGGCGGCTTCGACGGCGCCCGGCAGTCCTCTATCATCGGGGCAAACGATCAACTCCTTTCGAGCAAAGAATACAGGCCTTTGGTCGTTGCCTATCATAACAATGCCCCTGTATTGCTCTCCGATGTGGCCACTGTCATTGACGACGCCGAAAACGTGAAGCAGGCGGCCTGGATGAACGATACCCCTGCGGTGATAGTGAACATACAGCGGCAGCCCGGCTCCAATGTCATTGAAGTCGTAGACCGCGTGAAGAAACTGCTGCCTCAATTGCAGAGTTCGCTGCCTTCCACAGTACAAGTCTCCATTTTAAATGACCGGACAACAACCATCCGGACCTCGGTCAAAGATGTTGAGTTTGAGCTGATGCTGGCGGTGGCGCTGGTCGTGCTGGTGATCTTTTTGTTTCTTCGGACACTGGCGGCAACATCCATACCCAGCGTAGCGGTCCCATTGTCCCTCGTGGGCACTTTCGGAATAATGTATCTTGTGGGGTTCAGCCTCAATAACCTCTCGCTGATGGCGCTGACGATCGCGACCGGGTTTGTGGTCGATGACGCGATTGTCATGATCGAAAATATCGCCCGGTACATCGAGCAGGGAGAAACCCCTCTTGAGGCCGCGCTAAAAGGTTCGAAACAGATAGCCTTTACCATCATGTCCCTGACAGTCTCGCTCGTGGCCGTGCTTATTCCGCTTCTTTTTATGGGCGATGTAGTGGGACGGTTGTTCCGGGAATTTGCAATCACACTCGGAGTTACGATTGTGATTTCAGCGGTAGTCTCGCTTACTCTCACCCCGATGATGTGTGCAAGACTGCTCAAACATAAGCCTGAAGAACAGCAAAAAAGGCTTTTCCGGGTATCTCAGCGGCTGTTTGACAGGGCCATCGAGTTATACGGCAGTACGCTGAAATGGGTGCTTCAGCGTCAGACTGCTACGTTGTTTGTGGCCCTGGGGACTCTGGTCCTTACCGTGTTTCTCTACATAGTTATTCCGAAAGGTTTTTTCCCTGTTCAGGACACAGGTTTTATCCTGGGGATTTCCGAAGCCCCCCAATGGACGTCATTTACTGCAATGGCGGAGCAGCAGCAGGCCCTCAGCAGAGTCATCCTGAAGGACCCGGCGGTCAAAAGTCTCTCCATGTTCATCGGAGTGGACGGGACTAACACAACCCTCAATACCGGACGCGTGCTCATTAACCTCAAGCCGATGGAAGAGCGAAAAATGAGCGCAAGCGATATCATACGCCGGATGCAGCCGGAACTTGCGAAACTCAGAGGGATCGCGCTTTACATGCAGCCGGTGCAGGACCTTACGGTCGAAAGCAGAGTGAGCAAGACACAGTACCAGTACAGCCTCGAAGACCCTGACCTTAGTGAACTCAATAGCTGGACACCCAGGGTTGTCGATGCCCTGAGCGGGCTCCCGGAGCTTCGCGATGTGAGCAGCGACCAGCAGGACCAGGGTATGCGTGCTTCAATGAACATAGACCGGACCACGGCCTCGCGCTTGGGCATCACCCCGCAGCTCATTGATGATACCCTTTACGACGCCTTCGGGCAGCGTCAGGTCTCTACCATGTTCACGCAGTTGAACCAGTACCGCGTCATTCTGGAGGTAAAGCCTGAATTCATGCAAAACCCCGGCAAGCTGAAAGACATCTACATCCGCGGCTCAAATGGGGGACAGGTACCGTTGGGCGCTATCACACGTACGGAAGAGTCCACCGGACCGCTTGTCATAAGCCATCAGGGGCAGTTCCCGGCAACGACAATATCGTTCAATCTGGCTCCGGGGGAGTCGCTCGGCAAGGCGATAAAGGAGATCGATTCTGCCACGCAGAAGATGGGACTGCCCGCAAGCATCCGCAGCAGTTTTCAGGGCACGGCCCAGGCGTTTCAGTCCTCGCTGGCCAACGAATCTTTTCTGATCCTGGCTGCGCTGATTACCGTCTACATTGTGCTGGGGGTGCTGTATGAAAGTTACATCCATCCTATTACAATACTTTCGACGTTGCCGTCGGCGGGGGTTGGTGCGCTTCTGGCGCTGCTGATCTGCCGCACGGAATTCAGCGTTATTGCGCTGATCGGCATCATTCTTCTGATAGGTATTGTGAAGAAAAACGGTATTATGATGGTCGACTTTGCCCTCGATGCGGAACGCAGGGAAGGGAAAAGCCCGGTTGATGCAATTTATCAGGCGTGTCTTTTGAGGTTCCGGCCGATCATCATGACCACGCTGTCTGCACTGCTGGCTGCGCTTCCTCTGGCCTTGGGTACGGGGATGGGTTCGGAGTTGCGCAGGCCGCTTGGTATCTCCATCATCGGCGGGTTGATCTTCAGCCAGGTACTTACACTCTATACAACGCCGGTCATTTACCTTTGGTTCGACCGCCTGGCCCGGAGGGTTGGGAAGCGCGACGAAACCCCTCCCAGCCTCCCCTTATCAGGGGAGGAGCCAATCTTCCCCCCTGATAAGGGGGGACCGAGGGGGGGTTGATGAATATCTCGGCACCCTTCATCAAGAGACCTGTCGCCACAACACTGCTGACTGTAGGATTGGTCCTTGCGGGAATCGTTGCCGTCCGTTTGCTGCCGGTTGCTCCTCTGCCCCAGGTCGATTTTCCTACGATTTCTGTATCAGCGGCATTGCCGGGAGCGAGCCCCGAGACCATGGCGACATCTGTCGCAGCTCCGCTTGAACGCCAGTTTGCCCATATCGCAGGCGTGACCGAGATGACGTCAAACAGCACTCTTGGAGCAACTTCCGTCACTCTCCAGTTCGATCTCAGCCGCAACATCGATGGCGCTGCCCGCGATGTCCAGGCGGCAATCAATGCAGCGCGAAGTTACCTGCCGGCTGCGCTTCCGAGCAATCCGACCTACAGAAAAGTCAATCCTGCCGATGCGCCGATTCTCATTGTGGCCCTCACCTCCGATACGGTGAGCAGAGAGCGGATGTATGACGCTGCTTCGACTATTCTTCAGCAAAAACTTTCGCAGGTTGAAGGCGTCGGCCAGGTAATAGTGGGCGGCGGCTCGCTGCCTGCAGTTCGCGTGGAACTGAACCCCACTGCGCTGAACAAGTATGGTATAGGCCTCGATGACGTGAGGGCCGCGTTAAACAGCACAAATGCGAACCGGCCCAAAGGACAACTCTCGGACAAGAACAGGACCTGGGAGATCAAGACTAACGATCAATTATATAAAGCCGAAGAGTACAAGCCCCTTATTGTCACCTACCGATCAGGAGCAGCGGTCAGGCTTTCGGACGTTGCCGACGTGCAGGACTCGGTGGAGGACATACGCAATGCAGGATTCGTTAACGGCAAGCCGGCCGTGCCTGTGATTCTTTTCAGGCAGCCCGGCGCAAATATCATAGACACTGTCGACCGTATCACCGCCATGCTCCCTCAGTTGGAGGCGTCTATCCCCGGCGCTGTCAGGCTTTCGGTAGTCATGGACCGGACCACAACTATCCGTGCCTCGCTGAAACACGTGGAATTTACTCTCGTTGTCGCGTGTATACTCGTGATCATGGTGGTCTTTGCATTTCTCCGGAATATACGGGCAACGCTTATCCCTGCTGTTGCGGTCCCGGTGTCGCTCATAAGCACCTTTGGGATCATGTACCTCTTTGGTTACAGCCTTGATAATCTGTCTCTCATGGCGCTGACCATCGCGACAGGCTTTGTCGTCGATGATGCCATTGTTGTCCTTGAAAATATCACCCGTCACCTCGAAAAGGGCGTGCCTGCCCGTGAGGCCGCTTTCCTGGGCGCGCGGGAGATCGGCTTCACAGTCCTCTCAATCAGCATTTCGCTCGTGGCGGTTTTCATTCCCATATTGTTAATGGGCGGCATGCTGGGCCGGCTGTTTCGCGAGTTTGCAGTAACTCTTTCAGCAGCGATCCTGATTTCGCTCGTGGTATCTCTCACCACGACGCCGATGATGTGCGCGGTGCTCCTGAAGCCGGAGACCAGCCGTCCCCACGGCCGGATGTATAAGACCAGCGGGCTGTTTTTCGAGTGGATGCACAGCCGTTATGAAAAAACTCTGTCATGGGCACTCCGCCATCCCCGGTTCATGCTTACACTGACATTAATAACCCTTGTGACCAGCATCTTTCTGTTTATTGTTGTGCCAAAGGGATTTTTTCCCCAGCAGGACACCGGCCGTCTGACGGGGTCTATTCAGGCTGCGCAGGACATATCTTTTCAGGCGATGAAAGAAAAACTGGTCGCTATTGTGGACATTATCAAGGACGACCCTGCGGTGGACAACGTGATAGCCTTTACCGGCGGCGCGGGAGGAGCAACAAGGAACACGGCCAGGATGTTTATAGCGCTCAAGCCGCTTGAGCAACGGAAGCTCGGCGCGGACCAGGTGATCGCACGGATGCGCAAGAAGCTTGTCAGTGTGCCCGGCGCGCTGGCTGTTCTTCAGGCTGTACAGGATCTGCGCGTTGGGGGCAGGATAAGCGCCGCACAATATCAGTTTACGCTTCAGGGAGACCACCTGAAAGAGCTGATGGCCTGGGCGCCGCAGGTCGAGCAGCAATTGCGCAAGGTGCCGGGGGTAGTCGATGTGAACAGCGATCAACAGGACAAAGGGATGCAATCGACGGTAGTTGTCGACAGGAGTACCGCATCACGGCTGGGCATAACCTCCCAGATGATAGATGATAACCTCTACAGCGCCTTTGGTCAGCGGCAGGTCTCGATCATGTACACATTGTTAAACCAGTACCATGTGGTCATGGAAGTAGAGCCACGGTTCCTGCAGCGCCCCGAATCTCTGCGGGATATTTACGTACATTCTTCAAGCGGAACGCTGGTCCCTTTGAGCGCCTTCAGCCGTTACGAGCCGACTGCCACAGCACTTGCGGTCAGTCATCAGGGACAGTTCCCATCGGTGACCTTGTCGTTCAATCTGGCACCGGGAGCGGCGCTGGGTGATGCGGTCAGTAAGATCGCAACGGCCACCCGGCAGATGGGTCTGCCGTCGGGTGTCAGGGGTAGTTTCCAGGGCACGGCCCAGGTCTTTCAAGCTTCGCTGGCAAGTGAACCATTGCTGATTCTGGCTGCCCTGATTTCGGTCTATATTGTGCTTGGCGTATTATATGAAAGCTACATTCATCCTATTACTATATTGTCAACGTTGCCGTCTGCCGGTGTAGGTGCGATCCTCGCGCTCCTGATTACGCGCACAGAGCTGAGCGTTATCGCAATGATCGGAATTATTCTCCTCATCGGCATCGTGAAAAAGAACGGCATCCTGATGGTTGACTTCGCGCTTGAGGCGGAACGCAGGGATGGAAAAAGTTCTGTCGACGCGATCTATCAGGCCTGCCTGTTGAGATTTCGGCCGATCATGATGACGACTATGTCGGCCCTGCTCGGGGCTGTGCCTCTGGCTATAGGGTTTGGCGTTGGGGGAGAGCTCCGGCGTCCACTCGGTATTGCCATTGTGGGGGGCCTGATCTTCAGCCAGATGCTCACTCTCTACACGACCCCGGTGGTATACCTTTACCTTGACAGATTCAGGCTTTGGCTCGAAAAAAGGAGGAAAAATATGCGATTGGTCAGACGCGGTATTGTTTCGGGGCCTGGGGAAGTGTGATGTTGCACAGTAGTGACAAGTTCTTAAAAAGTCGTCATTACGGCTTGTCCGGAATCGGCTGTTATTGTAACGCATTGGCCAAGAAGGATTCCGGACAAGCCGGAATGACGGTTTCAAGGTATTCTAGGACTTTTTGTGAGTGCATCAATATTAACGGCCGGATACGTTCTGCGCTACGCGCGTTTACGCTCTCAACCATTACAGGGTCGCTTATGCTTTTGACCGCCTGTTCGGTCGGCCCGAATTATGTGAGGCCGCAGAGCGAAACCCCTGACGCATACAAGGAACCGCAAGGATGGAAAAAGGCACAACCGGGCGATGATGTGATAAAGGGAAAGTGGTGGGAGATATTCAATGATTCTCAGTTGAACGCGCTGGAGGAGAAGGTCAGCATCTCCAACCAGAATGTGGCAGCGGCCGAGGCGCAGTATCGTCAGGCCCTCGCTGCGGTCCGGGCTGCCCGGTCCGGTTATTTCCCGACGGTAACTGCGGACGCCTCCTTTACCCGTTCGCGTCGGCCCACAGGAGCAGGCGGCACATTAAGATCCGGGAGCACTTCGTCTGACTTCCTTTTGACCGGCGGTGCGACATGGGAACCGGACCTCTGGGGAAAGATACGCCGCACGGTCGAGGCCAGTGAAGCGGGAGCACAGGCAAGCGCGACAGATCTCGAAGCGGTCCGCCTCAGCATCCAGGCGACTCTGGCGCAGGACTATTTTCAGCTTCATACGTTGGATGCGCAGAAGCGGCTTCTCGATGAGACGGTCATCGCCTACCAAAAAGCTCTGGAATTGACGAATAACCGTTACGCCGGCGGCGTTGCTTCAAGGGCGGATGTGCTCCAGGCGGAAACCCAACTCAAAACTACCCAGGCGCAGGCGATCGATGTGGGTGTACAGCGTTCGCAAACGGAACATGCAATAGCCCTTCTTATAGGGAAATCCGCGTCTGATTTTTCGAGTGCGATTACTCCTCTTGCTGCGGTGCCGCCGCCTATACCGGTGGGAGTTCCCTCGGAGTTGTTGGAGAGAAGACCGGATATTGCGGCATCCGAGCGTCTCGTAGCATCTGCTAATGCGCAGATCGGAGTAGCAGAGGCCGCGTATTATCCAACACTTACGCTTACGGCATCCGGCGGATTTGAAGGATCCAGCCTGACAAACTGGTTGTCATGGCCGAACCGCTTGTGGTCGATCGGGTCCGCTATCGCAGAGACCGTGTTTGACGCAGGGTTGAGAAAGGCGCTGACAGAAGAGGCGCGTGCAAACTATGACGCCACAGTTGCATCCTATCGTGAAACCGTACTTACTGCATTTCAGGAGGTGGAAGATAATCTTGCCGCTCTTCGTATACTCGAGGAAGAGGCCCGGGTCCAGGAGGAGGCGGTGAATGCCTCGCGGAGATCTTTAGAGATCACGATGAACCAATACAAGGCAGGGACTGTCAGCTACCTGAATGTGATAGTCGCACAGACCACGAAACTGAGTAATGAGAGGACAGCGGTCGATATTTCGGGCCGCAGGATGAACGCAGGTGTGCTGCTCATTAAGGCCGTGGGAGGCGGATGGGATGCGTCTGCATTAAAGTCCCCGCCGGAAAAGGGACTGACCCAGTAGACTTCGTTATATCGACAACCGCTTCGGAGTTGACTGCCTCGCTCTCAAGATCAATAGGAGGCGATCGAGCAGCGTAAAGGGCTTCTCACAGGACTAAAAGCGAGTTTCAATTTGTCATAACTGAGAAGTACGGTCTGCATTATGCTGACCCCGGCGACATCGACGGTGTGACCTCGTTAGATCACCCTGCAATCGGTCCTATTTCTTCGGCGTGAAATACTGGTCGTAACATGCTATCTACGAGATCCCAAAAAGCGACGGAGCATAATCACCCCATAGATTTGACCTTTCCGGCTATTTCAGAGAGCAAAGAGACGAGTTCGTCCGAGATGGGCCCTATTTTCATGTACTCCACTTCAGCTGCTGTGGGGTCTCCTGATTCTTTCAGAGAAATGATCTTTCTGACCGTTGCGTGAAGATCCTCATGCACCTTCTCCAGCTTCTGCATACCGGGAATTTTTTCGTATTTTTTCAGCCCCTCGGAATAAAGCCACTTCCCCAAATCGCAGTCCTTGTGGGAGAGCGCCTTTTCCCTGGTTAAGCTTTGTTTCCCTTCGAGAAAGCCCCTCAGCTTTGCCTTCCACATACTATGCTTAAGACTGTAAACGTGAAAGTCAGAATATGACATATTGACCCCCTTGCGAAAAAATATAAAATAGTTTGCACATTATGGCGATTTCCGAATTTTCTACCTATCTGCTATCTTTTTCATGAGCACGGCAGATAGCTGGAAGTTGTGGGATTCTTCGTTTTTCACCGTCTGGTAAAAATCGCATATCTGGCAGCTCTTGAATTTCCTGGCAAAAGTCCCCTGCACTTCCCCTTTGCAGAGTGTACCCGTGAGAACCCAGCAACTCCTTCCTGCATTGAGGCCTCCATGAACACTGTCTAAGCGCGTTTCTTGTGTCGCCGGGCAGATACCCAAATCAGAGACATGACTCCCTCCAGGCTGTCGTCCACATTTCATAAAGTCCCAACAGTTGAGCTTCGACATAGACATTCCAAATCCTCCCTTATAATAAGTATGTCTGGCAAAATAACATTAACCTGATTATATTACAAGCCTGGGAAACGAACAAGGGAATAAATAACGTATCGTCATGTTTGTAGCGAACGCGTCTTCCCGCAATTCTCTCTAGCCAGTAACTGGCAAATCTCTGCTGCCGACAGCGGCTTGCTGAACAGATAGCCTTGCACTTCATCGCATTCATGTAAACGCAAAAACTCAAGTTGTTCCGTAGTTTCCACTCCTTCGGCAATCACCTTCAGGTTTAGACTGTGTGCCAGCGTTATAATCGCGTTGCAAAGAGCCTCATCGTTTGGGTCCTTTCCGATCCCGCCTGTAAAATTGGGGGCAATCTTAAGCTTGTTTATGGGAAAGTACTTGAGATAATTTAACGATGAATATCCTGTGCCGAAATCATCGATGGAAAGATAGAGCCCCATTGAACTCAATTCGCGCAAGGTTGCTACCGTAATCTCAGGGTCTTGCATAATTATACTTTCCGTAAGTTCCAATTCCAGCGAGTTGGGAGCAAGGCCCGTTCTTTCAAGTGTCTTGCTGATGGTTTCGAGCAGGTTCGCTAACTTGAACTGGCGCATCGACATATTGATCGCAATACGTTGTAAACAAAAACCTTCTTTTCGCCAATTTATGAGTTGTTCGCACGCATTGTGTAACAACCATTTACCGATCGGGACAATGAGGCCTGTTTCTTCCGCAAGGGGAATAAACTCTACAGGAGGGATCAGTCCGCGATCGGGATGCTGCCAGCGCATCAGAGCTTCTACGCCGACAGTTCTGCCTGTGATGAGGTCATATTGCGGCTGAAAGTGAAGCAGCAGTTCTTTCTGTTTCAGGGCCTTGTGCAGGTTGTTTTCCAATGTTAGATGCTCCATTTTTTTGGAGTTCATTGACGGTGCATATAAATAATAATTGTTCCTCCCGTGTGACTTGACATAATACATCGCTGTGTCGGCATTCTTTATCAGCGTCGAAACATTGTCTCCGTTTTTGGGATAAATGCTTATCCCTATGCTGGCGGTAACATATAGTTCATGGCCGTTAAGCATAAAGGCCTGCGACATCACTCTTAAGATTTTTTGAGCAAGGATTACTGCATCCTGATCGGTTTTCAAGTCCGGTGACATTATTAAAAATTCATCTCCGCCGAGCCTCGATACAATGTCCTTGTTCCGCACGCAGCACTGAAGTCTCTGAGCCACATTATATATGAGGAGGTCTCCCGTATCGTGGTCAATCGAGTCGTTAATGGAATTGAAGCGGTCGAGGTCCAGGAACATTACCGCTATCAGCTTATTTTTTTTCTTTGCCTCTGAAATGGCCTGCTCCAGACATTCATTGAAAAACATGCGGTTGGGAAGGTCGGTCAGGTCGTCGTAATAAGCTTTATGCTTTATCATCTCTTCGGACTTTTTGCGTTCGGTTATTTCCTCGCACGTCGTAACAATGGTTACAATATGCCCGTCAGCGTCGGTGATAAAATCGGACATAAGCTGCACGGGGAAAAGGCTCCTGTCTTTTCTGATATTGACGCTCTCCCTTATGAAATGTCTTGTCAACTCAGCTGCCTCTATGTGCTTCCATTTGTCCGGTGGGGCGAAGATCGTGGAGTCTTTGCCTATCAGCTCCTCAACGCTGTAGCCGTGCATCTCAGCTTCGCTGGGATTAACATAGAGAATCTTCCTGTGTCTGTCGGTGATCGTGACCCCTATCTGCATGTTTTCGACCGCCAGTTTCAGTGAAAAAAGGTCGTCCATGGTTTTCTTGTGTTCCGTGAGGTCCCTGACGACAACAACGAGTCTCAGGCCTTCGAGGGTCGCAAGAGAAATCTCATGGTGGAACTTGGTCCCATCCCGTCTCTTGCCGACAGACTCGCCGCGCCACCGTCCGTTTTTCCATGCGAGCGGAATAATTTCATCTTCAAACCTCTTCATTTCCTTCTCGGAACAAAGGGCATGCCAGCTTTTCCCGATAAGTTCGTATTTACTGGCATATCCGTATGCTGTTGCGTTGGCACAATTCGAATACAGTATTCTCCTGTCCCTGTCGATAACAGCGATGCCGTCAAAGGAAGCATCGAAAGCAGTTATATACCTCCGAAGATCATTATGCGAGATCATCTTGTCTCCAGTTTCGTTTTCCATAAAGCAGGACTTCCTTTCATCTTCAGGCCACGCGCTCAAGGGCCGGGCGGTCAGGCCTGAACATTCATAAAATTGGAGATTATATGCGTCAACTTGTACGCTGATATGGGCTTGGTAACATAATCGTTGGCGCCGAGGTTCATTCCCATTGCAACGTCCCGTTCCTCTCCGAGGGTCGTAAGGATTATTATAGGAATTCTCAGTCCCATCATCCTGACATGCCGTATCAGCTGCAGACCGTCCATATTGGGCATATTAATGTCCGTTATTATCAGATCGAACATCTCTTTCCCGATTTTTTCGAGTGCATCCAGCCCGTCCTGCGCCTCTGTCAAGCTGATTTCATGCATGCTCTTGGTGGACATTCTTGCGAAAAGCCGCATTATTGATGAATCGTCGGCAAATAGTATCTTTTTCATCTTTCCTCCAGCACAGCCCTTACCATATCGGCTGACTCATCAAAATTGACCGGTTTTGTAATGAATTGTTTGGCCCCCAGTGACAGGGCCTTGTCGATGATCTCACTGTAGCCGAGAGAACTTACTACGATTATTTTTGCATTTTTGTCGATCTCGATCAACTTCTCTACAGCATCAATTCCTTCCATTTCCGGCATCACGAGGTCCATGAACACAACGTCCGGGTTCAGATGCCGGTACATCTCTATCGCATCCTTACCGTTTGAGGCTTCGCCGACTACCTCCGACCCCAGCTGTTTTACAAATTTCCCAAGGTTTTTTCTTTGGAACAGGGAATCATCCACTATCATAAATTTCGCCATATCTTCCTCCTGAAAAGAGAACGGGACATCTAGCACTTCAACGAAATCCCGGTTTTTAGACCGTTAATATCAATGATGTTTACAAGTCTCGGAACTATTTCGTAAAGTCCCAGGACCATGTCGGCATACCCTTTTTCAGCCGCCACTTTCGGCATGCCGTATATAACGGACGTCTCCTCGTCCTGCGCTAGAGTTACACCTCCATTCTCCTTTATCCTCGCAAGACCTTCGACCCCATCATCGCCCATACCGGTCATTATTACTCCTATGGCGCCGCTGCCGAGCTCTTCAGCAACAGAGGTGAAGAGGACGGTTGCTGACGGCCTGTGGCCGGATACCGGGGGGGACTGACTGAGAACGGTAACAAGACCGAAAGTCGTTTTTTTTACCTTGAGGTGCTTTCCTCCCGGCGCAATAAAGGCATTGCCGGGGCCGATGATATCGCCGTTGCAGGCCTCCTTGACTCTTATATTGCACATGCTGTCGAGACGTTTGGCAAAAAGGTCGGTAAACCCCTCGGGCATATGCTGCACTATCACTATTCCCGCAGGAAAATCTCCCGGGATAGCCGGCAGTATCTCAGCAAGAGCCTGAGGCCCTCCGGTCGATACCCCTATGGCTACCACAGTCTCGGCTGAAAAATTCCGTAAAGGCATGAGCGGCGACAGCGGTTGTTTCAGCCTTACCGTCTGAGGCTCTCTGAATTTCGGTCTGCGGCAGCGGGAAGCCGCCTTTATTTTTTCGATGAGTTCATGTGATATCTCCGAGATATGGACCGAAATCGCGTCTTTTGGTTTAGGCAGGAAATCAAACGCCCCGATTTCAAGCCCCTTCAGCGTGGTCTCGGCGCCTTCTTTTGTAAGCGAACTGACAATTATCACGGGTACTCCGAAATCCCTGACAATCAATCTAAGGGCCGCCAACCCGTCCATCCTCGGCATATCAATATCGAGTGTTATGACATCGGGATGTAAATCCCGGATTTTTTTCAGGGCAAATTCACCATCCATTGCGGTCCCGACCACCTGGATTCTGTCATCTGAGGATATGATCATGGGTATCATTTTCCTCATCAGCGCCGAATCGTCAACAACAAGGACCCTTATCCTCTCAGTTGCCGTGTTCATACAGGGCCTCTTTATTCATTGTGACGTCTTCCCTACGGGACGAATATTTCCTGACCAGGGAAAGGGGGTCCAGTATCAATACCACATTGCCGTTACCGAGGATGGAAGCCCCTGAGGCAATGCCGGTCGACGCCCTTTCGTCAAGGGCCTTGATCACCAGCTCTTCTTCGCCGATTATTTTTTCGGTTACGATGCCCGCCCTGAGATGGCCGACGCCAATAAATATTATGAAGGACTTTTCGTTGAAAATCCCTTCTCCGTCTATGGAGATCAGGGGGACCATACTGTTCCTGTGCCTGAATACTTGCCTGCCGCCAATCGTATCTATATCTTCAGGAAATACGCGCATAATCTCTATTACGGATGTCAGGGGCAGGGCGAAGCTCTCCTTTTTGTAAACAAAGAGTATGGACCTTATGATGGCAAGCGTAAGGGGCAGACGAAACGTGAATTTTGTTCCGCATCCTTTTTCGGATGCAATGTCTATCACACCCCGCAGGGATTCGACAACGTCTTTCACTATGTTCATCCCTACCCCTCTGCCGGAAACCTCGGTAACGCTGTCAGCGGTGGAGAGCCCTGAGTGAAAGATAAGATTAACTGCGTCATGGACGCCTAGTTTCCTCGCCTCGTCTTCGTTGATGATTTTTTTCTGGACTGCTCTTTGCTTGAGCAGGTCTATGTCAACGCCTCTTCCGTCATCCTCGGCCTCGATAACCATCTGGTTGCCCTGATGGAATGCCCTTAAACAGATGAGGCCCTCTCTCGGTTTTCCGCACGACTCCCTTTCTTCAGGGGTCTCTATGCCGTGGTCGACCGCGTTTCGGATGATATGCATGATAGGTTCCCCGATGACATCTACAATGCCTTTGTCTAGCTCCGTAGTTTCCCCTTCTGTCATAAGCCTGACACTCTTGCCTTTTTCCGCAGACAGATCTCTTACAATCCTCGGGAAGCGCCTGAAAACGACTTCAACCGGAAGCATCCGCACTTTCATTACAGACTTCTGCAGTTCTGAAAGCGTACTTTCAAAAGATGAATTCAGGTTGTAAAGGCGCGCTGCTATCGTCTCCCTGCTGAGTATCTCGATCTCGGAATTTATCTGAGACAACATGGAACGCCCTATGACCAGTTCCCCTACAAGGTTCATTATCCTGTCAACTCGTTCCGGTTCTATTTTTAATAATGCCGCTCCCCTC
This sequence comes from Thermodesulfovibrionales bacterium, assembly GCA_044450345.1. Lineage (GTDB taxonomy): Bacteria > Nitrospirota > Thermodesulfovibrionia > Thermodesulfovibrionales > UBA6898 > Sulfobium. The sequence continues at coordinate 25,994 of JBIOIY010000018.1, read as the reverse complement.
TCTGCATTTTTCACGCTGACTGGTTTTTCAGTCTTTCCGGCATTCGTTCCCCTGGAGCGAACGTGTGAATCTATCTTTGACACAATGTCCGATATGTCCGGTTCACCGCCTCCGGCGATATGGTCGATGAACGTCCCGAATGCGTCGGCGCAGCCGAGGAGCAGGTCGAAGGAGGCCTTTTCGGGTTCTCCATCCTTCATGGCCTCGATCAGGTCCTCTACCTTATGCGCAAAAGTGCTGAGACCGTTAAATCCCATGGCCTTCGAGTCCCCTTTAAGCGTGTGAAAGGCCCTCTTGAGGCACTTCCAGTTGTCTTCATCAGGGTGTTTCTCGATCGCCATGATATAGCCGCTGAGATTATCGAGTATCTCCCTTGCCTGCTGAAAGAAGGCCTCCCTCAATTCAGCCATGTCCGAGTCTGTCAGTACCATCTCAGACATGGATCTCATCCACCTTCTGATAGACTGTCCCCTTGTTCCAGTAGTGGAACTTGAACTCACCGTTCGTAGTCGTGCCCTGCAGAGATTCCGAGTGTCCGAGAAAGAGGTACCCGCCCTTGTTAAGGGCAACGGCAAACCTTTTAACGACCTGTTTCTGCTGCGCCGTGTTGAAATAAATCATCACATTTCTGCAAAAAATAATATCAATGTTTGTCATGCCGTTTTCATGCTGGAGATTATGGTAGTCAAATACGACATACTTTTTTATGGAATCCTTTACTTCGTAGCATTCATCGTCCTGCTTGAACCATCTCCCCAAATATTTTCCGGGGACATCGGCGAGCTTATCCTTGTTGTATTTGCCGACATTTGCGAGCTCGAGACATCTGAGGGATATATCGGAGGCTATGATCTTTATGTTCCAGAGCCCGGCGTCGGGAATCGCCTCACATAGTTCCATCGCAATCGAATAAGGCTCTTCACCGGATGAGCAGCCGGCGCTCCATACACTAAGACTGTAGTCCCTTTGTCTGCGTTTTAATTCAATCAGTTCCGGCAGGACTTTCTCCCTCAACATCTCAAACTGAGGCACGTTTCTGAAGAAATAGGTTTCGTTTATCGTGACCGCATCCAAAAATCTCAGCAACTCATCTTTGTTGGATCCTGTTATAAACTTATAATATTGATAGAAACTGCCGACACCGGCCACTTTCATTTTTTTTTCTATACGCACTCTCAGGAATTCCTTTTTCGTATCATTCAGGTAAATCCCGCATTCTTTATGGATAAGATCTCTGAATATTTTAAATTCATCGTCAGTCATTTTTTTGCCCTCCCCAATCCACATATAATTCTCGAAACTCTTTGTAGCGACCCCGGAAGGCTTATACCCTCCGGGTCGCTGTAATAAAGAACTGGGCAGAGGCCGCGATCTGGCATAATTCTTAGTGCCTGCCGTTTCCGTTAAGGGCAAATTGTTCCACAAGTGTCTGCAGTCCGCCCGATTGTTTGCTTAGCTGCTCGGCTGATGAGGCCAGTTCTACCGAGCTGGCGGCGTTCTGCTGGACCATCTCCCTTACCTTTTCTATGGCCCTCACGAACTGTTCAGCTCCTGTGGACTGTTCCTCGGATGAAGTGCTGATCTCCTGCGTGACTTCATTGAGGTCAACCATGGCCTTGCCGATCTGTTCCGAACCGCTCGCCTGCTCCTGCGTCGCGGCCCCTATCTCGCTCGAATATTTAGAGACCTCATCGACCGACGCCTTTATCCCTTCGAGGGCCTGGATCACCTCACGGCTCGATACCAGTCCCTGTTCAACGATACCCGTACTCCTTGTCATGTTGTCCACTGCGCCCGCTGACTCCTTTCCTACGGAATGGATCAGGTCGGCAATCTCCCGCGTTGATTTGGCCGACCTCTCCGCAAGTTTTCTCACTTCTTCAGCCACAACGGCAAATCCCATGCCCTGCTCTCCGGCACGAGCTGCTTCGATGGCAGCGTTCAGGGCGAGGAGGTTCGTCTGTTCTGCAATGTCGTCGATCACATCTACGATCTTTGCCATTTCTTCGGTCCGCGAACCAAGACTCATGATTGTCCGGGCCGATTGCGCGATGGCCGAATTTATCTCGTTCATGCCGGTCGACGCCTTGGCTACGGCAACGGAGCCCGAGGAGACGGCGTCTTTTGACTTTTCAGAAATAGAGACCAGTCTTTTGACGTTCTCCGCGACCCTCTGTATGGATGCTACCATCTGTTCTATGGACGAGGAGGTCTCGGTCACGGAGGACGCCTGTTTCATAGTGTTTTTTGTAACATTCTGTATATTTGTGGACATCTCATGCATTGTGGAAGTCATCTCCTCCACTGCAGTCGCCGAAGATTCGGAGTTTTTGGAAGTCTGTTCCGCCGAGGCCGCTATCTGAGACGACGCTGCAACAAGCTGGTCGGCGTTGGTCTTTATCTGGGCTATCATCGAACTCAGATTTTCTATCATCTCGTTTGTATACGTCGCCATCTGGCCAATCTCGTCCCTGCTTTTCACGCCTTCAACTTTTTCGGTCAGGTCGCCCGTTGCCACCTTCTTCATTATTGCCGTCACTTTCTGCACAGGTTTATTGATACCCCTGACAAAAAATACGCCGCCGATGATTCCGAAGGCGATGATCGACAAGGTCAAGCCGAAGGTTACTATGTTTGACTGCCGCTGGACTGTCTGCAAATGTTTGTACTCACTTTCCTCATTCGCTCTCAATATATCTTTCATCTCCCCGAGATTCTGCTGGACTGTGGTGACTGCAGGCACGGTCTCGTCTATAAAAATCTGATGGGCGCTGTTTATGTTACCGGTCTTGTATGCAGCAAGTATCCGTTCCGCAGTCGCATGGAGTTTTCTGTGCGGCTCATTCAGTGCCTTAAAAGGACCGGCGAGTTCCGCTGAAGAGGGCTTATAAGACGCCATCCATTTGCCGAGGTCGCATTCGTCGGGATCGAGCTTTCCCTTGAAGGGCTTCCCTTGGATAAAGACCCCTGATGCAAGGCCGTCCATCCATCGGTAATGGTCTCCAATCCGCGCTGTAAGCACCCCGTTCAGATTCCTGGCCTCCAGGTATGATTTCATCTCCTGCTCCACACGCGAGGTCGCCCAGAGAAAAACGCTGCCCATGATCAAAACCAATAAAAGCATGATACCTAAGCCCGCGGTTAGTTTTTTTCCTATCGTCATTTTCATCATTTTCTCCTTTTCTCAAGTTATTTTGCTTAAATGGCCGAACGCGATAAACGCTTCGCGCATTAATTATTCCTGCCGTTGCCGTTAAGCGAAAATCTCTCAACGAGGCCCTGCAGGCCGCTCGATTGCCTGTTGAGCTGCTCCGCAGATGAAGCAAGCTCGACAGCGCTGGAGGCGTTCTTCTGGACCATTTCCCGCATTTTCTCTATGGCTTTGACAACCTGTACGGCCCCTGTCGATTGCTCTTCTGAGGCGGAGCTTATTTCCTGTGTCACCTCATTGAGGTTTACCATCGCCTTGCCTATCTGTTCGGAGCCGCTTGAGCCGGCGAGGAGCCAGAGCTTGTATTTCATCTTCATATTGGTCAGAATTGCCATCTTTCTTCCTCCTTCTTAAGAACTGCCTTGATCGTGCCTGCTCTTTTCAGTGCGTCAGCGCGGGTTCAACAGCCTCCCGGTCAGAAACGGCATTTACCAGCTTTGTCTCTTCAGTCGTCAGCACCTTTGCCAAGTCCAGCAAAAGAATTATCCTGTCAGCGAGCTTCCCTACTCCGGTAATATATTCCGCCCCGACAGAGTTGACCATTTCAGGCGGGGGTTCGATATTATCAGGGTTCAGTCTCAGCACCTCGGACACCTCGTCCACAATAAGTCCCACCACTTTCCCTTCAATTTCGGTTACCAGTATCCTGTTTTTTTTATGTCTCTCTGCGCCGTTGATCTTGAGTCTTTTCCTTAGATCGATGACGGAAACAATCTTTCCCCTGAGGTTGATTATTCCTTCAAGGAAATCAGGCGCATCTGGCACTCGGGTTATCTCGGGAACGGTGACAATTTCCTGGACCCTCCCGATATCGATTCCGAAAGACTCCTTTCCGACCATAAATCTGACAACCTGGTTTTTTTTGATCATGTCTGCCTCCTTTGCCCTTACATTCCGTAATTTTTAGTTGTGACGCCCGATTTCTCTGCAATTGCTGCCTGTATTCTTATATTGCCCCAGTCCGTGGAAAGACAGATGCACATTGCCTCAAGACCGTGATATGTCTTTTTCCCCATAAAAAAACACGGGGGAGAAGGCCTGAATATGAAGCCCTTGTTGTTCAGGGATGTGACGGCTTTACCGATGATTATATTCGTGAGCTCACAGATCGTGTCAATAACAAGATGATCGACGCGAGCGAACTCCACATTATTCATTAACCCCGCTATCTTCTTTGCGACCGGCTGCTCGAGGTCGAGGGCTATGCGGCCGTCAATAGTGCCCAGCAGAAATATAGTCGCAGAAATGTCCTGGACCGAAAGGCTATCTTTTAAGGTGATTGACCCTCTTGTAATACCAGTCGGGACTAAACTCTCCATCACATTCTGGGCCGAATCCACAAAAGAGTTGATATATTCCAATCTCACGGCACTTGCCCCCTTTCAAAATCAGATACTCTGGTTGCAGTATAGAGAAGCATTTCAGGCATTACAATTAGTAAGATTGCGTAGAACAATCGCAAGTGTACGTAGTCGTTTTACAGGAGGCCTGCATCTAAATCCTTGGAGAATTGCAGAGAAGTCATGGTTGCTGCTTTTCTGGAGGATCTGGAATTATGTTGCGGTACAGGGCATAACGACTTTAAGGAGAAGACTTTTATGCGGAACAGAACAGGCCAAAACAGCTTGTGTCGAGGCTGCTTACATTCTTGAGATTCACGACCACATAATCTGAACGCTCGAATGAAGCTAGAAAGGCCTGCCGCAGTTTTTCCGCGTCCTGCACCGTCAACTCGCCGTAAAAATCCAGCAGGACTATTCCCCCGGTCTGTTTAAATCTGACATCTGTCATGCGCCCTCCTTCTTTTTTGATAACCTGCGATTTCTTGGGCCCTTAGGCTGTCATTATTCAGCCTACACAAGCGCTTTCGGCACTGCAATTCGCAATACTACGTAGAACATTCGTAAATATGCACAGGTTGCTGACGGGAGGTTTTATTCTGAAACCTGAAGAATTACTGAGATGTCACGGTACCATAAGGTTTTTGGGGTGTGCTATGCTCCATCGAGTAGCGTATCAATTGCGCCTTGTTGTGGAGGCTGAGTTTTTTCATGAGATTGTTCCGATGGGCCTCGACCGTGCGGGCGCTGATCCCCAGTCTCTCTGCTATGTCCGAGCTTCTGAGGCCTTCCGCCGTAAGATAGAGTACCTGCTCTTCGCGCAGGGTGAGTTTGTTGCAACCGGCGGCACTGTCCTTCGATCGTTTTGACGACATGCTTTCCAAGAGATATTCGGTGAGCGACGGGCTTACATAACGGCGGCCCGTCATTACAATACGAATCGCTTTCATCAAATCTGCGCCCGAACTGCCCTTTATGACATACCCGTCAGTGCCCCTTTGCAGTGCTTCGAGCAGATGGACCTTGTTGTCATGCATGGAGAGGATTATTACGCGCAGCGCAGGCAGGGCCTTCTTTGCCTTTTCGAGCACCTCCAGACCGCTGATGTCCGGCAGCATGAGGTCGAGGAGGAGCAAATCAGGGTTCAGAGTCGTCAGCTTCGACAGTGTCTCTTTGCCGCTTCCAGCTTCACATGTCACCTGGATGTCCGCTTCCCTCTCGAGCAGGGCCCGTATCCCCTGTCTTACCATCTCGTGGTCGTCAGTGAGAAATATTTTTATCATAGTATGCCTTTTTGTGCATTCCTCTTATCTTGAAGAGGTATTTCAACCGTAATCTCAGTCCCCTTTCCCGGAGCGGAACTGAGAGAAAAAGTCCCTCTGAGGATTATAGCACGCTCCCTCATGATCGACAATCCGGAACCGGAATTAGTCGTGTTCTCAATGTCGAATCCCCGGCCTTCGTCCTTTATCCTGACTGTGACCCTGTCCTGTCCAATGATGAATTCCACGAGGACGCACATCACCTCGGCATAGCGCGCCACGTTGGTCATGGCCTCCTGAGTTATGCGGTAGAGTGCGATCTCCTTCTGCCGATCAAAACGTCTGTCTGCCCCGGTCCGGATGAAGTCTACCGAGATGCCTGTCCGCGATGTATACCGCTCGAAATACCAGATCAAAGTATTGACAAGCCCGAATTCATCGAGCATGGCCGGCCGAAGATCGAGTGATATGTTTCTCACGAGAGAGAGGAGTTCGCCCAACGATACTTCTATCGACCTTATATTGTCTGCATGCTCGGACGGCAGGGAGTCGGCTATGATTTCGACAGAGAGTTTCATGCCTGTCAGGGACTGGCCTATCTCGTCATGAAGCTCACGGGCTATGGCCCGCCGTTCTTCCTCCTGCACCTCGATCAGGCGCCTGGAAAAAAACTTCAGGTTTTCCTCCTCCAGCATCCGAGCTTTTTCGAGCTTCTCTTCAAGCATTTTCTTCTCGGTAATGTCGGAGATCAGGCCGTCAAAAGATACCAGTTGCCAGTGTTTGTCGAAGAGAGGCACCATTACATTCCGAACCCATCGGATTGACCCGTCACGGTGGACGATACGGTGCTCAAGGGGCTCAGTCTTCTCTCCGGCAATTATCATTCTCGACTGCTCTATAACCGCATCACGGTCAGCGTCACAGATCATGCGATACCAGAGGTCAGTGTCCGCCTCGTATTGATTTGGAGAATAACCTGTAACTGCAAAGCAGCCTTCTCCATGCTCCGTGACAACGGGCTTGCCGTCTTCGACCGTCACTGTGTAAATATAATCCGTGACCGAGGCAACAAGCCGTCTGTATCGCTCTTCGCTCTTCATAAGCGCAATCTCGGCCTTCTTCCTCTCTGTGACGTCCAGGAACATTGCCAGCTTTGAAACCGAGCCCCCGTCATGGCGGATCGGCGTGTTCACCACGTGATACCATAGCCCGTCCTTGGGGCTTTGGATCTCATACCGAATGATCTCTCCCTTGGAGACCCTTTCGTTTACGCACCAGGGGCAGATCGAGTTGCGATCGTTCAGAACTGCATAGCACGGTTCGCCCACGGCGTTTCTTCCCGTCCGACGGACAAGATTTTCGTTCATGAACTCTACGCGATAATCCGGCGAGCAGATATAAATGAGGCCGTCGAAACTTTCGAGCATGGCCCTCATCTTTGCCTCTTTCTCCCGCAATTCCTTCTCGGCCTTTTTACGCTCTGAAATGTCATGGTGAAAGCAGAGAAAGAATTTCTCGTTGTTCAGTTCTATAACGGTCACCGACACCTCGAGGGGAAAAGTATGACCTGCCTTGTGTCGATGCTCCACCTCAAATACGATGCTTCCTTCCGCAATCACCCTGTTTAATCTTGCAGCATGGGTCTGTGGATCAAGGGTGACATTCAGGTCCCACAGGCTGATGTCCAGCATCTCCTCTACACTGTAGCCGTGCATTCTTGCATATGACTCGTTCACGGCGATGATCTCGGTCTTAATGGAGAACAGCATTATCCCTTCATTCGCCTTTTCAAAAAGGGTGCGGAAGCGATTCTCACTCTCTCGCAGCTTTTCTTCCGCCCGTTTGCGCTCGGTGATATCACCAAAAGCAACGATGATCTTGCTGGCTGCAGCACTGAAGCTCAGTTCCAGCTCCTTGATTGTGCCGTCTTTACAGACAACTCTCCGATTCACGGCAGCGATCTTCTCTCCCTGAAAAACCCTCTGGGTGAGCTTATACCAGGTCTCCTTGATTCTAGTCCTGTCTGTTTGCTCAGGATATGCCTGAGACCACCAACATTCTAACGTAGGGATATCCTGAAGATCGTACCCCATGATTTCAGGATGTTTTTGGTTGACATACTCGACGGTGCCGTCCATGTTGATTATTGAGATGGCTATCGGAGCGTTGTCCAGCAGTTTTTTGAATCTCTCTTCGCTTTCTTTCAGGGCCTCTTCGGCGCGTTTTCTCTCAATCGCTTCCGCTTCTAATTGCGCAATGGTCTTTTCAAGCTCCACAGTGCGTGTTGCAACCATTTCCTCCAGTTGTGTCTGATATTTTTTCAGTTCCTCCCCAAGCAGTTTGCGTTCCGTGATGTCATCCAGCAGCCAGATAGATCCTTGCTCAAGATCAAGGGCATTGACGGCCTGACCGATAAGGCTGCACCATATTATCTCTCCTCCTTTCTTTTTCATCTGTCTTTCCACCGAGTATGTCTTTCCCTGTGGAAGGAGCGGATATGCTTCTATTCCCAATTCTTCAAAGCTTTCCCTGTCGGGATAGAATAGCGACACGTCTTTCCCAAAGATTTCTTCAAGCGAATAGTCGAACATCGTTGCCGCTTTCATATTTGTCCATATTACTGTTCTGCTTTTCAGGAAAAAAACGCCGCTTGCAATGTTGTCGAGGATGATTTTTTGTTCAACCGCAAGACGTCGTACTTCCTCCTCTGCCCTCTTGCGTTTGGTGATATTAATAACAATACCCTGGGCTTCAATCATTTCACCATTGTGAAAGACAGGCGTCATATTTATAGTCGCGTCAAACGAACTGCCGTCGGCCCGCCGCAACTGCAGATCAGTGTCTCTTACCGATTGTCCGGAAAACAGGACATGAAAGACTGCATTAGCAGCCGCATGGCTTACTGGCATGACAAAATCAAGAAAATGCCGTCCCACGGCGTCTTTCGTCTCGTAACCAAACTGTTCGGCAATGGCCGGCGAAACATAGCTGACCTCTCCGCGCGCTGAAAGACGATATATTAAAATTTCGCTGACCTCGGCTATTGAACGGAAGTAGTTCTCGCTCTCCCGCACCCGTCTGTTGCTAGCGATCAGTTCATATTCGGTCCCCAGTTGTTTCCTGATACTCTGCATGGACAGGTAGCGAAAGACCACGACGGTCAAGATTATCGAGCACATGAAAAAATTCGTTGTAAAGAACGTCAGCGTGTCGTCCATGCGCCCCGCCATGATTATGGGAAGAAGATAGATCCCGTATATGACCGCCGCTGTTGTCGCGTGAAAGGGGAAATCCGCAGGCACAAATGTTAGAGCGATCACTGCCAGCAGGATCATACCCGTTGCATAAGAGGAGTGATGTCCGCCGGTATGCAGGATCATGGCCTCGATGGTGACGGCTGAGGCGGCGATCGCAGCAAGACCGAAGGACCGGAGAGCCGTCCTGTTCACCGTTTTCCCGGCCAAGACCGCGATCAGAAGCAGGAATGATGATATGGCGACGCGGTAGACAAGAAATATCGCAAAATGCTCGCGAAAAACGACGAAATCCAGGAAGGCCAAAAGCATAAAGATGAGCGCGCCGAACCCCGCAGCCCGTCGCATCCACGTTGTGAATAATTTGTCGATCGAGTCTTGAATGTATTCTTGTTTGTCCATCAATCTCCCTTGTCAGGTTTTCCTTCGCCGTCAGAAAGCACCCTTGGCAGCGCGATGCTAAATTCGCTTTGTGTCCGATAAGTCCCGCTATTCGTGGTCATTGATCTCTGCAGACGTGGCTTCCTTCCCGTTGCTTTTCATAGACGCTATTGCCCTTTTCACCATTGCCTCAGCTTCCGCGGCGATACCGTGTTTTGCCTTCACTTCGCCCCAGACGATGCCCACAAGCCCAAAAAGCATCATGATAACCATTACGTAACTAAATAGTCTCTTCATCACTTCATCCTCCTCTTCGAAGAATATTATATGCAGTACAAAGCCCTGCAGCAATCTCATCGGCCTTCGGTTGAGACCTCCTGTCCAGGATAAACCATGCAAATCCTTTGACAAATAATACCAGATCTCTTCCAAATCTCTCAAAAGTGTACATCGGCACTGAAAATTGACCCACCATCAGCGTCCACGCCACGGACTCTCTTTCACCGCCTGTCCGATATCTTGCTCAGTCGGGAAAAGGACAGCCAGTCCTTTGGTGTACTCAGTACGCTATCAACAAGGTCTGGATGTTCCCGACCGCCAAACTTATTTATAGCTCCTGAGTCATAGGTCGAAGGTTTGACAATAAATCTGCTCCTGCACTATACTTGAATTGACCCTTGGGGGAGGCCATGTGCCTGAGAGTTTCTCGTGTTACGGGAGAGACCCCTTGAACCTGATACGGACAATTCCGGCGTAGGGATTAGGGATGAACGCTGTAAGGGACCGTATCCTATAAGGGATGCGGTTTTTTGTTTTTTATGAGACTGAAGATAAACGGTCAGACAGTCGATAATCTAAAGGCGGCCACGGTCAGAGAACTTCTTGAGGAACTGAAGATCCAGACGGGCAGAGTTGCGGTGGAAGTGAACCTGACGGTGGTTCGAAAACAGGAATTCGAGACCTTTAGGCTGAATGACGGCGACACGGTCGAGATAGTCAATTTTGTAGGAGGAGGATAAATGACCGACACACTTGTGATAAAAGGGATCGAATTTAAATCTCGGCTTTGGGTAGGCACCGGCAAATATAAGGACTTCGAAGAGACGAAAAAAGTTATCGAGGCCTCCGGGGCGGATGTGGTCACGGTCTCTGTAAGGCGGGTAAATATCATTGACAGGAAGTCCGAGAACCTCCTGGATTATATAGACCCGAAAAAATACAAGATCTTGCCGAATACCGCAGGCTGTTACACGGTAGAGGATGCGCTCAGGTATTCGAGGCTCGCAAGGGAAGCCGGCATCTCGGACCTTATAAAACTTGAGGTGATAGGAGACGAAAGGACCCTGTTCCCCGACACTATCGGTCTTCTCAAGGCGACTGAGATACTGGCGAAGGAGGGGTTCATAGTTCTGCCTTACACCAATGACGACCCGATCATGGCGAAGCGGCTGGAGGACGCCGGCGCCGCGGCGGTGATGCCGCTCGGTGCACCGATAGGCTCAGGCCTCGGTATTCGCAATCCCTACAATATACGCATCATAATCGAGACGGCGGTGAAGGTGCCTGTTGTGGTCGATGCCGGTGTGGGAACGGCGTCCGACGCGGCGATTGCGATGGAACTCGGGTGCGATGCTGTTTTGATCAATACCGGCATCGCGGGAGCGAAAGACCCTGCCGCGATGGCATCTGCCATGAAGCATGCGGTGATCGCGGGGAGACTCGCGTACAGAGCGGGCAGGATGCCTAAAAAGTTGTATGCCACAGCGAGCAGCCCCATAGAGGGAATGCTCCTGTAGATATGACAGTGGATCATGATCCATAAACGGATAGATTTCAGGCTCTACCTGATAACCGACAGAAAAATGCTCGCATCTCATGATGCGCTGCCGGCTGCAGTCGAAGAGTCCCTGAAGGGAGGGGTTGGGGCCGTGCAGTTGAGAGAGAAAGATGTCGGGACAAGGGAGTTGCTCGGTATGGCTTATTCCTTGCGGGAGATTACCAAGAGATACAAGACAAGGCTTTTCATTAACGGAAGGGTCGACATTGCGATGGCCGTGGGCGCCGATGGCGTTCACCTCGGCGTATCGGACATTCCGGTGCATGCTGCACGGAAAGCAGCCGGAAACGATATGCTGATCGGCGCATCAGCCCATAGTGTAGGGGAGGCAAAGAGAGCGGAGCAGGAGGGGGCCGATTTTGTGGCCCTCGGTCCTATTTACGAGACGCCCTCCAAACTGCGATACGGGAAACCCGTCGGGGTGCAGACCATCGAGAGAGTGAGAGATGAAGTCTCGATCCCTGTTTTTGCGATAGGCGGCATTAAGAGAGAGGGGGTCGGCGAGGTACTGAAGGCAGGGGCATACGGGGTAGCGCTTATTTCCGCTATCCTCGCCTCCGAAAATATAAAATCGAGCACGGAAGAATTTATGAGGCTATTAAAATGACGAGGATCGAACTGGCAAAAAAAGGGATCATTACAGACGAAGTAAGGGAAGTCGCATCGGCTGAAGGCGTGACGGCTGAATGTCTCTCCGGGGACATCGCCGACGGCGTGAGCGTCATCCCCATTAACAGAAGGCACGGCATCAAGCCGATAGGCATCGGCAGGGGCTTGAGAACAAAGATCAACGCAAACATCGGCACGTCCAAGGACAGGGTTTCGATAGAAGAAGAGATGGAGAAGCTTGACGTCCTCGTAAGATATGGTGCGGATGCGGTGATGGACCTTTCGACGGGCGGCCCTATAAGGGAGTTGCGCGCGATGATGCTCCGGAAGTCTCCTGTCGCCGTTGGTACTGTCCCTATCTACGAGGCTGCGGTCAGGGCTGCTGAGGAAAAAGGCGCGATAGCCAGGATGACTGCAGAAGACCTTTTCAAGGTGATAGAGGACCATGCCTCCTCCGGTGTCGATTTTATCACCGTCCACTGCGGTCTTACGATGAGGGCCGTGGAGAGATTGAAGAGCGAGGGCAGGGTATTGGACATCGTGAGCAGGGGAGGGTCTCTCCTGCTCGAGTGGATGGTATATAACGAAAAGGAAAATCCCCTTTATGTCCAGTACGAGAGGCTGCTTGACTTAGCGCGGGAGTATGATATGACTCTGAGCCTGGGAGACGGCATGCGCCCCGGCTGTCTTGCCGATGCTACCGACCGCACGCAGATCGAAGAACTTCTTACACTCGGGGAATTAAGGGACAGGGCCGTCGAAAAAGGAGTGCAGGTCATTATCGAGGGTCCGGGTCATGTGCCCCTCAACCAGGTGGAGCTTAATGTCAAGATCGAAAAAGAGATATGCAAGGGCGCTCCTTTCTATGTCCTTGGCCCTCTTGTCACCGACATAGGCATGGGGTATGACCACATCACTGCCGCGATCGGCGGTGCTGTCGCGGGTGCTGCAGGCGCGGACTTCCTTTGTTACGTGACGCCGTCCGAACACATACGCCTGCCGACCGTAGAAGATGTAAAGGAGGGGGTGATCGTATCGAAACTGGCTGCCCATGCCGCAGACATTGCAAAGGGGATCAAGGGCGCTATGGACGCCGACATTAAAATGGCGAGGTGCAGGAAGGCGCTCGACTGGAACGGCCAGATCGCGCTGAGCCTCAATCCGGACAAGGTCAGAGAGTGGCGCGCCGAGGTCCCGCCTACGGAATCTGACGTCTGCAGCATGTGCGGCGAGTTTTGCGCGATAAGGACCGTGGAAAGGGCGCTGAAAAAAGAAGGGTAAGAAGGCAAAAGGCCGACTCGGACGTCTTCAGATTGAAGATTGAGTCTTCTTCGACCTCAGAGGATCTTTATTTGGATTTCTTGTCCCTTGAGGGTAAGCCTCCGCTCTAGACAGCTTCGGTCCTGAACCTGTCATCCCTGTCTGACAATTGGTAGTGTCTCCAGCAAACTGAGACACTACCACAATTTCTCAAACTTGGTACTTTTTATGATAGACTTTATCCTAGAATGTTTGTTTTTTGACGCACCGTGATTCCCCGGAGAAAAAGGGTGAACGGAAGAAGGCTCCGGGAAGGCTTGATTTTGGAGGCAGGATGAGGATCAATATCGCTGATTTTCCGACGCTTACGAGACTTCTAAACCGGAAGAAGAAGTACGGCGGCACGGCCTATGAGGTGAACCTCGGCATGATACTCGGTGAGATCCTCACCTGGGCCAATAAACTGGTCCCCTCCGAAGCCGGCTCCATTCTTCTCGACGATCCCCTCCTGAAGTGGGACCCCGGTTGCCGCGGACAGCTCTACTTTGCAGCATGCTACGGAAGGGGCTCCCGCGCCCTTCTCGGCAATGCCTTATCAGAGACGCGCGGCATCGCCGGCGAGACCTACCGTAAGGGGAGACCTTATATAAGCAAGGACGTTAAGAAAGACCCGAAATTTTATCCGGAGATCGACAGAAGACTCGGGGGCAGGGCGAGGTCGATCGTGTGCGCCCCTATCGTGATCAGTGGGTCGAAGATCGGGGTCATAGAACTTATCAATAGAAAAGGGCGACAGAACTATGACGATTATGATCTTGCGCTCCTCAAGATCTTTGCAGGGTATACCGCAACCCTGATACATAATGCACTCATAGGCAGGAGGTTCGAGGAACTCTCGAAGAAGGACACGCTCTCGGACCTCTATAACGACAGATACTTTTTCTCAAACCTTGTGCAGGAGGTCAGGAGTGTGGAGAAAAGGGGCGGGGACGTCTCGATCATATTTTTCGACCTGGACCGCTTCAAAGAGATCAACGATACTCACGGACACCGTGCAGGCAGTCTCGTGCTGAAGGAGGTGGCCGACTTACTAAAGGGGATATTCGCCGGGACCAAGGCAGTACTTTCGCGATATGGAGGGGACGAGTATGTAGTGGTGATGCCGGATTCTGCTCTTGAAGAGGCCGCCGCATATGCCGAAAAGATAAGGGCCGGGATCGCGGGGAATGTTTTTTTAAGCTCCGGGGACGGTGTGCGCGAGCCTCGACTTTGCATCAGGGGAATCATTACCTGCAGCATCGGCGTGGCATCGCTGTCAAACAGTGTGAAGGCGTCGGGGACCGCAAGGGACGTTGCGGAATCCCTGATAAAGGCGTCCGACGCCGCAATGTATGCAGCAAAGGAAAGCGGAAAAAACAGGGTGTCGATCGCGAAACCCGTGCGTGGTCCGAAAAGGAGAAGAGGAGAATAATATGCGAGGATTGGTGATATCTTTATCACTGGCTTTTTTTTTGTTCATGCCTGTGATCTCATCGGGAATGGGGCCTGTGCCGGTCAATGACCTTTCCGTCCGCTTCGACCTGGAGCGCCATGCACTCAGGGGTGTGTCGAAGATATCCCTTCCTGCGGAAAAAAAATATGAAATCGATCTTTTCGGTATCAAGATACTGTCTGTGAAGGTAAATGGCGGCGTGTTGAAGACCGGACCCGACACAAAGGTGATCACTCTGGTGCCGGCCGGGTCTGCAGATACTGTAGAGATAGAATACGAGATCGAGTTGACCTCCGCACCGCGGACAGACACCGGAAAGAACCCCGGAGTTGTATACGGGAACACTATTGACACATCGGGCATAGTCCTCATGGGAGGATGGTACCCGTCTGTGGGAGGCATCTCGGTCTTCAATCTCAGGGCCCTGCTTCCCGAGGGATTTGAAGGGATATCGGAGGCCGATGAGGTCTCGGTGAAAGAAACGGCCGACGGATACAGGGAGTATGTTTTTTCATTCCCCCACCCGGTAGGCGGGATCACCTTTGTAGCAGGCAGATACAGCGTACAGAAGGACTCCCAGGGCGGGACGGACATCGTCGCCTATTTCTTGCAGGATGACGCAGGGCTGTCGAAAACCTATATTGAATATACGAAAAAATATATCGCGATGTATGAAGTACTAATCGGTAAATATCCGTTCAGGAGGTTTGCCGTCGTGGAAAACGTGCTGCCGACGGGATATTCCCTACCGACTTATACGCTCCTCGGCAGGGACGTTGTGAAACTGCCCTTTATTGTGGATACCTCTTTGGGGCACGAGATCCTTCATCAGTGGTTCGGCAACAGTGTCTACGTCGATTACGGGGGAGGCAATTGGTCCGAGGGCCTGACTACGTATCTGGCCGACCACAGGTATGAGGAACTCAAAGGAAAGGGCTGGCAATACAGGAAAGACATCATGATTTCATTTCAGAGTTATGTGACTCCCGAAAACGACTTCCCTCTTGCTTTGTTCACCGGGAGGACCGACTACGCATCGAGGGCCATAGGATACGGCAAGGCGGCAATGGTTTTTCACATGCTCAAGACCATGGTCGGAGAAGAGATCTTTTATCGCTCTATCAGGTCTTTTGTCGAAAAGAACAGTTTCAGGTTCGCCTCCTGGAAGGATATCGAGGCCGCCTTCGAGACATCCTCCGGACGAGACCTGTCCTGGTTTTTCACACAGTGGGTTGAAGGGAAGGGGGCGCCGGAGATCGAGATAAGGAACCCCTCGCTGGAGTATCGCGGTTCTAACGCCGCTGTCTCTTTTGAAGTTGTGCAAAAGGGTGATGATCTGAGATTGTCCCTCCCGGTGATGGTGAAACGTAAGGAGGGCGAAACACGGGAAATCGTTCAGATACAACAGAAGACGACGAAGCAGGAAATCGAAACTGAGGGGTCGCCGGCCCGGCTGGTCCTGGATGATAATTACGACGTATTCAGACGGCTTTCAAGTGACGAATTCCCGCCGACCATATCCAGGCTATTCGGTGACGACAAGAAGATATTCGTTTTCCCAAAAGGAAAGGATGACGAATATGCCGCTGCAGCCGGGTATCTGAAGGGGGAAGGTTTTTCCGGCAAGAAGGAAGACGAAGTGAAGTATGACGACCTGAAGACATCCTCGGCCCTTATATTCGGTTCTGATACCACTCTTGCGAAGGGTCTCTTCGGCGAGATTAAAAAGAACGATCTGGACTTCTCTTTTACGGTGAGAGAAAACCCTTATAATAGCAGGGGGGTCATTGCGGTCGTCGACAGCCCTCTTGCGGACGACATCGAGGGATATATGCGCAGGATCACTCACTATAGCAAGTACAGCAGCCTCTCATTTAAGGACGGGAAAAATGTGCTTAAGACGACGGAGGAGAGCCGAAGGGGGATCGGTGTAATGCTGACCGAGGACGTCCCCGGCGTCGAGATCCCGCGCCTCGTCGACATCATCGATATCGCCGAAAAGGTGAGAGGCAAGAAGATAGTCTATGTAGGGGAGGTCCACGACAAATTCGAACACCACCGCGTGCAGTACGAGATCTTGCGGGAACTGTACAAGAGAAACAAGAATATCGTAATCGGGATGGAGATGTTCCAGAGACCTTTTCAGAAGGCCCTCGACGACTATATATCCGGGAAAACAGACGAAAAGGAATTCCTGAAGAGGTCCGAGTATTTCAAACGATGGGGATATGATTATCCTTTGTACAGGGAGATTCTTCTTTTTGCGCGGGAGTATAAAATACCGGTCGCAGCCCTGAATATCCGTAATGAGATAGTGTCGAAGGTCTCGAAAGAGGGACTCTTATCTCTGACGGCGGATGAGAGGAAGGAGGTCCCTCAGGACATGGACCTTTCCGATATGGCGTATAAGGCAAGGCTGAGAGAGCTGTTCGAGGGACACAGAAATTCCGAAGGCAGGAACTTCGACTTCTTTTACGAGGCACAGGTCCTGTGGGATGAGTCGATGGCGCATAACCTGGACGCATTTATGCGGGAAAATCCCGGGCACCAGGCGATTGTCATCGTCGGACTTGGACATCTTGCCTTTGGCTCCGGCATCCCTAAACGCGCGCACCGGCTGAATGGCGATGATTACTCGGTGATCATCAACGACGGGGATGTCGAGAAGAGCATCTCGGACTTCATGCTTTTCCCTTCGACGATCAGGCCGCCCGCAACACCGAAGCTTATGGTGGTACTGAAAGAAGAAGACGGGAAGGTCAAGGTCCAGAATTTTGCGCCGGATAGTGTGTCGGAAAAGGCGGGCCTGAAAAAAGGCGACATCATCCTGGCCGTGGATGATACGAAGATTGCAAGTGTCGATGATTTGAAGATATTCCTCCTCTACAAGAAAAAAGGCGATACGGTCACGGTAAAAGTAATGCGCGAGAGATTCCTCTTCGGGCCCGTAGAGAAGACGGTCATGATAACCTTCTGAAACGGATAGCGAGCGCATTGCCCGTTGCTTGCTGCGGGGTTAGCGAGCGAATATGAGAAAGAAGATATCCTCACGTTAAGATACCCTGCGGTCTGGCCTAAGGCCCCTACTGTTGGTGCCTCAGGGTTCTTCAATGGAGAATTCAGTGAACAATAAAAAAGGGCTCTTTGCGAGCCCTTTTTTATTGTTTAAAAATGTACCGGATGCAATTATTTGCCGGCAGGTGCAGCAGGAGCCGGTGCCGGAGCAGGAGCTTCAGCAGGCTTCTCACCGCCAGGAGCCGGTGCCGGAGCAGGAGCCGGTGCCGGAGCAGGAGCTTCAGCAGGCTTCGGGGCCTCCTCTTTCTTCTGGCATCCAATGGTCAGCGCTAAGGACAGAACCATTATTAAAGTAAGCATTAAAGCCAAGAATTTCTTCATTATCTTAAACACCTCCTTTCGTCGTAAAATTCATCTTATTTGCCCATTTACATATGACCTGAATATTGTGAAAATATTATACCTTTATTTTACTTCTGTCAACAATAAATATTAGAACAAAAGATATTTACATACCAAAATTATTAAGATATGCACATCCTGTGCCATAACGATCCTTTCGATATTATAGCACACGTGACGACCTCCAATTCCCTTTTGAGAAAAATATTTCCCTATTAAGGGAATGTAGCGTCTCCTCATCAGCACGGAGTGACGTCAGTCCTTGTGAATATTTTTTTTGCCGCGGTATAATTCATAAATGATACTGTGTATGTCCATAGCGGGTTCCGATCCTTCCGGGGGGGCAGGAATCCAGCAAGACCTTAAGGTTTTTCGCGCCTTTGGTATATACGGTCTTTCGGTTGTTTCTTCTCTTACCGCCCAGAACTCAAAAGGGGTCGAAGGCGTTATCCCCGTGCCCGGCGCATTTGTGGCAAGACAATTGGAGACATTGCTGTCGGACATGACACCGGCGGCGACTAAAACAGGCATGGTCTATACTGCGGCAAACGTTTTAGCTATCGTGTCGGCGATCAGGAGGTATTCCCTGAATAACGTAGTTGTCGATCCTGTCATGCTCTCTTCAACGGGCAGAATTCTTTGCGAGAGGGACGTGCCGGCTGTTGTGAAAACAAAGCTGTTGCCTCTTTGTATCGCAGTCACCCCCAATATCCATGAGGCATCTGTGCTGAGCGGGGTAAAGATCGCGACTATCCATGACATGGAAAAAGCGGCGATGAGTCTGGCCGCTCTGGGTGCAACGAACGTGATTATAACAGGAGGACATCTCGAGGGGACCGCAACAGACCTTCTCTATGACGGCCGGTTCCATTACCTGAAGGGGGAGAAGGTGGATGGTGAATTTCACGGCACAGGCTGCACATTTTCGGCCGCCCTTGCCGCAGAGTTGGCAAAGGGAAGCGGGGTTCTGAAGGCCGCTTTGTCGGCAAAAAGATTTATGAAACGAATGTTCAGGAAAACGTTCAGCCCCGGGGGGGGGATGAGGTCATTTAATGTTTAGCACGCTGCATCCTAAAAAAAATGGCGTTACCCTTGTTTGTCATTCCGGCTTGTCCGGAATCTTTCCGGGTTTTTCGGAAGGATTCCCGACGCGCTTTGCTTGCGGGAATGACAGTTTTTAGCTTCTCAGCGCAACCGTTTCCAGGCCGGGTCATCAACTCTTCTATGGTATAATACCCGGGCATCCTGCGCAAAACGATAATTAGTTTCAGATCAGCCCGGAGGTAGCATTGTTGGAAGAGAGATACGACCCTAAGAGAGTTGAGCCCAAGTGGCAGAAATACTGGGCCGAAAAAAACCTTCATAAGACCCTGTATGATGAATCCCGCGAGAAATTTTATTGTCTCGAGATGTTCCCCTATCCTTCGGGGAAGATTCATATGGGCCATGTCAGAAATTATGCCATAGGCGACGTTATTGCGCGATATAAGAGAATGAGGGGCTTTAATGTGCTCCACCCCATGGGCTGGGACGCCTTCGGGATGCCTGCTGAAAACGCGGCGATCAACCACGGCATTCATCCTTCGAAGTGGACCTACGAAAATATCAGTTACATGAAAGACCAGCTGAACAAACTCGGCCTGAGCTATGACTGGGAGCGCGAAGTAACCACCTGCAGTCCCGAATACTACCGCTGGAACCAATGGTTCTTTATAAGGATGCTCGAAAAAGGGCTCGCCTACAGGAAATCCTCGTATGTCAATTGGTGCCCTTCCTGCCGGACGGTCCTTGCGAACGAGCAGGTCATTGATTCGAAATGCTGGAGGTGCGACAGCGTCGTCATCCAGAAGGAGCTGTTTCAGTGGTTCCTCAGGATTACTCAGTATGCGGAAGAACTTCTTGCCGGCTGTGACGGGCTGACAGGCTGGCCGGACAAGGTCGTGCTGATGCAGAAGAATTGGATAGGGAAGAGCTACGGCGTCGAGGCCGATTTCCGGATCGACGGCACCGATGAGAGCATAAGGATCTTTACCACAAGGCCCGATACTCTCTTCGGGGTGTCCTTTGTGTGCCTATCCCCGCCGCATCCCCTTTCCGAGCGATTGGTCCGGGACAAGGCTGACCTTGCCGAGATAACCGCACAGTACGGCAAGGTCGACGAGAAACTGGGTCTTTTTACAGGCCGCTATTGTATCAACCCGGTGAACGAAGAAAAGGTCCCGATATACGTTGCAAACTTCGTCCTCATGGAATACGGCACCGGGGCGATCATGTCCGTGCCTGCCCACGACCAGAGGGACTTCGATTTCGCCGGGAAGTATGGTCTTCCGATAAAAGTGGTGATAATGCCCGATCAGCAGTCAGCGCTCAGCGCTCAGCATTCAGCGCCCTTGGATGAGGCCTATGAAGACGAGGGTGTGCTGGTCAATTCGGGGCAGTTCAGCGGGCTTAAAAGCAGTGAGGCCAGGGACGCCATAGCAATATATCTCGAAGACAAAGGACTCGGCCGCAAGGTTATTAACTATAAGCTCAGGGACTGGGGCATATCGAGACAGCGTTACTGGGGAACGCCGATCCCGGTAGTCTATTGCGACAGGTGCGGCATAATTCCGGTCCCTGAAAAAGACCTGCCTGTAATCCTTCCCGAGGACGTCAGGTTTACAGGAAAGGGCGGCTCGCCGCTTCTTGAATCCCCGTCTTTTCTCGATACCGGTTGTCCTTCCTGCGGGGGGAAGGCGAGGCGAGAGACGGACACCATGGACACCTTTGTGGATTCTTCCTGGTATTTTATCCGGTACTGTTTCGCGAAGGACGATCCCGGTATCGATTCGAAACTGAAGTCCATGAGCCCTGAACTTGGCTACTGGATGCCTGTCGACCAGTACATCGGCGGCGTTGAACACGCGGTGCTTCACCTTCTGTATTCGCGTTTTTTCACGCGGGTTGTGCGCGACCTCGGGATCATCGGCTACAGTGAACCCTTCAGGAACCTCCTTACCCAGGGTATGGTCATAAAAGACGGGGCGAAGATGTCAAAGTCGAAGGGCAATGTCGTCGATCCCGACTACCTCATAGAACGATACGGCTCGGACACGTCACGGCTCTTTTCCCTTTTTGCGGCGCCGCCGGAGAAGGACCTGGAGTGGTCCGACAAGGGCGTCGAAGGCGCTTACCGGTTTCTGTCCCGGGTATGGAACGTGGTGTACAATAACCTGGATGCACTGAGGAGCAGTACCCCGGCCGCCTCTCATAGCGGCGATGCCCCGGATATGCCGGAAGAGGGCCGTTCGTTGCTGAGAAAGACACATCAGACGATCAAAAAAGTAACGGCCGACATAGAAAAAGAATATCATTTCAATACGGCGATCTCCGCATTGATGGAGATCGTAAATGAAATGACGGGCTTCGAACCCCATGACAAGAAGGGACGGGAAATCCTCAGGGTTGCCGTTGAAAGCACCCTTCTCCTTCTTGCACCGTTTACTCCGCATATTGCAGAGGAACTATGGGAGGCTATCGGCAACGGACCGTTCATATCAGGGAAGGGATGGCCGGCATGGGACGAGGAACTCGCAAAGGACGAGGAGGTAGAACTCGTCATCCAGGTCAACGGAAAAGTAAGGGGGAAGTTGATGATCTCCATAGGCCTTTCCGAAGACGAGATAAAGAAGCTCGCGCTCGGCGACCGGAAGACCGCTGAATTTATAGGTCAGAAGGGTATAAGAAAGGTGATCGTGGTCAAGGGCAGGCTAGTCAATATTGTGGTCGGTTAGAGAACAGATGAGAATAAAAAAAGCACAGGCAGTGATGTTCAACATTATTTTTATTGCGGCGCTTGCCACCTCCGGCTGCGGATACAGTATCCACCGCCAATCGGCGCTCCCTGCGACGGAGATCAGTATCGGGCTTATCGACAACAGGACAGTGGAGCCCAAACTTCAGGACAAGTTGCAGAGGGCACTTACTGAAGAGTTCATGAAACAGGGCATCAGGGTCAGTCGCGGAGCGGAGTATAGAATTACCGGGGTTGTGAATAGCTTTGACCTGATGAGCCTTTCTGAAAAAGGGGGCGTCACGGCGGAGTACAGGGTGACTGTGAGCGCGGAGTTCAGACTCTTCGACCGCGAAGGCCGGGTGGTGAAAGTGAAGAATATAAGCTCCCCTTTTATCGTCGCGCTGACCGACCCGGGAGATCTCGGGCGTCTGCTTGCCCTGAAAGATATTGCGGAAGAGCGGGCGATGTCCGACATAGCCATGGAGATAGTCGGCGCCTTACTATTCAGATGAGTTACCGCAATTTCCTTGAAGAGCTGGAAAAAGGACTTCCTGCACCGGCGTATGTCCTTGTGGCCTCCGATCCTTTCCTCCATACTGAAGCCATGTCGTTAATAAAGATGCTCGTCCCCGAGGGGGAGAGGGATTTTAATCTCCAGACGTTCGATGTTATTAGTGCGAAAGAGAGTGATACCCCGTTCGACCGGATCATCGATGTCCTGAATACGGTGCCTTTCTTTTCGGGCAGGAAGTTCGTGGTTATCGAAAATGTCCATAAGCTTCTGAAGAAGGACCTTAAGAAACTTGGCCAGTATCTTCTCGCTCCGTCTGAAAGTTCGGTCCTGGTCCTTTTTCATGCAGGGACATTAAAGAAGGAAGCAAGGGAATCCTTGACAGGCCTTAAACAGATAACCCTGGATATAAGCGGACGGGAGATACCCGCCTGGCTCAAGACAAAGGCGAAGACGAGGGGGGTCGGGTTGTCGGACGACGCTGTCGACTACCTGCTCGGGACTATAGGACTCGACCTCGGACTTCTCTCTTCGGAACTCGACAAATGCGCCCTGATCGGGAAGCCGCAAATAAAGAAAGAGGACCTGGCTGAGATCATAGAGGGCAATAGGGCCTTCAGCGCTTTTGCGCTCGTCGATGCCTTGAGGGCGAAAGATACCGAAGAGACGTTCAGGATATACAGGGTGTTAAGAGATACCGAAGAGCCCTATAGCCTTCTCGGAGCGCTCAACTGGCAGTATGGCAGGTTCTTTGCGGAAAAAAATACCCAGTCGGAACGGAACTATTTCAACCGGGTCTTTGGTCTAATGAGCGAAGCTGATGTGGATATAAAAAGTTCCGGAAGCGCGTATCCGATGGAACTTCTTCTGCTCAGATTGCTCAGGCTTTCGAAACTGCATTGACCTTCCTGGTCAGCCGCGATATTTTTCTGGATGCGTTATTTTTATGAATGATCCCTTTCGACCGCGCGCTGCTGATGACCTTTGTCGCGCTGAGAAGTACGCTTTTCACCGCCTCTTTGTCGCCGCCTTTGACGGCGGCCTCTACCGACTTCACCACGCTTTTTATCTTGGAACGCTCGACCCTGTTCCGTTCATTTCTTTTTTCAGCCTGTCTCGCCCTCTTTATCGCTGAAAGGTTTTTCTTTACCGGTGCTTTTGCCGCCAAATTGAATTCCTCCTTCTAAAATTATCTTATTTTTTAACATATAATGGGATTTTAAATCAAGTAGGTATGTGTTAAAATCACTCATGAAGAAATACAGGCCCCTTTCTCTGAAGTCCGTCAAGACGTATTCTCTTTGTGCGAGGGCCAGCAAGGTCACAATAAGATCTTTTTCCAGACCGCCCGTAAAGGGTGACAGCGTGAAGACCTTCGTCGAAAAGTTGCCGGATGCCTTTGCCGCCAGAGACTTTAGGTCTGTGGTAAAGGCGATAGTCTCAGCGAGGCGCAAAGGCAGACCAGTGATATTGGGCATGGGCGCCCATCCGATAAAACTCGGGCTTGCGCCGGTCATAATCGAGTTGATGAATAGGGACGTGATTTCGGCGGTAGCCACAAACGGCGCATCTACGGTGCACGACTTTGAGATAGCCCTTGTCGGGCACACCTCGGAAGATGTCGGGGCGGAGCTTTGTCGGGGTTCCTTCGGCATGGCGCAGGAGACGGGGAGGGGAGTTAATCTCGCGATAAAAAGGGGCGTAAAGAAGGGATATGGGATCGGCAGGTCCCTCGGTGAATATATCCACAAAGGAGAGTTTGCCTATAGATCCAAGAGCATATTTTCCAATGCGTACGAACTCGGTATACCGGCCACGGTCCACGTTGCCATAGGGACCGATATTATCCATATGCACCCGGAGGCGGACGGGGCGGCAATAGGCAGAGGGAGCATGAACGACTTCAAATTACTCGCCGCGGTCGTTGCAGACCTGGAGGGAGGAGTATATATCAACCTCGGTTCCGCCGTCATACTGCCGGAGGTATTTCTCAAGGCGCTCAATGTTGCCAGGAACCTCGGCAATAAGGTTGAAGACATAACTACTGTCAATATGGACTTCATGCAGCATTACAGGCCGAAGGAGAACGTGCTGAAGAGGCCTACGGCGATGAAGGGCCGCAATTTCGCACTAACCGGCCATCATGAAATTATGTTTCCGCTTTTGGCCGCGGCGGTCATAGAGGAGTTGGGATGAAGGTCATTGTCGATCAGGATACATGCATCGGGTGCGGCAGGTGCGAGGAGATCTGTCCCGCTGTCTTTCACGTCGACGAAATGATAGGGAAGTCCGAGGTGATAGATGCCGATGCCTGTGAGTTCGTAGGCTGCTGCGAGGCTGCCGAGGAGAACTGCCCGGTGGACGCGATCACCCTGGAGGAATAAGCATAACAACTTCCCTGCCCCTCCCAAGAGGGGACCTTGTTTTATATGATAAGAGATGGGGTGGGTTCGATTCTCACACGCTTCTGCCACTGACGACTATTTACATCGCGGTCCCCCTATGCTAATTTAAAAGAGGGGTTGTTGGCTATAGCGCATACTGAAGATATTTTGGACACACAATCATCAGAGCATGGTGTAAAATATGTCATAGAAGGTCTTCTTCAGACACCTGCTGGAGGGACTCTCAAAATACGCACTATTTGGATCATTGATAGAGGACAGGATCGGCCACGTTTTGTGACCGCGTATCCGGTTTAGGTTGGGAGGTGTAGTATGATCAAGGAATTAGATACTGTTGTTCTGACTCATGACATTGCAAAGTATGGATTGGTCGAGGGAGATATCGGCGTTGTCGTGCATTGTTATGCGGATGGCAATGCTTATGAAGTCGAATTCGTCACTGCTGAAGGAAGAACCATTGCAGTCCTGACGCTGAACTTAGACGATGTCAGATTAATGAGCAGCAGAGAAATACTTCACGTTCGGGAAGTTGATCGCCAAGCCGCATGATGTAGGTTTCTGTAACACAATCTTCCGTAACACGGCCCCTTTTTTTTGCTAATTCGATAAAAAATCTCGCTGTAAAAGACATTAGAAAAACTACCAAATCAAGAATCCCCTTTTTTCAAAACCGTGCAAAACCGTGAACAGGGCACTTTTTGATCGAAAAATCTCTTTTAACAACCGATAGTTATAAGGCACGTTAGTATGGTTCGATTCCCACACTTAAGGTCTTAGGAATAAGCGACTATCCGTTTGAAAAAATACCTGGGAAAAAATAAGGCCTCTGGCGAGGGGCCTTATCAAAAATAAGGCCCTCTGGCGAGGGCCTGTGCCCTGAGGGCTGGGGATCGGGGATAACCCTCAGGACACCTATGCGAGCTGGAGGGTAGAATGCCCGCATAGGCAGATCACTAAATTATATGAACAGGCTTATGTTCGCATCGAGTGCAAAGTCCAGGAACTCTGCGGCTCCGGCGACGACTACGCCCTCGACAAGGTCTTCCTTCTTGACCCCGGTCATTTCAAGGGTAGGGGTGCAGGCTATAAGCTTCACGTTCATCTCCTTGCAGGCATCGACGAGTTCAGGGATAGAAGGCCAGTTGATCTTCTTGATCATCCCGCCCATCATCATCGTGGCCAGAGAGGTCATCCCGGGGAGCATCCCCAGTATGTTTGGGAAGGGTATAGGAGAAGGCAT
>JBIOIY010000017.1:0-44674 GCA_044450345.1 Thermodesulfovibrionales bacterium | reverse complement strand
GGTATACTCGGAAATCAACACGGACAAATTCCCTAATGCGAATATTCGCTTTTTGGTCACTATTATCACAAAAGACGAAATGCACAAATCTTACCAGTCTGATTTTATGTTTTTTTTGTCTTCTCGAATATTTTGTTTTCTGCTAAGGTGTTTTAAATTATCGGAAAATACGACATTTCGTATAGTAATTGTTATGCTATGATTAGCAAGATGGGGGAAAACTGAATAATATAACGAAACGAAAGGAGAAGGTATTATGAAACATATAGTAATCAGGTTCAGCTTTCGAATAGCGCTTGCAGCATTACTGATGGCCCTGGTCGTACCATCTGCAATTGCACAGCAATCGGCTTCTGCTGAAAAAGCGGCGATCATTTTAAAAGTTTATGGTACAGGCGGTCCCGCCCCGGCAATGCGCGAAGCTGCGAAGGTATTCGGAGCCAAAAAAGGAACTATGGTGGGGATAACTGCCGGCCCGACATGGATCTGGAAAGATCTGGCAATGAAGGATGCTGACCTGATTTTCAGCAGTTCCGAGTATATGATGACCGATTTCGTGCGAAAGGATGTTCCCGGACTAATCGACACTCCAACAATCCGAACCCTTTACCTGCGACCTTCGGCAATTCTCGTCCGTCCGGGTAATCCTAAGGGTATCAAAGGCATTAAAGACCTTGCCAGACCGGGCGTTAAGATTCTTGTGGTTGAAGGAGCCGGACAGGTCGGAATGTGGGAGGATGTGGCAGGCCGAACAGGCAGTGTCAAACTTGTTGACGGCATACGCCGCAACATCGGTTTATTTGCAGCCAATAGCGACGAAGCAATGAAGATATGGGATAGCGATTTGAGCTATGATGGTTGGCTCGTCTGGACTATTTGGCAGAAGGAGAATCCTGCTTCTGCCGACATTGTCAACACCGAGCCTGAAAACACGATTTATCGCTCATGCGCTATCGGACTAACAAATCGGTCAGAGCAGAAGGCATTGGCTAAGGAGTTTGCCGATTTTCTGCAGTCGGCTGAGGGGAAAGAAATTTTTGTAAAATGGGGCTGGATTGAACCTTAGACGTCACTTTTACCCCATTTTCTTGATTTGGGCACCGTCCTTACCGGAACTGTTTGGCATAACTATTCGCTCAAGAGGGACGCGGCAAAAAAACGGCTGGCCCCCTTAGCTTTTTCGTTGCCACTGTTTATTTCTGACGTAAATATTCAATAGTTGCGTGCTCTCATACCTGAGGACTCAGTCCCCCCTTCGGCACCATGTATTTTTATATCACGTCAGTGATATGAAATATGGCCTGTTTTAGGTGTAGCTATTGTCACTGCCAAGCGGTAATATTTAAGTATGAAGAAAGGCATATCAAGAAGTTTCGTCGCGGGCTTTCTCTTTATCGCCGTTTTTGGGCTCCTGGCTAAGTTGGCTTTCTCCCACGGCGATGTCAAACTCCCTATTTTATCACCCCCTGAAGAGTATGGTGACATATTGATGAGAGGAACTTCAGCAAAAGGAGGTGAGATGACCCCTGTTATTGTCTCTCACTGGGTCCACAGGCCAAAGTATACCTGCAGGGTATGCCATGGTGAACTTGAGTTTGCAATGAAGGCCGATGAAACGGGTGTTGTCTGCGACAACGGAAAGATGGAGAACAGATACTGCACGGTGTGCCATAACGGCAAAATTGCATTCTCCCCAAAAGACGACGAAGGGGACAACTGCAAGCGGTGCCACAACGCTAACCAAAGCTCCAACGGGGAAAAATTCCTGGCACTTCAGAAAAACCTTCCCCGGGCAAAGTACGGCAATGAAATCGATTGGGTTAAGGCCCTGGAAAAAGGATTAATAAAACCAAAGGGGAGTCTGTCAGGGGGTTCTCAACCTATAGGGCTGGACAAGACCCTTACACTGGCTGCAGAGATGTCCCTCATTCCACCGGCTGTTTTTCCACATAAGGCACATGTGCAATGGCTGGATTGCGCCAACTGTCATCCCGATATTTTTAATATAAAGAAAAAAACCACCGAACATTTCTCGATGATACGTATTTTGAACGGCGAGTTCTGCGGGTTCTGTCATCTGCGGATAGCATTTCCTCTTAATGACTGTAAAAAATGCCACCCTTCGATGAGGTATTAGAGAGCGACAAGAATCCTTAGAGCTTATTTCTTCTCTTTTGATGCAAGCGTAAAAACAAAAAGTTCCCTGCACATCTCCAGTCTTCTTAGATAGACCTTTCTCTCTGTCGGCTCCAGTTTGTCGATGATGGGCTTTAACTTGTCGCATCTTTCGATAAATTGCTTCAATTCCCCAGGAGAAACGGCCAGCCATAAGCAAGACCTACCATAAAAAATAAATAATTGTTTCTAGTGCCATCTCTGTCTTTAGGCAGCGACATAACATGCCTGTCTAAATAATCCATCTTCCAGTTGCTATACCCACCGCTTCCCTGGGTCACGTTCCAAAACCCAGATTGTGGGGACCGGAGATATTACACTGCATATAGAAACAGAAAAGCCCTTTGCGTCGCAAGGTGATGAAATGAAAATCTATATTTTTGTTGACAACTCAATGACAGGGCATAAAATGCCATCGGGGAGCGCAGACCTCAGGCAATTATGGCTGGAAATCGAGGCCCATAACGGAGATGAGATAATACCTATTCCAGCTCTGTCGGAGGGGGCTGACACGTACGATGTCACCGGTAAAGGACCTTTCGATCAAGAAATCTTAGGTGAGGAGCTTTCAGCCCTATCATTTAAGGAGACAGAGAAGAGCGTAAGAATCGAACATTCAAATATTAACTCAAAAAGGGCGAGATAAGATTATTCGCCTTTTTTGTTGCGTGATAGAAGCGGTAATCTTTAACTGTTTCAAATTCTCGTATCTGTCGGTTTGTCGGGGAACTAAACGATTCGAGGCGAGCCGTCGCGCTGTGCCGGGATCGGGGACGAGGGGTCCCAAAAAGTCGTCCAGACTTTTTGGGTGCGAGTGCACGGGCAGGCCCACCGACCCTTTTGTATTTTTCGTTTGATAACTTCCTTGTACACCGCAACAGTTTCGATAAATGATACCCGTTTGTTTCCGGTACAAGGCCGCAAAATTCATAGGGCAGGTAAGCGTGAATAACTCTTGCAATCCAGTGACAAAACCTTTAACATGTACTCAGGCATGCCCACATTATTTCTTATAATTTGCTTCCTCTTGTCTATCTTGACGGGTTGTACCAAGACAGAGACGACCCCTCCAAAGAAGGTATCCCAAGAGAAAGTCCTTGTGATCGGTGTTGTTCCCGAGCAGAACATATTCGAGGAGATGCACCGGTATGAACCACTTGCTGACTATCTCTCTGATAAGGTCGGTGCGAAGATAAAGCTGAAGGCTCTCACCCAGTATGGTAACGTCATTGATAACTTTTTCTCTCTTGGTCTGGATGGCGCCTTTTTTGGAAGTTTTACCTACGCACTGGCACATTCAAAATTAGGGCTTGAAGTCTTGGCAAGGCCTGAATACATTGATGGCATATCCACTTATCACGGCTTACTCTTTGTGAGAAAAGACAGCGGCATAAGAACTGGGAAGGACATGAGAGGAAAAAAATTTGCGTTTGTGGATAAGGCGACCACGGCGGGATACCTGCACCCTTTGGCGTATTTTGAAAAGCACGGGATTAAGAATTACAAAACTTATTTGAGTGAGACCTATTTTGCGGGAACCCATGGCGATGCAATAAACGATGTTCTCAATAAAAGGGCGGATATAGGTGCCGCCAAAAATACGGTATTCGAGAGAATGGCACAGACTGATAACAGAATAAAGAACGAACTCATTATTCTTGATATGTCTCCTGATGTGCCGGAGAATGGCCTCGCAGTGAGAAAAGACCTCGATGATTCCGTCAAAAAAAAACTGAAAGATGTACTCTTAAACATGCACAATGATCCGAACGGCAGAAGTGTTTTGAAGAACTTCGGGGCCGGGAGATTTATCGAAACAACGGATAAAGATTACGACCCTGTGTACAAATATGCAAAGGATATTGGTCTCAATCTCGCTAATTATGACTATGCGAATAAATAAGGTGGTTAATTCCGATTGTACTCTTGATAGAGTTTCGGTTTGCTGAAAATATCAGCGTGGTGGACTCTGCAAAAGCTGGGGCAATACTGCAGGTTGAATTGTGCATTGATAATAGAGTGGCCGAATTGACCGGAACAGGTGGCCGGAATATATAGCCGAAATCAGTGGAATAACATTTTTCCGCATAATAGCGTAGCTCTCCCTCTTCTGCTATAATTTTCACAAAACCAAGTTTATCACGATATACCATTACGGACATTAGGAGGCGCCATGAACGCAACGCAGATAAAACCCAATATTTACTGGGTCGGGGCAATAGACTGGGCTGTGAGAGACTTTCACGGCTACGTGACCCCCAACGGAACAACATACAACAATTATCTCATCATGGACGAGAAAATCACCCTTCTCGATACGGTAAAACACGACTTCAGCGAGATCATGCTCGACAATGTGACTGAAATCGTGCATCCCTCAAAGATAGAATACGTGATTATCAACCACATCGAAAACGACCACGCGACCAGCCTGGACAGGATCATGGCCTTTGCGCCCAGCGCGACGATCTACATTTCGGAGAAGGGCAAGAAGGGGCTCGCGAGGTTCTTCGACATCTCCTCATGGAATATCAAGACCGTAAAAACCGGCGACACACTCACTATCGGCAAGCGGAACCTCCTCTTCATCGAAACGCCGATGCTCCACTGGCCGGATTCGATGATGACCTATGTCAAGGAAGACAAGATCCTCATCAGCCAGGACGGATTCGGCCAGCATCTTGCCACCTCTGCGAGGTTCGACGACGAGTTCATAGAGTGCGCGTCTGTCTCGGAACTCGAAGACTCGGTCATCGACTATTACGCAAATATCCTCATGCCGTTCGGCAGCATCATAAAGAACAAGGTTGCAGAGATCCAGAAACTCGGCCTCGAGATAGAGATCATCGCGCCCGACCACGGCATCATCTGGAGAAGGGACCCGGGCAAGGTCTTGAAAATGTATATGGACATGGCAACTGGCAAGGCGAACCTCAGTGTGGCGATAATATACGACACGATGTGGCACAGCACAGAGATGATGGCGCTCCCCCTCATGCGCGGCATAAAAGAAGAGGGGGTGGACTGCAAGGTCATCAAGCTCAGGGCCACGCCGATGTCCACCGCGATCAAGGAGTTCTGGAAGGCCAGGGGGACATTGATAGGAACGCCGACGCTGAACAACAAGATGTTCCCTTCAGTGGCTGAGTTCCTCCAGCACGTTACCGGCCTCCGGCCAAAAGACAGGATCGCCGGCGCCTTCGGGAGCTACGGCTGGGGCGGAGGAGCGGTGAAAGAAGCCTATGAATGGCTGAAGGCGATGAAACTACAGACCGTCGAGCCCGGGGTAGAGGCGCTTTACAGGCCGGCTCCGGAGGACGATCAGAAGTGCTACGAATTCGGAAAGGAGTTCGCCAGGAGGGTAAAGGAGTACCACGCACAGTTTAAATAGAGTGTAGCGGTTTGATTAGTCAAGCCCTACTATTTATCAAACCCCATTAACCGTATCCCTTATATGCAGGAGGGGGCTGTCTTCGAGCGGCTTCAATTTCTCGTATTGACCCGCCGCAGGCGGGTCGAGAATTGCCTCGGAGCGGCGCGAGAATGAGCGAGAAGATAGCACCCTCCTGCATCCGCGAATCGAATAATGCGGCTTGAGATTATTTTCTGTATGGAATCGACCGCAGCCCTCCGTCCTGCTATAATGTTCTTATATGAAGACAATCGCGTTTCTCGGAAGCCCCAGAAAAGACGGCAACACCGAATTACTCCTGAAAGAAGCGATAAAGGGAGTGAAGGAGACATCCGGCGGGGACGTTACTACCTTTACCCTCAACCTGATGAATATAAGGCCCTGTCAGGACTGCGGCGGGTGCGAGAAGACAGGCGAATGCATACTTGACGACGACATGACGAAGATATACCCGGAGATAAGGACGGCAGACAGGATCATCTTCGCCTCTCCGATCTTCTTCTTCGGCCTTTCGGCTCAATCAAAGGCGATGATAGACCGCTGCCAGAGCTTCTGGTGCGAAAAATACCTCCTAAAGAAACCGATTTCTCCAGGTGAATATGGCCGCAAGGGGCTCCTTATCGTCGTCGGCGGAATGAAAAAGGAAGTCGGTGTCGAATGCGCAGATGCAACTGCAAAGGCATTCTTCAGGACGGTAAGCGTCGGCGAGCACAAAGTGCTTAGTTTTCTCGGCGTCGATGCGAAAGGTGCGATCCTTAACCATCCGACCGGTCTGACAGACGCCTTCGAGGCAGGCAAGACCCTCGTGGGCCTGTAATCCGATGGAATTCACCCTACCTCAGTTCATCCAGCTCTATCCGACTTATAGGTGCAATCAGAGATGCGGGTTCTGTTTTAATCCTTTTCACACTTGCACGGCTGACATGACATTCGACAACGCCCTCACACTCCTGGACATCCTCTCATGTCACGGTATCGGAGAAATCGATATCATGGGCGGAGAACCGCTTCTTCTCGACTGGATGCCCGATTTTGTAAATATCGCAATAAAGAGCGGCAGGTCGGTCAACCTGAGCACAAATGGCAGCACCCCGGACATGATGGAGTTGTTTGCTGCCCTGGACCCTGAAAAGTTCAATATCGGTGTATCGCTGGAAGGCAGCACTGAAGAGAAACACAACCGCATGACCAATTCCCATCATTTCTATCGCGCAGTCGCGAGTGTCGCCGAACTCGTTTCATCCCGGCTCGACCCGATTGTAAAGACAGTGGTCAGCAGAGAAACCATGGCAGATATCCAGGACATCGTCACCCTTATTCAGGAAATGGGAGTAAAACGTTATTGCCTTATCCATATGGACCTCATGACTCGTGACACAACACTGAGAAATGCCGCATTAGGCTACTGCGCCTTCAGGGAGTTTCATGAGGAGCTAAAGCGGAATAACCCGTATGTGGAGATCTTAAGGGTAAACACCTCATGCTTCGAAAAAGAATCGCTCCCCGAAGGGGTCCGCTGTGCAGGTGGTGTCCGCAAACTCGCGGTGATGCCGGACGGTTCTGTATACCCCTGCAACCTCTTTCAGCACTTCGAAGAGTTCAATCTGGGTAATATCTTTGACGACAGCCTTTTCACGATATGGACAAACCCTAAGCTCGATCTGTTCAGGCATTGCAGAGTCAACAGTTGTGCGAACGGTTCCTGCCCCAACAAGAATTCCTGTACAGGCGGCTGTCCCGCGCACGGATATTATTATTACGGAGGGCACTTAGAGCCGGATGTGAGGTGTGTAGACAATTCCCAGTGCCGCTAATATGCTTTTCAGGACTTCTCGTAATAATGAAAATACTTAGAGCAAGTCTAGTGCCTTGTATATTACTCCCGCCATTTATTTCGCCTAACACTCCGTACCGTCATGCTGTCCCATAATGATCCTTCCCATCGATACTTTAATGCAATTAAAGTCCGCGTCGATCTCAGTGACCCATATCGTTCTCAGTCCTGAGATGATCCCTCTTCTGTCAAAGGTGGTTTTACTCACGGCGTACTTGTTGTTCCAGTCCAACGGATAGGAAACGGATTTGGGGAACGACGGGAGCACTGCGTCGCCGACGTCGTAGTCCCCGTTATCGTTCGTGTCCTCAACGACCGAATAAGACCTTGCCCCAAGGATGACGTAATGTTCGCGGCTTCGCGTAATAGCCATCATCCTCGCATGCATCATGTCCGTATAGAGCTCTTTTGTGATCTTTTCAGCCGCAAACTTTTTCCCCCAGTCGTAATATTCAAACCCCAGGGCAACTGTGAGAATGCCGATGACAGACATTACAACGACCAATTCGATGAGAGTAATCCCATGGTGCTTCATTTTCCCCTCCGCATTTCCCCCATAACGTGAGAACATCCTGTTCTTTCCCGACTATCATTCATTAAAAAGCCATCCTAAAAAAAAAGCACCTGTCAAAATTGACAGGTGCTTTTTTCAGGCCGTTTATGGTTTAATAACAATTTTTCGGAGAAGACCGTCCCCGGCTTTATTGGGAAGAATTCTCCGCACTCACTGCCGGATCACTTATCCTTTTCCACCTCCGGTGTATCCAAAGCCATTCCGCCGGGTTTTGTCTCACGTATTCCTCTATGCTTTGAGACATTTTTACTGTATTGGCGTACACTGTCTTTTCGCCGCCATCGGACCTGTCGAGAATCAACTCCTCGCCGATCTCTATTATATGACCGTCCCCGGACCTCCTGATAAAAGCCGGCAGAACCGGTGATCCTGCCTTAAAGGCTATGAGGGCCGGTGTCTTGATCGTATAGTCCTTCTTCCCGAGAAAATCGGCCATGACCCCCTCGGATATTACAACGCTCTGGTCCATAAGTATCACTACGGTCTCGTTTTTTGAAAGGGCGAACAATATCTTCTTGAGCGCGCCTTTTTTATATATCACCCTATTGCCGTATTTCCTTCTTGTTTTTTCTACAAGCCGGTTAAGATAAGGGTTGTCAATAGGCCTTGCCACAACATGTATCTTCGTCAGGTTTCCGGCGGCTGCAAGGGCGTTGAGCTCCCAATTCCCGCAATGGCCGGTAATGATGAGCGTCCCCATACCCTTCCTGCTAGCCCTCACGAAATTCTCCGCCCCTCTGATCTTGACGCCCCTGATTATGTGATCGCCGAGTCCGTAGTAGATCTTCACTACTTCCACAAAAGACCTTCCGAGGTTCCTGAAATTCTCCTTTATGACATCTTCGGGGGTGGCGCTGATCGTCAGTGCTTTCCTTGAGACGGCCGCCTTAAGGTTCTCTATCGCTATCTTTCGCCTGCTCCGCCAGCAAAGGAAAAGCAGTTCACCGAGATGACCGCCGACCCTGAGGGCCAGTCTATAAGGCAACAGCGCTATAGGAAGCGTGACGATTACGACGAGCAGACATTGCAGGAACCACAGAGCGTGATTCATTTGTCATTATTTTCTTTATCTTTGTCCTTCGACTCGTCCTTCTTGTCCTTCATCGCCTCGGATATCTCCGCAAGCCTCTTCGCCACGAGATAATTTACCGTGCCTTCAGGATACGTCCCGTCATCCCTCAGTTCCCCCATCGGCATGCCGGTGAATATCTCCATCCCCTCACCGGCTTTGTCTATCGGGTAGATAAAAAACTTGCCTTCCTTTACGGCGTCCACGACCTCCTGCTTGACCATGAGATGTATCACGTTCTTCCTCGGTATGACCACCCCATGCATGCCGTCAAGCCCGCGGACCTTGCAGAGGTCGAAGAATCCTTCTATCTTTTCATTGACGCCGCCGATGGGCTGGACATCTCCGTTCTGGTCCATAGACCCCGTGACCGCAAAATTCTGCTTTAAGGGGATGCCGGCAAGGCTGCTGAGTATCACATAGAGTTCGGCGCATGAGGCGCTGTCGCCTTCTACCATATCGTAGAGTTGCTCGAATGTGATAGAGGCGGAAAAACTTATCGGCTTCTTCCTGGCATAGGTGCTATTGACAAAATGGGTGATGATGAGTATCGCTTTTTCATGTATCCTGCCGCTCATCTTCGTTTCGCGCTCGATATTGACGACGCCTGCCTTGCCTGCATAGGTACTCGCGGTGATCCTCGAAGGTTTCCCGAACTGGTAGTCCCCCATCCCCATAACAGCGAGGCCGTTGATCTGGCCGACCTTCTCGCCTTCGGTATCGACGATAAGGGTCCCCTCTACGATCATCTCCTGCAGACGTTCTTCTATCTTATTGACCCTGTAAATCCTCTCCCTCAGGGCCTTTTCCACATGATCGTCCTTGACTATACCGCTCTCCGCCTTTTTCGCCCAGTAATTGGCCTCCCTGATCACGTCGGCGATCTCGCTGAACCTTGAGGACAATTTACCCTGATGCTCTGCCAGTCTCGATCCGTACTCTACTATCTTCGAGACGCCGGACCTGTCGAAGGGAAGGTATTTCCCCTGTTTGCAGGTGCTGGCGACAAAAGCAGCATATTTCCCCACCGTTTCTGCGGTCTTGTCCATCCTGCTGTCGAAATCGGCCTTCACCTTGAACAGCTCGCGATATTCCTCGTCAAGGCTGAAAAGCATATAGTAGAGATAAGGGTTGCCGATGAGAATGACCTTCACATTAAGAGGGATCGCCTCGGGCTTCAGCGTCGTTGTAGACATAAGCCGGTACTGCTCCCAGACGTCCTCCACCTTAATCTCCCTGTTTCTGAGCGCCCGCTTCAGCGTCTCATAGGAGAAGAGGTTCCGCAGGAGATCAAGGGCGTTGATCACAAGATAGCCGCCATTTGCCTTGTGCAGCGACCCGGCCTTTATCAGCGAAAAATCGGTAGTCGCTACGCCGTACTGGAACTTATATTCAAGCCGTCCGAAGAGGTTGAAATACGTCGGGTTGCTTTCAAATACACAGGGAGCCCCGGAGCAGTCCCCATTGTTAACAAGCACGTTCACGATATATCGCGTGAACGTGGGCTCTGCCTTCTGCATCCTCATGAAAGGAAGGGGAGGTGTCTGCTCTTCCTGGACCTTGAAGTCATCGATATGTTCGAGAATGTCCTCTGTCACGGCCATGAGGTACGCGCTTATCTTTTCATTGTCCCTGTACTTGTTCTTCATCTCTTCCATGAAGTGACCGACCGCGGAGAGCGTCGCCTCCCTCTCGAGCTGCGACAGGGCGTTCTTCACGCTCTTTTCACTCTCCCGCACCTCGCGGACGACATCGTTCAATTTCTCCTGGAGCCCCTTGCCGATCTCGTCGATCTTTTCCCTCGTCTTTTCGTCGAGCGCCTCATACTCTTCCTCAGTAAGGGGTTCTCCGCTCTTTTTGATAGGCACTATCATCAGCCCGCTGACCGTTTTTCGTATCGAAAACCCCTTGGAGTGAGCCTCTTCCTCCAGACCCGAAAACATCTCTTTCTGCCTCTGCTGAAACTCCTCCAGTATTTTGTTCTTCTGTTTCTCATACTCCTTCGATTCGAATATCTTCGGTATCTCGACCCTAAGGATCTTTATCAGCTCTTCCATGTCCTTGTGGAACACCGAGGCCCTTCCAGGTTCCATGGATATCGTCAGCGGTATGTCTGGATCTTTGAAATTGTACACATAGCACCAGTCGGTTGGTACCGGCTCTCCCGCCGCCTTCTTGTTCAGGATCGATTTGATAGTCGTGGATTTCCCCGTTCCGTTTTCACCCAAGACATATATATTAAAGCCCTTGCTGTCGAGATTCAGCCCGAAATCGATCGCGTTCAACGCCCTGATCTGACCGATTGTTTCCGTGAGTTCAGGAAGTTCGTCAGTGGTCGAGAACGTAAACAGTGCAGGATCGCAGCACGAATAAAGTTCCTCGCTGCTGAGTGGTTTGGGCGGCATGTCTTTCCTCCGTATTAACAGTATTTTAAATTTGCGCTATGATAATATATATGTAAAATAAAACCGTTTTTCTGCAGCGCTCCTTCGCAGGTCCTTTATGCGCTCTTCCGCGACGCAAGTCTGTTCAAGGCGTCTATATAGGCCTTTGCTGCGGCAACGATGATGTCGGTGTCGGCACCGTTGCCCCTCACGACCCTGCCCTCTTCTTCCAGGGAAACCGAGACCTCGCCGAGTGCATCGGTGCCGCCCGTGATGCTCTTCACTTCGAATTTCTTCAGCGTGCTTTTCGTCTTCGTGATGGCGACTATCGCCTTATACGTGGCATCCACAGGCCCGTCACCATGCTCCATCCTGTCAAAGATCTCGTCTCCAATCTTCACCTTGACCATCGCCGTAGGTTTCTGGGCAAGACCGCTCGTAATACTCAGGTCCACGAGGCTGTAACGTTCAGGCGTCTTCGCTGTCGCCTCTGATACAAGCGCCTCCAGGTCTTCGTCGTATATGTCCTTTTTCTGGTCGGCAAGCCGCTTGAACCTATCGAAGAGGTTGTCCAGTTCTTCCTGGTTCAGCGCATAGCCCAATTCCTTCAATCTCGTTTTGAAGGCATGCCTGCCGGAGTGTTTTCCCATCACGAGTTTTGTGCTCTGCAGTCCGATGTCCTCGGGCCTCATGATCTCATAGGTGGTCTTCTCCTTTAAGAGGCCGTCCTGGTGGATGCCCGACTCGTGGGCAAAGGCGTTTGCACCCACGATCGCCTTATTCGGCTGGACAGGGATGCCCGTTACCTTTGATACAAGCCTGCTCGTGCGGATAATCTCCTTTGTATTGATGCCCGTCTCTGCGTTGAAGAAGTCTTTTCGCGTCTTCAAAGCCATGACGACCTCTTCCATGGAACAGTTCCCGGCCCTCTCGCCGATGCCGTTAATAGTGCACTCCACTTGTCCGGCGCCGTTCGCTATCGCGGCCAGGGAGTTCGCGACCGCAAGCCCGAGATCGTTATGGCAGTGGACCGAGATCACCGCCTTTTCGCCTATCCTTTTTTTGATCGCACCGATGATCTCACCGAACTCGCGCGGGATAGTGTAGCCGACCGTGTCCGGGATATTCACAGTAGAGGCCCCTGCCGCGACCACCGCCTCCACCACGTCCAGCAGGTAATCGAGTTCCGTCCTCGTGGCGTCCATCGGGGAGAATTCGACATCCTCCACAAAGCTTCTCGCCAATTGCACCATCGTAACCGACCTCTTCAACGCTTCCTCCCTGCTCACCTTGAACTGGTATTTCAGATGGATATCCGAGGTGGAATGGAAGGTATGGATCCGCCTTTTCGGTGCGTTCTTCAACGCTTCCCACGCCCTCTTGATGTCTTCCTCTTTGGCCCTCGCAAGACTGCAGACGACCGGCCCTTCTATTTCCCCGCCTATCCTCCTAATAGCCTCGAAGTCTCCGGGAGAACTTATTGCGAATCCTGCCTCGATGATATCCACTTTCAGGCTGGCAAGCTGTTTGGCCACCTGGATCTTTTCCTCTACATTCATGGACGCCCCCGGCGACTGCTCTCCGTCGCGCAAGGTCGTATCGAAAATCGTTACCTTTCTCATGATCTATCCTTTGCTGACCTCTCTTTTTCCTTTACGATACATCAAGTATATATTTTCAATAATTCCCCATGCAAGATAGATCATCGCAAAAATAAAGAGCGCCACGGGAGGATGGATCACGAACGCAACGAAAACCACGACAATAGCTACCAGAAGCCAGAAGGGTTTCCTCTTTTTGAAGTCTATCTCTTTCAGGCCGTGAAACCTGAGGGTGCTGACCATCAGAATGGAAAGAAATATGGTAAGGATCAGCATGAATACATTTTTTTCCGGTACCGCCCTCCAGATATCATCGTAGAAAAGCACAAGCGCCCCCAGCACCCCTGCCGCCCCCGGTATGGGCATGCCGGTAAATGCCTTCGATTCCGTAGACCCCATCTGCACGTTGTACCGCGCAAGTCTCAATGCGCCGCAGGCCGTAAAGAGAAAAACGGCTGCAAACCCTATCCTGCCGAAAGGGGCAATGGCCCACTTATAGACCAGCACAGAAGGGGCAACCCCGAAGGCGACAAGGTCGGAAAGGGAATCGAGTTCTATGCCGAATCTCGTGGTGCTGTTCGTGAGCCGCGCGACCCAGCCGTCGAGTCCGTCAAAGACACCCGCAATAAAAATGGCCCATGCAGCATCCACGTAGTTTCCCTTGATGGCGTTGAGAATCGAAAAGAACCCAAAGAACATGCCGCAGAGGGTAAGTGTGTTAGGAAGTATGTAAATACCTTTTTTCATCTTATGTAATTATAATGCAAATTGTGAATATTGTCTTTAAAAATCATACGGTTTTGCGGACAAAATCCCGGGGGTTTGGGGAGAGTATGCCGTATAGGACTATTTTTTTT
Organism: Thermodesulfovibrionales bacterium; assembly: GCA_044450345.1. GTDB lineage: Bacteria > Nitrospirota > Thermodesulfovibrionia > Thermodesulfovibrionales > UBA6898 > Sulfobium. The sequence continues at coordinate 30,768 of JBIOIY010000017.1, read as the reverse complement.
GCTCATTCTCGCTCCGCTCCGAGGCAATTTCTCGACCCGCCTGCGGCGGGGTCAATACGAGAAATTGAAGCCGCTCAAAAAAAGTCCTATGCGGCATTATCCGCATAGCGATCATATCTATGTATAAACAAAACTAAGACAAAGAGTGTTGCATTCCGGGGCTAAGACAACAGCGCCTTGAGTCCCCTTACCGCCCGTTCAGGTGAAGGGTAGACGGGTATCAGCGCCCGTTCGAGCATAGAAGTGATTTTTCCGGTAATCCCGCTCTGGGCTATATTGGCGGTGACTGGCTTATTCAGGTTTTTCTTTGCCGCCGTCAGCAGCTCGCCGAGCTTTTCGGTAATACCGAAGACATTCGGAAGGGAGATAAGTAAAAAACCGTCGTAATCGTCTGCGAGTTCCCTGAGCACCGTCACATAATCTTCGTCCCTCACCTGGGCGGTCAGGTCTACCGGGTTATTGACCACAAAGAAATGAGGAAAGAGATGCTGAAGGCGGGCCTTCGTCTCTCCTGATATGCCGACCACATCAAGTCCCTGCCTCATACATTCATCCGCTGCAAGCACTCCGGACCCGCCGCCGTTGGTAATTATGCATACTTTGTTTCCCTTCGACGGCCTTTGATACGACAGCGCCTTGGTCGCGTCCAAAAGTTCATCGAAATCTGCGACCTCGCGGATACCAAATTGTCTGACTATAGAATGAAAGACCTCGTACCTTCCCGCAAGCCTGCCGGTATGCGAGAAAGCAGCCGCCTGACCGCTCGACCCCTTGCCCGCCTTGAGAATAAGAAGCGGTTTCTTATCGGTCAATTCCTTCGCCCTCGCGATGAACTTTCTTCCGTCGTCCACTGACTCTATATATGAAATAACCACTTCGGTCTTTTTGTCATATGCAAGATATTCATAAAGGTCCGCTTCCGCCACATCGACGGCATTACCGTACCCTATCGCCTTCGACACGCCGGCATTGGCATCCCTGACCGCCCCGAGAAGACAGGAAAGGATCGCGCCGCTTTGAGAGACTATCGCCACGTTGCCTCTCTTCGGCCTTCTGAGTCTTTCTTGCGGAAGGAAGAACGTGTCGAGTGCCTTGTGGGGATTATATAGCCCCATGCAGTTCGGCCCCACCGTCCTGAAACCGGATTCCTTACCGATGCGACCCACCTCGTCCTGGAGCGCGGTCTCGCCCACCTCCGCAAATCCGGAGCTCATCACGATCACAGACCTCGCCCTCCTCCTGAACTCCCTCAGTATTTCAGGAACTTCGGGGGCCGGCCTCAGGATAAGTGCGAGGTCTACAGGCTCCGGGATATCTGAGACTTCCCGATACGCCCTGATCCCCATAAGTTCGTCGTATTTAGGGTTTACGGGATAGACCTTCCCTTTGAACCTCAGGAGATTCTTGAGCACAACCCCGCCGAGTCTCGTCTCCGAATGGGAAGCTCCAACCAGGGCGACTGACTTCGGCTCGAAAAGAGGACGGAGAGGATTCATGCGCTCTCGATAAATATCAGGGCCGGGTCCTCCAGATAACTCGTAACCTTTGCAAGGAACCTCGATGCGTCGACGCCGTCGGTCACCCTGTGGTCGAATGTGAGCGAAAGCGGGAGTATCTTCCGTACGACAATCTTTCCGTTCTTTACCCATGGCTTTTCGGTAATCATGCCGGTCCCCAGAATTGCGGCCTCGGGATAGTTGATGATCGGAGTCGCAAAATATCCGCCGAAATGGCCGTAGTTCGTGATCGTGAAGGTGCCTCCCTTCATCTCCTCGAGCTTAATTTTTCTTTCCCTAGCCTTGACACTCAGTCCCTGGATCTCGAGCGAAAGTTCGAGGATCGTCTTGCCGGCCGGGTTCTTTATGACCGGGACCATAAGGCCGTCGGGTGTGTCCACCGCAACCCCGATCGCATAGTATTTCTTTATGATGATCTCTTCCCTCTCGTCGTCGATGGAGGAATTGAGCATAGGGTGTTCCGCCAGCGCATGGATCACCGCCTTGATAAAGAAGGGGAGAAAGGTCAGATGGACTCCCTTTTCGAGCAGGGACTTTTTCTCCTTTTCCCTGAGGTCCCAAAGGTCCGTTATGTCGACCTCGTTCATGCCGGTCACGAATGCCGTAGTCTTTTGCGAGGCTATGAGGTTCTTGGCGATCGTCCTCCTGAGTCCCCTGAGCGGTATCCGCTCTACAGGACCAAACACGTCCTCTGCCTTTTTTTCCTTGGGCGGGGCCGCCGCGGTGAGATCTTCTTTTGTGATGCTTCCACCCGGACCCGTCCCTTTCACCTTCGAAAGGTCTATGCCGAGTTCCCTCGCCGCTGCCCTGACCGCCGGCGTCGCAAGCACTGTTTCTTCCTCTTCTTCAGGCAACACACCTACGACCGAGACCGACTTTTCCTTTTCCTCTTTCTTCCCTTCAGTCTTTTTCTCTTCAGCAGGCTTTTTTTCTTCGGCCGCCTCGCCCTCCTCAGCGATTGTCATAAGGACCTCGCCCACCTTGGCGATCTCGCCCACATCTTTATTTATCTTCAGCACCCTGCCCTTTTTCGGTGATGGCACTTCTACTACCGCCTTGTCCGTCTCTATCTCAAGGACAGTCTGATGTTCCTCCACGTTGTCACCTTCCTTGACTATCCACTTTCTTACCTCTCCCTCGGTAATTCCCTCGCCCAGGTCAGGCAACACAAAATTAAACGGCATAGGCCCTCCTCGTCAGAAGTTTGAGATGCTGCAATCTTTACTAAAAAGGATAACACGAGGGGCCATGGCAGTCAATTTGCAAACTTCGCAGCAGTGCAGATAAGGAGAAGGGAACAATCTTTTCGTTCATTCCCTGCCTGCCGGCAGGCAGGTCGCTTGCCCGCCTCAGGCGGGCAAGTTCCGGGGCAATTTCTCGCTTGGCCTGCGGCGGCAATACGAGAAATTGAAGCCGCTCAAAGACAGTCCCCTTCTTCCTGCATGAAAATATAGGCCGGATGAGCCGTAGGGCATGTGGTATAATTTGCTCATATGAAACCGCCCACGACAAATAAGATTCTGAGATTATTGTCCGTCTTTTTTATTGTCTTCGTATCTGCCGGGTTTCTGAGCCCCCGGCATGCCGAACCAGCATCTCAAAAAAACTTCATGTGGAAGGTCCAGTCGAAGACCGCCACGGTCTACCTCCTGGGTTCGGTCCATTACCTGAGAAAAGACGCTTATCCGTTAAATATCGCGATAGAAGACGCTTTCAGCAGATCGAACGTCCTGGCGGTCGAGGCGAACGTGAACGACCCTGACAAACTCTACTTCTCGAAGTTCATCGAGGGCGTATTTTATCCGGGCGAAGACACGCTCGACAAACATGTCTCGCGTCAGACTTACGAACTCGTTACGAGGGAGTTCGGCAAATATGGTCTTCCCAGCGAAATCCTCGAGAAGGAGAAGTCCTGGTTTCTGGCCCTGACACTGACCGCACTCGAACTGCTTAGATCCGGGTTTGAACCCCAATACGGGATCGACATGCATTTCCTCTCGAAGGCAGGCCAAAAGAGAGTTATTGAGCTGGAAAGTCTTGACCAGCAGGTGGACCTTCTCAGCAATTTCTCCGATTCGGAACAGGATGCGTTCCTGGTCTATACGATAAAAGAGCTGGATACCTTGGGCAGTGAATCGGACAGGCTGGTCCGTCTATGGAAGGCCGGAGATGCTGCGGGACTGGAGTCGATGCTGTCAAAAAGCGCTGTCGAAGACCGGGCGATGGCCCCGGTCTATGAAAAACTGATCTATGCAAGAACCCGAAGCATGACGGCCAAGATCGAGGAAATCCTCCGTTCAAAAGACACCTGCTTCGTCATAGTCGGCGCAGGACACCTCGTGGGAAAAAAGGGCATTGTCGAATTACTCACGGAAAAAGGATACGCCGTCGAGCAGATGTAAACACCGGCAGGGTTTTCGTTTCTTTTCAAGCTTCGGCACGTTACTCAGGCATTGCATGCAATAGAATAATCGAATAAACTTATTGTTGTGAGGACCGGATATTCCGAACCGAGAAAATGTTGGCAGGCAACGGCCGCGATATGACTATAGTGGACATGACAGTCTGCATACGCGGCATAGGCGTGTGGTTTCTTTCCCTCCTGAAAGAACTTGGGCAGATGTTCATCTTCCTTCTGAAGGCGGTCTACATCGTCTTCAGGCCACCCTTCAAGTTCAGCGTGCTCATCAGACAGATACGGTTTTTCGGCAGTAAGTCGATGGTCGTCATCCTATTGACGGGTTCCTTCACCGGCATGGTCCTTTCGCTTCAGATCTTTTATACACTCAGAAAATTCGGTTCCGAGGCGATGCTCGGACCTGCAGTCGCACTTTCAATAATCAGGGAACTTGGCCCTGTTCTTTCCGCACTCATGGTCACCGGCAGGGCGGGTTCAGCACTCACCGCCGAGATCGGCATCATGAGGATCACGGAACAAATAGACGCGCTGAGCTCAATGGCGCTGAACCCGGTACGGTATCTGATCTCGCCGAATATCATCGCCGCCCTCATCACCTTCCCGCTGCTCACAGCGATCTTCGACCTCATCGGTATCTACGGTGGATACTGTGTAGGAGTAAATCTGCTGGGATTGAGTTCCGGCACCTATTTTTCGCAGATGGAGAATTTCGTCAGCATGGAGGACATCAGGGTAGGATTATACAAGTCGCTCAGTTTCGGCGTCATCGTATCATGGGTCTGCTGCTATAAGGGCTATTTTACGGGCTACGGCGCCGAAGGCGTCAGCAAGTCAACGACATCGGCCGTCGTTCTTTCCTCCGTGCTCATACTTATATGGGACTATTTTCTGGGGTCCGTCCTCATCTGAAGGCCACCGCATGATCAAGCTTGTTGATATTAGAAAAGCATTTGACGGACAGAAGGTCTTAAACGGCCTCAATCTCCAGATAGGCAATAAGGAACTGGTGGCGATCGTCGGACAGAGCGGCAGCGGCAAGAGTGTCCTGCTGAAACATCTTATAGGGATCATCAAACCCGACAAGGGAAGGATATTGATCGAAGGTGTGGACATCACGACCGCCCGGGGAAGAGAACTCGACGCGATACGCAACAAATTCGGCGTTGTCTTCCAGGAAGGCGCACTCTTTGACTCCCTCACAGTCTACGCTAATATAGCCTTTCCCCTGAGAGAAAAAACAAAGCTCCATAAGGACGAGATCAGGGAACGTGTATGGCATGCGCTTGAAGACGTAGGCCTCAAAGAGATGGGCAACAAATATCCGGCAGAAATCAGCGGCGGCATGAAAAGGCGGGTCGCCCTCGCCCGCGCCCTGATTACAGAACCGGCCATAGTACTCTTCGATGAGCCGACTACGGGGCTCGACCCGATCATATCGAGCTCGATACACCGGCTGATTGTGAACACTCACAAGAAGTATGGATTTGCCGGGGTGATCATCAGCCATGAGATCCCCGAGATTTTCGATGTTGCAGACAAAGTGGCCATGTTATACAATGGTACTGTAATCGAGTTCGGGACGCCGGGAGAGTTCAGAAATTCTAAGAATTCTTATGTGCGGCAGTTCATCTCGGGATCGCTCGAAGGGCCGATAGAAGTAATGTAATTGCGGGGTCAACGATAGAATTATGAAGAAGATCGATCTTGAAACGGCGGTGGGGTTCTTTCTGCTCATAGGCATATTCTCGCTTGCCTACATCTCCGTAAAACTCGGCCGCCTCGAAGTCTTCGGCAGTAAAGGGTACATAGTCTATGCCGAATTCGACCAGGCCGGAGGGATAAAGCCGGGGGCCAGTGTCGAGATCGCCGGGGTCTCGATCGGGAAAGTCACGAATGTCAACCTGGATAAATATCAGGCGCTCCTGACCCTCGAGATCAACAAAGGCGTAACACTGCAGGACGACTCTATCGCTTCGATAAAGACGCAGGGACTCATAGGAGAAAAATTCGTGCAGGTCACCCCCGGGGCGTCGGAGAAGTATATCACTGCCGGCGGAAGGATAATGGACACCGAATCCGCCGTCGATATAGAATCGCTCATCTCTAAATACGTCTTCGGCAAGGTATAGGAGGGACCTCAAATGAATCGTCCGATTTCAAGATTGTCCGTTGTCCTTTTGATCTGCCTTTCCTTCCTCTCGATAAGGCCGCTGCAGGCTATTGCGGGTGAGGCCACTGACCAGGTGAGGCAGACCGTCGACGCCGTGATGGATGTCTTAAACAACAAAGAACTCAAAAAACCGGAACACAGAGAACTCAGGGAGAAAAAGATACGAGAGATCGTCAACAAGCGGTTCGATTTCGAAGAAATGGCGAAACGCTCTTTGGCCCTCAACTGGAGCAAGAGGACTCCGGAGGAACGGAAAGAGTTCGTCACCCTTTTCTCTGACCTGCTCGAAAGCACATATATTAAGAAGATCGAGAGGTATGAAAACGAAAAGATCGTATATCTGGATGAGAAGATAACCGGCCAATACGCGGTAGTCAGGACGAAGATCGTCAAGACACAGGAGGCCGAGATCCCGGTCGAATACAGGATATTCAAGAAGGCAGACAAGTGGGAGGCTTATGACATCATCGTAGAGGGGGTAAGTCTCGTCAACAACTACAGGAGCCAGTTTAGCCAGATCATCCGTTCGTCTTCATACGAAGAACTCGTCAAAAAGCTGAAGAACAAGACCCTTAAGGAAACGAAGTAGCCAGGCCACTATTAGTATAGGCTTCGTTTTCAGAGACTGGACAGGGTATCGTCGCTCATTCTCGCTACGCTCCGAGGCATTTTCCTCTTTATATCAGATAACCAGGTTATCAGACTACCTGCCTGCCGGCAGGCAGGTCGGAAAATGAAGCCGCTCCCACACCCCGTCCGGCCTAAATATCTTTCCGGAGCCAGGAAATTTATGAATAGTGCGTGACCGAAGAGTTCTCCTAAACTAAGGGCGGTCTTTTTCTTTGAACAGCGGACCGCTGTAAGGTTCTTCCTTTACCTTGCTTTTCCTGTACTGATAATAGGCGTCCTTCATCGCGATATAAGGATCGATGGCGGATTCCTTGAAGTCTTCGTAATCACCGATCCTGAGGGAAACATCGTTTACCTTTTCGTACGCCTGGACAGCCACCGAGTCCCAAAAGGGAGTAATATAACTCTCAGGGGTCAAAAATCCGTCTCCTGCCATCCCTATGCTGTCTCTGAAAGAAGAGGGACCGAGGAAAGGCCAGATGATATAGAAGCCGTCGGGTATCCCGTACTTTCCGAGGGTCTGCCCAAAGTCCCGGTCGCTTGTGCCGATCTGCGGGTTATCCTTGACGACCTCGAACATGCCTCCGAGCCCGCCGACGGTGTTTGCGACAAAACGGCCGAGTTCGCCAACGGCAGCATGGAACTTCAGCTGAAGTACCGCATTGACGAACCGGACAGGCGTGGCTACATTATGCACGACATTGCGCACCCTGATGCGGCCCCATTCCGGTATAAAGGTGTTGTATATCTTTGTCGTCGGCTTCATCAGCCAGAAATAGAGCCTGTCGTTAATGGTGAACATAACGCGGTTCCAGGGTTCGAGGGGATCGACGATTCCCCCTTCTTCCTGCATGTCCTCACTCGGCCCGTCCGTCGGCGCTTCATCCGCGACCGCGGTGGCGGATTTTTCTTCCAGCTGCGTTTCCGCAGCTTGCGACAACAAGGGGAACAGGAGAAGAAAAACAACCACAAGCCACTCAAATCGACAAATATTTTTTATCATTTTTTATCACCCTTTCTCAAACGTAGTTTCTCTTTTGCATACTTGGCGCCCCGATCAATATTTCAAAACCTCTTCGATGTCTTTTCTTATCCTGTTTACCGTCGGCATATAGTAATCTTCCAGCTTAGGAAGAGGTAATACCACGTCATAGCCCGTCACCCTCTTAATAGGCCCTTTCAGATACAGCATCGCATCTTCCGCAATGGAGGCCGAAATCTCGGCGCCGAAACCGCCTGTCTTCGGGGCCTCCTGCACGATCACGACCCTGCCGGTCTTTTTTACGGACTTAAATACTGTCTCCTCATCGAAGGGCAGAAGGGTCATTAAGTCTATCACCTCCGCATCAATAGCGCTCACCGCCTGCACCGCCCTGTGAAGCATGCTGCCCCAGGAAATGACCGTGACCTGTCTGCCCTCCTGGACAACCCTCGCCTGCCCCAGAGGAAGGATATATTCGCCCTCCGGGACATCTTCTTTTATCATCCTGTAGAGCCTCGTCGATTCGAGAAATACCACCGGGTCCGGGTCCCTGATCGATGAGATAAGCAGCCCCTTGGCGGTGTACGGAGTCGCAGGGACAACCACTTTTATACCCGGCATATGACAGAAATGCGCCTCGGAACTTTCCGAATGGTGCTCCGGCGACTTTATGCCGACGCCATAAGGTGCCCTCACGACGAGGGGAATGGTGTACCTTCCGCGACAGCGCGAACGTATCCTGGCGGCGTGATTGAATATCTGATCGACCGCGGGATAGATGAAACCCATAAATTGGATCTCGGCGACCGGCCGCAGCCCGTATGCCGCCATGCCTATGGCCGTGCCGACGATCCCGGATTCGGCCAGGGGCGTGTCCATCACCCGCTCCGCACCGTACAAGTCGAGAAGCCCTTCGGTCACCCGGAAAACGCCCCCGTCTCTGCCCACGTCTTCCCCGAGGATCACCACATTCTTGTCCCTCTGCATCTCTTCTTTAAGCGCAAGGTTAATCGCCTGGACCATGTTCATTTTCGGCATATCAGAAATCCCCCATCTCTCTGATCTGTCGCGGGGTCGGCTTTTCGTAGGTGTACAGGAACATGTCCTTCGGATCCGGGCGTTCGACTGACTCCTCCAACCTGACCCACTCATCAACCCTGGCCTTAGACTTTTCCTCCAGCTCCTTCTGATAGGTCTCCGTCCATATGCCCTTCTTCTCCATAAAGAGCTTCATTCTCAATATGGGGTCTTTCGGCTTCCACGCCTCTATAAGTTCTTTGGCCCTGTATCTGGAGGCGTCATCAGCAGTCGTATGGTCCGCCATCCTGTAGGTAACGCATTCTATCAGTGTGGGGCCTTCCCCTCTTTTCGCCTTGTCCACCGCATCCTTCGTCGCCTTGTAAACGGCAAAGACATCGTTGCCGTCAACCTGTATCCCCTCGAAGCCGTAGGCGATTGCCTTTTGGGCCAGGCTTTTCGCAGCCGTCTGTTTTTCCCTCGGCACGGATATCGCCCAGTGGTTGTTCTGACAGATAAAAACGACCGGCGCTTTGAATACGCCCGCGAAGTTCATCCCCTCGTGGAAATCACCCTCGGACGTGCCGCCGTCCCCGAAATATACCCCTGAAGCCTTCTTGTCGCCCTTGTATTTCATCGCTATCGCCGCGCCGACCGCATGGAGAATATGGGTCCCCACGGGGATAGAGATCGGAAAGATATTGAGGTCGTCCGGGACCTTCATACCACGCTCGTCGCCTGCCCAGTACTGGAAAATCATATGCATCGGATAACCGATAGTCATAAAGACGGCCATTTCCCTGAATGAGGTAAAGAGCCAATCGGTCTTGTCGAAGGCATAGGCGCTGCCTACCTGCGACGCCTCCTGCCCCAGCACCGGCGCATATGTGCCGAGCCTGCCTTCCCTCTGAAGGTTCAGTGCGCGGCCGTCGAAGGTCCGGGAAATAACCAGCAACTCATATAGTTCCCTGATCTGTCCATCCGACAGTGGAGGCATAAGGGCAGCATCCGCGTCTCCCGTCTCACCAAGAATTTCAAGGCGTTTGACACTGAATGATTCGATCGTCTTTTCAGGCATGTATCGACACCTCTCAGGATAATTTAGTTGTAGAAATCTTACCACACTTCTAAAGACGATTCTATACCCTTTGCGGGTCTGATACATATGAAACAGAGCTCGGAGGTGCCATGACCACGCATATTACATTTACATCAACACGTGCAAAACCACACTCACCATTTATATTTCCTGCTCTCTGATTCTTAGCCGGGAATGCCGTAATCTTTTTTGGGGTTTTTGTTGCTTCATCTTGTTCCCCTGCGCACCGGTCATCGACTGATCCACAACTTCCTTCAAAACAGCGGCGTTTGCATGTTCGGTATCTTTCGCCGCAAAGAGAAGGGTAATCTTCCCTTTTTTCGCCTCTTCAATAAGCCGTTTTACAAGATCCGATCTTTCACCCAATTCCCTCTTGTAACGTCTTCTAAACTCCGGCCATTTAGCGGGATCGTGGGAGAACCATTTCCGCAACTCTGTGCTCGGCGCGATTTCTTTTATCCACTCGTCGATTTTTGCGTCTTCCTTTTTGATGCCCCGCGGCCATAACCTGTCTATGAAGATTCTCTTCCCGTCTTCCGGTGCTGACGGCTCATATACTCTTTTTATCCGGATCATACACTCACCTCCGTATTTTGACAGTCAACCTTTTCTCTTTTTTAAAAGTGTCCTATCTACACCGTATCACAAGATCCTTTTTTGTCAACAATAACAAAGGCACTGCCAGTTAAGAATTATTTGAGTCAAATAGGTTATTATCGATTACAGGCAGAGCGGAAAAAGGGGGACATCATATGGATACTTTAGAGGCGATCAAGACAAGACGGAGCGTCAGGAGGTTTCAGGACAAACCTGTTGAGGATGACAAGCTGAATGTACTTCTGGAATCGGTCCGCATGTCACCGTCCTGGGCAAATTTCCAATGCTGGCGTTTCATCGTAGTGAAAGACCGGACAGTCAGAGAAAAGATAAGCGAACTGTCCTATGTCGAGTCTTTCTTTTCAACCGTCGGATATAAAGCAAACCCTGCAAAGAAAGGCTTGGCAGAGGCGCCGGTCATAATCGTCGCGTGCGCCGACCCCTCAAAGTCGGGGGTCCTATGGGACCAGCATTATTATATGACCGACATCGGCATCGCGGCCCAGACGCTTATGCTTTCTGCGCGCGCCCTCGGGCTGGGGACTGTCTTTGTCGGGGTCTTTGACGAGCCGAAACTGCGCGACCTGCTCGGCGTGCCGGCGCATATACGCATCGCCGGGTTGTTCCCTTTGGGCTATCCTCTTGAAGAAAAGAAGGATGGCCCACCGAGAAAACCTCTCAGTGAGATCGTCTCTTATGATAAGTGGCAGTAGTCCATAGCGATCATTGGATATTTGCAGAATGGCCGGAAGACTGCTTTATCAGGACAGAAAAATAATGGTCGATATGATCCTGAATAAGGGACTGACCGTTCCTAAGAGCCGAGGGATATGAATCTTATTCTCCTCCGTGAGGAAGATTTTGTGGAAAACCCCGGGACGGCCCGGATTGAAGGACGCCGTCTTAGACACGTCCTTGAAATCCATCGCGCCTCGCCTGGAGATGAACTCTGCGTGGGCATGTTAGGGGGTGAGAGGGGCAAGGGCAGAATCACGGAGCTCACCGGCGAGTACCTTGAAATGGATGTGAGGTTGGGTCTCGCCCCTCCGTCGGCGCTTCCTATTACACTTATCCTCGCCCTCCCTAGACCCAAGGTCCTCAAGAGGACTCTTATCACCGCGAGCTCAATGGGAGTGAAGAGGATCATACTCATCAATTCTTACCGCGTGGAAAAAAGCTTCTGGCAAAGCCCTGTCTTGAAAAAAGAAAACATTGAAAGACAGCTGCTCCTCGGACTTGAACAGGCGCGCGATACCATTATGCCGGATGTCATCGCCCGTCCCCTTTTTAAACCCTTTGTCGAAGATGAACTGCCGGACATAATTAAGGGAACCCTCCCTTTGCTTGCCCATCCGCATGCTTCCGCACTTTGTCCGCGAGGCATAGAGGGGCGCGCAACTCTTGCCGTAGGTCCCGAAGGCGGCTTTATCCCCTACGAGATAGAAAAGTTCAGTGCCTGCGGGTTTCTGCCGGTGCGTATGGGAGAAAGGGTCCTGAGCGTGGAATGCGCAGTGCCGGCCCTTCTCTCTCGGTTGTTCTGAAGGCCCTCTTCCCTGGTATGATAAGAAATGCGGTTTAAGATAGACCTTCACGTTCATTCAAAATATAGCGGAGATACCGACTCGGAGCCGGAAGAATCCGTTATCCGGGCCGTAGAACTGGGATTAAACGGGATAGCATTTACCGAACATTACTCTTACGAGGCGTCCGAACCCGTAGAGGCGCTGAAGGAAAAATACAGGGATGCGATCACGATATTCAGGGGTGTCGAGTTTTCTTCGGAAGAGGGACATTGTCTGATCTTCGGCGTCGATACTGACATGCTCCTGGGCCCGCATGCTCCTATAGAGGAGGTATTGAATATCGTCAACCGGGCCGGAGGCATTGTCATTCCCTCTCATCCCTACAGGCGGGGAAACAGCCTGGGAGAAAAGGTGCTGACCCTGCCCGGATTGTGCGCCATCGAAGGCTTTAACGGTGCCAACCCGGCCGCCTTTAATGAGAAAGCCGTGGAAACAGCAGAGGACCTCGGCATCCCTTACACCGGCGGGTCCGACGCGCATGAGCCTGGGGAAGTCGGGTCCTGTTTTACCGGATTCACGGAAAGGATCGATCACAACAATTTCATCACACTGCTGAAGAGGGGAAACTACCGTGGAGTGGACACGAGAAAGATCAGCAGGGGATGGCGGCTATTCTGACCCTGGATACACACACATCTTGCACAGTTTCAGATCCTGAACCGAAAACCTCGCATTCTCTTTGTCAGAAGTCACTAAGGAGAGGCAAAAGGAGGGACTTAGTCCTCCTCCGTACTATACCCCGGACAGTTCTCGGCAAGAACCTCAAACGACCTGGGAAGCGTATTCGACGGCAACTCTTTCTTCAACTTGCCTACCGGTGATATGCATTTAACTTTATTGTTTTGGGTGCGGATGAGATTGAAACACTCAAGACACGTTTTCTTTTCCAAGATATTCTCCAATCAGTGATTTAACTCTTATTTTTATTTTAGACCATTTTTGGCTTTTTGCGCACTTTTTTGCCGTAATTTTTTTACTATGATGTCCCGGACAATATTTTTGTGCAAAGAGACGCCGCCGCAAGCCGCATCCTTAATGGAAGAGATCATGTTCCGGAAGGTTATGTAATTTCCGGATATAGGAACTCATTGTCTCAGGCAGGTACCTCCCCCAAAGCTTTATCGGTACCTGGTCGATATCGGTCCTCGGGCTGAAGCCCACTGCAAAAAGGGATTCCACAAGAAACTCCACGTTCATTGGGATATATCCTTTGTAGCGTTTATTGTCCCTCTGTGCGATTATCCTCTTCTCATGGATACTATTTCCAAGCTCCGATTCAACCATGTCAGGAAACGTGGAGAGAATCAACTCTATGTGTATCTGCGGTTCTGCATCAACCAGGAAGGGCTCCAAACCCTTTATCAGGTCCTTTTCCGGGATTCCCCTGCCCAGGTATTTTTCCCAAGCCCTGCACTCCCTATATCTTCGACAGACATGTTCAGCGTCCCATGGCACCTCAAGGACCAGGTTGGTGGCCTGATAATCTCCGCGGAAATCTTCCCTTTCAAGGATGGTGATGTCCGGAGCCGCCGCCAGAGTCTTCTCCAGGCCTTTCAGCTCCTCGCTGTCGGCCACAATCTTAACAGCGCCCACATCCTGTATCGTTAACGCGGTCTTGTCGAACCTGATTGCACCGTCTCTAAAGCTCCGGGCAATAAATTCTTCGGCCCGTACGAATTCTTTCATCATTTCTTCCGCAGGAGTCACAAATCTTTCGAAAGGGACACCGGATAGTCTCGCCCTCTCCTCGGCCATCTCTTGGGCCCTCCCGAGGACATTTTCAAAAATCCACTCAGCGATTCTCCGGTTCGCCTTTTCAGCGATCCTTTTCGGCCTCTTTATCCTCAGCAAGCCGAGCAGACGGTCTTCTTCGTCAAGGCACATCACCCCGCTAATAGGCGCCTCCCGATAATAATAATCAGGGTTTTCCCGATACCGCCTGAAAAGCTCCTTCATCCTCGGGGTCGCGTCCCTGTCATCGAGACAGATAAGGTCCCGAAGTTCCCCCTTTAAGCGAATATGTCTCTGATAAAAGGGCCTCCCATGAGTAACGTCCGCGAGCCGCTTGGCCAGCGCCACCAGGGTTTCGCCGACTACGAAGCCATCACAGATAAGAATCTCCGTGAGTGCCCGCGCATCGCCCGGTTCAAGGCAATTGCAGAACCAGCGTTCGGCGATGTCGAACAATGCTTTTCGGTGTATAAATGATGTCAGATACATTTTTTGCGGCTCCGGTTCTCTCGATTTAAACTCTGTCTAACCGTCATATAGTATCACACATGACGATTCCTGATCTTTTTGCCCGCCGAAACAATAAGAACAAGACAATTATCGGTCGGGAATGGTATTTTAATGAGGATGCGGAACGCAGGACACTACAACCACTGTTATCGATGAATAAGATTTCAACAAATCGGACAAGCTGTATAAGGTGTGCGACCTGCTGCGCAAAAGGGGGGCCGACCCTCCATGCTGAGGACGGACGGATTATCCGTGAAGGACACATAGGAACCCACCATCTCATCACCCTCAGAAAGGGTGAACTCGCCTATGGCCCGACCGGCGAGACTCTGCAGCCGATACCGGAGGAACTCATCAAGATCGCGGGTAATAGCAAGAGCTGGGAATGCATTTTTCTGAATAAAGAAGGGGCGGCGTGCATGATTTATTCTCACAGGCCGTTAGAATGCCGTATCCTGAAATGCTGGGACACCAGGGAACTTTTATCCGTCATATACAAAGACACCCTGAAACGCGCGGATATCATCAATCCCGGGGACCCGATATTGAAGTTTATCGAGGACCATGAAGAGACATGTTCTGTCCTGGAAATGGAAACCATACTTTCTACTTTCTCTGAGGAATCAGACAACGCAACGCCCCTCAAGAAACTGGCTGAACTTGTCCGGAAGGACCTCTATATCCGCTCCAAAGCCGTTTCCGTTTTTGCGCTGCCTCTGGCGGTTGAACTGTTTATCTTAGGCCGCCCGATCTTCGCCCTACTTGCTTGCAGGGGGATGGCGGTCAGGGAAAGAAACGGCAGGATTCACCTCGTGGATGGGTCGCGAAATGGCGAAGCGCATGATACAATTGGCTTAAGGTCACCGCATAAGAGCAGAGAGAATGATTCATTTTAAAGAACTGTCGGCCATTTTTAAAGATACGGGCTTCACCGAAGGAGAGCTTAAGAAGTTTTACTATTCGGTGAAAAAGTCGGTAATCTTCCGTCACCTCGGGAAGAGGTCCTGGCCCGAGCTTTTCAAGTTAGAGGAAGAATGCCAGTGGCCTTTTCTTCGGAGAATCGACGACCCGGAACTGCCGATCTATCGGGGCGCCGACAAGACCCTGCTCGAAAGGTTCCTTAAGTCGATTTCAACAGAAAAAGAGATGAGGAGATACAGGTCCTCGATGCCCAAAGTCCGTTACTGGTCTCTCCTGCAGGAGGTTATAGAAGAGAGGATAGATATACTTGTCTCTATATTCGGCTTCTCCGAAGAGGATGTGAGACACTGCGAACTGGTTGCTGAGAGATATGGAAAGATAGTCGAGAGAAAAATAATGGAGAGGAAGAAGTTGTGGCAGATAGGCATCGGGGCCGGTGCCGCGACCCTCGCCGGAGCTGCCGCGATCTGGTATATCTCGAAAAAAGATAAGAAATAGAGGTTTCTGACTTTCCCCTACCGCTTACGTACCGCCTACTTCTCACTATTAACTTTTTTTGTATTATTTGCCTTTGAATCTCGGCGGCCTTTTGCCGAGAAACGCATTGATGCCTTCTTTATGATCTTCGGTGGCGAAACATTTTGAAAAAGAGGCGATTTCGATCTCAAGCCCCCTCTTTATCTCCCGGCTTCCGTTAATCAACTTCTTTGCCGCTCCAAGGGCAAGAGGACCCTTCTGCAAAAGCGCTGCTGCCGTCTCATCGGCCTTATGAAGAAGTTCATCGTTTTTTACCACACTGTTGACAAGCCCCATGGATTCGGCTTCTCCCGAGTCAAAAATGCGCCCCGTCAAAATTAAATCCTTCGCCCTCCCGATGCCCACCAACCTTGTCAGCCGCTGCGTCCCGCCAAATCCCGGAATAAGGCCGAAATTGACCTCGGGCTGGCCGAACTTCGCATCTTCGGAGGCCAGTCTGATATCGCAGGCGAGCGCAACCTCGCATCCCCCGCCGAGGCAATAGCCGCAGATCGCAGCTATCACCGGTTTTTCCATACTCTCGATCGTATCGCATACTTGGTGTCCCAGCCTTGCAAATGCCTCTGCCTCTTCCTGATTTTTGTCTTTCATCTCCCTGATGTCCGCCCCTGCGCAAAAATGCTTTACGCCTGAGATAATTACAACTTTTGTCCGCTGGTCTTCCTCCAGATCAGCCATTGCTTCCTGAAGGGCACTCAGTGCAGGGGTATCGAGAACATTCAAAGTTTCCGGACTCGAAAGGATAATTCTTCCGATCTCATTTTCCCGCTCGACTATTATCGCTCTACCGGTATCCATAAAATCCCCCGCCGCTTTTTCTCCCAAATTTGCCTGCCGCAACCATCTTCCCCAACAACGGGCAGGGCCTGAACTTCTCTCCCAACTCAGCCTCGAGTATCTCCAGTATTTCGAGACATGTGTCCAGGCCTATGAAGTCCGCGAGTTCGAGCGGGCCCACCGGATGGTTTGCCCCGAGCTTCATGACCGCATCGATTCCCTCCTTTGTGGATAAACCCTCTTGCAGGCAGAATATCGCTTCGTTTATCATCGGCATCAGCACCCGGTTTGATACAAAGCCCGGGGAATCTTCGACGACTACTGCGGTCTTTCCCATTTTTCCGGAAACGTTTTTTATGATATTTACCGTTTCTTCCGAAGTACCCATACCCCTGATCACCTCAACGAGCCGAATACTATATGCCGGGTTCATGAAGTGCATGCCGATAAAACGTTCCGGCCTTTTCGTTGCGCCGCCCAGTCTCGTGATCGGGATGGTCGAGGTATTGGTGGCGAAAATCGTTTCGGCGGGACAGACTCTATCCAGCTCTTTGAATATCTTTATCTTTACATCCTCTCTCTCTGTCACGGCCTCGATGACAAGGTCTGCCTTGCGGCAATCTTCCAGGCGCGCTGATATTTCGATACTTGAGAGTATCTTCTCTTTCTCCCCGAAACCGATTTTACCTTCTGCTGCCCGTTTTTCAAGTCTATCCTTTATCTTCGAGAGACCGGCGGCAGCATATTCCTCCGACATATCCGTTAGCAGAACGTCGAACCCGCTCTGGGCAGCGGTTTGGGCTATCCCCCCGCCCATGATACCGGCTCCTATCACCGCTATTTTTCCTATCTCCATGTCTTCACTCACTTCCCACTGGATGCGACACATCAGAAGAGACCGCACGCATATGTACTACTCCTCCTTAAGTGCCAGGTGCGCGATCAGAAGTCTGAGCATATCGGAAGTGCCTTCCCCTATCGTAAGGAGCCTGGCGTCCCGCCAGTGCCTGTGGACATCGTACGTGTCAGTGTACCCATATCCCCCGTGTATCTGTATCGCATTATCGCAAACCCTTATCGCCGTCTCGGAAGAAAAGAGTTTCGCCTTAGATGCCTCAAGCGCAATGTCCACCCCTTTTTCTTTCAGGAAGGCGGCGTGGCAGGTGAGGAGCCTTGAAGCGCTTATCTGGGTGGCCATGTCCGACAATTTTTCCTGCACAAGCTGGAAGTGTGCGATACTCTCGCCGAAAGCCTTCCTCTTTTTACTGTAAAGAACGGACTTTTCGAATGCCGCTTGTGCGATGCCCACGCCTATCGCGGCGATTGTCATCCTTCCGGAATTGAGGATATGTATTGCGTATTCCAGGCCCCTGCCCTCTTCCCCAAGCAGGTCTTCCCTTGCGACCTCGCATTTCTCAAGATGAATGGCGGCCAGTTTATTTCCCCTGAATCCGAGCTTGGGGATAGCCTTCATCACGTTGAAGCCCCGCGTCCGCGCAGAGACGACAAATGCAGAGATTCCCTTATCGGTCCTGGCAAATACCAGGGCAAAATCCGATTCCCCCGCGTTCGTTATCATCATCTTGCTGCCGTTCAGGATGTACCCGTCTCCTGTAAGCACGGCCTTCGTCTGGATCGCCTTTGCGTCCGAGCCGCAGCACGGTTCGGTCAGCGCAAAGGCTATTAGGCTCCTTCCCTCGACAAGCCCCTCCTCTTTCAGGAACCTCATTTTCTGTTTTTCATCGCCGAAAAGCCTTATGCCTTCGCAGATCATCCCCTGGATAGAGACATGCAGGGCAGTATTCGCGCATGCCTTCGCGAGCATTTCAAGCGCAGCGATATAGACAGGGAATGGTTTCCCTCCTCCATTGTATTGTCCCGGAAAAGGGAGCGCAAAGATTCCCCTCTCCGCCACCTTCGCCAGGTCATCCTTCGGAAATATCTCCTCCTGATCGGTCCTCTTTGCGCGCGGCAGTATCTCCTTTTCGCAGAAGCCGCCTATCGATTCAAGGAGCGAGTGGTACTCCCCCGCATCCGAATGAAACATATCGATGATGTTCCGCTGCTCCTTTATATAAAACATCCCTATCTCTCCACGATCATGGCCAGCGCGTTTCCTCCGCCGAGGCATAGCGTGGCAAGCCCTCTTTTAAGACCACTTTTTTTCAGGGCATAAAGGAGTGTGACCAGTATTCTTGCGCCGCTGCACCCTATGGGATGCCCCATCGCAACCGCGCCGCCGTTCACATTCATCTTTTCCCGCGGAATACCCAGTTCCCTCCCTACGACAACCGAAGCGGTAGAATAAGCCTCGTTGTGTTCGAAAAGGTCGATGTTCGAAACAGCAAAGCCGGTCTTCTTGAGCAATTTTCTCACTGTAGGTATTGGGGCCTCCATCACGTCCTCCGGCCTTGTTCCGCCGATCGCATAATCGATTATCCTAGCGAGCGGGATGATGCCGAACTCCCGCGCCTTTTTTGCCGACATCACGACAACCGCGGCAGCGCCGTCGCTGAGCTTCGAACAATTTCCCGCGGTGAGGATGCCGTCTTCCTTGAATACCGGTGCAAGTGCGGCCAGCTTTTCGAGCGTCGTGTCACCTCTCACACACTCGTCCCTGTCGACAAAGACGCCTTGCACCTCGACCGGTATGATCTCCTCCCGAAACCTTCCCTCTTGTGTTGCCGCAAAGGCCCTCTGATTGCTCAGGAGACTGAATTCGTCCGCCTCCCTTCTCGTTATCCCGTACTTCACGGCGACCCTCTCGCCCGTCATCGCCATATGAAAATCATTATAGACGTCCCATAGTCCGTCGTTGATCATCGCATCGACGGCAGGGGTGTGCCCAAACCTCGCACCCCATCTCATCGCCCTTAACAAAAAGGGAGAGGCGCTCATATTCTCCATGCCTCCTGCAGCTATGACATCCGCGTCCCCGGCCTTAACCGCCTGAGCTGCAAGCATTACCGCCTTCAGCCCTGAGCCGCAGACCTTGTTCACTGTAAAGGACCCCGCCTCCGCGGGCAGCCCGGCATATATCGCAGCCTGCCTCGCAGGGTTCTGTCCAAGTCCCGCGGATATAACGTTCCCCATTATGACTTCATCGACATCCCGGGGGCCTACCTTAGCCCTCTTGAGCACTTCCTGTATGACAACCGCACCAAGACGCGGAGCAGGCACGTCCTTAAACCCCCGGCCGAAGCTGCCGCCGGCCGTCCTCACCCCGCTTGCGATAACAACTTCTTCAGTCATATAGCCCTCTCAAAACATATCTTTTTTCGTGATATAGTGTTATCAGTCACAGTATATCAGGATTTTTGCGGCATTCTAGTCTGATGATTCCTCATTGCATAGAGGTTGTATAAGGCAGGAGCTGGCGCATAGTGTCGTCGCTCATTCTCGGTCAGACATGCAGTCGGTCCTCGGAGGGCTTTCCTCCCGATATTCATCGGGATAAAAGAAGCTGCTCCGACACCATACTCTACCTCCTGACAAAGTCGTAAGTTGCCAAAAATTGAGAGCGGGGTGAAAAGATGGATTTTTCATATTCAGAAGAAGAGGAGCTTTTCAGAAAGTCCGTCAGAGCATTTTGTGATGAGAAGATCGCGCCGCGCGGCCGCGAGATCGATGAAGGGGCGGCGATCCCTCCTGACATCATCAGAGATATGGCTGAAGCCGGCCTGCTGGGGATAACGGTTTCGCACAAATACGGCGGTACTGCCGCAAATTTTATGAAGGCGGCAATAGCCGCCGAAGAGATCGCCAGGGCCGATACGAGCATGGCCGTCGCCGTATACTATTTAGTGGAGGCGGGATGGGGATTTCTCCTCGAGAGGTACGGGACGGAAAGGGCAAAAGAAGAAATCCTTCCCGGCGTGGTAAAAGGGAGGACCTTCCTCGGCATTGCGTCGACTGAGGCTACCGGCGGCTCTGACATCGCCTCCACTTCTACCTCTCTGGTTAGGAAGGACGGCAGGCTAATCGTAAACGGCACAAAGATATTCATAAGCGGGGTGAGAGAGGCCGCCGAATACGGCGGAGGTTTTGTAACGATAGTGAAGACAGACCCTTCTCTCGGGCATAAGGGCCTTTCGCTCTGTTATCTTCCTATAAAGGATAATCCGGGAGTTACTGTCGGCGCTTCACGACAGATGGGCAGGGAGGGCATATCAAACGGCTTCATAAAGATCGAAAGCGCCGAGATACCCGAACACTTTCTCATCGGTGAAAGGAACAAGGGGTTCTCCTACGCCATGGAAGGGTTCAACTGTGCGCGCACGCTCGTCGCCGCCGCCTGCACAGGGGCCGCGGAAAAAGTGCTCGAAACAGGCATTGACCATATCAAGCGAAGAAAGGTCTTCGGCACCTCCATAGGGAAGTTCGAAGGCATACAATTCCAGCTGGCAGAGGACTATGCAAAACTTGAGTCGGCGAAGATGCACGTGTACAGGGCAGCGTGGATGCTCGACCGCTTTTACAGTGAACACAGGTTCAGCAGGAGCGAGACAAACAAAGCGGTCGCGCTCGCGAAGCTCATGGC
This sequence comes from Thermodesulfovibrionales bacterium, assembly GCA_044450345.1. Classification (GTDB taxonomy): domain Bacteria; phylum Nitrospirota; class Thermodesulfovibrionia; order Thermodesulfovibrionales; family UBA6898; genus Sulfobium. The sequence goes on along the minus strand of JBIOIY010000017.1, from coordinate 9,738 downwards.
TCCGCAGGCCGCCTTCGAGATCATCAAGGACGTAATGGTCTGGCACGGAGCATACGGCTATACCAAGGAGGCCGGACTCGAAAGGGGTCTGCGGGGGGTGACCTCATATCTGGTCGGCGCCGAAGGCACAATGAATATCATGAAGATCATCATTGGAAAAGAATTGCTCGGGAAGGAATTCTCGCCGATCTAAACTTCAGTGAAAAGTGAATTGCAAGTAGTGAATAGGTGAGAGATTAACGGCGATTCCGGAAAGTCCTATGAGGCCGGCGTACTGATCGGCTCTTCCCTTCTTCGATCTGCGGGGAGCGTGAAATAAAACGCGGCCCCTTCGCCGACCTTTCCCTCCGCCCCGAGGCGGCCGCCGTGACGCGTAATGATGCGATGGACTATCGAGAGCCCTATGCCTGTGCCCTCGAAATCTTCTGTACTGTGGGCGCGTTGGAATACGTCGAATAGCTTTTCAGCAAACTTCATATCGAACCCCACTCCGTTGTCTTTTACATAATATTCGACCCACTCGCCTTCCCTCCTGCTGCCGGCCTCAATCTGCCCCTCCTCACGCGGCCGCGTGAACTTCAGGGCATTCGAAAGGAGGTTTATCAAGACCTGTTTTATCAAACCACGGTCGGCAAATGCCGGAAGAAGTTCTCCCATTTTCAGTTCGACCGTCCGCCCCCGGGCCCCTGTCATCAGCTCTTCGAACACGGCCTTCACCAACCCCGTCATGTCCACTTCTTCGAGTTTGATCGCCTGCCGGCCTGACCTCGAAAAGGTGAGAAGGTCATTAATGAGGTCCTCCATCTTCCCTACGTTCGACTGTATTGACTTCAGCATCTCCCTTCCCCTTGTGTCGAGGACATCGGAATAATTTTTGAGAAGTCTCCTGGAAAAACCCCCTATCGTAATAAGCGGGGCCCTGAGGTCGTGGGAAACGGAATGTCCGAAGGCGTCAAGTTCCTTGTTCGCCCCTATGAGCTCCGCCACCCGCTGCTGGAGTTCCATGTTGAGTTTCTTGATCTCCTCTCCCGCGCGCTTACGTTCGGTGATGTCCCGCGTAATATTTATTGCGCAGGTCTCTCCATCGAGTTCGATCAACTCGGCGGACCTTAGAAATATGCGGACCTCCCCGGACTTTAGACGAAACTTCGCTTCGTGGTTCCTCATCTCTCCTTTTTCGTGCAACAATTCAACGAACCGCCTTCTTTCTTCAAGATCGACCCAGAGGCCGAGTTCGGCCGATGTCTTGCCGATGACCTCGTTCCGGGAATATCCGGTAATCCTGAGAAATGCGTCATTCACATCGATAAGGCGGCCGTCTTCAAGCGCGCTGATCGCCATCCAATCAGGGCTCGACCTGAAGATCTTCGAAAACTTCTCCTCTGACCGGCGCAACGCCTCTTCAGCCTTTTTATAGGCGGTCACGTCCCTTATGATGCCCTGGTAACCGATTATCGCGCCCTCGGGAGACCTTCGCACTGTGGAGGTGATGATGCAGATTATCCTGGCCCCGTCCTTTCTCAGGAGCGCCACCTCAAAATCCTTCACGGCGCCGGTGGCCTCTATCTCACGCTGGAACCTCTCGCGATCAGACGGGTCCGCATAAAGCGCGCGTATATCCATTCCTACCATTTCTCCACGCGAATAGCCGAAAAGCTCGATTCCTGCCTTGTTGAGAGTAAGGATATTACCTTCCCGCGAGGAAACGTACACCGCGTCCCTCGAATCCTCGAAGAGATCACGGTAACAGGCATCTCCGAACCATTCTTGCATGGGTCACCAAAACGGGCTAGTACCCGTTTATCTCTTCTTCCGCAGGACCTTCGGATACGGTCCCTTCCTCGATCTCCGACAGCGCCTTTTTTACCTCTTCCTCCGTGCTTCTCAATCTGGCCCTGCAGAACTTGATGAGATGCGCAGCCCTCTTGACCTTCTCCGAAAGGACATCAAGGTCCGTCTCCTCCGACTCTATCTCACTCACTATCTTTTCAAGTTCACTCAAGGCCCGGGAGTAGGTTATCTGTTTGCCTTTGCTCACTCTTCACCGTCTCCTTTCTGTCCTGGACTATGCTCGTGACTTCCCCGCTGCAGAGTTTCGTCTCTATGACCGCCCACTTCTTCAGGTCCGCTGCGTTCTTGAGGACCCTGCCCTTATGCCGCGTAATACTGTAACCCCTCTTGAGCACGTTGGCGGGATCGAGGTGTTTCATCGCCTGTCTGATGGCGCCGGTCCTGTGTTCCTCTCTCGCAAGTATCCGGACCGCCCTGCTCTCAAGGTCGCTCCGGACAGCTGCGAGTTTGTTCGTATGGACCGCAGAAATCCGAAGCGGGATAAAAGATACCCTGTGTATCAGGGAATCGAACCTATATCTTTCATCTCTCAGCGACCGCACGGCCTCCTTATAGACCCTGTCGCGCAGACCGATGACATTCTCCTCATAGCTTCTGAGGCCCGATATCAGGAATTCAGCCACGGCCGTAGGCGTCTTCAATTTAGTATGGGCGACCATATCTACCACCGTATCGTCCTTTTCATGTCCTATGCCCGTTATCACCGGCAAGGGAAACCGCGCGGCATGCGACGCGACCTCATAGCCGTCGAAGCAGTTCAGGTCTATGACCGAGCCCCCTCCCCTGATGATCGCGACCACGTCGAAAAGTTCCTTCTCTTTTCTTATCTTGTTTAGGGCGGAGATGATGGAACTTTCGGCCTCCTGTCCCTGCATAATGGCCGGGAAGAGCACGTGTGTGAACCTATACCCATAGAGGTTATTGTCGAGTTGTTTGAAGAAATCGCCGTACCCTGCGGCGGTGGGAGACGAAACCACCGCGGCCCTTTGCGGAACCAGCGGCAGGGGTAATGACTTGTTCATATCCATAATCCCTTCTTTCCTGAGACGGTCGATGACCTCCTTTTTCTTCCGCGCCATTTCGCCCAGCGTATAGGCTGGATCGATGTCTCTGATATTGAGGCTCAGGCCATAGACCTCGTGAAAGGTCACCTCAACGCGCAGCAGCACCCTCATCCCCGGTTTCAGCGTCTCTCCCGCGGACTTCTCGAATTTATTGCCGAGCTTCCTGTATTCGTAGGACCATATCGTCGCCTTTATCTGGGCGGTCGTCTTTTCGTCTTCCTTCTCCACGAGTTCGAGATAGCAATGGCCCTTCTGGTTGCACTTGAGTTCCGCGATCTCAGCAGCCACCCAGCATGCGCCGGGAAAGACATTGCTTATCGCGGACTTTATGATGGTATTGAGCTCAAAGAGGGTAAAAAAGGCTTTTTCAGCAGAGTTATTCTCCATGTATATCACAATTATACCCGAAATCAGTTTGCGTTTTTCAAAAAGTCGTATAAGATATCCCCAATATGATTTTCCCGGTGAAGAAATTGCGCTATATGTTTTTCTCACTTCTGTGCGCGTCAGTCGTGCTCGCCGCTTCTCGATCCACGGCAACCGATAGTGTGGTCCTTGGCAGAGACGGTGCGGAGATGGTCCTCGTCCCGGAAGGCGAGTTCATTATGGGACTAAAAAAAGGCGAACCGCTGAGCGAAAAGAATCCGCTGAGGAAAGTCTATCTCAAGTCATTTTACATCGATGTCTATGAGGTTACTAACGCGTTGTATCACAGGTGCGTGAACGCGGGGGGTTGCGGCGACCCTTCCTGGAACACCGATTATCCCGCCACGTTCCATCAAGAAGGCAAGGGATGGTACACCGCAAAGGACATGGGCAACTATCCTGTAGTGGGGGTAACCTGGGGGCAGTCGGTCGAATACTGCAGATGGGCCGGAGAGAGATTGCCCTCAAGCGCCGAATGGGAAAAGGCGGCAAGGGGTGTAGATGGGCGGACGTATCCGTGGGGCGACAAATGGGACGGCACCAAGGCGAACTCGGATGACGGAGGAAAGATTGACGGCTTCAAAAAAATCGCGCCTGTCGGGAGTTTCCCTGAAGGAAGATCGCCCTACGGCGCAATGGACATGGCGGGGAACGTGAGGGAATGGACCGACGACCTCGTCCTAAAAGGAGGTTCGTGGTACAGCCGCCCCCTGAGCCTCCGCGCAGGCGACCCGGGCCACGAATATATTGTTGAACGGGATGACGACATGGGCTTCAGATGCGCCATGGACGCCGGACTGTAGGATACGCCGGCAAGGCGAAATGCGCATCTGTTTATTCAAAATCCGCATAGATCTCCCCGAAATTGATCCCTGCGATATTCGCCCTGCCGTACTTGTTCTTGAACGCCACCTTAGCCTCCTGGAACTGGTGGCTCCGGCTGCCGTTCCTGATTGCGACATGGGCCTCGATAAACGCGGCAAGGCCGTCCGCCGCCTTTACAAGCTCGCCGTCGCGGGGATTGAAGCGGTCTTCATTGTACTTTTCATTAATGTCGGCGCTTGATACCTTCCTGCGTTTCCCGTTGAGATGAATAACGCCGGCGAATTCATCTTCGGTGAACATCCTTATCTCCTTGTGCCAGGCGCGGGGGATCAGGCCGTAGACCTCTTTATTCATCTGTTCCTTTTCGTACTCTTTTATAAGTTCGTCCAGCCCTTCCACCGAACTCTTCACAGGGGAGATGATGTCACGGGTGAGGACCTCGGGAAGATCATGAAACAACCCGGTAAAATAATTGTTGATGCGCCGCCTGCTGCATGCGCCCAGTTGCACTGAGAACAAATAAGAAAGCAGCGCAACAAACAGCGAATGTCCGATCACCGATGTCTTCGGAATGCGGTGCAGGTTTGACCACCGTGTCTGAAACCTGAGCTGTCCGCAGAGGTCGAGGAAGTCCCTATATCGCGCATTCTCTTTCAATCCCGCCATCCCCTTCAGGTCTGAATACTCTCCCTGCTTCCGGTCCAGGTCCTGTTTTATCGAAGCGATTTCGTAGCCGCCGGGATTGGCGCGTTCGATAATATCGAATTCCCATTTTGTTGCATAGTAATGAGCAGCGTTCAAGACCCGCCTGTTCAGACCTTTCTCGGAAGCAGAGAAATACTCTCTGAACCTTTTCGCAAAATCCTTTCCCATAGGCGATATGACCGATCCGATCTCCTTGAATAACCACTCGTTAAGCTGCTTATATTTCTCCTTATCGGCCTTGATCTTATAAAAGATGGGCGGCTTTAGGTCGGTAATCACGAGGCGCTGAAGAAGCTCGAAAAGGCCGCCTTCGATCACTTTTATCCAGTCGAAGCCGGGGTTCCCTTCCTCGAACTTCCCCAAAAAAAAGGCGATGATCATCTTGTGGGCCTGCTTGTCCAGTTCGACAAGTTCCACGGGCCGCACCTTGTCGTTCCAGCGCTGCATATACGCCGCATTGAAGATTTTCAGGAGCAATGCTTTTCTTATCATTAGTAATGTCCCCTTTTATGAGCCGGTTCTTTCGAGTACTATTATCGAATTTTGCCCTCTTTTCTTCAAGACCGACTCCATATTCCATCACATCTGATGGATTCAAGGCAAATGCCCTCATTGAGTATTTCGATTATAAACCGACAGAGGATATCTGTCTTAGGCCATTGCCGGCCGGTTCAGAAAACAGGATAGGTCAAGAATATGAATAGACTGATATGAAGACCGTGCACGCTGTCTGGAAAAGACATACCGGGGATATGGAGATGTTCTGCAAGTTAGTCGCGGTTAAATACAAACTTAAGGCGCGAAGGACTCGGAGCTTCCATTGCCGGTGTTATGAGACGAGCGGAGGGTTACTGTTTCAACCAACGCTTTTGGGCAGCTTTCTGCGCTATCTCTTTGCGCTTCTTTGCGGAGAGGCTTTCGCCTCTTGCCTTCCCGCCCGTTAAACCTCCAAGGCGACCGAAGGCAACAGCGGCAGGGTTCTTTTCTTTGACGGGTTCTTCCTGTGCTTCTGATTCTTTGTTAATAGGCCGGGCTATATTAAATGCCATGACATCGATGTCTGCTGGTTTCGTTCTTTTCTTTTCCATGCTCTAAGTGTAGCATGGCCGGTCAGGCATAGCAATATCCGGAACAATCGTCAGTTTCTCGGGGAGGCGGTCATGTTGAGCCTTTTCGGCGGTCTCATTGGGGTCTTTGTCGGCGTGGCCGGCTCTTTCATTCTTGGGAATGTCTTGGGATGGTCTGTGTCCATTCCTCTTGAAGCCCTCATCGTCTCTCCTCTGTTCGCCATCGGCGTAGGCATCTTTTTCGGCTTCTATCCGGCGTGGAAGGCCACACAGCTGGACCCGATTGTCGCCCTGCGTCATGAGTAAAAAAAAACGTGCCTTGCCCAAGAGGATGAAAACATACCTAATTCTCCAGATTCACCGCCATTATCGAATATCATTGACTAACTGTATGAGAGCTGTAAGGCATGCAATAGGATGGATGATGTTGCCAACCGGCGTAATCCTCCTGTTATAAACAATTAGCTGAAAAAATCTCCTGCCAGTTAAAATGATGCAGTATTTTTATCTATTTCCGGAAGCAACAAACACCATTGCAGCAGATTTGAAAGGCGCTGACTTCCTTAGAAGAGGAAGGACTCTTGCCTCTCAACTCCACAGACGACTTCTACAGGTACACCTATTTCAAAAGCATTTTTTGGGTTAAGTTCAAGCAGGATGTTCTGCAATATTTTTTGATTACCGTCCGTATTGACATCACCTGAGCTTGCGCATAGACTTTGATCAAGGGACACCTCGATGCTCCGCTACGGGGTAGTTCATTGGAGAACCATTAGAAACCATATTGCGGGCATGGCACCGCATAAAGAAGGGGGTAAACGATGTTTTCAAAACAAGTTGTTTTGACTATGATCATTCTCATCGGTATAACAGGCTTTGCGGGTACGACAACCTCGGCTGACACACAATTCGTATGTTCTATGAATAGCAATGTTCCTACGGTAGTCACGGACGAGATTGTGGCCGGGCTACCAGTGCCTGTTAACCTTGACTTCGCCTGCTTAAATAACCTTTCTACCGCTCAGGGAACCGTCCAGATTACTACGACAAATCTTCAGGGTGCCAATTCATCGAGCAACCCTGCCCTGTTGATATTAAACGGGATTGCTTACACGGGGCAGACATTCCAATATATTACGACCTTTGATGTTCCGGTCCCCAATGGGGCATTCAATTTTTCCGTCACGAATTTTCTCTTGGACCCCACAAATGGAACGCCATTTGTACCGATAGTAGCGACTGGGACAGTTTCTACATCGGGTACTACTGCGACTTCCCCGGGGGCTACGGTCGGAATCTTCGGGCAGAGCGGAAATGACGCTACGGGGATCGTAGATGTCAACAATCTGAAACTCTACGCTGCGGCAAAATTCAACGGTGATACGTATGCCACCTCCTGGTCAGTAATTCGACCCGTGGCAGGCGGAAACCACTATTTGTCACTGGATAATGCGCAGGATCGGGATACTGCGCTGCTGACATCACCACCAAGAGCAAGATTTAACAATTTGTCCCTCATTTCACAGTGGACATTGGACAGATCCTTGCTACTCATTCCGGATTTCCGTTGGTCTCGTGATAATAATTCCCGTACGGGCGTTGGTGTTTTTGATCCTAACGACCAACCAGATCCACTTTCACCTTCATTCGAGCTTACCCGTATAATTCCGAATTTACCTTTAAGCAGCACGAATGCACCACAGGCAGTTGCCGGATCAGTAGGGCCCGCTTCATACGAAACGCAGCTGTTTGCCAATTTGAACTCCTATGCGCCCTTCTATCTGACGCTGCAGGTCGGAGGTCCGCCGGTCACCCGTAATAGCGCTTATGGCGGCTCTTCCGTAGACGTATGTGAGGCCATTAGCGGCGACATACAATGCACAACCAACTTCGCTCAATACCAGTTCCAATCTATGGTACTGAATGGCGCTGTTATGTCCACGGTAAAAAATGGTTTTTCCTCGCTACCCATGAAATATAGAGTGCAATTAATTGACTTGGAGGCGATAACTCCGCACTGGGATATGACGTGGAACATGAATATATGCGGAGAGGTTAAAACATTTTCGACTACTTCCATGGATAGCGAATTACGGCTGAACGGCTTTGCCAAAGGCAGTTTCACTATGCAAGGCAATTCTACACCGTATGAGTTGAAGAAATTCGACTTCCTTGTACGCTTGAACGAGGACAGGACTACGGGCTCTACAACTTACAATGCCCGCGGCTGGACCTATAACAGCTGCACCCGTAGTCTTGTTAACCTGAAGGCCACCAACTTTATTTTCTCCCCGCAGAATTCGATTTCTGGTGGGGAATTACGCGTGAACAACGCTATCGATAGCAACAACAGCGTAGATGCCCTTTTCAACCCAAATGGAGACGGCAAAGTCCAGATCTCTTCCAATGGCATCGCATCCCCTCCAATAGATCAAAATGCTCTTTTCGGTGGCTGTGTGATTCCCGTTACGCCGCCGACTAATGTTTTTATTCAATCACTCGACCTTACTTTTACCTCATTCCCCACCTACAGTGTAATCAATGTTACAGGATCTATATCAACCACATCAACCACCGGGAATACATCCGGTGCAACAGTACATTTGACTCTTACAGGAGGACAGACGGCCGCTGTGACAACCGATTTGAATGGCAACTTCAGCGCGGCATTTACTATCTTCGCTGTAGGGACCTACACTGTTGCCGTCTCAGGTGTCGATCCCCCGAGTGGCGAGGTTTATGACCCATCGCAGAATAAAATTAGCAGCGTCACGGCATTTGTCAATTAGGCAAAACCCTTCCTTGTCCTTCCCCCTTATGGGGGAGGGACAGGTTTTATAGGGTCGCATCAAAAAAATATGCACACCTGTCATTTTTACCTGACAAAAGCAATGTAACCTCCTGCATCACAGGGGGACAATTTTTAGAGATGGTGGATGGCGGCGCAATAATTTCTCATTCTCCCTTACCCTTTCCAACGGGTGCGAGGTAGATGACGAACTCCTCGGTCCCATCAACACCCAGAAGGCCGTCCATCAATTCTTGATCATAGGCGGCAACCGCACAGGTGGCCGCATGGATCGCCTCGCAGGAGATGTAGAGGTTCTGGCAGACATGACCCGCATCGATGGCAATGACTTTGTGTGCGGCTATGTCGTATCTCCACTCCATCCGATAGGGTATGGCAGTCCATATGAACGTAACAGCGGACTTCCCGACGAAATCCTGGCCCAGGGCCGCTTCAGAGATCCGGGAGGACAATTGCGCCGGCTGCGAAACCGGCAGAAGCTGATGTTCAACCGGCAGATAGCGATATATCCCCTCCTCAATTCCCGTAACATTAAAAACGCAGAGATACGTCTCAAGTGCATGGCGGCATCCTGCAGACGGAACGACTCTGAAGGCGGTACCCGGCGCAGCAATCTTCCGGACCCCCTGGGTAGCCCATAGCAGAAAGGAAAGCTCTTCCAGCGTCAGCGGAACCGGATTGAAACCCCGGCGGCTCCTTCTGCGGACAATTGCGGTAAAGACATCCATAACTGAAATATCGCGCAGTTTTTCAGCAGGGACGAGATCAATTAATTGAGCTCCGGCAGGGACGGGTTTTTCGAGAGGCGGCGGGGCTATCCCTCTGTTTTGATCGGTATTACTGAAATCAACCTTCTGCCTCACCGTATCCTTCAGAAAGTCACGGAACCTGTCTCGCGATGATCGATCCATGTTTGATATTCCTTCCTCCCCGACTATCTTCCCCCCAGCATACTTCCGGATGCGGCGACAGTCAAGCTCAGAAAATGATG
>JBIOIY010000016.1:0-45655 GCA_044450345.1 Thermodesulfovibrionales bacterium | reverse complement strand
GCCTTAATGCCGATTGTCTTTGCCTCCGAAGAAAGGCTGGGGTGATAAACCGCTTCATATTCATGCCTGTGCTTCATATCTATGACCTCCTTTAACAATAATACCTCATTTTGGACGGGAAGGCGAGTCATCGAGTTTCGGCGTTCACATTTTTTCTTCCGGCGGCTTTACCTTTCGGAAGCTTCGATAAAGCAGCAAGTCGTAAACAATCTTGAGGCCCCCTGAGAGAAAGAACGGCAGGCTTAAAAGCGAAGATTGGGCAAGTAGCGGCCCGGTGATCACCGGCGACAGTGATGCGCCGGTTGTCCGGGCAATGCCGGTAATGCCGGCAGCAGCAGATCGCTCATCGGGGCTGACGACCGCCATCGTATAGGACTGTCTGGTAGGCACATCCATCTGCGATATGCTGAACCGCAAGAGGAGCACGATGATCGCGAGCGGCAGGTTTGGCATGACGGGGACAAGCATAAGCAATATATTCGACGGGATGTGTGTAAATACCATTGTCCTCACCAACCCTATACGGGACGCGACCCGCGCAGCAGTGAGGGACGATAGCCCCGCAAGGACGTTTGCTCCGAAAAAAATAGCTCCCAGGGCCGCCGGCTGCAAATGGAAGCGTACATGGAACCAGTAAGCCACAATGCTTTGCAGGACGAACCCGCCCGCGAAGGCATCAAGTGAAAATAACGCGGATAACCTGAAGACAATGCGCCTGGACTTATGGAGTCCGAGAAAGGGCCTTCTCCCTTCCGGCGAATGCCCGGGCGGATGCGGGACCTCTATGCGACGTGAGAGTCTGGTGAACAGAATCCCCAGCATCACTCCCCCTGCTGCGTATGCGACAATGATGACCCGGTAGCTTCCAAGCGTGCTAACCCCCAGGTTCTGCAGAGATTGTGTCAGCCCTCCGCCGAACAAAGAGCCGGTGGCAGTGGCAAAGGAGCCGAGCAGATTATACCAGGCAAATACCTGGGTGCGCTCTTCATTCGGAACGACCTGAGATAATGCGGCCTGCTCGATTGAAAGAAAAGGGCCGACTTCATAGCCGCTGGGGCTGATGACCCCGACAGTGGCGGCAACGAGGAGCAGCAGGAAATTTTCCGTGACGGCGAACAATACCCCTGCAAAAACCATAAGAAGCGATCCGGCGATAAGCATGCGTCTTCTGCCCTTGCGGTCAGCCGCTGTGGTAAGCCAAAGAGAAATGACGGTGTCACCGATGAGAGTCAATGTAAAGAGCAAGCCTATCTGTTTCTCATTAAGGCCAAGGCTGGCCAGATAAATCATAAGCACCACAGACAAAAATCCATACGCAAACAGGCGGAGGCCCCGGGTCACGAAGAGAAAACGGCTATCCCGGCTCAAAGAAAGGGTTTTCAAAGAGGGATTCGAAGGTCAGAAGTACTATCTGACGCCGCCATCGGGGTTGCCTTGATTTACTCTTTCCTTGCAGTATGCATAGAGCGCGTCATAGACGATCCATTCTGCAGCATTGATCTCGTGGTCATCCCTGAGGCCCAGATGACGAAACCCCTCTGCAACCGCCTTAAGCCCCGGACCCTCAGGCTGATTGTAAAGGGTGTTGTCCGTATCTGCCCCGTTAACGATTTTGGCCAGGAGCGCAAGCGCCGGATCGCCGGACAGATTGTAGTTCCTTATAAACGCATCGAAAGAACATTCCTTGCCGTGATGACCCAGTTCAACGCCCGGAAAATCGAAAGGAATTGCGCCGAGCCGCTCTGCCTCCTTCATCACTTTGTCTGACGGTACGAAATAAAACTCGGCTTCCTTGTCGATAAACGTTCTGATGAGCCAGGGGCAGGCGACCCGGTCTACCTTGACGCGCTCGCGTGTGATCCATTTCATATAGTGTCTCCTAAAGGTTCCGATTATGCGACAGTTTGGTTTCAGTTCCAAAATATAACCATTTTCGGCAACTGTCAAGCTTCGATAATTTAACGAATAATTATGTATTATAATATGAGGTGTTAATTATCATTAAATGAGAAAGTGAGCATCCCCCGGATCCCATCACCTATGCAATGATGAAACGCGAATATAAGATAATTTATTATGGAGTCGCGGCAATCCTGGCTTTTTGGCTGATAGATGCATTAATTGATTTTGCTGTCTATTACAATGAGCCGTATTGGAAGGTGTTGCTTTTAAACAAAACACAGGTCTCCTTTCGGGTGCTGGCCTCTCTGGGTTTTTTAATTTTTAGCTTATTCATGGCCAAAGTCCTGTCTGAGCAGAGGCGTACAGAGGATGCGCTTTTAAAAGAGATCGGGAATCGTAAGCACGCGGAGGAGAGGTTGAAGCTGTTTTCTCAGGCTGTCGAAATGGCCATGGACGGCATCCAGATCACTGATTTGGACGGGTACATTGTCTATTCAAATAAGGCTGTCCAGGAGATCTACGGGTTTTCCTTCGATGAATTTATCGGAAAGCATGTCAATGAATTGAATGCCGACCCAAGGGTTGCCCAGGACGTCATAATTCCCGCCATTCAAACGACCGGCCGTTGGAATGGAGAACTCATGGTCATCCATAAGGAAGGAAGAGAATTTCCTATCTGGCTCTCCGCATCCATGGTAATGGGCGAAAGGGACCAGCCTGTTGCGATGGTAGGTGTCATTAAAGATATGACCCGGCGGAAGGAGGCCGAAAAAGAGAAAGAGGTCCTCATCTCCGAACTGCAGGAGGCGCTGTCCAAGATCAAAACGTTGGACGGCCTGCTTCCGATTTGTGCCTGGTGCAAAAAAATACACGATGATAAAGGGTATTGGAAAAAAGTAGAAACGTATGTCGAAGAACATTCGGATGCTTCGTTTACTCACGGTATATGTCCCGAATGTCTGAAAAAAGTAAGCCCTGATACCTATGAAGAAATCGCAAACGATCCCGAAATCAGCCACAAACTAATTACCAAAGATGAGGAGGACGAGGGATAACGATGTCCATGGGCGTCAGCGCTTCCTGCTCGGGGGTACCGACAGCCCTGCCCTGTTGGCGCCGTAAAGACCAGCCTGGCAGGAACGTTCATCAACCGGAGAGAGGCGTGCGATCATAGGTCTTGAGAGGACCGAGATCCTGCAGATCTTATCCAGCCGCTGCGAGATTAAATCCATCGTCTCATCCCGCGTCATCCACTGGTGTCGGTCGAACGCCTTCAGGTCAAGGGGACGGGTGTACCCGCGAAGTGTTTTTTCGCGGTGGAGGTTATAGTAGTGCTCGAAGTACGACATGATCAGTTCACGAAGGTCCCGATAAACAGGCTCGCGAAACCGAAGGCCTGCGAAATTGGATTTGGCGACCGCTCCCCAATAGCCGTCCCGCTGAAACAAAGCCAGTACATGGTCGTCATCGCGCTTGTTCGGCAACAGGTCCAGGATCGAAGCGGGATACCGCAATCGTTGCAGCAGCGCCGCGGCAAATACGGCGCCGTCGAAACACTGGCACGTCCTCTCCCGCAGGACCCTGAGGGGCGCGCGGTATACTGTTTCGGCGCCGTATGCAAGGCCATCGAGAAAAAGCTGGATCTTGTGGGGCGCGTCCAGGAGCGCAATGAGCTGTTGTTCTGCTTTTGTCAGTGCCTGCTCAAAAAGATCGGCAGCAGACATATCTGTTTTCTTATTTTCCGACATGTCCGGTGATTGTATACGGCAATCGATTCGGTGTCAACTCAGGACGGAGATCAGGACGGAGATCATAATCCGCCACATATATTCAGGAGAATACCTTTTTTTGCACGGCAAAATCCCGCCTCTGTTTCAGCCGGCTATCAGGCAACACTGAAAGCTGATAAACTTTACTATAGACACAAGAACTCTCTTGAGGAGGCTGCCGATATGACCCGGAAGATAAAAAAGGCGTGGAAGAGCAAACCGACTGTTGAAGGGGCGGGCGTCCATCTAAAACGTGCGTTTGGCTATTATCAGGTCCCCCAGCTCGATCCCTTCCTGCTCCTCGACGATTTTCATTCCGACGACCCCGGCCGATACCTTGCGGGCTTTCCCTGGCATCCCCACCGGGGAATCGAGACGATCACGTATGTGCTCCATGGTAAGGTCGAACACGGTGACAGCATGGGAAACAGCGGGATTATATCGCCCGGAGACGTGCAGTGGATGACAGCCGGAAGCGGCATTATCCATCAGGAGATGCCGAAAGGGGGCAGGGATAAGCTCCTCTGGGGGTTCCAGCTTTGGGCAAATCTTCCGGCAACAAACAAGATGATGGATCCGCGCTACCGTGAGGTGAAAAGCATGCAGATTCCCGAGAAAAAACTGGCCTCAGGCGCGACGGCCAGAGTCATCTGCGGGGCTGTCGATGGCGTCATTGGGCCTGTGAAAGACATCGTCACCGATCCCGAATATCTCGACGTTTCGCTACCCGAAAGTAAGACTTTCACTCATCCGGTCCCTTCAGGTCATACCGCCTTTGCCTATGTTATCGAGGGCAGTGCGTATTTTGACGAAGAGCGCAACCCCTTCGCCCATGAAGTGATCGGTAACAATTATTTCGACTTTAAGAGAGACTGCAGGTTCGGCTCCGAGACCTTGGTGCTCTATGAGCGCGATGGGGATGAAGTCGTGATCAAAGCGGAGGACTCACCGGTGCGCTTTCTCCTCGTCGCGGGCAGGCCGATCGGCGAACCGGTCGCATGGTACGGTCCGGTCGTCATGAACACACAGGCGGAACTGCAGATCGCCTTTGAGGAGTTCGAAAAAGGCGCCTTCATCAAGCACCCTGCATGAACATGGGAAAGTTTTCAAAAATCCTATTTTTAGTGCACTTGATAATTTAGCTTAAGCTTTCGGCGTTGCCGTACCGCGCGATGAGATCGCCGCCGGCAATCATATTGATAACGAATCAAGTATGCTGCTCGAGGGCCCCGACTTATTCATGGTATAAAAATGAAGATACTTCACCCCATTTTTGATAAGATCCTCACACTGCCTTATCGCATATTCTATTCCTACTTTCTCCATCTCCTCCGGCCGATTCAGAAATGGCTCCATCTTTTTCTTGATCTCCTGAGGAATGGTGGCATTGCAGAAACTGGCAAATTCCTCTATCTTTCCACAGTCGGTTATAGGCATTATTCCTGGGAGTATGGGAACGGTTATGCCTATCTTTTGGGCCCTGTCCATGAAGTCAAAATAGTAACGGTTATCAAAAAACATCTGTGTGATACCAAAGTCGGCGCCGGCATCTATCTTCATTTTCGTAAATTCCATGTCCTTCTCGATGCTCGGCGACTCAAAATGTCCTTCTGGATATACCGCAACCGCTATCGAGAAATAATGGTAGTCTGCGACTAATTCAACGAGGTCTTTTGCATAAACAAATTCGCCCCTGGTGAGATCGAAGTCAGGAACGTTCTTCGGAAGATCACCCCTCAGTGCCAGGATGTTGTCGATATTGTTCGCCATATAATCTTTGAGAATAGTATCTATCCCATCTCTCGTAGAGCCGATACAGGTGAGATGAGACATGACGGTCAGATCGGTCTCCTCCTTTATCCATTTGAGGGTATTGCCGGTCCTCTCCTGCGTGCTTCCCCCCCCGCCGTATGTCACAGATGCATACATCGGATTGTAACCTTTAAGTGTATGGACCACCTTCATAAAGCCCTCCCTGCCTTCAGAGTTCTTGGGCGGGAAGAATTCGAAGGACACGCCTTTTTCCCTTTTTCTGATTATCTCCTTAAGTTTCATCTTTCTTATCTCCCGATTCCTCCCTATGATTTCAGGGTCCTTATCCGACCTCACTATCAAACGGGAAGGGGATAGTTGGCATCTTAGCAAACAAGGTCTATCTCGGTTTCAGCAGATCCTTTACAAGGCAGAAAGTCCCCACGATTCCGTAACTCTGAAGTATCGTTCTGAACTTTGAAGTCCACGAATATATGAAGACGATTGGATCTTTTAGGTTCTTATCCGTCGCGTAATCGTACTCCCACGCTTTTTTGTTCCCCGCACCAAGCATCTTTAGGATGTCCCATGTCTTTTCCTTATCCCTGTCGAGAGAATAGACGCAGATGGCGCTCGGGTCTTTGCTCCAGTATTTTGCACTCTCTATTTGACCCGAATCTATGTAGGAGCTCAATCCTTCTGCGAGATGCAGTATCTTGTCCATCTTATCGAAGATTATCCACTTGCCGCCGTGCTTCATCCATTCCCTGGTGTCCACGGACCTTGTGGTATCAGGAAGAAGCCATGTCCAGAGTATGTCCTTTCTGGTCCGCATAGAAAAATACTCCCGGATATCGGATGAAGGCGATAGGCGGTCCCTCCTGCAAGGAAAAAAGGAGAGGCGCCGGAAAAACCAGGAACTTTACAGCACCGTCACGGTGCTGGCCTGAGGCCCTTTTTCGCCCTGTTCCTCTGCGAAGCGCACCTCCATTCCGACCTTAAGCTTTCCGAAGTCTTTGTTAAGGATACTGTTTTTGTGAAAGTATACTTCATAGCCATCAGGCGTGGCGATAAAGCCGTATCCCTTTTCAGTGAAGATGGAGCTTATGCGCCCGCGGGGCGGTTCTTCATGGTGCTTTACGATACCGCTATGCTCCCTGGAAAAGTCCTCAAGTTTTCTGCGCGCAGCATCAAAGGCGTCCCTTATCGCCACATACAGGTCCTTGTTAAGCTCGCGTTTTACCGCAAGTTCGGCGCCCGGGACCTTAATGATTATACTCAGCTTGTAAAGTTTCCCGTCATTTGGGTGCCGCTTGGGGCACTCCACCACGACCCTGCAGCGCATAATGCGGTCATAGAACGTATCCAGTTTCTCCGCCCTCTCAGTGATTTCCGATTTGATGGCATCGGTGAGTTCGATATCGCGTGCGGTTATCTGCAAAGGAAGATCCATATGCAACCTCCGAGAAAAATCTTTCTCTTTATTTCCATCGTATCAACCATCAGCGCCGATGTCAACACAAAGAGTGGTGATTTTTCTCACCTCCGGATCGTCTTCCACCTGCAGGCAGATGAGGATTCTTGCATTGACCATAAGCAAATTCTATCAGATGCTTATTCGGACGAGAAATTATGGACGGTCACAACAATATTGGTGGCGGTGCAGGGATTCGAACCCCGGACACTGCGAATATGAGTCGCATGCTCTACCACCTGAGCTACACCGCCGTTGAGGGTAAACAGTGAATAGTCTAAAGGCAACTGCCAAGAAAATTCAATAAATCCGAAATCAAATTATACCAAAAACAGCTTTCCTAATAAAAGAGGCTGAAACGGCGGGTGCGGATATTTATGAGGACCCCCGCGGATATGAAGTTCGAAAGGAGCGCGGTACCGCCGTAACTCATAAACGGAAGAGGGATCCCGACGACCGGCATAATGCCGAGCGTCATGCCGATGTTTATGAAAAAATAGACGCAGAACATAAAGGTGATCCCCGCCGCAAGCATCATCCCGAATTCGTCCTTGGCCTTCCTCACGGTATCGAGCCCCCTCATGATGAGGAGGAGATACAGGGAAAGCAGGACGAGTGAACCGGCAAACCCCCACTCCTCTGCGAAAACCGCAAAGATAAAATCGGTGTGCCTTTCAGGAAGGAACCTGAACGGTCCCTGGGTCCCCTTCAGAAAGCCCTTTCCGAGAATTTCTCCGGACCCAATCGCGACCTTTGACTGGTTGATGTGATAGCCTATGCCCGACGGGTCTGCTTCGGGGTCGATAAAGGCTATCAGTCTGTTCTTCTGGTAGTCCTTAAGTCCCGTCCACATGATATTCCCCAGGAAAGGCAGGGAGACCAACCCTATTATTACCACAAGGACTACGGCCTTGCGTTGAAGCCCTTTTGTCAGGAGCATCGAAAAAAAGATGATGAATACCACGATGGCGGTCCCGAGGTCGGGCTGTTTCAGGAGCAGAACAAAAGGAAGAAACGCGATGACGAAGAATACCTTTAGCAGTTCGACGATGTCTGCCTCACCCCGAAGAAGGCTTAAATATTGGGAAAGCATGATGATGAAGATCAGTTTAAAAAATTCCGACGGCTGAAAGGCCAGAGGTCCGAGACTTATCCAGCGCTGGGCCCCCATACCGGTTTTACCGGAGACGAGGACGATGAGGAGGAGTAACAATCCGGTCACATAGGCCGGGACTGCAATGCGGCTGAGCCATATATAATCGAAGCTCACAAAGGCAATCAGGCCTAGAAGACCGATTACAAGCCATATCGACTGTTTGATGAAAAGGGGAGACTGGGCGGCCTCCCCGGGCTGGCGCGTGGCGCTGAAGACCGTCATAATGCCGATGACTGATATCACGACCACCGTCACGAAGGTCAGCCAGTCGAAATTCTGTATAAGCCTCCGGTCAATCTTGAACATGGGCCAGCTCTCTTTTCTTCTCTGGAGGCAGCATGTAGGCCTCGATCGCTTTTTTTGCGATCGGCGCAGCGGCGCTCCCGCCATGGCCGCCGTGCTCGACAAGCACGGACATCGCGACTTCGGGCTTGTCCACGGGGGCAAATGCGACGAACCAGGCGTGGTCCCTGAATTTTTCCGAAAGGAATTTTGAATTCTTGTGGAGCCCCACTACCTGGGCGGTCCCGGTCTTGCCTCCTATTATTGTCACGGAAGACTTTGCAGCTCCCCCGGTGCCGCCGGGTTCATTCACGACGCCCTTGAGATATTCTTTGATTGTTTCGAGTGTTTCGGGTTTGACATCAGCGTTCATGACAAGTTCCGGACGGGCACCTTTCAGGATCGTAGGCCTGTACACTTTTCCGCCGTTGGAAACCGCGGACATCATCACCGCCATCTGCACCGGCGTGACCGAGACATAGCCCTGGCCTATCGAGTTGACGAAGGTCTCGCCGAGAAACCACTGTGCCTTTTTTACCTCCAGTTTCCATTTCGTATTGGGGATCAACCCCTTTTTTTCGAGGCCGAGGGTGATGCCGGTTTCCTTTCCGAGTCCGAACTTCGTCGCATATTTGTATATCCTGTCTATGCCCAGGCGCTTCCCCACATCATAAAAATAGACGTCACAGGATTCGACAAGGGCCCTGTGCAGAGAGACGGTGCCGTGACCGCCTTTTCTCCAACAGCCGAAGTGCCATTTGCCGAAATTTATTCCTCCCCTGCAGTCGACCTTCGTCGAATCGGATATGGCCCCTTCTTCAAGCCCTGCTATCGCCATGATGATCTTGAAGGTGGAGCCGGGAGGATACTGACTCTGTATCGCCCTGTTCAGCATCGGCAGGTTCTTGTCTTTGCTGAGCGATTCCCATTCTTCAGAGGGGATCCCTTTTGCAAATTTATTCGGATCAAAGGAGGGGGAACTTACATATCCGAGCATTTCGCCCGTGTCGGGCCTGAGTGCAACGAGAGCACCTGTCCTGCCCTGGAAGGCTTTCTCACCCTCGCTCTGAAGCGCGATATCAATACTCAGGGAAAGGTCAGCCCCTTTCACCGGAGACTTTTCCCTGAGCAACCGAATCTCCCTTCCCAGGGCGTCGACTTCGATCACTCGCTGACCGGCGACGCCCCTCAGGGTCCTGTCGAAAAGCTTCTCAACGCCCCATTGACCGATAAAGGCATTGGGCGGCACTTCCCTGAATTCGGGGTCCTTCGCTTGTCTTGGCGACATCTTGCCGAGGTATCCGACCAGATGCGCACCTGTGCTCCCGAAGAGATATCCCCTGCTGACCTCGATCTCGATTATGAGCCCGGGAAAATCGGAACGACGCGCCTCGACATAACTGACCTCTTTCAGGGAGAGCCCCTCTTTCAGCCTGACCGGCGTGAAAGGGCTTTGTTCCGTCCTGTGTATTTTGCTTCCCAGCTCAGCCTCGGTTACGTCCAATAATTTGGCAAGTGAGGGCAAGTTATCGCTATTGAATTCCCCAGGTATGAGTGATGCACAGAAATAAGGGACATTCTTCACGAGGGGTATTCCGTTTCTGTCGAATATTATGCCTCGCGGGGCCGGCACGCCGATGACCCTCAGCCGATTGGAATCGGATATCTTCCTGTATTCGCTTCCCTGCAGGACCTGCAACTGCCAGAGCCTGACCAGGATTATCGCAAACCCTGCCATCAGTAAATAGCCGATAATACGGACCTTTTCGGAACTTTTATTTTCAGTCGACATGTTTCGGACTCATGAATATGCCTGCGGGCGCGTTCAGGAGCGCCTGCATTATTGTCACGAACAGCGCCGTCGGCAGCGTAGCGGGCATTCTGTCGAAGATGGTCCTGGTCAAGAAAACAACAAAATTATCGGAGACCGTCAGAAGCGCCACTGCAACCATACCCAGCAAAGGGGTCCAGCTTAAAAGTCCGCCTGAGATAAAAAAAGAAGAGGAAAAGCCGATTATGCCTTTACTGAGCATATGAGGCCCGATAAAAGACCCCGAGAGTCCGTCTTCAAGGGCCCCGGTGAGGACGCCGAACAGGAGACCTTCGGTCCCTCCGTACCTCATCCCCGCAAAGAAAACCAGCAGGGTGGTCAGATCCGGCGAGATCCCGAGGACCGATATCCTGCCCTGCAGAAAGAAAGTGAGGAATACCGCTATCGCAAGAAAGAGGTATTTCATTTTACTATCAGCACTTCCTCTATTTTTGCGCTGTCCTGAAAAGGCTGGAGCTCGATATACTGGAAATTCCCTCCCCCGGTCTTGCTGTCTACTTTCGATACGTACCCGACCGGAATGCCCGGAGGGAACAGCATGTCAAGCCCGGAGGTAATCGCGATATCACCGGTTTTTATTTCGTCCTCAAAGGGGACATACTTCAAGACGCATTTTCTTGAGCCGGTACCCGAAAGAACTCCTTCTGTCCTGTTTCCCTGAATTCTGACCGAAGCGGAAAAATTTATGTCGTTAAGCAAAAGAAGGTAGGCATAGGAGGCAGACACGCTTGTGATCTTTCCCGCAAGTCCCCTGGGCGTGATGGCGGCCATGTCTTTGGCGACACCGTCTTTTGACCCTTTGTCGATGAGAAGCGTGTGTGTCCAGTTGTCTATTCCCCTTGCGATGACATTTGCAGACGCGACATAGTCTTTTTTGGATTCGCGGAGGGAGAGGAGTTCCTTAAGCCGCTTGTTTTCGAGGAGGGCCTCGCGGTATTTTTCTTTTTCAAGCAGGAGTTCATCGATCTTTTTTTTCAGCTCAACGTTCTCTTTTTCCCGTAAGGCTATCATCCTGAACGGCCTTGTCATCGCCTCGGTAAGCGAATGTGACGCCGCATGCATACTATTAAGGGGCCCGCGTATGAAATCGACCGATAAGGTATGGCCTTTTTTACTCTGATACGTCATAAGGACAAAGGAAAAGATAATTACGACGAAAAAAAGAAGTGTCTTTTTCCTGAGCATTGCATTAGGTTATCGCGATTCTGCGGAGCATCTCTAATTCATCGAGCATCTTTCCGACGCCGATTACTACCGCCGTAAGGGGGTTTTCGGCGATGATGACGGGAAGGCCGGTCTCCTGCTTGATCAAAAGGTCGATGCCGCGAAGCAGGGCACCACCGCCCGCAAGCACGATGCCCCGGTCAACGATATCAGCGGCGAGTTCCGGCGGGGTGTTTTCAAGAGCGACCTTGATGGTATCCAGGATGCTGTTGATCGGTTCGGACAGTGCGTCGCGTATCTCGTCTTCGTTGACCGTTATCGTCTTCGGTATTCCCGATATCAGGTCTCTCCCTTTGATGTCCTTCATCCTCTTCTCTGTATTGCCTGTATCGCATGCCGACCCAATCTCTATCTTTATCTGTTCGGTCGTTGTCTCCCCGATCATCAGGTTATATCTTCTTTTTATATAGGCCATGATCGCCTCGTCCATCTTGTCTCCGCCCACCCGTACCGCCTTGCTGTAAACCACCCCGTCGAGGGAGATGACGGCAACGTCGGTTGTGCCGCCGCCTATATCCACGATCATGTTGCCGGAGGGCTCTCCGACAGGGAGCCCGACGCCGATAGCGGCCGCCATCGGTTCTTCCAGCAGATACACTTCTCTTGCGCCCGATGCCTCGGCTGCGTCTTTGACCGCCCTCTGCTCTACCTGCGTGATTCCTGATGGCACACCGATGATCACCCTCGGTGACACAAAACTTCTCCTGTTATGGACCTTCTTAATGAAATATTTGAGCATCTCCCCCGTTGCGTCGAAGTCGGCGATGACGCCGTCTTTCATAGGCCGGATCGCCATGATATTGGCGGGGGTCTTGCCCAGCATTCTTTTTGCCTCGGCGCCGACAGCTACTGTCTTTTTATTGTCCTTTCTGATCACAACGACGGAAGGCTCATCGCAGACAATGCCTTTCCCTTTCACGTAGACCAGGGTGTTGGCGGTGCCGAGGTCTATGGCAAGATCATTCGAAAACAGTCCGAGTATATTATGGAAAAGCATGTCACCTCCAATTAATGACTATAACGTTTCAATTACGGCAGTCTTTGCGATCTCATCGCCCAGCCGCATACCGTCTTTACTCCCAAGAACAAGAACGAATTCGACTGCGCTGATAATCAGGATGAAGATCCACCCGATGAACGGAACAATCCATAATACATAGCCGACAGCGAACGTGCTGTTTCGTAATATGGAATCCTTGAAAGTGCAGGGGCTGTCTGTGCCGGCCGATACGACCTGAATTTTGAGCAGTTTCTTGCCGATACTCCTGCCGTCGAAAAAACCGTCTCCCAAAAGTAAGTACGTAAGGCCCGCGAAAAAACCTGCCCGTGGTAGGATCTCTATAACTGCGGCGATGAGTATGAAATCAACGATCCTGGCAGCAGTTCTGAGAAGAAGTCCTGCCCTTCTTTGTTCCTCTGACATCCAAAATACTAACAAATGCCTTTACTTTTTTCAATGATACCATAAAACCAACAAAAACCTAAAGAGCTGTTATAATGTACATAACCAGGTGATCATAATGCAATTATTCCGGAGTCTCCTTCGGACGTAAAATCGGAAAATTTCATGCAGAGAGGATTGTTCTGAAGAAAGGAATGCCCTAAGTCATGAGTGGAGTACTTGATCAATTAGAGGAGCTGACAAAAGAACCTAAGATAGCCTATTTCTCGATGGAGATAGGCGTACATAACGACATCCCTACTTACAGCGGGGGGCTCGGCGTGCTGGCAGGTGATACCATCCGGTCCGCTGCGGACCTGAGGTTGCCTATGGTGGCGGTCACGATCCTCTGTAAAAAAGGGTATTTCACGCAGGAGATCGATGAGGGCGGATGGCAGAGCGAGCTGCCCTTTATATGGGAACCGGCGAGGTATATGGAACTCCTGCCGCACAGGGTGACTGTCCAGATCGAGGGGCGGGAGGTCTCTGTCCAGGCATGGTTTTACAATGTGAAAAGTCTCACGGGCGGCAACATTCCCGTGTTTTTCCTCGATACCGACATCGCCGAAAATCAGCCCCAGGACCGCGAAGTAACGGCTTTTCTCTACGGCGGAGACAAGACTTACAGGCTCAAGCAGGAGATAGTGCTTGGTCTGGGGGGCGTACGAATGCTCCACGAGATGGGATTCGAGGTAAAGAAGTATCATATGAATGAGGGCCATGCAAGCCTTCTGACCCTCGAACTTCTCCAAAGGTTCAAGAAGCCTATTGAGGACGTGTGGGACGAAAAGCTCGTCTGGGACAGGCGCAGCGTGAAGAACCTTTGTGTCTTCACGACGCATACGCCGGTGGAGGCGGGTCATGATAAATTCCCTTATGACCTGGTCTCGCGTGTCATGGGAGAGATAATTCCCGTTCCTATACTCAAGGAACTCGCCGGCAACGATTATCTCAATATGACTATGCTCGCACTCAATTTGAGCCGCTACATCAATGGGGTTGCCAAAAAGCACGGGGAGGTCTCGCAGAGCATGTTCCCAGGCTACGAGATACACGCGATTACAAACGGGGTCCATTCCTATACCTGGACATGCGACAGCTTCAAGAAGGTGTTTGACGAGTACCTTCCCGGATGGGCCAACGAGCCGGAGCTTTTTGTAAGAGTGGGACGCGTCCCCGACGAGAGGTTGTGGGAGGCCCATATGGAGGCCAAGAGACTGCTCTTCGGCTTGGTCAAGGAAAAAACCGGGATCGAACTGACTCCGGATCTCCTAACGATCGGTTTTGCAAGGCGGGCAACAGCGTATAAGAGGGCCGACCTGATCTTCGGGGATATCGCCCGTCTTGAAAGGATAGGCGCCGGCAAAATGCAGCTTGTGTATGCGGGGAAGGCCCATCCTCAGGACGAGGCCGGCAAAAAACTCATCCAGAATATCTTCAGATATAAGGAGCTTCTCAAGGACAAGATCAAGATCGTCTACCTGAAAAACTATAACATGGAAACAGCGTTGAAGATCGTGTCAGGGGTCGACATATGGATGAATACCCCGTTGAGACCGCTTGAGGCTTCGGGGACAAGCGGGATGAAGGCGACCCATAACGGTGTTATGAACTTCAGCGTGCTCGACGGCTGGTGGATAGAAGGACATATCGAAGGTTTCACAGGATGGTCCATCGGGCCTGCCCCCCACGAGCTTTCGCCGGGTGCAGATGCCGACGCGCGTGATGCCGAGGACCTTTATCACAAACTTGAAAAAGTGATTATCCCAATCTATTACAACGACAGGCATACGTGGGTAAGGATGATGCAGAACGCGATAGGAAAGAACGCCTACTATTTCAACAGCCACCGGATGATGCGCAGGTATGTCACAGAGGCCTATATAAGATAGCATTCAGCGTTCAGCTCAAGACATTGTACATATGAAGAAGGGGACCATCTTTTCGCTCATTCTCGCTTCGCTCCGAGGCAATTTCTCGACCCGCCTGCTGCGGGTCCATACGAGAAATTGAAGCCGCTCAAAGACAGTCCCCTCCTTTATTCATAAATAATAACTGTGAGTGATTTGATATCTGATTATAGCTGAAGGCTGATCGCTTATTATCTAAGCTTCCTGGTGCACTGTATGCAGTATTCCTTATCCGGGACGAAACTTCCGCAAGCAGGGCACTTGACCATCTCGATCGGCAACTCCTTCTTACAGAACTTGCATGTGGTGTCTTTCAGCGAAACGACGTTTGCGCAGTACGGGCATCTCCTCGTCCTGCCCCTTGCCGCGACGGGCGGAAGAAAGAGAAGGAGGAGTACAGCCGGGGGGAGAAAAAGGCAGACCAGACCCCATGTCAGCATGTCTCTGCCCTTCTTATCTGCTATCAAGGCCCCTGCCAGGCCGGCGATGACGAATATGAGAAACCTATTCATCTTTTTTCTTTTCTGTAAGGAGAGTCAGTGCCTTTCGGTGGAGCTCCCTGTTTCCCGCAGCGAGGAGGGGAGAACTCCTTTTGAGACTGAGCAGGGTGCCGCCGATCTCCTCACCCACCGTATTCGTAATGATTCCTCCTGCCTCCCTTACGAGGAGCCACCCCCCCGCAAAATCGAAGCTCCGCGACGGAGAGGGACAGACGAAAACGCTGACCGAGCCAGATGCAAGGTAGGCCAGGTCAAGGGCGGTCGACCCCAGACACCTCGTCTTCCGGGCACGGGCAAGAAGCGGCATGATTGAGGGAATGTCCCTTGCCGGTGACTGGGCCTCGTATGCGGCGAGATACAGTTCGTCATCACGCTGAGTATGAAGTCTTTCCCCGTTCATGTATGCCCCGCTGCCCTTTTCCGCCCAGAATTCATCTCCTGAGACAAGGTCGATAACATAAGAAAGGACTACCCCTGACAACTTCTCTTCTGAAGATACCGCGATCGACGTACAGTAGACCGGTATCCCGGATATCGCGTTCTTGCTTCCGTCGACAGGATCGATGACCACCCTCATCCCGCCGCCGTTCAGCTCCTGGATCCCGAGTTCTTCGGATATGATGGTAAGGGGTTCTTGCAGTGAGGCGAGCCCGGCCAGGACTATCTCTTCGGCCTTTCTGTCAATCGGGAAAGTCTTATCGCCGCCGGCCCCTAAACCGAGCGGGATTTTTATGTCGGGGGAATGTCTGAGCCCGGAGACCTCCTTCATAAGACCCGCCCCTATTTTCCTGAGGTCTTCAATATCCATGTCTATCGTATTGTACGCGAACTGCTTTGTTCAGGCAATAACGCAGGATGCATTTGCTCCGGGCAGGAGGTGACAGCTAAAAAGTTGTCCCGTTCAGGGAAAACGTTTAATATAGACGTATGAAGATATTGAAGCTATTTGTCTTTCTGGTAATGGTCCTTTCTCCCTTTACTGCAGGCGCAGTCAACGTCAAAGAATACACCCTTGAAAACGGACTGAAGGTCCTTATCGTCGAAGATCACAAGGCCCCTACCGCAACCTTTCAGATATGGTACAGGGTCGGCTCGGTAAACGAGAAGATCGGAAAGACCGGACTGAGTCATCTCCTTGAGCACATGATGTTCAAGGGAACATCTAAGTATGGGCCAAAGACCTTTTCCCAGACGATCCAGAGGGGCGGCGGAACAGACAACGCCTTTACGACCCGCGAGTATACTGCGTATTTCGAGCTCCTGGCCTCCGACCGTATTGGGCTGCCGATAGAGATGGAGGCAGACAGGATGAAGAACCTGGCCCTCACCCCGGCATCAGTTATGTCGGAGCTGGCTGTTGTAATGGAGGAGCGGAGGATGCGCTATGAAGATGACCTCCAGAACCTGGTTCATGAAGAAGTACTGGCAGCTGCCTTCAAGAACCACCCCTACCGGTGGCCTGTTATCGGGTGGATGTCCGACCTGAAGACCTTGGATCCGGAAGATCTGATAGCTCACTACAAGACGTATTATGCCCCGAATAACGCCGTCGCGATAGTGGTGGGTGATGTAGATCCTGCGGATATTCTTTCAAAGATCAGGGAGTCCTTCGGCAAGGTCCGGAGAGTCCCTGCGATAAAAGAGGCCAGGGCCGGAGAGGACGTACAATACGGCGAAAAGAGGGTGTACGTAAAGAAAGAGGCTGAATTGCCCTATGTTCTTTCCGCCTACAAGGTGCCCTCTATCGGGGAGGAAGACGCCTTTGCTCTTGACGTGCTTGCCGGCATCCTTTCGGGCGGCAAGAGTTCAAGGCTCTACAATTCTCTCGTGTATGAAAAGCAGCTTGCACTCTCTGCATGGGCGAGCTATGAAGGAATGTACAGAGAACCTTTTCTCTTTTATGCAGGCGCTACAGCATCTCGCGGCAAGAAGATGGAAGAACTGGAAAAAGCGCTGCTTGATGAGTTGGAAAAGATAAAGAAAGCGGCGCCTTCGGAGCGGGAGGTCCAGAAGGCCAAAAACCAGATCGAGGCGTCCTTTATTATGGAACAGGACTCCATGTATATGCAGGCAAGGACCATCGGAACATTCGAAATGATAGGCGGATGGAAGCTTATCGACAAGTACCTCGAAGGCGTGAGGAAGGTGACCCCCGAAGACGTACGGCATGTGGCTGAGAAGTACCTTGTATCAGACAGGAAGACTACGGGGATACTCATGCCTTCAGGGGAGGAAAAGAAGTAATGGGTCAAGGCTGGAAAGAATTGAAGATAAATCTCTGCCTGCTTTTTTTGTTTTTTGCGCTGATTAGTCCTGCCCCGGTATTTGCCGGCAGGGTGGCCGACAGGGAAGTCCTTCCGAACGGGATGGTCCTTCTTCATGAGGAACGGAGCGCGCTGCCCATCGTCAGGGTGGTTCTTGCGATCAAGGCGGGGAGCGTCGCCGAACCCGCGGAAAAGGCCGGGCTCGCAAACCTGACAGCGGACCTTCTCAATGAAGGGACAGAAAAGCGCTCTTCGAAGCAGATCAGCGATGAAATTGAATTTGTGGGCGGTGAGATCGGAACATCAGGCGGCGCGGATTATATTACCGTCACCCTTTCCGTCCTTAAGAAAGACGTGGATCTCGGATTTGACCTCCTTTCCGACATTGTCCTCAACCCTGCCTTCAGCGAAGACGAGATAAAGAGGAAAAAGGCTGTAATAATAAGCTCTATCATGCGGCAAAAAGAGGAGCCGGGAATTGTTGCCTCGAAGGAGTTTAAGAAGGCCGTCTTCGGCACCCATCCTTACGGCAGGCCGGTGGAGGGGACCGAGGAATCGCTCGATACGATCACGCGCCGTGACATAATCGATTTCCACAGGGAATATTACGTGCCGAACAACGCGATTCTGTCCGTCGTGGGCGACGTTACGAAAAACGAACTCCATTCACTGCTCGACAGATATTTCAAAGGATGGGCAAAGAAGGACGTGCTCGAAAAACCGCTCCCTGTGCAGGGGCCTCTTTCTGCGCCCAAGATCATAAAGATCGACAAAGATCTTACCCAGGCCAATATTATTCTCGGTCATCTCGGAATCGGAAGGGAAAGCCCCGATTTTTACGCGGTGTCTGTCATGAATTATATCCTGGGAGGCGGAGGTTTTGCGTCACGGCTGATGGACAACATACGCGACAATAAAGGTCTTTCGTATGACGTGCATAGTTTCTTCTCGGCCAATAAGTACGGAGGGAGTTTTCAGGCCGGCCTTCAGACGAAGAACAGGACCGCTAATGCGGCCATCGGTGAGATACTGAAGGAGATGGAGAGGGTGCGTACCGAACCGGTTACCGACAAGGAACTAAACGATGCCAAATCATACCTGACAGGAAGCTTCCCGCTGCGGATTGATTCCAACAGCAAGATAGCAAGCCTCCTGATCGCGGTGGAGTTCTACAACTTAGGGCTTGACTACGTGGACAAGTATAAGCGCCTTATCGAGTCCGTCACCAAGGACGACGTGCTCAGAGTGGCAAAAAAATATCTGGACACAAAATATTATGTTCTTGTAGTGGTGGGGAATATGAAGCAGGTGATTCCCGGAGATTGAAGGCCTATCTCGTTCTCCTGCGGTCCATAATATAAAGACTCTTTGCAAATGTTTTGGCGTATTGCTTCAGTTCGGTGACTTTGAGCGCAACTTCCTTCGGTTCCCGTATCAGCGTGCGGTCAGTGTTTACCACAGCGATCGAGACGGTCATTATCCCGAATATCGCGGGGTTGTCGTTTCTGTCCACTGACACGATGAACCCTTTTTTCAAATCCTCCGGGTCGTAAAACTCGACTATGCCTCTGTCGAATGTATCGATAATTTTATTGCAGATGTTATGAACTATTTCCGGGGAGCAGATTATTACGAAATCGTCCCCACCGATGTGGCCGAGAAAATCATCCGGAGATCCGAATTCTTTTTTAATCCCGGACAACTCCTCTCCGAGCCATTTGATAATGTCACTGCCCCTGGCATAGCCGTATCTGTCGTTGAAGGCCTTAAAATTGTCGAGGTCGACAAGGCAGAAGGAGAACTTCTCGCTGTCGTTCAGCCTCGTCAGCAGTTCTTTCTCAATCGCGAGATTCCCGGGGAGTTTCGTAAGGGGGTTTGCGTCGAGGTTTGTGACCTCGAGTTCCTTCAATCGTGCGGACATCTCTTTGAAAGAAATCGCGAGGTCCGCAAGTTCGTCGGCCCCCTTTATTTCGGGGAGGTTGTCGAAATTACCGCTTCGGATGGAATGGGTGGCTGCCTTAAGCCCGGTGATGGCCGTAGTCAGGTGGCTCGTCAGCAAAGACGCAAAGAGGATGCCGAAGACAAAGGAGCCGGTGCTGAGGATTATCGTAATCATGAGCGCTTTTTCTCCCAGCGAACCAGCCTTGCCGATATGTTTGTTTTGTTGTGCTTTTATCTGTATGTCGATGTCCCTTATTTGCTGAAGGATTTTGTCGAACCCTGACTTAAGTGAAACGGCGGATATCTCTTCAGCTTCGCCCCTCTTCCCGGATTTGGCAAGCGATATCTCCTTGGTAACGAGTTGGGTGTAACTATCATGAAGGGCGTTGATGTTGTCGATAGAGTTCTTCAGTGATGACTCAGTCGCGGCGATTTCGGAAAGAAGCGATTTGAACTCCCTGGATCTGTTCCAGAAAAGATTTTCAGCCTCCGCCTGCTGCAATGTCAGAAACCGTTTTTCGTACAGGTCTTGGGCAAGTGCGGAATCGTTCAGTTTTATGATCTTTTCTCCGACCTTCAGGTCGGAAAAAATGACGTCGGAGGTTATCTGGTTCAGTTCCTGGAGGCCCCATATGGCGTATGCGCCTACGATGAGGGTAAACAGCACCATCACCAGATACCCCAAAAATATCTGCTGTCTCAGTGTCAGGCTCATGCGATTCGAGTCTCCCTTATTAAGGTGGTCCGCTTCGCAGCGTCCGGGCTGTACACTTTTTTATCCTAACTGCTCCCCTTGATTTTATTGTATTTCTTATGAATTGGCAAGAGTGGAATGCCAAGAAGCCCTACATGCCGATTGGGCTCTGCTCACTTTCGGTAGGGGCTTCCTCAATACCAGAGGGCTGAGGCATCATTATGAAGAATGCGGAAAAGGGCGGTTGAAATATGGTAAAATATGTGGATTTTAAGGGAGGGAAGGGCATTCGGATGGCAAAACTACCGGTAAATATTGAAGAAGAGATGAAAGTGAGCTACCTCGATTACGCGATGAGTGTAATCATTGGCAGGGCGCTTCCCGAGGTGCGGGATGGGCTGAAACCAGTCCAGAGAAGGATTCTATACGCCATGTTCAGGGAGGGGCTTCTCCCAAGCAGGAAATATTCCAAAAGCGCGGGTGTCGTGGGTGAGGTGCTGAAGAAGTATCATCCCCACGGTGATACGGCAGTATATGATGCGATGGTGAGACTGGCCCAGGATTTTAATATGAGATATCTGCTTGTTGATGGTCAGGGCAATTTCGGATCGATAGACGGAGACCGGGCTGCCGCATACCGTTACACAGAGGCCAGGCTTGCGAAGATCTCAGAAGAGTTGTTGGCCGACATAGATAAAGAAACAGTAGATTTTGCCGCGAACTTTGATGAGACGACCGAGGAGCCCAAAGTGCTTCCATCAAGGATCCCCAATCTGATTATTAACGGGGCAGCGGGAATAGCCGTCGGAATGGCCACGAATATACCGCCGCATAACCTCGGAGAAGTTATCGACGCCCTCATTAAGCTTCTGGAAAAACCTGAGACGTCAGTTGAGGATATAATGACAGCTGTAAAGGGGCCCGATTTCCCGACTGGAGGCATCATACATGGCACCGCAGGGATAAAGGACGCGTATGCGACAGGCCGCGGCCTTATCAAGGTGAGGGCTAAGGCGCGGATTGAGCGGGAGCACAGGGGCGGCGAAAATATCATTATCTCTGAGCTTCCCTATCAGGTAAACAAATCCAGGCTTATTGAAAAAATCGCGGAACTTGTAAGAGAAAAGAATATAGAAGGCATTTCTGATATAAGAGATGAGTCAGACAGGGACGGCATAAGGGTGGTCATTGAGCTGAAACGGGGGGAGATGGCGGAAGTCATCCTCAATAACCTGTACAAACACACCCAGATGGAGACAACTTTCGGGATCATAATGCTTGCTATTGTTGGCGGCAAGCCCGAAGTCCACGGCCTCAAGAAGATTCTCAGCCTTTTCATTCAGCACAGGCGCGATGTAATTCTCAGAAGGACGAGATTTGAACTGCGGAAGGCGGAGGAAAGGGCCCATATCCTCGAAGGACTGAAAATCGCACTGGATCATCTTGATGAGATAATAGCGCTCATACGGTCCTCCAAGAACCCTGAAGAGGCAAGACAGGGGCTGATTGGTAATTATCAGCTGACAGCGGTGCAAGCCCAAGCTATTCTCGACATGAAACTGCAGAGACTGACCGGACTTGAGCGTGAAAAAATAATTAACGAATACAAAGAGACCCTGAAGGAGATTGAAAGATTAAAGTCGATACTCGGAAGCGAGGCGCTTGTTTCCAAGATAATTGATGAGGAACTCCTCGAGATCAAGACAAAGTATGCCGACGAAAGGAGGACCGAAATAACAGAAGAGACAAAGGAAATAACGATAGAAGACCTCATCACAGAGGAGGAAATGGTTATTACCCTTTCCCATCAAGGATATATCAAGAGGAACCCTTTGAGCGCTTACAGGAGCCAGCGACGAGGGGGCAAGGGCCTCATCGGCATGGAAACCAAGGAAGAGGATTTTGTAGCCCAGCTCTTTATCGGTTCAACGCATGACTACATGCTGTTTTTTTCCAATCTCGGAAGGCTGTACTGGATGAAGATTTACCAGATACCTGAGGCCGGCCGTGCTGCAAAGGGCAAGGCGCTCATAAATGTCCTTCAGCTTTCAGAGGGAGAACGGATTTCCACGGCACTTCCTGTCCGGGATTTTAAGGAAGGCTACCTCGTGATGTTTACCAAGAACGGCACCGTCAAGAAGACGGCGCTGACGTCTTACAGCAATCCCAGAGGCAAAGGCATAATAGCGATATCACTTGATGAGGGCGACGAATTGATAGCCGTACGAAAGACAACCGGCAGTAATGACCTTATCATCGGAACGCACAATGGTCTGTCTATTAAATTTAATGAAGAAGATGTTAGGGACACAGGCAGGACGTCAAAGGGTGTGCGTGGGATAAGACTGGTTAAAGGCGATGAAGTTGTCGCGGCAGAGGTCGCAGAAGAAAAGACGGCTATACTCACTGTTGCGGAGAACGGCTTTGGCAAGAGAACCAGGATAGAAGACTATCCTCTTCAGGGCAGGGGAGGAAAGGGTGTTATATCCATCAAACTCACCGATAAAGGCGGAAAAGTAGTGGGGCTCCTCCAGGTGCGCGAAGAGGACGAAGTCGTGATGATCGCGAATTCGGGCAAGCTCATCAGGACTACCGCCCAAAACATCTCGATCCACGGCAGAAACACACAGGGCGTAAAGCTCATGGATATACCAGACGACAAGATAGCCGGCATTGCGAAGGTCGTAGAGAAGGATTAGACGTAGGCCTGTCCCGCCTAGGCTTCTGACTTGCCCTTCGGTAGGAGGAAAGTATGGGGAAATTAAGATAAAGGATATCCGCGCCATAGAGCTCGCGAAGGGGTTGATCAGGGAGGGTCTTACCGCACTCGATATTCCTTTTTCGGAAGATCAGGTCAATCGATTTCTTACATATCTCGAAGAGCTGAAAAAATGGAACCGGGCTTATAACCTCACGGGGCTGAAGACTGACCGCGATATAATAATAAAGCACTTCCTTGATTCACTGCTATTCCTGAAGATGTTTCCATCTCACGCCATGACGGCGGCCGATATAGGAAGTGGCGCCGGGTTCCCCGGTATCCCTGTTAAGATCTTTTTACCCCTATTGAAAATGTTCCTTGTTGAGCCTGTGGGAAAAAAGGCGATTTTCCTAAGACACCTCTGCCGCAGGCTCGCCCTCGACGGCATTGAAATTATTGACAAGCGGATAGAAGAGGTCGAACGGCTGAAGGTCGATGTGGCAATGACGAGGGCCCTTTTCACTGTCCGCGATTTTATCGAAAAGATGAAGGGTCATATCAACAAGGGGGGAGTTTTGATCTTAAGCAAAGGCCCGAAACTCAGGGAGGAATTAAAAGGCGTTGAAATGCGGGATATCGAGGTGTCGGATTATAAGCTTCCATTCGATGAAACCGTGAGGCATCTTGTGGCGGTGAGGACCTAGGTGAATATTTCCCTGCTCAGTATCAGATACGCATACACAAAAGCCATAATCGAAAAGAAGAGAGCGCAGAAGCCAAGAAAAAAATACAGGATACTCTTTCGCATATTTCTTCCCCTGTATTCCAGATATGCCTTCGGAAAGAGCGTCGCTGCTCCGAATAGAAGCATAAGGCCCGCAAGTACTTGGGTGATTATCCGGGCCATCAGTTAATCATACTTCCTCGAGCGGACATTCTCCGCACCGGGGTTTTGTCCTGCAGTACTCCTTTGCCACCCTGACAAAAAGGGCATGATATTCGTTGAAGAGACGAACGTCCCTTTTGAGATTCGAATGGAAAAGTTCCTGGAAGTTGTCATATATTTCATCATGGTCCATGATATCATGACGTGAGAGCACGCGTTTTGTGTAGGCGTCGATGACAAAGACTGGTTTTTTTAGCGCATAGAGGATTATCGAATCGGCTGTCTCAGGGCCTATTCCGTTTACCCCGAGGAGTTTCTCCCTTATTACATCCATTTCTTCTTGCTTCATCTCAGCCATCCTGCCGCTGTATTCTTTCAGGAGAAAATCCACAAAATGCTTCAGCCTCTTCGCCTTTATATTGAAATATCCGGCCGGTCTGATCAGGGACGCCAGTCTTTCGGGAGTTATTTTGTGGATCGCGGACGCGTTCAACTTCCCTTCCCTTTCTAAGTTATCGATCGCCTTCTCGACATTCCTCCAGTTTGTGTTCTGAGTAAGGATGGCGCCAACCGCCATTTCAAAAGGGGTCTCCCCGGGCCACCAATGCTGGGGACCGAAGGCCTTATGAAGCTTACTGTATACCGCATTAAGTCGACTTCTATCAGAGGGCTTCATTCAATAATTATTTCCGGCGACAGGGCCTCGCAGCCTTTTCTTTTCTGCGGTCATTTTTTTCTCCGCAAGCATCTTCTCTTTTGCCCTCTTCGATCGTTTTCTCTTCTGCCGGCGAATCTTCTCTATCCTTTGTACCTCCTTGCTTTCCTTTCCTTTTACGAGCTGGTCGATTTTATTGGCGAGGATTACCCTTGCCCTGTATCGGTTCATGGCCTGTGATCGTTCCTCCTG
Organism: Thermodesulfovibrionales bacterium; assembly: GCA_044450345.1. Classification (GTDB taxonomy): domain Bacteria; phylum Nitrospirota; class Thermodesulfovibrionia; order Thermodesulfovibrionales; family UBA6898; genus Sulfobium. The sequence continues at coordinate 21,021 of JBIOIY010000016.1, read as the reverse complement.
GCATTTGACTTCGATGCCGGTTGGGACATGTTTGAGGTAGACGCACGTCGAAGTCTTGTTCACATGCTGGCCGCCCTTACCCCCCGATCTGATAAAAGACTCCTCGATATCCTCCTCGCGGATGTTGAGGGCCGCCATTTTTTCCTTAAGCTGTTTTTCCTTCAAAGAGCTTACCGAGAATATGCTCATGACTATTTAATATAGCATGCCAGACTGCTCCTATATATATGTATTCCCCGAGGCATTTTTTATTCACCGGAAAAATGTAAAAAATTTAGGAGAAATAAATCAGGAAAACATTGATGTGGTCACGCGCGATGTTCTAACCCGTGTTTTATAATAGCGTAATGAAGGAAAACCTCTGGCCGGATAATATATCGGAAGCAAGAGAAATCCAGCGTGCCCTGAAGGAAAAGGTTAAGATCGCTCCCCTGAAGAAGGTGCCCCAATTCATCGCGGCGGCTGACGCCGCCTTCTCCGGAGATCTTGTATGTGCGGCTGCTTCTCTCTATAAACTCCCGGCGCTTGCTCATCTGCTGGATGTTTTTTCGGAAACAAGGGCGAGTATGAATTACATGCCCGGACTCCTTGCGTTCAGAGAAGGAAAGGCGGTCATAGACGCTATAAAAAAACTTGCGGTATCGCCTGACATTATTCTCATAGACGGACAGGGGATAGCCCACCCGGAAGGCATCGGGATAGCTTCTCACATAGGCGTTGTTCTGAATATTCCCACAGTGGGCTGTGCCAAATCGAGGCTCGTCGGCGAATATCAGGAGCCCGGGCCTGCCAAGGGGAAATGGTCGTATCTTTTTTACCTGGGGGCGAAAGTCGGCGCGGTGCTGAGGACGAGGACCGATGTGCGGCCTGTCTTTGTCTCTCCGGGCCATCTTATGGACATTGAATCGTCCGTTGAGATAGTGATGAAGTGTGTCACGGACTATAGGATCCCAGAGCCCTTAAGAATGGCGGACAGGCTTTCGAAGAATATGAAGCGTGATTATCAAGAGGGATTGCGATGACGACGTCCCGATATCTGGATAACTGCTGGGCTGTTTTGGTATACTAATAAAGTTGCGCAACTTTATTTTTTTATCGAGGTCAAAATGGACATATTAAAAAGTATAGGTTCTTTTTTTAAAGCGGAAGAGGAAACGGCAGCGAGAGAAAAAGTCGGAAGAAACGACCCTTGCTGGTGCGGAAGCGGGAAAAAATATAAGAAGTGTCATCTTACAGAGGACGAGAAGAATCCAGGCAAGAACTACCACCTGAATTGCGGGACTTCCTGAAAAGCCTCCTGAGCTGAGTTCAGCTTAACGTAACTTCGTACGATACCAAGTAATCGGGCCGCAGAAGACGGCCCCTCCTTATACTTTACATACCCCTTTTATTTATAATAAATATCCAATGGTCGCAACGAAGAATTATGATGTGGTCATTATCGGCGCGGGCCATGCAGGATGCGAGGCGGCCCTTGCGGCCGCACGTATGGGATTTTCTTCGTGCATATTCACCATGAACCTGGATACTATTGCGCAGATGTCCTGTAATCCTGCTATCGGGGGACTTGCAAAGGGACATATCGTGAGGGAGATCGATGCCCTCGGCGGTGAAATGGCGAAAATCACCGACAAGGCAGGCATACAGTTCCGGATGCTCAACAAATCCAAGGGCCCGGCCGTATGGTCTTTGAGGGCGCAGGCCGACCGGGTCCTATACAGGTTGGCGATGAGGCAGGTGCTCGAATACAGACAAAATCTCGATATAAAGCAGGCTACTGTCGAGGAGATCATTGTTGAGGACGGGAAGGTGCAAGGCGTCAGGACCTCGCTAGGGGTCTATTATGGTGCGAAATGCATTGTCGTAACTACCGGCACTTTTCTGAAGGGCCTCATGCATGTCGGCCAGGAGAGTTTTGAAGCAGGCAGGGCAGGGGAGTTCCCGTCCTTGGGTCTTTCAGATTGTCTTGCGAGACTGGGACTGAAACTCGGCAGGCTCAAAACAGGGACGCCGCCGAGGCTGGACGCCAAGACCATAGATTTTTCGAAGACCGAGGCACAATATGGAGATGACCCTCCTATTCCCTTTTCCCATAGTACTGAAAGAATTGAGAACCCTCAGCTCCCCTGTTTCATCACCTATACGAATAAGGAAACTCACAGGATAATTAAAGATAACATCGGTCTTTCTGCGATGTACAGCGGCAAGATCAAGGGGATAGGGCCGAGATACTGTCCCTCGATAGAAGACAAGGTAGTCCGTTTTTTTGAGCGGGACAGGCACCAGGTTTTTCTCGAGCCTGAAGGCCTTCAGACAAAAGAATATTACGCAAACGGCATTTCGACGAGTCTTCCCTTTGAAATACAGGTGCTCTTTGTGCGAACGATCCCGGGTCTTGAACAGGTGGAGATCATGAGGCCTGCCTACGCGATCGAATACGACTTTGTCTTTCCAACCCAGCTTACACATTCGCTTGAGACCAAGACGATCAAAGGACTCTTCCTGGCCGGGCAGATCAACGGTACATCCGGCTATGAAGAGGCGGCTGCGCAGGGGCTCATGGCGGGCATTAACGCGGCGCTAAAGATACAGGGGGAAAAAACTCTTGTCCTTCGAAGAAATGAGGCATATATAGGCGTGCTCATAGACGACCTTGTTACAAAGGGGACGAGCGAACCTTACAGGATGTTTACTTCCCGGGCCGAATACAGGCTGCTTCTGAGACATGATAACGCGGACATGAGGCTGATGGAAAAGGGCCATGGTATCGGACTACTCGGAGAAGATGTGTATGAAAGGTTTGTCGAAAAGACGGGAAAGATCGAAGCGGAGATGGACAGGATAAAAAAGACGCGCATCAAGCCCGAGGCTATTAATGGCGTCTTGAAGTCTCTCGGGACATCGGACATCAGCGAAGATATCACACTTGCCCGGCTCCTGAAAAGGCCAGAATTGACGTATGCTATCATAAAACAACATGCCCCTTCTCATCTGGAACTCGGCGAAGACGATGAAAGGCAGGTCGAAATACAGGTCAAGTATGAAGGCTACATCGCAAGACAGATAGAGGCCGCGGAGAAATTGACCAGACTCGAGGAGAAGAAGATCCCGGAGCACTTCGATTACCGGTCATTGCCCGGAATCTCGAAGGAGATTTGCGGCAAGCTCGAAGAGATCCGGCCTGTAAGCCTTGGGCAGGCTGGAAGGATTCAGGGAATGACGCCGGCTGCTCTGTCACTTATCATGGTGGCGATGGAAAAGATGAGACGCAGGTCCTGACATTTACTGAGGGAAACAACGAGCCTATGAAGGAACACGAAAGCGAATTGGGGGCACTTCAAAAAGCCGTCGCCGACGCCGAAAAGGCAGGCGATGCTGCAGGGGTCGCAAGGAGCTACCACAAAATAGGGGTCCTCCATCAGAAGCGGTACGACTATGACAAGGCACTATGGGCCTTTCAAAAATCACTTGAAACGGCAGAGAGGGCCGGTGATATAGCCGGGGTTGCGAAAAACTATCACGGCATAGGTGTCATATATCAGAAAAGGAGTGAGTATGACAGGGCACTCGATTTTTTTCAGAAAGCCCTGGAATTGGCTGAAAAAAATGGCGATGGCTACGACAGTGCGCGAAGCTTGAACCAGATAGGAATAATCTACCAGAAGAGAAGTAACTACGGCATGGCGCTCGATTCTTTTCATAGGTCGCTCGATATGGCCGAGAAGATGGGTGATACGGACATGATATCCGTCTGCACTCAGAACATCGGGATAGTCCACCAGAAAAGGGGTGAATACCCGGAGGCGCTCGAATATTCCCTTAAGGCCCTAGCTATCGAGGAAAATGATGAGGATAAGGTTTTGAGGATATATGGGCAGCTGGGGCTGATTTACAAGCTCAAGGGCGATTATGACGGGGCCCTCGAATATACCCATAAGGCTCTTGAAATAGCCGAGAGGATCGGAGATATGACGGGGATTGCAACGGGCTATAACCAGCTTGGCATGATCTGTCAGAGCAGAGGGGATCAGGGCCGCGCCCATGAGTTTCACATTAAGGCGCTTCAGATGGCCGAGAAGATCGGCGACCTTGCCGAGGTATCGAAGAGTTATCATCAGATAGGGATAGTGCATGAAAAAAGGGGCGATTATGACAGTGCCCATGAGTATCACCTCAAGGCCCTGGAGATAGCGGAAAAGATAGGAGACCTCGCGGAGGTATCGATGAGCTATCATCAGATAGGGGTGGTCCATCAGAAGAGAGGCGACTACGAAAAGGCCCTGGCATTTTCTCAGAAGGCACTTAAGGTCTCCGAGGATATAGGCGACCTTGCGGGAACGGCCATGAATTGTTACCAGATAGGGGTGGTTTACCAGAAGAGCGGCGACTACGACCAGGCGCTTGAGTTTCACCAGAAGGCCCTCGGCATAAGTAAGAAGACAGGCGACAGCGTGGGTGTCTCAAAGAGTTATAACCAGATAGGCATCGTGCATGAAAAAAGGGGAGATTACGGCTGGGCGCTTGACTATTTTCAACAGTCCATCGAGATCGCTGAGAAGATAGGCGACATAGATATGGTATCGGTCTGCTATCAAAATATAGGAATAGTGCACGAAAAAAAGGGCGACTATGACAGTGCCCTCGACTATTCCCGCAGGGCCCTGCATATAAGAGAGAACTCGGAAGACTCTTACAGGGTCCTGAGGATATACGGGCAGATGGGCCTGCTTTATAAGTTGAAAGGTGAACATAATAAGGCGCTTGAATATACCGGCAAGGCCCTCGAGATAGCCGAAAAGGTCGGAGATTTCGCCGGAGTAGCGATGAGTTACAACCAGATAGGAATGGTCCACGAAAGTAGGGGCGACCACGGTAAGGCCCTTGATTTTTACCAGAAGGCCCTCGAGATCAGCAAAAGGATCGGGGATATCGCCGAGGTGGCGAAGAGTTATCACCAGATCGGGATCGTTTATCAGGACAGGGGTGACTACCCCAATGCCCTTGAGTTTTTCCGGATGGCCCTTGAGATTAGTGAGAGGATCGGCGACATATCCGGCATCTCGAAGAGTTATCATCAGATGGGGATGGTCTACGAAAACAAAGGAGACCATGAGAAGGCTCTCGATTTTCACCAGAGGGCCTTTGCGATAGCCGAGAAGATCGGGGATATCGCCGGAGTTGCGAAGAGTTACCATCAGATGGGAATAGTCTATCAGAACAGGGAAGATTATGACGGTGCGCTCGAATTCTACCAGAAGGCCCTTGAGATAGCGAAGAAGGTAGGAGATATCGCCGGCGTGGCAAGCAGTATAGGGATGATCGGGAAGGTGATGCAGAACAAGAAGAATTATAAAGACGCCTTTATAGATTTTCTTATCTCACTCGATATATTCGAAAAACTCGGCTCCCCCAACGTCAACACGGTCCACGGATTTATTACCGAGCTTACAAGAGAGATGGGAGACGGGGATTTCAATAAACTGCTTGAAGAGCTGAAGGACCGCACCTGAAGCTCTCGTCGGCAGGGATAATTTATCCCCCCGCCCCTTTGATTGCCGCCTGAATCCCCTTGCTGAACTCCGTGGGGACAGTAGTCATTCTCCCGGCAAGCTCCCTATCGAGCAACATAATCCCCTGGGGATCATCTTTGATGATCTTTAATTGAGGGATGATCTCGTTATCATTGCTCTCTTCCTCGACCTGCTCGGTTACGTACCACTGCAGAATAATCTGGGTAGCGTGGTCCTTCTCGGCAATCGCGAGTTCCATCAGTTCATTGATCGATTTCGTGATAAATTGCTCATGCTGGAGCGTTTTAGTAAACATATCCAGAGGAGATTCAAATGATGAAGGAGGTTGTGGTATTGCCGCGAGAATGGCCCTGCCTCCTTGGAGATTGATGTACTCATAAAATTTCATGGCATGGAACATCTCCTCATGATATTGGACCATAAACCAGTTTGCAAAGCCTTTCAGTCCTTTGTTTGTGCAATAGGATGACATGGACAGGTAAAGATACGCTGAATACAGCTCGCGGTTCATCTGCTCGTTTAAAGATTGTTCCATTCTCTTGTTCAGCATAATCGATCTCCTTTATGGTAAAGATCTTCAGAGATATTAATATAATTAATAGCACAAAAATAGCTACCTGTCACGTTTTAAGTTGTGTGGCCTTAGACCCGAGAATGATCTTGCAGCAGCAAAAATTTAGGACAGTTTCTGAGCAAGGGGGATCGGATTGCCGAAAATAAAAAAGTGGTGCTTGCGTCCCCTCATCTCTCAGCGGTTTGTACATCATGAGACTCACAGCTTAAGACTCTTACGTCCACAACTTGCGTCTTACGACTTTACAACCGTCTGCTGGGTTTTGAGAGGAGCAAGGCCACCACTTTGGTGAGCTACTTACCCTTAGCTTCATTAGGCGCTTCTTCAGTGCGATTGTCAAGTATTTTCTTATGCGAATGGATGAAGAAGGCCGCGGTCACTTATCATTTAAGATATGCCCTCGCCTGTCCATACACAGCAGGACATGCTTCCTCCGACACCTGTTGCACAATCTTTTCGAGCGCCTTCCTCACCTTAGCCTGCAGCGGATGCCTCAATTTCCTCACATGCTGGAATGTGTTAAGGAGACGGCCGGCGGTAGTCGCATTGATCGGCGCAAGTTCTATCACTGTATCCGTAAGCCAAGCGATGCCGCGGTCGGTCCAGACCATCTTATTATTTGTGGCCATAGGCAGAAAAAGTGCCCGGCTCCAGGTGGGCTGTGTGATGTCGAACCCCGGCCGATGTTTTTCTGTCTCTATCATATCAAAGACATCCTCACTCGTCCCGCTGGCGACTACCCTGAGATAATTGGCATAGCCGCTCAGATGGTTGTGCCAAGAATCGTACGTATCATCAAGCACCTTTCTTCTCATCGGCGATGAACTGCGGTTAAGGGCCAGGAGGGCAGCCACCCGGTCGGTCGTAGTCGTAGCCGAATAAAAATGGTCGAGAATTGCTTTATGACTTTCTTTAGAATCGTCAACCGTGATCAGGTCCAATAGTACTTGTTTCAACATGCGTGCCTCGATTCCGTTTTTTAGGGCCTTCGTACTTGTCTCGGAGTAATTGTCAAGACCCGAGAACTCCTCGACAAGCCTGTAACGATATGTGCGGTTTACAGAGAGCATCAGCTTTTCGCGGGCGGCTACGAGTTCCTGATGCCATGTCGAATATTCGCGGTTCACCGGTTGTTCGTCGATACGCAGGAAATATGCCTTCAGTGAATGCGACATGTCCCCCGCCGAAAGGACTTCTCCGTAAAGTTCGAGCCACTCCGGACTTACCTTTTCATCCGGGTTCAGAAGGAGTCTGGTCCTCTCGATATCGGTGAGTTGACGGAAGGCGTCGACCCTGTTATACGCGTTCGGATCCAGCCGGGCCTGGAGAGTAAGGACTTTCGGATCGGCGTCTCTATAGCCGAAGGTCCCATAAAAAGAAGAGTCCCGGTTCATGGAAGCAAAGGCCGGAGGCGAAGAAATGCCCTCCAAAACGACCTCACCTTCCGACTCGCTCAGCTGAAAAACTTCCTGTGTTCCCGGGATATCCTTCCCGGCAAAATCAACCAGGGCCAATTCGATCGGCAAGTGGAAAGGCCTTTGTCCCGGACCGACCTTCTGCCGGAAACGGACGCGGTACAGGCCCTTAGACTGGTCATACTCTGTCGCGGCGGTAACCCGTGGATACCCGATCCTGTACAGCCACTCCCTCTTGAATTGATCGAGAGATCTTCCCGAGACTTCTTCAAAGCACTCGAAGAACTGGTCGGTGTTCGCGTTGCCGTTGTGATAACGGGAGAAGTAGAGCGTCTTCCCCGCGCGGAAATTTTTTTCCCCAAGAATAAGCCTCAGCATCCTGATGACCTCGGCCGCCTTGACATAAGTCACTCCGTCGATCAATTCGTCCGGGTCATTAAACCCTTTCCGCACTATTTTTCCGGCATGACCGGCGTCTTCGATCGCAAGAGGGCCGAGAAGGGGGTTCCGTATACTGTCCACCTGATATAGACGGATGAAGGCGGGATCAAAAAGGTCGGCCATGAACTGCCGTTCGACATCCACGGTGTATGCCTCGTTCAGCCAGACATCGAAAGGCGTCTCCATCGTCGTTTCGCTCCCGCACTGGTTGTGTTCGAATTCATGGACGATCACCGCGTGGGCGTAAAGAAGAGCCATGTCCAACGTATGTTCAGTCACGAGGGAGGCATCGGTCACGATCGTCGTATTACCCACGTTCTCCATGCCCCCGAAGTTAGACTTGTTCATGCATATGGTCCGGTACGTCTCTCCGGTGTATTCATAGCCCTGAGTTTTCCGTATCCAGAGGATCGATTTCTTGAGGATATCCATCGGGACACGGACATACTCCGCAGCACCCGGCGGCACCAGGTATTCGAGACGGACAGCGCGTCCGGATCCGTAGATAACGCTGTCGACCAGGGTTTCCCATGTGCCTACACAGACAAGGAAGAGATAAGGGGCCATCGGGATGAGATTTTCATAGGTTATTATCTGCCTGGACGGATCCCCGGGTTTTGGCACCGGCCTGCCGTCGGGGTTCGTGCGACGGCTGATGTTCCCATTACTGATAAGATGGGTATAGGCGTTGTCAGCCTCGATGGTGGTGGTCATGGTGCACTTTGCCCGGCAATCGTCCAGGATCGGCATGATACGCTGAAAGCCCCATTGCTGGCATTGCGAAACATATTGCTGGGGCGCACCCGGAGGAGTTGCGTCCTTGTAGATTCCCTCCAATATGCGGTCCGAGGGAAAACAACGGGTCGTGGTGCGTACCAAGAACTTCTCTGCCTTTTCGACTCTTCCCGGTATTTTTACGACAAGCATGTTTTTCTCCCGGCGGTACTCATAATCCAGGGGCCTTCCTTTAACGGAGGGGCTTTCACACCATTCCACACTTATGATCTCGACGTTGTTGGCATCAAGGTGAAGCTCGTGCATCGGCTGCTTCGCCGTCATTTCAAGACAATTCGTGGCCTCCACAAAATCACCGGCGAAATTGAGATACATCGTCAGGTGATTTAATATAACCGGCAGGTCGCCGAAGTCTTCGCGCATATATTTAAAATGCCGTTCGTTCATTTGCACGCTCCTTCATGTATGTGCAGCAGTTGCTTTATTTCGATAACAAATAGATTACGACTTTTTTGTGCCGTTGTCATCCTTATTAGTACTTCCGAGGCCCCATGTTCATTTTAATGGGAAAGGTCGGAAGATAGCCGAGAAGCTATGCCCGAACGAAAGTTTTCATCGGAATTTTTGGTTTGTTGAATTAAAGTGTATCGAATTATATGGCAGAAGGCTTTAAGGCAGGATTATCCAAGCCCTATGAGATAGAAGAATTAAGCAACACGCTGGATCGTATTCTTACTGTTGAGAAATAACAGTTGACTTACAGATTTCCCCTCAGCCTCTCCGCGTGCAATATCCTCTTAACCGCCAGTTGATAAGCCGCTCTCCTCATCCGGCACCTTCCCTCACCGCAGAACGAGTAGACGTCGTTGAAGGCCGTTATCATTACGTTTCTTAATCTCCGGAGGACCTTCTCTTCTTCCCAGTATTCGCTGTTGAGGTTCTGGCTCCATTCAAAATAGCTCACCACTACGCCTCCGGCGTTTGCGAGGACGTCGGGAACCAGCATGATCCCTTTTTCGAAAAATATCTCATCTGCCTCGATCGTTGTGGGAGCGTTCGCAAGTTCAAGGACTATCTTTGCCTTGACGTCCTTGGCGTTGTTCTTGTTCAGCTGGTCCGATAGTGCGGCGGGTATCAGAATATCGCAATCGCTGGTAAGCAGTTCCCCGTTTGTGATGTCCATTGCTCCGTCAAAACCGCCGACCATTCCGTTCATTTCCTTGTACCTTATGACCTCGCTGATATCCATGCCTTTTTCGTTCAGTATCCCGCCCCTCGAGTCGCTCACCGCAATCACTTTATACCCGCCCTCGAAGAGTATGCGAGCGGCATTTTCTCCGACATTCCCGAAACCCTGTATCGCGACGCGTGCATTCCTTTTGTCCAGGCCGGCTTTTTTTAAAGCTTCTTCGAGGACGTATATTCCCCCCAGGGACGTTGAATAGATCCGGGCCCTGCTGCCGGCCAGCTCAAGGGGCTTCCCGGTGACCACAGCTGGTACATGCATGCCTTTTATCCGCTCGTATTCATCGAGTATCCAGACCATTATCTTCTCGTCGGTATAGACATCGGGGGCCGGGATGTCTTTGAAAGGACCTATATAGTCCGCGATGGCGCGTATATAACCCCGCGTGACCTGTTCAATTTCGTTCCTGCTCAGTTCCTTCGGGTTGACGACGACGCCGCCTTTCGAGCCGCCGAAGGGGATATTTACTACGGCACATTTAAGTACCATAAGAAAAGCGAGGTCCTTGACATGGTCAATAGTAAGCTCAGGATGGAACCTCAATCCCCCTTTGGAGGGTCCTCTGGCATCATTGTACTGCACCCTGTGGCCTACGAACATCTTTATCTTGCCAGAATCCATCCTCACCGGGAAATGGACGGTGAAAGAACGTCTCGGCATATCCAGAAGGTCGAGTTCATCCGTTGTCAGCCCGAGGTCCGAGTATATCTCTCCAAGTTCACTGAGGCAGAGCTTGCAGAGGATCGTGTCGTCTGCATGTATTCGTTCATGAGCCTTGTTCAGCAAAATTCATCCTCCCAACGCCGGCCTGTAAGATTATCCCTTCAAGATCCCTACCCCGGCATAAGTGCCCTCAAGTTCGGCCTTGAGGGCTTTAAAATTTCCCGAGCCTTTGGTTCTTATCACGATATTCCTGCATCCCTCTTTCGCCTTTTCATAAGAGGTGAGTATGCTTTGCAGGGTGAAACCGTATTTCCTTATAATATCCGCGACGTCCTTTATCGAGCCTGGTTTGTCCTCGATCGTCACAAAAATTCTATGCCCGCGGTGCCTTATTCCTGTGATGTCGATGAGGGCACGGAATATATCCCTGTCGGAGATGATGCCGACTAGTTTCCCGCCTTCTACTACAGGCAGACACCCCACATTTTTATCATACAAGACCATGGCGGCCTCCTCAATGGGTATATCGGGGCCGGTCGTGAAAACCTTTGTCTTCATGACGTCACTGACCTTTGTTTTTGCGAGGAGGTAATGCAGTTCGTACATGTCGAGAGAGGTCGCCCTTGAAGGACAGTAATCCTTTATGTCCCGGTCTGAAACGATCCCCCTCAATTTGCCTTGTTCAACGACCGGGACATGCTTAATGCCTTTCTCCCTTATCATCTTTACCACATCCGAGACGCTGTTATCAGGCTTTACGTTGAATACCTTCCGTGTCATCCATTCCGATACGAACATAATCCCGCCTCCTTGAAAAATAAGGTGTAGGGGCGGCCTGTGTGGCCGCCCTGTAATCGGGTAGACCTGCGTGTCTACCCCTACATTCCGTTTTATACTCCGAGATATGCCGTCTTCACATGCTCGTTTTTGAGGATCGATTCGCCGGACCCTTCAAGCACGATCCTTCCCGTCTCAAGAACATAGGCCCTGTCGGAGATCAGGAGTGTCTGCTTCACGTTCTGCTCCACGATGAGCACCGTGGCCCCTTCCCGCCTGATTCTGCATATGACGTCAAAAATCTCCCTTACGAGTATGGGGGCCAGCCCCAGCGAAGGTTCATCGAACATGATCAGCTTCGGCTTTGACATGAGGCCCCGGGCGATGGCGACCATCTGCTGTTCACCGCCCGAAAGCGTTCCGCACAGCTGTTTCCTGCGCTTCATCAGCGTGGGGAAAAGTTCAAAGACCATCTCCTTGGTCTTTGGCCGCTCTGCCCTGGCCATACCTTTCAGAGATCCCATATCCAGGTTCTCCTCGACGGTCATTTCGACGAAGAGCCTTCTTGCCTCCGGCACATGGGCGATACCCGCATCAATTAAACGGTGAGGCGCACGTGTATGAATAGGTGCCCCGTCAAAAAGGATCTCCCCCTCTGACGGACTTATGAGCCCCGAGATGGTCTTTAGTATGGTAGATTTGCCGGCTCCGTTTGTGCCTATGAGCGCGACGACCTCAAATTCTCCGACATGAAAAGAAACATCCCGGATCACCTGCACGTCACCGTACGATACGTCTATATTTTTTATCTCAAGCACGCTCCGCCTCTCCCAGATAAGCGGTGATGACTAGGGGGTCATTGCCTATTTCCCGAGGCGAACCCTCCGCTATCTTCTCACCGTAATTCAGCACCACTATTCTGTCCGATATCGACATGATTACCCTCATGTGGTGCTCTATGACCATCATCGTGATCCCCCGTTTTTTTATCTTTCCGACGATCTCTATTGATTCGTTAAGTTCTGATGGATTAAGTCCCGCAAAAGACTCATCGAGCAAGAGCATCTCAGGCCCTGTGGCGAGTGCCCGCGCGATCTCGAGCCGTTTTCTCTTCCCGAGCGGCAGACCCTTTGACAACAGGTTCCTCTCATCGTGCAGGCCCGTGAATTCGAGTACTTCAAGGGCGGCCCTTTCGGCCTCTGCCTTTGTCTTTGCCCGTAAGAACGACGATGCGATCACATTGTCGAGGACCGTCATCCTCCGAAGCGGCTTTACCACCTGGAAGGTCCTGGCGATCCCGATCATGCATATCCTGTTCGGCTTGAGGCGAGAAATGTTCTTGTCATTAAAAAAAACCTCTCCCGCCGACGGCCTGTGAAAACCGTTTATCACGTTAAAAAGCGTGGTCTTCCCTGCCCCGTTCGGCCCGATAAGCCCCAGTATCTCCCCTTTTTGAACGTCGAACGAAACGTCGGTAAGCGCCGCGAGTCCGCCGAAGAACCGTGAGACATTTTTGACCGAAAGGAGGCGCATTATTCGCTCCCCCGCCGCCTAAAGAGTTTCCTGAGTTTGGGGAGATCTCCTATTATGCCGTTTGGAAGAAATATGATAATAACGATGAGAAGTGTCCCGAACATGCTCTGGTAGGCAACGCCCAGGTGCGGTATAGAGCGTATAAGCTCGGCTAGGAAGACCATGATTATCGAACCGATAATGGGCCCCCAATATGTCGCAACGCCTCCAATCATGACGACCATGATCGCAACGATCGAGATATCGTGCAGGGCGAAGACGACCTTTGGATCGATATATCCCATATAATTCATATAAAAGGCGCCGGCTCCTCCGGTAAACATACCGCTGAGACATAGTGCTATTGTTTTATAAAGGGTCGTGTCTATGCCGAGAGATTCAGCAGCATCCTGGTCTTCTCTTATTGCGACAAAATAATAACCAAGCTTCGACTCCATCACCTTCCTGACGATAAAGAACGTGAGGGCCGCGACAAGCAGGATTATGTAGTAATACCATGTCTTTCCTACCCATGTCCTCTCCCTTATCATGATCCCGAGGTCGCCTTGGGTGAGGCCGGTAAGGTTTTCCGCAGTCACCCTGAGTATGACCCCTATCGCCAGAGTTGCGAGTGCAAAAAAAGGTCCGCGGAGCCTAAGGCAGATAAAACCGATGACGAGTGCGAAGGCGGTTGCCACGACAATGCTTAACGGCAAACCCCACCATGCGGATATTCCGAGTTTGTAATAAATAATGCCCGCCGAGTAGGCGCCGACGCCGAAAAAGGCCGCATGACCGAACGATACCTGGCCGCAGTACCCGCCGAGGAGGTTCCAGGCCATACCGATGACCGACCACATGATGACGAGTATGAATATATGCATAGTATAAGTGCTGAACCCGACAAGGGGTATCAAGGAAAGCAGCAGGAGTAGAATAAGCGGCAGATACCTCCTCATCTGCCGAACCTCTTCTTTCTGAGGAGCGATGCGATGCCTCCTGGCAGGAATACGAGGGCTGCGACAAATATGACGAACCTGCCGACCGGCGCCCATCCCATGCCGATGTAGGTGGCTGTCAGGGATTCAAATATTCCGAGGATGATCCCTCCTATGATGGCGCCGACTGTGGATCCGAGCCCGCCCAGGATCGTGATGACAAAGGCTATAAGTGTGAACTGGCCTCCCAGATCGGGATACAGGTAATAAATGGGGATGAACAGGCAGCCTGCGGCGCCCACCAGGCCCGAACCCAGCCCAAAAGTGATCACCCTCATCCTTTCCACATTTACACCCATGAGGAGAGCGGCATCGCTGTCCTGGGCGGTCGCCCTTATGGATTTCCCGACATCGGTCTTCGTGAGGAAGAACCACAGGCAGACGGTAATCAAGACTGCGATCAGGAACGATACTGACCAGGGGAGGGAAAGGGAAAGCTCAATGGGGGAGGATTTCCAGAAGTCCGAGAGGTACCATGCCTTTGTAGCATAATCTACCGGCGTCGACCGATAGTCCGACTGAAAGACAATGGTCGCCAGGTTGGCCAGCACCATAGCCACTCCCACCGTCAGGATAACCTGGTTCTCCGGAAGGATCGAGTCCACCTTGAGCACCGGATTTATGAGGTACTTCTGGATCGCGACGCCGAGCAGAAATAAAAGCGGCGCCGCGATGAAGACCGAGAAATAAGGGTCGATATGGAAAAAAGAAAAAAGCGCATACGCGATGTACATGGCGACCATCATCAGCTCGCCGTGGGCCAGATTAATGATCTTCATGACACCCATAATGAGGGTCATACCTATGCCGATGAGCGCATAAAGACCGCCAAGAAGAAGGCCCGCTATCAGGGTCTGCAGTAAAACTTCTATCTGCGCAGGTGTCAACGCTGCCTCGCCTTAATCCTTGCGCCCCACGGATGAGCGGTCTGCATATATGCCGCTCCCTGCGGGAGGGGGCTGTGGTAAGACATCTAAATTTTTTATTTTATCTTCTCTCTCTCCATGAGGGGATCGGGTAAATGTACTTTTTATTGGCGTACAGCTGGGGCCATATGGTTTCGAACTCGCCCTTCATGACCTGTATGACGATGGTGTCCATAAAGTTCTGGTTCTGGTAGCCTTCCCTGTCCTCAAATTTTACGGGACCGAAGGCTGTCTTTATATTCGTGGCCTTCAAAGCGTCCCTGATCTTGTCGGGAGTCCAGCCCTTTGCCCTTTCAAGAGCGTCCTTCAGCACGTACATCGCCGAGTAGGCCGATGCGCCATGGTAAGAAGGATAGTCGCCATATTTCTTCTTGTATTTTTCCGCATATTCCTTCGCACCGGCATACTTCACCTGGGGTGTCCAGAGGGTTGCGCTGACGACGTATTCTGCAGCATCTTTTGCATTGTCGATGAACTCGGGTATGGCAAACCCTGCTGCTCCGCCCGCAAAGAGCTTGGCGTCGAGTCTCAGTTCCTTTATCTGCTTCATCAGCAGGGACGCATCCATGACATACGAGACCATGTACAAAACGTCGGGCTGGGCAGCCTTTACCTTGGAAAGGAGCGGCTTGAAGTCAACAGAACCGGCCTCATATTTTTCTTTCATCAAGACCTTGATGCCGAGTTTCTGTGCATCTTTCAGCATTGCTTCCGCGCCCGAAGTGCCGAATGCCGAGCTTTCGTAAAGTATTGCCATCGTCTTTGGTTTGACCACTTGTTTTAGAAAATCAACCAAGCCGTCGCTATAATGCGCGTTTACCGCATTTTGGCGGAAGACATATTTATAATTCTGTTTGGTGATATCGTCGTCGGCGCTGGCTACCACAAGGTAGGGAGTCTTCCGTTCCTCTGCCACTGCGGCCACCGCCTTTGCACATGCAGAGGTGTATTCCCCGACGATTATGGGCTGTTTTTTTACATCGATCAGCTTTTCCACAATCCCCCTCGCGGTTTCGGGTTTTGCCCCGGAATCCTCAAAGGAGAGAAGGAGCGACTTCTTTTTTATCCCGCCCTTTGCGTTGATCTCTCCTGCAGCCATCTCATAGGACCGTTTCATCATTTCTCCGAACTTCGCCTGTTTGCCGGTAAGGGGTAGCGGGATGATCAGCGTAAAATCATCTGCGAACGCCATGGGCGCCAAAAGACCTAAAAAAAATACTGCAGCGATAACTAATGATATGCGTTTCATATCTCCTCCATTAAAGAGTAATACCTACAGTTTAGTGATAAATATCTGTTTTTTCAACAGACAAAACCACTGTGAAGGAGGTGCGGCATTTAAAATTGATCGACCGGCCGTGGAACGGGGGTATAGTTCAAAAATGAAGCAGGGGCGGACCCTTGTCGTCCGCCCCTGCCTTCTCCCTGAGAAAAGGGATTATCAGTGGCTGTGTTCCTCCTCCAGTTCTTCATACCCGGTGAACATCGCCTTTATGTGTGCCGTGGCTGTATGTCCCAGCGTGGCGAGGTAGACGTGCACGAAGAGGAATGAGGTGAAGAAAAGGAATAGGAATACATGGACCGTATCAACTATCTTTATTCCTCCGGCGAGGTTGATCCAGTCCGCGAACCTCTTCGCGTCCCAGAGCAGCAGGCCTGACCCCAGCTGAAGAGGTATCAGCAGCATCATGATGGCGAGATACGCCATCTGCTGCATAGGGTTGAACTTGTTGTCGGGTGTGCTGTGATGGGGGTTTGGTTCCCCAATCAGGATCCCGTACCCATAGTATTTGGCCTGTTTCAGGCCTCCCATAACGAACTTCTTCAAATTGAGCGGAGGGATATAAATTTTTATCTTGCCCGTCACGATGTAATACACGAGCCAGATAAAGAAGTTGAAGATGAGCACGAAGCCGAGGAAGTTGTGTATATCAACGGCCTCCTTGAATTTCATCAGCCCCATCAATTCACGGTAGCGGATCTGGAGGCCGGTGACGATCAAGACTATGAAACTGACTGCATTGATCCAGTGCCAGATCCTTATCGGCAGCGGATGAAGATATATCTTTTTCATCTCTTGTCCTCCTTCCTCATTTTGTTCAGCCTCTTGGCCTCACGGATAGGCAATGTCAATACCCGCAGCGTGATATGTGCAAGAGGGAAGGACATGCCGCCAAAGACCATCAATATCCCGAGCCAATCGAGTCCCTTGAGACGGGTGCTCCCCAGGACATAGAACTGTTTCAGCGACAGGAGCGAGAACATCGACCCGAGCACCTCAGGTTTTGCCTTGTGGCGCGTGATCCTGCCGTCGGCCTTCACAACCGCCACCGTAACGTTCTTGAAAAAGTCGGACTCCTGGCTGTGGCAGTTTTCACACTCCTTGACAGCGTTTTTCTTGAAGGAGAGCTGGTGTGCCTCGGAGCCGGTGCTCACGTCCATCCTCCCTATAAAAGTCACTTTTGCGTTCGTACCTTTTTCATTCATCTTATTGACGAGGCTCCAGAGCTCGGCGGACTCGATGCCGTCTCCATGGGGATCGATTTTCTGAGACAGGCCCTCATACGTTGTCCCCAGAATCTTCAGCATCTGTTCCTCGGTAAAGGGCTTGCCCGTCTCCTGGTCATAGAGCCTCAGATAAATGCCCTTACCCGAACCCGGAGAGTGACATGCCGCGCAGGAGATTGCGCTCAGATGCAGGGAGGCGTTCGGCAGCCACTTTGTATGTTTGGCTTCCGCATCCTTGTGGCATCCGAGGCACGCGCCCTTTATCTTTTCGGTCATCGATGTGACCTTCACCTCGTGGGCGAAATGGCAGGAAGAGCAGAGAGGCGCATTGTGCGTGCCTTTTGTCCTTGCCATGCCGTGGACGCTTTTCGAGTAGATCTTAAATATGTCCTCATGACACTTCCTGCAGGGGACGCCGCTCATGGTTTCGTACGTTGCCCTGGGCCCCACCGTATGAAAACCGTGGCAGTCAGTGCATACCGGGGCCTTTAGATTGCCCTCACTTATCATCTTTGCATGGATGCTCTCGCTTACGGCCTTGTGCTTGTCCGCATGACATTTTTTGCAGGCCGCGGATACGGCAATAGAATGTTTCCTGTTGCTATCGAACTGCTTGATCGGGTGCGCCGTCTTCGAGTACTCCACATGACAGTCCGAACAGTCATGTCTGTAATGGACTGATGCAGCCAGCAGGGAGGAATCGATAGACAGAGATAACGTCTCCCCATTCTTTTGTTGCTTGCTGAGTTTCTGACTGTGACAGGTTAGACAATACTGATTGTTGCTGCTTAAGGTGGGTTTCCATTCCGAAATACGTTTCACCGTGTGGGCCCCGTGGCACACCGTGCATGGAGGGGCATTTGTTTTGTTTGCGATGAAGCCGTGGTTGGGCTTTGCCTTAAGCTGAGCTTCGGAGTGGCAATTCCTGCACGCTGATGCGACCGCGAGAACAAAGGCGTTTTTGCTGTCATACGCGTCCGCACTGCCCGGATGATTGTCCAGCGATATGCTCTGATGACAGTCTGTGCAACTGAGGAACCGGTGGACCGTGCTCTTGAAGTCCTTCTCATTCACAAATACGGACATTTTTTCTTTGCTCTTGAACGTCTTTGTGAAGTCCGGGGAAGAATGGCAGCCCATGCACATGCTGGAATTCTCCAGAATGTCGGTCTTTTTCGCAGATGCGAGTTCCGGCAATGCAAGGAGAAGGGTCATGAGCGCGATGAGCGGCAGCAGACATACATACAGCATGCCCAGTATCGGGCCGAATATGACAAGGCCGAGCGTGCCTTTTCCTGATATCTTTTCAGCTTTTTCTTCAGACATCTTTTTTACCTCCTTTTCTTAAGATTTTTTTGAAACAACAAAAAATGCTTTACCTCCTTTCCCTATATATAGCGGCATTGCCCAAAAGGGTCCTCAATCACTCAAAGGAATCCTTTTTATAAAGGCACGTTCACACGCTGTAAACATGCCGGCAGCCTTTCTTCTTTAAACGATATCAGGATAGGAAGGTGAATACAATCGGTAATACTTCCTATATCACATAGGGGAAATGTCTTACGAAGCTCCGGCATTATTCAGATACGGCTGCGAATTCCTGAGGTGCGGATAAAAAAATGCCTGGAACCCGTGGATTAGACCGGATTATTTACGCAAGCGGGGGCGTCTTCAACGGTGCAGCCAAAGTTTATTCAACGAGGTGTTAATATATAATATATCGTCAATAAAGATATTTAAGGAGGAATGCCATGATAAGAAGAATTGCCTTGGCCTTCTTGGCTGCCTTGTTAGCGACAGTCCTTGCCGGCTGCAACACTGTAAAAGGCGTAGGAAAAGACATAGAATCCGGAGGGAAGGCGATCGAAAGGTCTTCCGGCAAATAGCACGAATATGCTTCCGGCAATCAAAAGGTGCGGCATTCAGCGAGGGCATTATACACTGACGCCGGAATCTTTTGTCTTCGGGTGGAAAGGCGATCTTACTGGAGTCGTCCCTCCCGTCGAAGCTTTTCAATAAGAGCCTTTATGTTTCCCATCGTCTCATATGCCGCTTTTTCTCCTTCAAGGACGGCTTCATGTCTCCTATCGAAGTCACCTGAGCCGATATGGCCGACCTTCGGCCTTATTACGATGTCGGCCCTTGAAATCTGGCCGGCTGCAAGCTTCGAATACATGATATTAATCGCCTGAAGTATCGTGTCGATTGTCCCCTCGGGCTGTCTGGTATCGCGGTCCGCCGATATATCTACCGCAATAACGATATCAGCGCCGTATCTCCTAGCGGCATCGACCGCCACAGGGCTTACTACGCCGCCGTCTATATACATTTTATCGCCGATTCTGGCGGGTCTGAATACCCCCGGTATTGAACAGCTCGCACGGACGGCGATGCCGGTATTGCCCTTGCCGAAGACGACCTCCTCGCCGTTCGGGACGCTTGTCGCGACCGCATAGAAAGGTATCCTCAGCTTCTCTATTGGGGTGTTCTTTACCATGTTATTTACATACTCTTCCAGCTTGTCCCCCTTGATGAACCCGTTGTCCGGGATCGAGATGTCGGCGATATCGCCCTTCTCTATCGAAAGGGCGATCTTCTGGAGCTGAAAAGCGTTATAGCCATACGCATAAAGGCCCCCTACAAAACTGCCCGCACTCGTGCCGACTACCATATGGATAGGGACTTTATTTGTTTCAAGAACCTTCAGGACCCCTATATGGGCAAACCCCCTTGCCGCGCCGGCGCCGAGTACTACCGCCACCCTTGCCGGCTTTTGGGGGGGCTGCACTTCTTTCGGGGCGCAGGAAGCCGTGATTATCGTTAACATAAGCATAACAATAAAGAGTCTGTTTCGTGCCGGTCCGGCGATTAATGCCACTGCCGCCTCCTGATCATTTTATTCATGTCCTCAGATATTTGAAATACAGCAACATTATAAACGCAATGCACCTCCTTTATCCATTCGTCGTCGGAAGCCGCTCAAATGCCCTTCGCACATAATCGATGAAGGATTCGGGGCCGGCGTCTTCATTGAACAGGCTGAAATAGATGTGATATAATCCGGTGTCTTTTGCGCAGCCGGCTTACTATCAAAAAAAAGAGGAGGTTTCATAAATGAAGAAAACATCCGGTCTGGTATTTGTACTTGCAACGATAATCTTATGGACTGCGGCAGCCTTTGCGGAGCCGAACATGCAGGAAGGGAAATGGGAGATCACTTCTAAGGTTGAGATGAAGGGAATGCCTATGGAGATGCCTGCTGTCAAGACAACCACGTGTCTTAACCATAAAGATGCGGTCCCACAGAAGTCTGAAAAGAACCAGGACTGCAAAATGATCAGCAATAAAATCGAGGGCAGCACCGTGACCTGGGTCATGCAGTGCCGCGACAAAAAAGGTAATACCATAGACAGCAGCGGCAGGATCACTTACAAAGGCGCTAGCTTTGACGGCGCCGTCGAAATGGACATGAGCGGCAAGGAAGGCAAACAGCATATGTCCCAGAAGATGAGCGGCAAGCGGATCGGAGACTGTACTAAATAGAATTATTTGCTAGATCACAAGCGTCCGACAGTTAAGTGAATAAATTCAACTGGTTTTCGGAATCGTTCATTTCCAGTACTATGCTGGTTTCTGTAAGGAACTGTAATAGCGATGTTCTTTCGAAAACCGAGACGCTCAGAATTTGTAAAATT
>JBIOIY010000015.1:0-45832 GCA_044450345.1 Thermodesulfovibrionales bacterium | reverse complement strand
AACAGGGATGAAATCCGGCCTGATATGGATCTCAGAAGGGACCTCTCCATCCGCTCCAGCCGTCTCCCGATAATCATGGATGCAGCGGAACGCCATTTCGGGATCACCATCGAACTGGAGGATTTTATAGGTCTCCGCACCATCAGGGACATCGCCGAGAAGATCTCCGGGCTGGTCGCTGCAAAAGAGGGTGTCGACCTGCCGCCGGCCACCAAGACGGCCGGACCCGGCTTAGTGCAAGACGAAACCCTGAAGCCCTTATGGGATGAGGCGAATCTGAAGCGACTGGTATTCAGGAGCGTGCCCGTGGAAATCTCGGCAGCGGCACCAATAAAATTAAGCCGGAGCGATTCGGTGCTTCTTCTTTCACCGGATAAGGATAATGCCGGGGACAACGGGATTGCAAAAAATGTCGGAGATATCTTCCGGCAGGATTACGGGGTTGACACGATCCCAATGCAATTTATGAAGGCGAACGATTCCGGACAAGAAGGTTATGATATTTTTACTGATGAAGGATTTTGTAAGGTATCAGAAAGAATATCGGGTTTGGCGTCCCTGGCTGGGATGGTTATCACCTTACCTAAAGACTGGGCTGGAAAGTTAAAAGGTATAGCGGATGTTTCGCGGCTTTTGACGGGACTATTTTTACCACTGAAGGCATTTCTCCAATCACCGGCTAAGAAATTCGTGGTGCTGATCCATTCCAGGGAGGATGCCGAAACTCCCGGCAGTCTGATGGCGGAAGGGATGCTCGGACTTTTTCTGAGCGCAGCGCATGAATACCCATCGGTCCAGTTTCGCACAATGGAAATCGACAGGGATACCGACCTTCGCGTTGCGCTGCACGGTGCTCTGGACAGAAGTTGTACCGTGGTAGAGATCATTCATCGTGATGGAAGGGTCTTCACTTCAGAGGGACACGTGGCCCCGTCGGTCTTCGGGGATTCGTCAAGTCTGAATCTGAGCCCTGGAGACGTTGTAGTCATGTCCGGGGGCGCAACCGGAATCAGCGCCCATCTGGCCCAATGCCTCGTGCCTTTCGGGCCCCGCCTGGTATTGCTGGGGAGGACCCCTCTCGATCGGGGCAACCCCAGGGCATCGGAGATCGTCCGGACCCTGGCGGATTTGCGGTCTTCAGGGATCGAGGCAACGTACCATACCTGCGATGTGACCGACCCCGAAGCGGTACGCACGATCATGGGCGAGGTGGCAAGCCGTTATGGCAAGATCGATGGGATCATTCACGGCGCCGGAGTCCTCAGGGACGGTCTCTTAAGCCAAATGACCCCGGATGATTTCTCCATGGTCACGGACGTCAAATTCCTCGGGGCCTGGAATCTGTTCTCGGCTGCGGCAGGGGTCGGTTTGAGGTTTTTCGTGGGCCTCTCCTCGGCGGCCGCGATCCAGGGGAATCCCGGCCAGGCCAACTACGCCGCAGCCAACCGGATGATGTCTGCGTTACTCAGGACTCTCCACCGGAAAAATGGTGACATCCGGTTCAAGGCTTTGATGCTTCCCCCCGTCGAGGGGGCGGGCATGGCCGAGGACCCGGAGGTCCGGGAGCTGATGAAGCGGAAGGGCGTGTCGTACATACATGTAAATGAGCTTGCAGGGCTTTTCTGCCGCGAGCTCTTTGTAGCCCCTGCCGACGACGATTGGGTGATGTTCATGAGGAGGCTGCCACCAATGAGCACGGCCCTAATCAATGACATGGATCCCGATGACATAAATAATATCAATGATACAACCCTCCCTTCACTCAGTAAAAAACTTGATGGAGGCACCGTGTCCTTCAGCCCCGAAGACTTTCCCATGATAGAAAGGATCTCTTGTCTGGACATCCGCCGGGAAGAACTGGAGGCCTTCAGATCCTTCTCCCTAAAGAAGGATCTTTGGATCGCGGACCACAGGCCTTTCAGGTTCGTCAAGCATCCTCTGGTCTCAGCCGCAATGGTCCTGGAGACATTCATGGAAGCCGCCCGGGTCCTGTATCCCCACCTCAAGGTGCGGGGAGTTCGCCATGTGCGGTTCATGGACATGATCCAATGTCCTCCGGGGGTCCCACGGCCTTCCAGGATCTCATGCAGCCGGGCCAGCAGAGGCCTTCCGGGGGTATTGTGCGAGGTCTCACTCGCAACACAGGATATCTCCCCCGCCGGGAGATTGACCGACCGCTTCACCCCGCACTGTAAGGGCCAGGTGATCCTTGATGGCGGGGAAGGATATCTCGGGGAGGGGCTCCCGGATTTTCCTGTTCGGCTCGACGAACTTCGGACGGGGCCTATGGATCATAAAAAAGTGCTTAAATGGTACAAAGACCGCAGCGGTCTCGAAGGCAGGTATCGCGTGATGGAGTTCCTTGACGGTGCAGGTCTAGGGGTAGTGCGGGGCCGGACTACCTACAGGCAGACAAGTGATTTCGCAAATCTGCGCAACGCCCGGTACCAATACTCTCCCTACCTTTTCGAGGCCCTTTTGCAGTTGGTCGGCTTCCACATCGCTCTAACGGAACCATCGGAGCGGCGATCGATGATTCCCATGGAGATCGGGGAGATGACGTTTTTGCGAAAATGCCGGGCGGGGGAACAGATAACCCTTGAGGCCCGCATGCGGGCGCAGGACGACGAAGGCCTCTCCTGGGACGCCAGAGGGATTGACGATCAAGGCCGCACCATCATGCAGATTTCCGGTATTCGAATGCACTGGGGTTCGGACTGAGCCGAGGCTACGGACAGGTGAGAGTCAATATGACAATGGATCGCGAAGGAGTAACCGTCCATACGATGAATACCGTCCATGGAAGGGGACCCGTCTTCTATGCATCCCTTCAACGTGACACCGAAACCCGCAAGGATCATGATACGAACGGAGAAGCAGCAAAACACCGCCTCGTCTCCATCCTGTGGGACTATCTTGTAGTGGGGGAGAGTCCTCTTTGGAAACGCTCTCAATCCTCAAACAGAGACGCTTTCCCGATTCAGGTGGTCCACGACCAGCTTGGCAAGCCCCATCTCCTGTTGGGAGAGCATCGGGGGCCGGCTGTTTCCTTCAGCGAAGGTGGAGGAAGGGTCTGGGCCGCCCTCTGTGCAGATAAGTCTGATATCGGCATTGATGTGGCAGGGACCGATGAATTCCACACAGGATACCCCTTTCACCGGGTCTTCCATCCACAAGAGCTTCAACATGCCTTAAGGTTGGCGGACGGAGATTTGGAAAAGGCATCGGCCCTGCTCTGGTCTACCAAGGAAGCCGTTGTCAAGGCCCTGGGATGTGGATTCCACCTCGTGGATCCGCGGCAAATCACCGTCTATCCATCTGAAGAGAGCGCGGCAGGGGGGCCAATTGCGGAGAATTGGGGGTATACCTTTCCAGTGGGCTTATCAGGGAAGGCCTTGGTGCGGTTTCCCATGGATGCCGGCCAATCCCTATTGGTACGTTCGCTTCCTCAGAGGAAGATGTGGCTTTCCATCGCCCTTTTGAGCCGGAGGCCGACAGGCGATGATGAATAACCTTACCTGCAATTGCGTGCCGCGGTTAGACGGAGTGTCGGCCGCAGAACTTGGACGGCTTTTCCCTGAGCCTTCTATAACCGCCCCCCTTCTTTCTCTGTTGCAAGAATCGGGTATAGACGGTTTTAACCTGCGGAGCATCGTTGTGTTGAGAGATGATGTTCCCATTCTCTTATTGCCGTTGTTTGAAACCCGTTTTGATCTGTCCACTTTTGTGGAGGGATGGATCAAGAAATCGCTAAAAGTTGCAGGCCGGCTCATCCCCTCACTTTTTCAACCCCGTGTTTTAAGCGTCGGGCTGCTGGTAGGGGAATGGAGTGAAATCGGGGTTGATCCTCAAATCGATGAGGCCACGCTCGATGCGGCATGCAAAATGGCCTTTGGCGCCTTGCAGACGCTCGCTGCCGAACTGAAAAGCGACATCGTGGCGCTTTACAACTTCAATCATTACGGCAAACTTCCAGGGGAAGTGTTCAAGCAATTCAACCGGGTGCAATGTCAGTCCTGCGCCCGGCTGCCGATCGATTTTAGCAGCATGGAGGAATTCCTGGGCCGCTTTTCAAGGGCCGCCAGAAAAGACCTGCGCCGCAAAATGCGTGCCTCCCACGAAGTCAGAGTGGTTCGAAGCCGCACTATTTCTCCCTTTCTCGACAGGATCTACACGCTTTATCTGAAAACAGTGGAGCGCAGCCCCATGGCGCTTGGCATGCACAACCGTTTATTTTTTGAAAAAATCTGTGAGGGAGTCCCGGGCGCCGAATACATACTCTACTTTGTGCAGGAAGAACTCGTCGCTTTCAACCTTCTCGTCGTAAAACAGGAAGCGATGGTGGATATTTATTTCTGCATGGATACCGAGCTCGGCCGCACATACAACCTTTATGTCTTGTCCTGGCTCGAAAATGTCCGCACCTGCGTGGAGCAAAAAATCCCACTTTATTACGCGGGGCAGGGCGCGGAGAGGACCAAAGCACACCTGGGTGCGACATTGATCCCAAGCTTTATTTTATTTAAACACCGCCAGCCGGTGATTGACCGTTTTCTTATTGCATGGCCTGCGGTCAACAATAAGGTCCTTAGCCGCCTCAGGTTCTGGCCAGCCGTCTCCCCTCGCGCCGCATCGGATGTGCCGGTTTCAATGCCGTTGACCCATGGAGGCAAAATGGAGATTCATGACCAAAGAAACTGAATACGCAATCGAAGTCGAGAGACTGACGAAGAGGTACGGGGATTTACTGGCGGTCAACGACATATCCTTCACAGTCAGTAAAGGCGAGGTGTTTGCCTTTCTGGGCCCGAACGGCGCCGGCAAAACCACTACCGTCGAGGTCATCGAGACGATCCGCACGCCCACGTCCGGGAAAGTGACCCTTCTTGGAATGGACGTTACGAAGAAGAAACACGACATCGTCCCACGCATCGGCGTCCTCCCGCAGGGGTTCAGTTCGTTCGACAGGATAACGGTCAGGGAGACCATCCAGTACTACTCGCGGCTTTTCTGCATGGACTCCGATATCGACGGGTTGATAGAGCTCGTGAACCTCAAGGACAAGACCAAAGAGCAGTACAGGAACCTCTCCGGGGGCTTAAAACAGCGTCTCGGAATAGCGATTGCTCTCGTAAACGACCCCGAGGTCGTGTTCCTCGACGAGCCGACAACAGGGCTCGACCCCCGCGCAAGGCGCGAGGTATGGGAGGTCCTGCTGGGCCTGAAAAAAAAGGGGAAGACGGTGTTTCTCACCACACACTACATGGAGGAAGCGGAGCTTCTTGCAGACACGGTTGCCATAATCTCGAAGGGTAAGGTAATCGCCATGGGCTCGCCAAGGGAACTCATCGAAAATAACGCGAATTACCTGGTCCTCACGCTAAAGCCCGCCGACGAAAAAGTCTTAGAAATCGTCCGGACGATGGGCTTCGAGCCTGTCCTTGATAACTACAAAGACATCAAGATCAGGGTGGAGCACACGGACGATGTGCAGAAGATACTGAATGCCATCAGGGACGCCGGGGCCTTGTACCTCGGTCTGGACGTTCGGAAACCCAACTTTGAAGAGGTCTTCCTGAAGCTCACCGGCGAGGCGCTCCGGGAGGATCAGCCCGAAATGGTGGCAAAATGAAACCGCGCATAATCAGTGCAAATCTCGTCGTGAAGCTCTTGAGCTTCTACCGTGAGAAGACCACGATGTTCTTTACGTTTGCGTTTCCGATAATTCTGATACTCGTGTTCGGCACGATATTCATGAGCCAGGACAACGTGGAATACCACCTTTGTGTGCAGGACCTCGACCAGACGAATTCGTCCGCACAGGCCATCAAGACCCTCGAGTTCAACGGGAAATTCAAGATAACCAGGGTCGACCCCGCCGTCAACGCCACCCAGTACGTCAGGGACAACAGGGTGAACCTTGTCCTCGTTATTCCCAAAGGCTATGAAAGGGCCCTCATGCAGAGGATGGTGTTCAACGACTTCACCGCATCCGTCACCATCACCTATATATACGACCCCAGCTCTTCCTCTGTGGCCACGAAGAAGGATATCCTGAACGCAGTGTTAGCCGTGATAAACCAGAAGATGTCCGGGAAGCCGCCGTTCATCCGATCGGCTGAGAGATCTATACTCGCCAAGAAATACCGGTTCATCGAGTTCTTCGTCCCCGGTATCATCGCGATGTCGGTGATGACGTTGAGCCTGTTCGGCACGGTGGACTCGGACACGGAGCTGCGGCAGAAGGGCATCATCAGGAAGCTGTCCACAACGCCCATCACCCGGACCGACTGGATACTGTCGAACATCCTGTACCAATTCATACTCGCGGTCATATCGACGATTGCGATGCTGCTGGTGAGCTACGCGGTGTTTGACGTCAGCCTGCATATCGACGCCTGGCTCCTTGCGTTCATTTTGCTTGACGTCTTCGCGTTCGTCGGAATCGGGATGATACTCGCCCGCTTCGTGAAGGAGGCCCAGAGCGCCGCCGCCGCGGCAAACGCCATCAGTTTCCCGATGATGTTCCTCTCGGGGAGCTTCTTCCCTATCGAGCTGATGCCTGGGTTCCTGCAGAAGTTCGCCAGGACGCTGCCGCTGTTTTACGTGAACGAGGGGCTCCGGGCATCCATGGTATTTGAAGACAACATGGCCGCGCTGCGTTACTCCGCGGTCATAGGGGCTTTCGTGGTCGTAGTATTCATCCTGGGGATCATAGCCACCAAATGGGAAGAGGGCAAGTAGGGGCGCTGTTTGTTCCGCCCAACTAAATAATACTGGAGAGATGAAGACATGAAAATAAAACTTATCGCACCCCATGAACAACGTAAAGACACGATATCCAGCCCCTTCAAACTACAGAGGGTAAATCTCCCTCTTTTGGCGGCGCTCACCCCGCCTGGCCACACGATTACAATAGTTGAGGAAGCTTTTGCTCCTGATGACATCAATCAGGATGTGGATTTGGTGGGCATCACCGTCTTGACCGAACTTGCGCAGAGAGCCTACCAAATCGGCGACACCTATCGCCGGAAGGCTGTGAAAGTGGTGATGGGAGGAATACACCCCACTGTATTGCCTGACGAAGCTTTAGCGCATGCAGACGCTGTAGTTGTAGGAGAAGCGGAGGCCATCTGGCCACAACTTGTATCTGATGCGGCCTCGGAGCAGATGCAAAGAATATATCGGGCCGATAAAATGACCGATCTCCAGGGCCTGCCGAAACCACGGCGAGATCTCCTCCCCGGAGCCGACGGGAAAGGCTATATCCCGGTCCCGATCGGCGTCGAGACATCGCGCGGGTGTCCGCACGATTGCGAATTCTGTTCCATTGGACCATTGGGGCATCAATATCGAGTCAGGCCTGTTCAGGAAGTGATTGCCGAAATAGAGGCGATCGATTCCCGTCACATCTTCTTCGTCGATGACGCCCTTGGACTGAACCGGAATGCAGCCAAAAAGCTTTTTACTGAAATGATACCTCTTCGGCGGCTATGGCTGGGACAAGGAACAGTGTCGTTGGCTCAGGATTTGGAGCTGATAGGCTTGATGAAACGAGCGGGGTGCATGGGGCTTTTGATTGGATTCGAATCGGTACAGAAAGGCACACAAAATGAGGTGAATAAAATAAAGAACCTGAGGATCGATTTTTATGAGGCCATGCATCGATTCCATGCTGAAGGTTTCGGTATACTGGGCTGCTTTGTTTTTGGCTTTGATTATGAAAACAAGGATGTATTCGAGCAGACCCTTGAATTTATTATGAGGAGTCGTATGGATTGTGTCCAGCTGAGGATCCTCACTCCTTATCCGGGAACACGTTTATACAAGCGTCTCATAGGCGAAGGCAGGTTGTTTATAAGTGACTGGTGGCTCCGTGGATATCCTCCTGATACACTCCTTTATCAACCAAAGGGCATGACTGCCGACGAACTCATTAACGGTTTCGCCCGCTTGAACAGACAAGTCTATTCTTTCGGCGCGATAACAAAACGGTTCTTTGGCATGAGCCCATGGAAACGGACCCTGTTCGGTTGCCAGGTATACGCCGGGATCAATCTATCTACCCGTAAACGTTATTTCAAAGGTCTTAGGAATCCGCAACCATTTGCATCGGGGTCCAACTCAACAGGAAAGCGGTAGAGATTACCTATGAAAAGACCGGCAAATGTGCACTGTGACTATCCACTTGACTCCATTAGGTCTTTTCGTTCTTGAGAGGTGCACCCTTTTTTTGGTATGGGCGAGTTATCTGATACTCGATAGGTATTACAAAGTCATAACTGTTGAAGACCCGGGAAGAACTGCGTTCTCCTGCCTTACAACTCTTACTCTCTTTATAGCATATTTGTTAGAAGAGGAGGAAGTACTCCTTTAAACATGAGCAATTGAGAAAAGGTGAGGGCCCCGATTTATTTCCGTGCCGCTCCCCCGGTTTTCTCTGCTGTCACAGGCGCGGGCCGTCGCCTCGCCCGTGTGGCTTTTCCATGGAGGACACCTTTCTCGTCGAACCAGAGGGGGTCGATACAGATAACCCTGTTCCAGCCCGGTGTCTTATCCCTCTGCTGGTGATAAACCAGCCAGAGTTTCCCCTCCCGATCCCTCGTGACACTCCCATGCCCTGGCCCGAGGACGCCACCTCCCTCTCGGATGATAGGATTTCCGGGATACTTGGTAAAAGGACCTAAGGGGTTTTGTGCCGTTGCGTACCCGATGGCGTAATGCTCCGTATTCGCACTGCCCCCAGAGTAAAGGAGGTAATAGACGCCCCGGTGTTTGAGTAGCCATGGTGCCTCGGTAACCGGCACATTTGTTATTTCCCATGCCTCGGAAGGAGAGATGACTCGAATGGGTTCACCCTTCTTCCGAACAGGGGTAGCCATAGGCTGGACAAATATCCCGAAGTTCGGGTACCTGGCGTAATAGAGGAAATATGAGCCGTCGTCGTCGCGGAACATGTGCGCATCTATCGCGCTGCTGATCAGATTCCCCAGGTCTTTAAACTCCCCGACGGGACGGTTTGCTTCAGCAACGCCAATCTTGCCGTTTGCCGTGTAGTAGAGATATAACATACCGTCATCGCGGTTGAAGAAGACATTAGGCGCCCATACACCATTTTCGTTGCTCTGAAACACTTTCGGCCCCCTAGACCAGTGGACTAGGTCATCGGATATATAGACATGGTAGCTGTGGTTGTCCCCTGTTGGGTAAAGATAATACATATCTTTGTACAAAACGACGTCGGGATCGCCTATCCCAAGCGTGCCGATGTATCGTGCTGGTTCTGGCCGGCTGATGTGATAGGTGTCGACTAGGACAGGATTTGAATAGGTTTTGTCGGATGCCGCGCAAAACGCTGCAGGAAACAATAGAAGAAGCACCGATGCGATCAATACGACCTTGCGCATCCATTATTATACCGTAACGGTCGGCTGTGTTCATGACAATACAGAGCGGAGGACTGAGAGTCGTTCATAATAAATGACCCGCCAGATACGTTTCGCCTCTTATCGTGCTAAAAAAAAATAGGCAGATGTGGGAGGTCAGGCAAATATTTGGATGTCTTCCTGAACACCGCAACAGTTTCTATTATTGATATCTATTGAGTTCCCCTTAAAAACTGCACTTTTCAAAAAAGTGAAAAGTCCGTTACTTCAGTAATACTTATTCACAAACAAGCCGCATCTATAGTTATTCGGAGCAACCTCCCGACACCATTGAACGGTAGCATAGCGTGAAACCAACCATGAACCTTTACATTCAATTCTCAATATGCTGCCCACTTTTACCGGGATATAAGTCATTATGCTCATGCCCGATTTGCTTTCCTCTATAAGCAAGCCTTTGTTTTTATCTGTGGAAGGAGAATAAGACCATATCAGATCTGCAATGATTTGTTCCCTAATCTCTCCTCTTTGATCTTTCTCCAGACAAATCTGGATGGCATCATTCAGCGTATCCAGCATAATGGGCTTTCTTAGTATGCATACACCTTTCTGTCTGAGTTCCTCTTCGAGTTCGGCAGTGACAAATGCCGAACAGACTATCACTTTGGGTATCTTTCCCCTTATATCTACCTTTCCGACAAGTTTCGCCCCGTTTTCTCCCGGCATTCTGAGGTCGATAACAAGAGCATCTATTGCCTCTGAAGCGAGCTTTAGCGACGCATCCTGGACGTTCTCGGCAGTTACGACTTCATGCCCATTTCTTCTGAGTGCCCTACCGAGGAACCATCGGACAAGCTGTTCATCATCCACAACAAGTATTTTCACGTCTCTATCCCTTATGCGTTATGATGCCTATAATATAGAAGATGTTTTACATTTTTTGATACAAAAAAAACATGGGATATATCAAGGTTCACCATCTGTTGGAAACTGTCTTTCAATTATTGCCGATGGTGTCGGTACACTCCTTTGCTGCTGTCTGCTGTCAAAACCTGTCCGAAATCTCCACTTAAAAGTTCCATATAGAGCAAGATGTTACCTACTCGGGTGTTTAGTCTGTCCGCACTCTGGCGGATTCGCCGAGGCGAAAAGGATGAAGGGTTACTTGCCTGCGGCGGGGCCAAGGTACAGAATTCTCATTGAGCTTGAATTCGAGTCGCAATACTGAGAAGATGTATTAACAAATGGAGGTGTGCGATGAAAAAAATTATAATGGCCATATCGGCAGTATTTCTTCCGCTATTGGCGCTCCCCCGTCTTCACGCCAGTCACGTATAACATGGTCGCAGGAATGTCTTCAGACAGCAGTCCCCGGTATGGGTGGCAGTGAAAGCCATATCCAGAATGGAGGTCCCATGAAAAAGGCAATATGGTGGTCCTTCGTTCTGGCGTTACTGGCCGCGCCTGCCGCGGCCCAGATGAAAACTTCGCCTCTGTTCATTATCGAACGGAGCAAAAACGCCAACGTCGTACATTACGACGCCCGGCTCACCGCCGACGGCAAACTGGATACCAAGGAGCCGGTGATCGTCTACTGGGCCCTGCTCGCCGAGGACGGTCGCCGGAAGAAACTCAGTTGGATAGAGAAGAAAAAGGCCTACGGTTTTACCATCAGGCCGGACCTGTCGGTAAACGGCTATAAAATGACCCTGATAGCCGCCCCCGAGCATCAGATCACCGTAAAGAAGGAGAAGAAGGGACCCGTCCGCGCTGAGGCCATAATCAGCGGCCGGCCAGCCGTCTTGGAAAAAATGTACATCAACGCTTCTGAAGGGCTGACAGGGCCCAAAGTCAAGTATATCGACCTGTACGGCAAAGACCTGCAGACGGGAGAGAAGCGCCGAGAAAAGATAGTGCCGAAGTAGCCGTCCTTATAAAACGAGGTTGCATTGAAGGTTTTTCCGAAATATAATTTTATGGAAATATGGTTATCAAAAGAGTCTCGTTTATCGAAGCGGGCTCACCCGGCCTGCATATCTTCAGCAAATTTCCCATACCGCGGCTTGGCGCCGTGCTGCTTTCCACTATCCTCAGGGAAAGGGGATACGAAGTAAAGGCATTTATTGAAGATGTTGCCGAACCCGATTGGTCATTCATTGAGAACTCCGACCTCGTCTGCATCTCGACCATAACGTCTACAGCGACAAAGGCATACAAAATAGGGGAACGGCTAAAAGCCCTGGGGATACCGGTGATTATGGGTGGAGCACATCCCACGTTTCTGCCCGATGAGTCCCTGGAATATGCCGACTTTGTCATACGGGGGGAAGGAGAGTATTCCCTTGTAGAACTGCTTGAGCACCTGGAGAAAGGGACACCGGCATTAACGGGTATCAAAGGGCTTTCGTACAGGGACAGGGACGGGAGGAATGTTCACAACCCATCCAGAGGATTTATCGAAGACCTTGACAGCCTCCCCGAGCCTAACTTCTCCCTTGTTCATAACTGGACCCCGTCAAATACCTATCCTGTTTCGACATCGAGGGGCTGTCCCTTTGACTGCAAGTTCTGTTCCGTCATCCAGATGTTCGGAAGGAACTACCGTTTTAAATCCGTTGAGGCGACGCTGAAGGAATTGAAATATGTAGCATCAGCATCCAAGGCGACCAAGTTCATTGTTGACGATAACTTTGCGGCTAATAAAGGAAGGACCAAGGAAATTCTCAGGGGAATGATTGCAGAGGGAATTAAGACGCGATGGTCTGCCCAGGTGAGGACAGAGGTTGCAAGAGACCAGGAACTTCTCCGCCTGATGGCTGACTCGGGCTGTCATACTTTGTACATCGGTTTTGAATCCATAAATCCCGCGACACTTGAAGCGTATAATAAGAAACAGAACCGGGAAGATATCATTTCCTGCATCAGGACGGTTAGAGAACACGGTATCCATATCCACGGAATGTTCGTCCTGGGGGCGGACACAGACGAGGTCGATACCATCCGCGGCACTGCTGATTTTGCAACAGACCTTGAGATAGATACGGTACAGTTCCTGATTCTTACACCGCTACCGGGAACACCGTTCTTTCACGATATGATGGAGAGCGGAAGACTTCTCCATAGGGACTGGAGTAAATACGATGTCCAGCATGTAGTCTTCAGACCCATGCTCATGTCAACGGCCACCCTGCAGATGGAGACCTTCAGGGCAATGGGTCGTTTTTATTCATGGAGATATATTTTCAGGCATCTGGCAAGATTGGACTTCCACTACGCAGCGATCGGACTCTTTGGGAAGACAGCCGTTCGTAAATCCCTGAAGGCGTCTTCCGCCTATCTTGCTGACCTTGACGGCGGAACCGGTTAGGAGAAAGCCGCCCGGAACATTTTTTTTCGTAGAGGCACGGACTTCTTCTTCATGTCTCAAAACCTGATAGTTTCTCCTCAGTCGATTCGTCGGTCTTGCGCCCGAGTTCCGCAATCACCTGAGCACCCAACAAAAGGATTAATGCTACAGCTTCTACACTGAGAAGGGCAACCACTACCGTGGCGATAGAACCGTAAATTAAATTTACCAAAGATACGACCGCGTAATACCAGACCAGCATACGGCGGGTCATCTCCCATAAAATCGTTGCGGTCATTCCTCCGATGAGTGCGTGACGAAAGGCGATACGTACGCCGGGCATCACCAAATATATGGAAGTGAGCATACCCATCTCACCAAGTATCCCTAGCATATGCAGGGCGACCCTGGAAGTGCCTTCAAGACTCAAATTCAATCCAAACAGCAGCAATTGCTTTTTTTCGAGTATCTCCAATGCTCCCGCAATAAACGACACCAGCACTATGCCCAAACCCATTAACAAGATATACACATAAGGAATAATTGCGGAAATGAGAAAGTTGCGGCGCTGAATCCTGACACTTTGAAAAAAAATCACCGACATCGCGTTTTCAAGCATCGAAAAGGCTATGGAGCTGAAAAACAACATGACAAGGAAGCCGACAATGCCAATCACCTTGCGATGCTCAAGAAATACCCGTACCTGTTCAGTCAATGTTGTTGCATAACCAGGTATCAGCATTTCTATATACGTTGTTAGGGTGTGAAACAACTGTTCCTCTCCTATAAAATGCGACAGCACAATGAGGGCGAGGATCGACATGGGAACAATTGACAACAGGGTATAATACGCTACCGCGCCGGATAACAGCAGCCCCTGATTGCGCTTGAAACCACGCAATACCCTCAGCAGGAAGCTGAAGAACCGACCCGGTCTCCAATTTGTATTTTGTTGTTTGTTCATCATGGAACAATAAATTACACAAATACAAAAAGTTATTTCACTCTTTACAATCATCTTATCATGGCTCAGGGGGCAAGAGAACAGTCTGTAATCAGGGTCCTCAGCCCCGGGAAGTAGCGGTCAGAGGGGTCAAATCTTCATAAAAGAGAAAAATCGGCAGTCCTTTCGGTGTCGGCTATACAACGGCTGGAATAATTTGGCCCGTTTTTTTGTGCTTCTTGCCGCATGAGGAATATTAAAATTCCTCTCTTTCGTGTTTCTGTTGAAAGCCTGGGGAAAGGAAACAAACATTTTCAGATTCTATATTTCGCTAAGTAAGCCTATATAATCTGGGATAGTCACACTTGACACCCATAACCCATAACTGTTAAATTATTAGCACTCGATGATGGAGAGTGCTAAGGCATGCTAGATGAACGAAATAAACGCGTTTTATTCGCGGTAATTCAGTGTTATATCAACACCCCCGGGCCTGTCGGGTCAAGGGTGGTAACGAAAAAATACTCTTTCGGCCTTTCCCCTGCCACGATTCGTAACATCATGTCGGACCTTGAAGAAATGGGATACCTCCGTCAGCCCCATACGTCGGCCGGAAGGGTCCCGACCGACATAGGATACAGATACTACGTCGACTCGATAAACACGGAAGAAAGACATGTAAACAGGGACTTCGCCCTCGAACTGAGCAGGAAACTCGAACTGCTCAAAAAAGACATTAACGCGTTCCTCGACGAAGCGGCAAAAATGCTCTCCTCGCTGTCCCACTACATCGGAATCACCATGTCCCCCAACTCGAGCACCACGACGCTCAATAGACTGGAATTGATCAAGTACCGGGACAACCGGGTGGCGGTAGTGTTATTCACCGACGAGGGACTGATCAAGAATACGGTAACCCCGATGGACTCAGACCTCTCTCAGAGGGACTTGAACCGGATCACTTCCTATATCAATTCTCAATTTTCTGGGCACACGATCGAAGATATCAGGAAGGTTGTGGTGAAGGAACTGGCGAGGGAGAGGGTGCTCTGCGACGACCTGATTTCCGAGGCCATGAAGATATGCAACGCTGTTTTTTCTTCCTCGCCGGGCACTATTTACATCTCCGGCCTCTCCGAGGTCCTCGCCCTTCCCGATTTCTGCGACGTCGACAGGATAAAGGAACTTCTGAAGACCATCGAAGACAAGCACATTATCGTCAGGCTCCTCGACAAAATCGCCGACGCTGAAGGACCGCAGGTTTTCATAGGTTCGGAAAACCCTCTTGACGAGATGAAAAAATTCAGCCTCGTGGCGGCGACCTACAAGGAGGGCAAAAGACCGATCGGCGCGGTTGGGATAATCGGCCCTACCAGGATGAACTACTCACAGGCGATGTCGATCGTCGATTTGACAGCTAAATATATCACCGAAATGCTGTCCTTATAGATAGGGGGATTACCAAGTGGACGAACGCGACACCACAGACGACTATTCCGCAGAAAAAAAGGATGAAGAGCTTATCTTCGTTGACGGCCGAACAGAAGAAACATCTGCTGAAAAGCCGAAGGCGGAAGACGCTTCGGCCCTTAAGGCACTCAACGATAAATACTTGAGATTGTACGCGGAATTTGATAATTATAGGAAGAGGGTAAACAAGGAAAAAGAAGATCTCACACGGTACGGCAACGAGTCCCTTCTTTATGAGTTGTTGCCGGCCATCGATAATCTGGAGCTGGCGCTCAAGCACGCTTTGTGCAACCCCAAGACCGGCGTGGTCAAGGGTGTCGAGATAACGCTGAAGGAGCTCCAAAGAACGCTCGAAAAATTCGGGCTGGTGAGGATAGAGTCTTTGGGGAAAAAGTTCGACCCCTCCGTGCACCACGCTATGGTGCAGGTGGAGCGGGAAGACATGGAAGACAAGATGGTGGCCGAGGAACTGAGGGCGGGCTATCTCCTTCACGACAAGGTCTTGCGGCCTTCCCTTGTCGCCGTGTCGGTCAATCCGAAGAAAACAGGTGAAGGCAAAGCAGCACAGCATTCGGACCGGCAGATAAAAAACGAAAATATAGAGGAGGAAGAATAAGATGGGAAAAGCAATCGGCATTGACCTTGGAACAACCAATTCCTGCGTTTCGGTTGTGCAGGGAGGAGAACCGGTAGTCATACCTAACCAGGAGGGGAGCAGGACAACACCCTCGATAGTTGCTATTACCGACAAAGGCGAACGTCTCGTCGGCCAGATAGCGAAGAGACAGGCGATCACGAATCCTGAAAATACGATTTTTTCTATAAAGAGACTGATGGGGCGAAAGTATAATACGCCCGAGGTGGAGCACGCAAAAAAGAGGCTTCCCTACAAGATCGTCGAGGCTTCAAACGGGGATGCCCATGTGGAGATAATGGGCAAACGGTATTCGCCCCCCGAGATATCGGCAATGATCCTCCAGAAGCTGAAACAGTCGGCGGAGGATTACCTGGGAGAAAAAATCACAGAAGCCGTTATTACCGTGCCTGCATACTTCGATGACAGCCAGAGACAAGCAACGAAGGACGCGGGAAGGATCGCGGGGCTGAACGTTTTGAGGATCATTAATGAACCTACGGCGGCTGCGCTCGCCTACGGGATGGACAAGAAGAAAGAAGAGAAGGTGGCGGTCTACGACCTCGGCGGCGGCACGTTCGATATATCGATCCTCGAAATAGGCGAAGGCGTCATCGAGGTCAAATCCACAAACGGCGACACCTATCTGGGAGGCGACGATTTCGACCTCCGCATACTCGATTGGCTCGTGGAGGAATTCAGGAAAGACCAGGGGATAGACCTCAAGAAGGACAAGATGGCACTGCAGAGGCTGAAGGAAGCCGCGGAAAAAGCAAAGATAGAACTTTCGACTGCGACCGAGACCGAAATCAACCTTCCTTTCGTCACGGCAGATGCGTCGGGGCCGAAACACCTGCTCATGAAAATATCCAGGGCAAAACTCGAACAACTTGTGGGCGATCTGATCGAAAACACCACAGGTCCATGTAAAAATGCCCTTTCGGATTCAAACCTCTCCGTCACGAATATCGACGAGGTCCTCCTTGTGGGAGGCCAGACTAGGACCCCGAAGGTCCAGCAGGTCGTGCAGAGCTTCTTCGGGAAAGAGCCGAACAAGACGGTAAACCCCGATGAAGTCGTCGCGGTCGGAGCGGGGATCCAGGCCGCGGTCCTTAAAGGCGACGTAAAGGAGGTCCTGCTCCTCGACGTGACCCCTCTTTCGCTCGGCATCGAGACCCTCGGCGGTATCTTCACAAAGATCATCGAAAGAAACACTACGATCCCGACGAAAAAGAGCCAGATCTTTTCCACTGCAACCGACAATCAGCCTGCTGTGACGATAAAGATCTTTCAGGGAGAGAGGGAGATGGCCGCGGACAACAAGCTTCTCGGAAATTTCGAACTTATCGGCATTCCCCCGGCGCCCAGAGGCATCCCTCAGATCGAGGTCACGTTCGATATCGACGCCAACGGGATCCTGCACGTCTCGGCCAAAGACCTCGGCACAAACAAGGAACAGTCGATCAGGATAACCGCCTCAAGCGGCCTCAACGAAGAAGAGATAAAGAAGATGGTCCGCGACGCTGATTCACACGCTGAAGAGGACAGGAAGAAGAAGCAGCTTGCAGAGGCAAAGAACACTGCAGATACCCTCGTATATAGCGTCGAAAAGTCTCTGAAGGATTATGGAGACAAGATCAGCGCCGACGAAAAGAGGGATATAGAAGAGGCGCTCGAACAGTGCAGGAAGGTGAAGGACTCGAGCACCGACCCCAACGAGATCAAGGCAGCCACCGACCGGCTTACTACTGTCTCTCACAAACTTGCCGAGCATATTTACAAGTCAGCCGGTGCACAACCTCAGGACGGCGGCGGGGCCCAGCAGGCAAAGAAAGAAGGAGAGGAAGAAGTGGTCGAAGCTGAGTTTGAAGACGTAGACAAGGACAAGAAATAGAGAAACGTTTATAATAGAGGGTCCGAAGGTCCTATGGCCTCCGGGCCCTTTTTACGTCCATGAGAGAACATACCACAACCTACAGGAAGTAAGATGCTGACATGAAAGATTACTACGAGTTACTCGGCGTTTCAAAAGACGCTTCCGAGGCCGACCTCAAGAAGGCCTTCCGGCAGCTTGCGATGAAATACCACCCCGACAGGAACTCCGGGAACAAGGCTTCGGAGGAGAAATTCAAAGAGATCAATGAGGCATATTCCTGTCTCAGCGACCCTTCTAAGAGGGCCAATTATGACCGCTATGGATCGGCCGAGGGCCCGGGCGGGGCCGGCTATGGTCCTTTCGCCTCCGGCGCAGGCTTCGGGGATGTCTTTGAAGATATCTTCGGAGATATATTCGGGGCCTTCGGAGGCCAGAGAAGACAGAGGCCGACTAAGGGGGGCGACCTCAGGTATGATCTGGCAATAACACTCTCCGAGGCGGTATTCGGCACCGAGAAGACAATCGAATTCCCCCGCCTGGATGAGTGCGAAGAGTGCAAGGGTTCGGGCTCTGAACCCGGCAAGCAGCCGGTAGTCTGTCCCTCCTGCAAAGGCGCGGGGCAGGTCCGTTTTCAGCAGGGCTTTTTCAACGTGTCGAAGACATGCGGTAAATGCTACGGCGCCGGCAAGATCATCGCAAATCCCTGTAAGACCTGTAAGGGCAAGGGTAAAGTCGAAAAGATGAAGAGCTTCAGCGTCAAGATCCCTGCCGGAGTCGACAGCGGATCGAGGCTGAAAATATATAGTGAAGGCGAACCGGGCCTTTACAGCGGCCCGAAGGGCGACCTTTACATCGTCCTTAACGTCCAGGAACATCCCTTTTTCAAACGAGAGGGGACGGAGATCTTCTGCGAGGTACCGGTCTCTTTTCCGCAGGCAGCGCTCGGGGCCGAGATCGAGGTCCCTTCGCTCGACGGGACCTCGAAGATAAAGATCCCGGCCGGAACGTCTTCGGGCAGGCTCTTTTATCTGAAGGGAAAGGGGGCCCCGCGTGTAGGCGGTCATCAAAGAGGCAACCAGGTAGTAAAAATTTATATAGACGTTCCAAAGAAACTCACTCCACGGCAAAAGGAACTACTCGAGGAATTCGCCTCGATAAACGGCGACGAAGTCTCTAAAAGTTTCAAGGAGAAGCTGAAGGACCTTTTCTCCGGCGTCGAACATTGATTTTGCATGGCTAGACTGTTCCTGACTGACTCCGATCTGCATTCCCGTTTCATTACTATCAGGGGTGAAAAGGCGCGGTATCTTGTGACGGTGCTTCGGTGCCGTACCGGCGATCCGCTTTTTATTCACGACGAGAAAGGGAACGTCTATTCCGCGACAATCACCGGCGTGGCAAACAAAGAAGTGTCAGCGGAGCTGATCGAAAAGATAGACCTTCAGGCCGAGTCACCGCTGGACATAACACTCCTTCAGGGGCTTCTCAAAGGAGAAAAGATGGACCTCGTCATCCGGAAGGCCACGGAACTTGGCGTAAAGGAAATCGTTCCTGTTGTCACCGGAAGATGTCAGGTGAGGGCGTCAAGGAAGATAGGCAGATGGATGAAGATAGCCGAGGAGGCTTCGAGACAGGCAGGAAGGAATTCAATCCCCCTGATCCGGGAGACCATCGAGTTTACAAACCTCGGTACGGCGTCTCCTTTGGAGGGCATCATCTTCTGGGAGCAGGGAGGAGAAGGGTTCGGTAACGCGTTGGACAGATTCAGGGGCCGTGAGAAGATATCCCTCTTCACCGGCCCGGAGGGAGGTTTTTCGGCGGAGGAGATTAAGGCCGCGTCAGAAAAGGGGTTTGTCAGGGCGACCCTCGGCAGAAGGATCCTGAGGGCTGAAACCGCAGCGATTACTGCAGTGGCTATTACGCAGTATGCACTGGGGGATATGGGCGCTTAGACATTTCGGGGCACTGTCGCTGAAAATGCCTGCTTTTGCGCCGGCGAATAATCATGTATAATTATAAAAATAGAAAATGACACTCGAGATATTTTTCATCCTGATTTTTCTGCTTATGAACGGGTTCTTTGCTGCATCTGAGATCGCCGTTGTCACCGCAAGAAAATCATACGTAAAACAGCTTTTCGACAAGGGGAGCCATAGGGCCGGCACGCTTATGAAGCTCCAGGCCGAACCCGACAGGCTTCTCGCCACCGTCCAGATAGGCGTTACGGTTATGGGGTCTATCACCTCGGCGATAGGCGGAGCGGCGTCGGTTAAGGTACTGAAACCACTCCTTGCAAACGTTCCCATCCACTTCATCGCATCGGCCGCAGAGCCGTTATCGCTTGCGATCACCGTTATCGTGATCTCCTACTTCACACTCATCATCGGGGAACTCGTGCCAAAATCGATTGCGCTGAGAAATCCCGAACGCATCGGACTTTTTGTCGCACGCCCATTATCATTCATCTCGAAGATCTCATCGGTCTTCGTGACGGTCCTTACCAAAAGCACTAACCTTATCCTCAGCCCTTTCGGGACAAAGGCCTACTCGGAGCGTTCCTTCATAAGCGAAGAGGAGATAAAACTTCTCATAGAGGAGGGAAAGGACCGGGGGATATTCGAGCCGACAGAACATGAACTCATCCACAGCGTCTTCCGCTTCACAGACATATCCGTCAAAGGTGTGATCGTGCCTTCAACCGAGATGGTGGCGTTCAACATAAACGATTCTCCGGAAACGATAATCAGGAGGATCGCCGAAGAAAACTTTTCGAGATATCCTGTCTACGATAAAGACAAGTCCGACATTAAAGGCATTCTCTACAGCAAAGACGTTTTCAATACACTCGCCCACAAGAGAGATTTCAAGATCTCGGACCTGCTGCATTATGCGCTCTTCGTCCCCGAAAGCATGAAGATAAGCGCGCTGATGAGGGAGATGCAGAAGAAGAGGCTGCATATGGGCATTGTTGTAGACGAATACGGTGCGGTTGCAGGACTTGTGACAATCGAAGACCTGATCGAGGAGATCGTAGGCGAGATACGGGATGAATATGACACGGAAAGTCCGGTACAGACGCTTAAGGACGGAGCGACGCTGA
This sequence comes from Thermodesulfovibrionales bacterium, assembly GCA_044450345.1. Taxonomy (GTDB): domain Bacteria; phylum Nitrospirota; class Thermodesulfovibrionia; order Thermodesulfovibrionales; family UBA6898; genus Sulfobium. Next base: position 25,077 of record JBIOIY010000015.1, on the reverse strand, counting down.
TCGATGCCTCCCTGGCAATCCGCGACCTGAATGAAGACTACCATTTCGACATCCCGGAGTCGAATGAATACGACACGCTCGGCGGGTACCTACTCTCGAATTTTCAGAGGCTGCCGTCGGTAGGGGACAGCCTCAACACGGACTCACGCACATTCACGATAGTGAGTATGAAGGGACGCCGCATCCTGAAAGTACGGGCCGAGCCCGCGCAGAATTCCTGAGGCGTGTCTGCCTCTACCATATCCCGTGGGGATGAATCTCTAAGGGGCTCACCCTGCGCAGCATTTTTTGAATTTCTTGCCGCTTCCGCATGGGCACGGCTCATTACGCCCGGTTTTCGGAGCCGAACGGACGACCGGTTTCGGAGGCACCACTTCCCCGTTCATAAAATACCATATGCCGTCTTTCTTCGCGAACGTGGCCATTTCGTGATGATCTTTCCTGATGCCCTTCTCGGTATACGACGCGATGAATTCGACCCGTCCTTCGCTGTCTTCCGGTCCGCCGCCCGCCGTCTCCACGATTTGGAGGTTATGCCATTCCGAGCTTGCCGACCAGGAACGGGTGCTTTTCTCGTCGAAGTCCGCCCGGTGGTCGGGATGAAGGGATGAGAGCAGATAGCCGATTCCCGTCCGGGCGTACGCGCTATAACGGGCGCGCATGACCTGTTCCGCAGTTGCCGCAGATCTCTCGCCGTCTATCAGAGGCCTGCAGCATTCATCGTAAGCCAACTTTGATCCGCATGGGCAAATATCCATCATCGACTCCTTAAAATAGTCTTAGAGTTCATATTACAAAAAAACTTCGTAGCTCGGGAACTACCTGAAGCTTGTGTCTTCGGCGGGGAATACCCCTTTTTCGACCTCTTCCTTATAATCTCTTACGGCCTTGAGCGCCGATTCCTTCAGGTTCGCGTAGCGCTTCACGAATTTCGGGACAAACCTTTCGAACATGCCTATCACGTCATGCAGCACAAGCACCTGTCCGTCGCAGTATGGTCCGGCGCCTATGCCTATAGTGGGGATAGAAAGTTCCTCTGTGATATTTTTTGCGAGACCCATCGGTATCGCTTCAAGGAGAAGTGCAAAGGCCCCTGCGTCCTCGGCCATTCTGGCCTCCCCGATCAGCCTCGCCGCCGCCTCTTCCGTCTTGCCCTGGACCTTGTATCCTCCCATCCTGTGTATCGACTGAGGAGTCAGGCCGATATGCGCCATGACAGGAATATCGGCCCGGGCCATGGCCCTGATCCGGTCTGCCACTTCAGCGCCTCCTTCAAGCTTTATCGCGGAAGCGCCGGCCTCCTTCAGAAATCTCCCGGCGTTCCTGACCGCGTCCCCGACACCCGTCTGGTAAGACATGAACGGCATGTCTCCTATGACTATCGCGTTTTTCACGGCGCGGGTTACGAGTTTCGTGTGATAGATCATCTCGTCCATGGTCACCGGAAGGGTATTCTCAAGCCCCTGCACGACCATGCCGAGCGAGTCCCCGACGAGGATGCCGTCGATGCCCGCTTCATCGACTATCTGGGCGAAGGGAAAGTCATAGGCCGTAAGCATCGATATCTTTTTGCCTTCCGTCTTCTTCCTTAGAAAGTCCTGAATCGTTATCTTAGGCATAGTCCGCTCCTTGATGGTCTTCCATGTATTTCAGTAATAATAGGTCTTTTCAGCCCATATTATCAAGATAGCGGGCCCATTGTGGTATACTTTTCTATGGGCGAACGATCCTACTACCAGCCTCTGACAAGGGAAGATAAGATCACGGTGGTCCTTTACAGGGCGGGCATATTACTTTCGGCCATCACGGTCAGCATATCGGCAGTCCTTGCGGTGCTGGGTCTTACCAATCCCGATGTCCTTAACTATCCGGTAATCTCTTCCGGTCTGGCAGCCGACATACTTCTACTCATTTTATACTTCAGCACAGGCCTGAGCGTGTTCTTCATCCACCTTTACGTCGGGAAATTCCATCGGGTCCTTAAAAAGATATATTACGTCGCCGTGTTATGTCTTGCCGTTCTCTTTTTCACGGGCAAGGGCAATCCTGCAGTCCTTTTGCCGGGCGGGCCGGCGTACGGAGCACTTCTGTTGATCCCGATCTCCCTATGTCTCGGTTTTGTTACCGCCAAAGAAGCCTTCTGTTTCCAACTCATTGAAGGATACATACTTGCCTTCCTGATGCCGGCGTTCATCTTCTTTTATTCGCTTGGGGCACTGTCTCACCGGACAGCGATATACGGTCTCGCACTTATCGCCTCGTTGCTTCTCCTCTTCATGTTCAGGAAGGCCTTTATGCCTCTCGCCTTCGATATAGGGGACAAATCAGCATACCAGCCGTGAGAAATAATACACGTTCTCATCCGATCCGTGTTTTGCCGTAAAATAAGCATGTGTGTATCATAATATTCTTTTCACCGGCCGCTTTTTTCCATTATAATAGGTAAAGGTTATTCCCTATTAACCGTATGAATATAACCATGCTGGATAGACTTCTAAAAGACGCGCAGTTCCTGCCTGAAATGTTTGAGGTCATGAGGGATGGCCTCATGGTGGTTGATAACAAAGGCATTATCCTGCTATTCAACCGCGCCGCTGAAGAGATAACCGGCTATCGAAAAGAAGACGTGATCGGCAAGGAATGTTCCATATTCCATTGTGATACCTGTATGGTCCTGGACAAGTCCGGCGGCTGCATAGACAGTCAACTCGAAAAATCCGGCGCCGTTTACAACAGGAAATGCAGGATACGGACCGGCAACGGAAGGAACGTGCTTCTTCTTAAGAACGCCGTTACTTTACGGGATGATCGTGGTGAAATCATCGGCACGGTCGAGTCGATGACGGACATGACATCCCTTTACAACAAGGAAATGGAATTGCAGGAGTTGAAGGAGGAACTGCGACAGGACTACTGGTTCATGGGGCTGTTGGGGAAGAGCGTCCCCATGCAGAGATTATATGAGCACATACGGAACGCCGCATCGAGTGAAGCACCTGTCCTTATATGCGGGGAAAGCGGCTCCGGTAAAAACCTGGTTGCCCGCGCAATACACAAGCTGAGCAGGCGCAGGGACGGGCCATTCATACAACTGAACTGCGCGTCACTGAATGAGCAGCTTCTCGAAAGCGAGCTTTTCGGCCACAAGAGAGGTTCCTTCACGGGTGCGGTAAGCGACCGTATAGGAAGGTTTGAAGCAGCGAATGAGGGGGGCATCTTCCTGGACGAGATCGGAGATATGCCGATGACGATGCAGGTTAAACTCCTCCGCGTCCTTGAAGATAAGGTCGTGGAGCGCGTCGGTGACCATAAACCGGTCCCGGTGAACATAAGGCTTATATCAGCCACAAACAAGGACCTCAGCAACCTTCTGCAGACGGGAAAATTCAGGGAGGACCTCCTCTACAGGATAAATTCCATCGTGATCAACGTTCCGCCGCTGAGAGAACGAAGGGAAGACATCCCTCTCATTGCACTTCATTACCTAATGAAGATTTCCGTTGTCAACGGGAAAGAGATCCGGAACATAAGCCCGGCGGCGATGGAGATCCTCACAGACTTCCCCTGGCCGGGTAATGTGCGGCGGCTCATCAATGCCCTGGAGCACAGCGTCGCCACCTGCAGAAATGATACCATAGAAATCTCTGATCTCCCGGAATATCTCGTACATGAGAAAAAGACAGAGGGAAACGAGGGCCGTATCGGCCAGGAGGAGATACGTTCGGCACTTTCCCTGTATAAAGGCAATAAGACCCTGGCCGCAAAGCACCTCGGGATCAGCAGGGTTACACTCTGGAAAAGGCTTAAGACATTTGGGATTGACCAATAAAGATGAGGAGATGAGATGAAGGCGTATTTTGTCATCATGGGAGTCCTTGCGGTTATCATTGCATCTCTCATCGCATTGAGCGTATCTTTTCAGCGGACGCTCCAGATGGAGACAGCCGAACAGTTCAATAAGCAGCAGCAACTCCTTGCAAATGCGGAGGCGTCAAACATTCAGGCCTATCTTGACGGGCTAAAAAATAAAATGCTCCATATCGCTTATTTCGTGTCGAGGTCTCAGGTCCGTCGGGAAGCGGACTTTGCGCCGCTGACCGACGTGGTTTTTAAGGACATGGGCAACGCGCAGAAGCGGATCGAGTTACTGGATGGTTCGGGGAAGATACTCTTCACCAGGGGTGAGCTTGCCGCCAAAAGCCGGGACGGCAAAAGTTTGGTCGAAATGACAAAAAAGGGGTGCCCTGGAGATGCGCTCATAAACCAGGATACAGAGAGGTTGTTTATCGCCGCTCCCATCTGTCGTTCCGGCTCTCTTCACGGCGCCATGGTGCTTTCGCTCGATATACAGGACGTCGCAAGAACATTCCTCAGCCCCATCAAATCAGGCGCCAGAGGGCATGCATGGATGATGGATGAAAAAGGGAACCTCCTTTACCATCCGACCCAGCCTGATATGGTCGGCAGGAATTTATACAAGACCGACTCTTCCTGCTTCAAGTGTCATAAGACCTTCGACGCGGAGAAAAGGATCATCGAAGGAAAAGGCGACTATTACGGGAGATACGTCGCGCCTACGGGGGAAGATAAAATCCTGGCCTTTTCCACCGCAGCTGTGGGAGGTTCCAGATGGATCGTCGCTGTGTCGGCCCCATACTCCGAGGTCACCGTCTCGATAAAGAGGTCCATGAAGTTGTATTCATGGATCATAATCTTGATCTTTACTGTAACCAGCGGCATCTCTGCACTGCTGATCGTGTTATACAGGAAAAGGGAAAAAGCCGAAGAACGTGCAAAACATGAAAAGGAGCTCGAGATGATGCATTCAGAAAAACTCGCGGCCCTCGAACGACTGACTTCGGGCATAACCTCTGAAATAGGGAACCCCCTCACATCGGTTTTTTCATTTATCAGGGTATTGATGGATATGGAGGAGGATGAATTCAAGAAGGAGACCATCGAGACCATCTTTTTCCATATGAACAGAATTTCGGACATCATGAAGCAGCTTTCGGGTTTTTCGAGGATGCTGCCCGTAGAACTCAAGCTCTGCAGGGTGAACAGCATTATTGAAAATTCCCTTTCCCTCATCCAGTACGACAAGAGGATACAGGGCATCACCATCATGAAAGAACTCATGCCTGATGTCCCGGCGCTGACCACAGACGTAAACCGGCTCTCCCAGGTCATCGTGAATATCGTGTTGAATGCAGCGGACGCAATGCCGCACGGGGGCACCCTCACTATTCGGAGCATGGCGGAGAACAACTGTATCATGATCGTTTTTGAGGACACGGGGATAGGAATTGACAAAGAGAATCTGGACAGGATCTTCGAACCCTTTTATACCACAAAAGAGGACGGAACGGGTCTCGGTCTGGCGGTCAGCTATAGCATCATCAGGAAACTAAACGGAAACCTCACGGCAGAAAGCGAACTCAACAAGGGCTCCAGATTCGTAATAACCCTCCCCATGAACGGGGGGAAATAAAGGCGCTCCCGGACAAGAGATTTACCGCCTCGTTGCTTCTCCTCATGTTCAAAATGTCCAAAAAGACCTTTATGCCTCGGGCCTCCGATATAGGGGACAAATCGGGATACCTGCCCTCAGCAGCGAAGAGAATCAGGAAACTAACAATGTCTGTTCAGAACCCGGATAAAAAAAATGAATTGCCGTGCAAAAACAGGTAGTTCTCTGATATGCCTATTTATTGGGCAGCGCAAATTACCGACAAATAAGAAAAAACATCTTTGATGATGCAAGAAATAAAGTCAAGGTTATTTTTATCTGAAGCAACTTTTTTCCTGAGCAAAAAAGGGCGGAATTTCTTCCGCCCTTAGAAATCTTAATTAGTTTTTAAACTACTTGATCCCTGCGTGCAATTTCGCCGACTTGACGGTGTTCTTCATAAGCATAGTGATCGTCATCGGCCCTACCCCGCCCGGCACAGGCGTGATAGCCCCCGCAATCTCCTTTGCCGCGTCGAAGTCAACGTCCCCCTTAAGGATCGGCACCATCTTGCCTGTCTTCTCGCTTTTCTTCTCGCCGACGCGGTTTACACCGACGTCTATAACGCAAGCTCCCGGCTTGATCCACTCAGGCTTCACGAGGCCCGGCACACCCGCCGCAACAATAAGGATATCGGCGCGTTTACAGTGCGCCTCCATGTTCTTGGTCCCCGTATGCACTACAGTGACCGTAGAGTTGGCGCCCTTGCCCTTCTGGAGCATTATGTTGGCAATCGGTTTGCCGACGATGTTCGAGCGGCCGACGACCACAACTTCCGCGCCGGATGTCTCGAATCCGGAACGGACGATCAGTTCCTGGATGCCCGCAGGCGTGCAGGGAAGAAACTTAGCCTCGGCCCCGCCGATCAGCAGACGGCCGACATTGACCGGGTGGAACCCGTCGACGTCCTTGTCCGGGTCGATGGCATTCAGGACCTTCTTTTCATCGATATGCTTCGGAAGGGGAAGCTGGACCAGGATGCCGTGCACCTTCGGGTCCTTATTGTACTTGTCAATGAGTTTGAGCAGGTCGGCCTCGGATACATCCTCAGGCTGATCGTCCTGTATCGAAAAGAAACCGATCTCGTCCGCAGCCTTATGCTTGCCGGTAACATAGCTGACCGACGCCGGATTTTTACCGACGAGAATAGTCACCAGCCCCGGGACGGCCCCATGCTTTTCCTTCATCTCGGCAACTTCCTTCTTGAGTTCTTCCCTTATCTGCGCGGCGATCTCCGTACCGCTTATGATTTTTGCTGCCATCCTTTTCTCCTCCTTTATTTAATGTCGGTGATTGAGTGTATGTTTTAGTATCAGTCTTTAAAAAAAATGTTTAATGATGGTATTCACTATCGGTATTGTATTTTCCTGACACCGACACCAATCACTAACACTTCTCAGTCCTTTCTCTTTATAAGTTCGAGCAATTCCTGCCGCGTCGATTCCTTGGACCTAAAGATGCCCCGCACCGCCGAGGTTACAGTCCTCGCCCCCGGCTTCTTCATCCCTCTCATCGAGAGACAGAGATGCTCTGCATCGATAATGACCATCGCTCCTTTCGGCTTTAGCTTCATCATGATCATGTCGGCGAGCTGTGCGGTCAGCCGCTCCTGCACCTGGGGCCTTTTTGCAAAAATCTCCACAGCCTTCGCAAGTTCTCCGATCCCTGCTATTTTGCCTGCACCGGGGACATATGCCACATGCGCCTTCCCGATAAAGGGCAGCAGATGATGTTCACAGACCGAATAAAAGGGGATGTCTTTCAGGAGTACCAGTTCATCGTGGCTTTCCCCCTCTATATGCTGCAGGATTTCCTCTGTGGGGGTCTCCAGCCCGGAAAATATCTCCTGGTACATTCTGGCAACGCGCTGAGGCGTACCCTTTATTCCGGGCCTTTCAGGGTCTTCACCTATACCCTCGATAATAAGTCTCACGCCTTTTTCTATCTTCTTAAGATTCATAGCTTCAATTATAAGCCTTTTTTATGAATTTATAAAATAACTTTACAATTTTACCATTAACACCGAAAAGATGAAAGAAAAAAAATCGCCAAATTGCAGCGTATCACTATACCATTTCCCCCGCCGAAAATTCATTCCCGGCATAGCGAAAACGGTTCTCATAACTCCCTCCCCTTGGCCCTCTGTTGCGACTGCTGAAAACTGACTTATTCCTAAAGTCGTCTTCCTCTTTCACTTGACTAAAAAGTCGGGATGAGGCTTGTCCTCTGCCTGCAGGATATAGTAAATTAGATCGTCTTTTCACAATAACAAAGACAATCCGTCAGTCGGCCATCACCTGTCAGCCCCCGGGCGGCAGGAATACATTATAAGGAGATAGAGAACCTATGACTAAGGCAGCGAAGAGAGTGACCGTGAAGACGGCCAAGACAACAGCGGCAAACCCTGTAGCGAAAAAGGCACCGGCATCCAGGAAGCTCTCAGTGCCTGCGTTTACAGCCAGGACGGCGAAAGAGATTACGGCGACCTTTGTGGATTGTGTGGGGTTAACCGCAAGAGTGGCGTCGGCACTCGCAGCAGAGAATGTGAACATACTCGCCGGCACTGGATACTCGGCCAGCGGCACACGCCGCAAGGCGATCTTCACCCTGATTGTGAACGATCTTATAAAGGCAGAAAAAGCCCTCGACAAGCTGGGCGCCGACGATATCCAGGATTCATCGGTCGTCCTCGTGGAAACCGAAAACAAAGTGGGGGCTCTGGAGAGGATATCCAGGATCATTGCCAACGCCGGCATCATGATCTACTATTTTTACTCCACCACCAGTTCAGGCAAGACCGCAACGTGCGTTTTTAAGACGGCCGACGACAAAAAAACGATCAAGGTCCTCTGCGGGGCATAACGAATTATTTCACCAAAGACAGTACTTTGACAGAGGCCAGTCTTCAGTGTGCAAGTGTGGGCTGAGACCTAATTGCAAATAGAAAATAATTTCAGGAGGTGTCCAATGCCTAAGGTAGTAGTGCCCCTTGCGGACGGGTTTGAAGAGATAGAGGCTATGGCGATTATCGATGTTCTGAGAAGGGCCGGGATAGAGGTGACCGTTGCAGGTCTGCACAGCGCTCTGATAGAAAGCGCACGTCATGTAAAAGTGGCCCCCGATACCACTATTGACACGATAACCGCCGATGACTTCGATATGATTATCTTGCCGGGCGGACAACCGGGATCCGATAACCTCAATGCGAGCGGGGAGGTTAAGAATCTTATTCGGGATTTCCATAGGAAAGGCAAGCTTACCGGCGCGATATGCGCGGCACCTTACGTACTTGCAAACGCAGGGGTCCTCGAAGGCAGACGTGCCACAGCTTACCCCTCCTACAGTGAAAAGCTTGGAGGCGCAATCTATCAGGATAAAACCGTTGTGGAAGACGGAAATATCATGACCAGCAGAGGCCCCGGCACCGCGCTATGTTTTGCCCTTGCGATTGTTGAAAAACTCGTCGGCAGGGAAAAAGCAAATGTGGTAAAAGAGGCGATGCTGATCAAAGACGACTGCAGTTAGAGCTCTTTTTCATAAACCCTTCGAGCGCGGCGATCCTTTTTTTTAGGGACTCGAACTCCTTAAAGTGAAGCGACTGGGGTCCGTCCGAAAGGGCATGCTCCGGATCCGGATGGACCTCAACCATAACACCGTGGGCTCCCACCACGACAGAGGCTAACGCCATGTGCGGCACCAGGCTCCTCTTCCCGGTTGCGTGGCTCGGATCGAAGATCACCGGCAGATGCGAGATCGATTTGACCAGGGGTATTATTGAAAGGTCCGCCGTGTTCCTCGTAGAGGGTTCGAAGGTCCTTATGCCCCGCTCGCAGAGAATTACATTACGGTTGCCCCCAAGCAGTATATACTCGGCTGACGCCAGCCATTCTTCGACTGTCGCCGAAAGCCCCCGTTTCAAAACCACGGGTTTCTTTGTCTTTCCCACTTCGGTGAGGAGATCGTAATTTTGCATATTTCTCGCCCCGATCTGGAGAATGTCGACCTTTCCGGCCACCATCCCGACATGCTCGGGACTCATTACCTCGGTGACTACCAGGATCCCGACCTCCTTTCTCACCGCATCCAGAAGCTCCAGTCCCTCCTCCCTCAGCCCCTGGAAACTATGAGGGCTGGTCCGGGGCTTATACGCGCCTCCTCTTAAAATAGTGACCCCTGTCTTCTTCAGGAAACGCGCTGTCTTGAATATCTGTTCTCTGCTCTCTATTGCGCAGGGACCTGCGATTATGACAAGGGGTGATTTTCCCCCTATCCTGACCCTTCCCGGCAGTTTGACGACGGTATCGGCCGGGTGGAAGTCCCTGCTTACAAGCTTGTAGGGCTTCGTGACATGGATGATCTCCATTACCGCCCCGATGCCCCTGAACGGCGAGTCATCCACCCACCCCTGGTTCCCTATCACTCCAATGGCGGTCCTCTCCGCCCCGGGGATAGCCACGGGCTTGAGGCCGAGGCTGGAGATCGTCTTTTTGACGGTCTCTACGTCTTTAGCGGTAGCCCAGTGATGCATTACGATCAACATAATGTACTCCCTTTTGATTTTTTTAAATTTTACATGACACAGGGGTAAATAGTAAAACTTGAATGCTCCTTGTTCTGTGCTAATCTGTATGGAGGAAAACGATGAGTAACAGCGCCGCTCTCTTGAGATGCAGGTCCTGCAGGACCGTAAACCGGGTACCGGTTGACAGACTCGCTGAAACGCCAAAATGCGGAAAATGCAAGGCCTATCTGGACTTCCCGCGTGCCCCGGTTGAAGGTACTGGCGCAAATTTTGATTCCGAGGTCTTCGATTCCCCGGGTCTTGTGCTCGTCTTCTACTGGGCGCCATGGTGCGCCCACTGCCGGGGCATGATGCCGGCCATTCAGGAACTGGCCGTGCGAATGGCAGGCAGGCTCAAGGTCGTCATGGTAAACACGGAGAAGGAGATCTCTCTCGCAAGGCGATTCGATGTCATGTCTCTGCCGAGGCTGACCCTTTACCGTGGCGGACAACAGGTCAATGAGATCAACGGGGCTGTTTCGAGGACACAGCTGGACGAATGGATAGGGTATTGGATGGGGTAAAGACGTATGGATTTATCAGTTATTCCGAATTACTCCCCGGATCCGACAAGCCGCGGTCATCGTCGTCGTACAGGTCATAAGTCACTTCCTGCTGGATATCGACTGTCTCGCCCCGTTGGCCGAGTTCCCGGAATATAAAAGGTTTCGTCGACGACGGGACCTTCGGGTCGGAATAAAGGTCTTTAAGATCGTTAGTCTTCATCTGCGTGATAAATTTGGCGACAAACAGCATGGGGGTATAGAAATTCCGTATCAGGGCAAACCTCACAAAATAACTTAGGGACCATTTCGTATGGCCGGCAAGCATCTTTATCACGGCAGGCTTTGTTCGGGCGTTATTGATGAGCTTGTATAGATGGGCCTCGGCGAGCGACGGGCTGTCAAGACAGATACTTATGACCCTTTCGTCGCCGCGTTCCATGAGGGAAAGCAGGGTGTTCGTGGACGCCCTCTTCGCAAGCGCGGTCTTGTTCCCGACGGGCATGGCAGGTATCCTCTCGGCTATCATGCTTTCGACCTTCTGCCGTATATTGATAGGAATATGCTGGTCACGCGTGATGTCCGAAAGGTCAAAGAGCCTGATGAATTTCAGCATGGAGAGCGTCACCTTCTGAGGCGTCCTGGGGTTCTTGCATATCGCGAGCTTCAGTTTATAGCTGCCCTTGAACCTGACGTCGCCCGCGAGAAACCCGAGCGTTTCGGCAGATGCGATTTTCCCCTTTGCGACGAAAACCGCCATCTCCTCGGTAAGGTTCCTGTTGAGTGTCGCCTGCGATACGACTTCCGGGTGGGGATCTCTGACAAGCGTCCAGAGTTCCTCTCCACGCGCGGTCAGCGCGGCCCTCAGCCGTTCCTCAACGCTCGTCATGCTCATATTGTAATCTGCACGGAAAATAATTCACAGACCAAATTTTATGCTTGTCATTTCGCCGGAATGAAACTACTATGTAATTAGGTGATATAAGATCGCATCAGGCTTACATCGATTAAGAGAAAGGGAGGTCTTACCGTGGACATTTATGAATATGCGATGCAGTTGGAAAAAGACGGCGAGGATTTCTACCGGGAAGTCGCTTCGCGAACAACGAACAAGGGGTTAAGAACAATCCTCACGATGCTCGCCGACGCCGAGGTGAAACACTACAAGCTTTTCCAGAATATGAAGAACAACGATAAGGTCCTGCTGTCGGGCTCCCTGATCCTGAATGACGTCAAGAATATCTTCATCCAGATGAAAGAAAAGAAGCAGTTCGAGGCCGATGTTTCAGAGGTCGAACTCTATGAGAAGGCCCAGGGGATCGAGGAACAGACCCGGGATTTCTATCTGGCCAAGGCCGCAGAGGTAGTCCCCGACCAGAAGGAAATATTCCTGAAGATCGCGGAGGAGGAGAAGAGGCACTACCGTATCCTCGAAAACATCATCAAGTTCGTCAGCCAGCCGAACATCTGGCTCGAAAACCCCGAGTGGTATCACCTGGAAGATTATTAGTGTAGTGTTTCTTAAATCTTTTTCCTTATGATTGTCATTCCAGCTTGTCTGGAATCTTTCAGAAGGATTGCGGACAAGCCGCAATGACAGCCATTTATGCCCTTTCGCGGGGACTTTGGTCGTTGCTGCATTTATGTAAAGAAGCGTTAGAAACACTACACTAGGGAGACCCCGGCAGTCGCAGTGCTCCGGTTATCCCTTCTCTGTGATCTCCGTGTGCTCTGCGGTTAACCGCTTTTTTTTCAATCCCTCTTATTGTGCCTTTGACGCAGTGGTTCTAATTGTGTTACATTGTCTTACATAAGGGAGGCTGGACATGAAAGAGACCATCACAATACGGCTGACTGACAAACTACAGAAGGAACTGGACATCGTTGCAAAGGCAGAGAAGGCGTCAAAAAGCGAAGTCATCCGGGACGCCGTTGCCCGCTATCTCGCAGTAAGACGGTTTCAGCAATTGCGAAAAAAGGCACTGCCTTTTGCAGAGGCGGAAGGGCTGCTCACCGACGAGGATATCTTCAAGGCCATCTCGTGAGAGTGGTGCTCGACACCAATGTAATCATTGCGGCCTTTTCTGCCAGGGGCCTTTGTGCTGAAGTGTTTGAGGTCTGCCTGGAGGGACATAACATTGTCATAAGTGAGCACATCCTCTCAGAGACAAAGGAAAACCTTGTTGCTAAAATTCATCTCCCTCGCGCCGTCGTTCAAGAGATAATTCAATATTTAAGGGACGTGACTGAAATAGTACAGCCAGAAGTAGTTGATAAGCCCGTATGCAGGGATAAAAGCGACGACAGGATCATCGGGACCGCTTTAGGCGGAGATGCGGATTTTATCATAACAGGGGACAAGGACCTCTTGGTCTTAAAAAAATATAACGGAATAAAAATAGTAACTCCGAGAGAATTCTGGAAACACCTGAGGGGATAATCGGAAAATTGCAACCCTCTTATTGGGCAATCCTTTCCCGGACCCCATGTTCCCATTCGCCCTCCCCTGGATGGACTGCACTTCTTTCAGGACGTAACACGCCCGGCAAGTTACTTCCTGTAATCCTCGGCAGTTTCGGATTTAAAGAACTGTTTTATCCCTGTCGTAACAAATAGATTTGAGGAGCAGCCACGATTCACGGTTATTCCCTATAACCCGCACAGATGAGCTTCTGCGCAACGATATGAACTACAGAATTAAAACATATCTGGTATTTCACATCATAGAACTCATAGGGCAGTTGTCGGATGAGCGTTAATAACTCTTGCAATCCAGCGACGAAACCTTTTATATTTATTCAGGCATGCCCACATTATTTCTTATAATTTGCTTCCTCTTGCCTATCTTAACGGGTTGTACCAAGACAGAGACGACCCCTCCAAAGAAGGTATTCCAAGGGAAAGTCCTTGTGATCGGTGTTATCCCTGAGCAGAACATATTCGATCAAATGAACCGGTATCAACCACTTGCTGATTATCTCTCTGAAAAGGTCGGTGCGAAGATAACGCTGAAGGTTCTCACCGAGTATGGGAACATTATTGATAACTTCTTCTCTCTTGGCCTGGATGGCGCTTTTTTGGGAAGTTTTACCTACACGTTGGCACATTCAAAATTAAGTATTGAAGTCTTGGCAAGACCTGAAGACCTTGATGGCGTATCCACTTATCACGGATTAATCTTTGTGAGAGGAGACAGCGGGATAAGAACTGCGAAGGACATGAGAGGAAAAAGATTTGCGTTTGTGGATAAGGCGACTACGGCGGGATATCTGCTCCCTTTGGCGTATTTTAAAAAGCACGGGATCAAAAATTATAAAACTTATTTGCGTGAGACCTACTTTGCGGGAACTCATGGCGATGCAATAAACGATGTCCTCAATAAAAGGGCGGATATAGGTGCCGCCAAAAATACGGTATTCGAGAGAATGGCACGGACTGATAACAGAATAAAGAACGAACTCATTATTCTTGATATGTCTCCTGATGTGCCGGAGAACGGGCTGGCTGTGAGAAACGACATCGATGATCCCATCAAGAAAAAACTGAAAGATGCTCTCTTAAACATGCATAATGATCCGGACGGCAGAAGTGTTTTGAAGAATTTTGGTGCCAGGAGATTTATTGAAACAAAGGATAAAGATTACGACCCTGTGTACAAATGCGCAAAGGATATTGGTCTCAATCTCGATACTTATGACTATGCCAATAAATAGTGAGGACTTCAAGGAGGAAGAACTCCCATAATCGAGAGCCGCGGGTCTGCCAGGAAAAACAAGAGTAGTGGCGGCAATAAACGTCTTCAGGTCTTTCCAGCAGTGTTTTATTCCAGTTGTAACCTTGATAGAGTTTCGGTTTCTTGAAAGAATCGGTTGGTCGATGGATTTAAGAAAAAGGCGTAACATAGTACGGGTCGAAAGCTGCAAAAGGGGGAAAGGTGGAGTGCAGCCCTTACAGGCATTCCGTGTGTTACCCAATATGAATGAGGGCAGGCACATAGGCCTGCCCTTTTACAAAATTACTCTCCCGGCGTCCATTTCGCCAGATGCTTGAGGTATTTCCATCTCCTCTTCACGTTCGCCTCGGCCTGCTTCATGAGCTCGGCCGCTAGTTCCGGGCTGCTCATCTTCAGAGCCTTGTAGCGGTTCTCCCCGTACGCGTATTCCTCGAACGATATAGTCGGCTCCTGGCTGTCGATTATAAAAGGCGGCTTACCCTGTGCCTCAAGGTCAGGGTTAAAGCGGAAGAGCGGCCAGTGTCCGCAGGAGACCGCCTTCTTCTGCTCGTCGACGCCCCTGCCCATGTCTATACCCTGCGCTATGCATGTCGCATAGGCGATAATCAACGACGGCCCTTTGTATGCATCTGCCTCTGCCATTGCCCTGACCGCCTGCGCCTGGTTTGCACCGAAGGCGATCTGTGCCACATACACATTTCCATAGGTGGTCATTATCGCGCCGATGCTTTTTTTCGGCGTCCTCTTCCCCCCTGCGGCGAATTGCGCCATAGCAGCAAGCGGGGTCGACTTAGACATCTGTCCGCCGGTATTCGAATAGACTTCGGTATCAAGGATCATGATATTGATGTCTTCTCCGGAAGCGAGGACATGGTCCAGCCCGCCGTAGCCTATGTCATAAGCCCACCCGTCACCGCCGATCGCCCAGACCGTCTTTTTCACGAGATAGTCGGCAAGGGAGAAGAGGCTCTTCGCCTCAGGGGAGGCGTCCTTAGAAATCAACTTCTTCAGTTCTTCGACCCTCGTCCTCTGTTCTTCTATCCCTTTCTGAGTCGACTGGTCGGAATTCTTAAGCGCATCGAAGAGGCCCCTCGACCCGAAATACTCCGGCCTCGCCGAGACCCTGTCGAGGAGTTCGAGCGCCTGTGAATTGAATTTCGTCACCGTCTGCTTCATACCGAAGCCGAATTCCGCGTTATCTTCAAATAACGAATTGGCCCATGCCGGCCCCCGGCCGTCAGCCCGCTTTGTATAAGGCGTCGTCGGCAGGTTTCCTCCGTAGATGGAGGAACATCCGGTGGCGTTTGCGATGAGAAGATGGTCGCCGAAGAGCTGCGTCAGCAGTTTTATGTAAGGCGTCTCGCCGCAGCCGGCGCAGGCCCCGTGGTACTCAAAGAGCGGCTTTACCAGCTGGCTCCCTTTCACGCTTGCTGCATTGAATTTCGAGGGGTCGGTATCCGGCAGGTTGAGGAAGAACCGGTAATTATCGGTTTCCTGTTCACGAAGGGGTTCCTGGGGCTTCATGTTTATCGCCTTGTGGTCGGGTATCTTCTTGCCGTCGGCGTCCTTCTTGAATCCCGGACAGACATACACGCAGGAACCGCAGCCGGTACAGTCCTCAGGAGCTACCTGGACCGTAAACTTCAGTCCCTTGAGGTCCTTACCAGTCGCGTCGACCGACCTGAAGGTCGAGGGGGCATCTTTCAAAAGCGATGGATCGTATGCCTTTATCCTTATAGTCGCATGCGGACAGACAAAAGAGCATTGGCCGCACTGGATGCAGAGATCGGGTTCCCAAATCGGTATATGGACACCGATGTTCCGCTTCTCGTACTGCGTAGTGCCGGTCGGCCAGGTGCCGTCGGGAGGGATCGCCGAGACAGGCAAGGCATCGCCCTTCCCCTCTATCATCTTTGCGGTAACGTTCCTGACGAATTCGGGTGCGTCCCCGGGTACAGGCGGCCTCATCCTTATCTTTGATGAAACAGCGGCGGGGACAGGGACTTCCACAATATTCTGGAGCCCCTTGTCAACAGCAGCATAGTTCATCTTGATTACCTCGTCGCCTTTCTTGTAGTAGGTCTTTTTGATCTGTTCCTTGATCGACTTTATCGCATCCTCTTTGGGTATGATGCCTGAGATCACGAAGAAGGCGGTCTGCATGATCATGTTTATCCTCGTCCCGAGCCCGAGTTCCTCCGCCAGAGACAACGCATCGATGATAAAGAACTTCATCTTCTTCGAGATGAGATGTTCCTGGACCTCGGCCGGAAGGGAATCCCATACCTCCTTCTTCCCGTGGGAAGTCGTCAGGAGAAAGGTAGACTTTTCCTCGGCATTGGCGAGCATATCGTATTTTTCGAGGAACGACGTGTTATGGCAGGCGATGAAATTCGCCTTCGGGACAAGATATGGGTCATGGATCTTCTCTTTTCCGAAGCGGAGGTGGGAAATGGTTATCGCGCCCGACTTCTTGGAGTCGTAGACAAAATATCCCTGCGCATAATTTTCCGTCTCGGTGCCGATGATCTTGATCGTGTTCTTGTTCGCGCCGACCGTGCCGTCCGCACCGAGGCCGTAGAAAAGGGCGCGGAAGACCCCGCTCCCTTCGATCCTGAATGATTCGTCGTAGTCGAGGCTCGTGCTGGTGAGATCGTCATTTATACCGATTGTAAAATGGTTCTTCGGGGCCGTCTTGGCCAGGTTGTCGAATACCGCCTTTGCCATCGCGGGCGTAAAGTCTTTGGAGCCGAGTCCGTAGCGCCCTCCCACAATCTTCGGATACTGCGCTACTTTGGCCGTTCCCCGCTCCATCGCCTCACCCACAGCAGTCCTGACGTCAAGATATAACGGCTCCCCCAGGGCCCCCGGCTCTTTCGTACGGTCGAGCACAGCTATCGCCTTTGTGGTGGAAGGCAGGACATCGGCAAGGGCATCCGCGGAAAAGGGTCTGTAGAGTCTCACCTGGATAATGCCGAGTCTTTCCCCCTTTGCGTTAAGGGCATCGACCGTGCTTTCGAGGGTCTCCCCCGCTGAACCCATGACGACAACGACACGTTCTGCATTTTGGTCTCCGTAGTAATCGAAGAGTCTGTATTGCCTGCCGACCAGCGCCGCAAACCTGTCCATGGCCTTCCGCACTATCATGGGGGTTGCATCATAAAATCTGTTCACCGTCTCACGTCCCTGGAAATAGACATCGGGGTTCTGCGCGGTGCCGCGTATCACGGGACGGTCCGGGGTAAGCCCGCGCATACGCTGCGCGATCACCAGGTCGTCGTCGATCATCGCCCTCATATCGTCAAAAGAGAGCTCCTCTATCTTCTGGATCTCGTGGGAGGTCCTGAAGCCGTCGAAGAAATGGATGAAGGGGACCCTGGATTCAAGCGTCGCCGCCTGGGCTATGAGCGCAAAGTCCATCGCCTCCTGGACGTTCTTGGAGCAGAGCATGGCGAAGCCCGTTGAGCGGGCCGCCATCACGTCCGAATGGTCCCCGAATATCGAAAGCCCCTGGCACGCGAGAGACCTGGCCGTAATATGAAATACTGTAGGCGTCAGTTCACCGGCGATCTTGTACATATTGGGGACGATAAGGAGAAGTCCCTGAGAGGCCGAGATGGTGGTAGCAAGGGCCCCGGTGGCAAGGGAGCCGTGCACCGCGCCCGCAACGCCGGCCTCGGACTGCATCTGGCTCACCCTGGGGACAGAGCCCCATATATTCGCCTGTCCCGCGGCGGTCTTCGCGTCGCATATCTCCGCTATGGGCGAAGAAGGAGTGATAGGATAAATCGTGATAATCTCATTCGTGGCATGCACCACATGCGCACACGCAGTGCATCCGTCAACCGTTACCATCTTTCGAGCCATATTTTCCTCCTTCTTACGTCTCTATTGTTTATTGTTCTGCGTTCGTCAGTGCTACATTATAATATAAATTGCAAGCGTTTCATAAAATATATTGCCGATTACAATAACCCGGTGCCTGCCCCAGCCTTTGCGTCTAAGGGATTATTTGCAGGGAAGTTATTAATAAGATCGAAAGCAACGCGACATCTCACGCGTATTTTGTCATTCCGGCTTGCCTGGCTGTCCGGTAGGCAGGTCAGGAATCATTCTTTTGTTTTCAGGAGGAATAACAACTTGAGGCTTTACTTATGACCTCCTTGTATATATATTTTTTAATAACGATTAACAGTTTTCTATATTGTTTATGTTACCTAATATATAGGAGCAACCCGGAAATACCATTTATTATTCGATATGTTTTATCCGCGGTATGATGTGGTATATTTTTTGCTGATCTACAATATTTATGATAAAGATATTAATTGTTGATGATCAGTCTACTAATGAATTCATTTCATTCCAGCGACTTTAGGATTCTTATAGTGGATGATGACCCTCTTATCAGGGCCTTTCTGAAGGCGTTTTGCGAGGTCAACAACTATCATGCGGAATTCGCAGGCAACGGGACTGATGCACTTAGGCTCATCGGTGAAAATAGTTCATACCTCCTGGTCATAGTGGATTTTTTGATGCCTAGAATGCACGGAATTGAATTTATAAAACAGGTCAAGGAAAAATGGAGAGATCTTCCGGTCATAGCAATGAGCGCGTGGGAAGATGTGGGGAAGTCTCTCATTGAAGCAGGTGCATGCCTGTTCCTCAAAAAACCGCTTGACCCGTATGTCCTCGAAAGAGAAATAGAAGTTATCCGGAGTGCGGCTATGGGCGGTAACCCCGGCTGCCCATAGGCGCCCAAGTGAGGCCATTTTTTCCCGGTAGCTTACAAGTCACGCCTTGAAAACAATCCATTTCTTCCATCTATCCTAAGTCGATGGAGACATTCTCCTCGGTTCTGTCGATAATCAGGCATGCTTCTATAAACGGCTTTTTTTTGAGTAGAATTGACGCGATTTCTAAATCTGGGTTATACTAGTAATAGGTTTTACGAGGGAGGTTCGACGCGCTATGCCCGTATATGAATATGAATGTCTGAAGTGCAAAAAAAGACATGAACTCATGCAGAGGATAACCGAAAACCCGCTGATCGATTGTCCGGACTGCGGAGGTAAAATGAAGAAGATGATTTCGAGCACGTCCTTTGTACTGAAGGGCACCGGCTGGTATGCGACAGATTACGCCTCAGGTAATCATTCCGGCGGTGATTCAACGACTAGGAAGGCCGACGACACGAAATCTGAGAGTAAGCCGGAAAACAAAGCAGAGACGAAGACGGAGAAGAAGTCACCCACCGAGGCAGTTGCATCCAAATAGTGCCCGGACCGCATATACACGTCCCCTACAGCCGGATACCGGAATACGCGGATTTTATAAAAAAAGAGAGGTTGGATCTGGAAATATACTTCGGTTCCGCCGCTCTCGACGCCGTATCGACAGATGAAATAAAAGACCTGCTTGAAGTCCTTGATTACGGCCCTTCCCTCTCGATCCACGCCCCTTTCATGGACCTCTCGCCCGCCGCAGTCGATTCGAAAGTGCGTAAGGCCACGATGGAAAGGTTCTCTTATGTCCTCGATATAGCGGAGGTCCTCAGGCCAAAGACAATCGTTTTTCATTCCGGCTACGAAAAATGGAAGTATGCCCTGGATGTCAATTTCTGGATCGAAAAGAGCCTCTTGACCTGGCGGCCTTTAAACGAAAGGGCAGCAGAGATGGGAGTCAAAATCGCGATAGAAAATATCTTCGAAGACGAGCCCTCGAACCTCAGACTGCTCATGGAGCAGATGGGTTCCGATAACTTCGGCGTATGCTTCGATACCGGACACTGCAACCTCTTTTCGAAGGTGCCTCTCGAAGAGTGGATGCGTGCGCTTGCAGCCTACATTGCAGAACTTCACCTGCACGACAACGACAGGTCGGCAGATCAGCACCTGCCGATGGGTGAAGGGACCTTTGAATTCTTGAAATTCTTCGGGCTTCTCGGCCGCCATGATTGCGTATATACCATAGAGGCGCACACTCCCGAACATGTCCTTAAGAGCCTGGAATACCTTAAAACTAAAGGTATCTCGTACGGTTCCTCAGAGTAAAGCCTTTGAGCTCCGGCGTACCCGGCCCTTTATATTGAATCATCACCTGGTGCGATTCGCCCATCCCCTGCGGCAGTATGAGTTTTTTTATGCGCGCAAGCTCAAAGAGGTAGTCCTTCGACTCCACGGCGAGCCGTTTTAATTCATCATCGATGCCGAGGGAAGTGAGGTACGCGCCCTGTCCGCAGAAGCCCAGCGTTTTGAAGTCTTCTTCCTCTCCCCATCTTTTGACAGACGAAAAATTCACATGTGCGGTGATGTCCTCTTCTCCGATGTTCACCAGGGGATCTTCAATCAACCGGTGTTTGTGGTAACACATCAGAGTCCCCCTGTTCCTGTCTTCACTGTAATATTCTTGCGTGGTGTAGCCGTAATCTATCGTCAGGATGAACCCCGCAGCAAAAGCAGCGGCCGCGCTTCTGAGCCAATCCCTTATCCTGAGGTTGATCTCCGTCCTGTATCCTCTCTCGAGTTGCACGGAGAACTCCTCAAGATAGTGAGGGACTGAATGATCGCTGGGAGGGCCCAAATACTCCTTGAACCTTCCCTCCGAAGCGCCGACATAAACCTCCTTCAATTCGTCTTCCATCTGGATAAGATGGACGGGGAAGGCATCGAGAAGTTCGTTCGAAAGCAAACAGCCTCTTGCGCCGTTTACTTCGCCGGACGATAAGAACCATTTCACCTTTCCCGGATAATCGCCGAGAACCCCTTTCTGTTCCTCTCTCATGGCTGGACTGAGTTCTATGATGTAATATCTCAGCGATGAGAAGATTTCGCGTTTTTTCAAGGAATCGAGGATGTCTTTACACAGATACCCTGCGCCGGCGCCCATTTCCAGGACTTCAAAATCCCGGGGCCGACCCATGGACTCCCACATCTCCTCAAGCTGTCTCCCCAGCATCGTCCCGAATACGGGGTGGAGATAGGAACTCGTATAATAGTCTCCTTTCCTCCCCAGCCTGGCATTTCGAGAAGTGTAATAGCCGAACTCGGCGTCATAGAGCGCCATATCCATGAACTTCTCGAAAGTAATCGGGCCGTCTTCGCCGATTTTTTGAATGATTTTACGCTCAAGGTCGTTGAAGGCCATTGTGAATTATAGTACCCTCCTGTTCTCTTTGACAACAGGCGACATCAAGGGATTGCCTCCTGCATAGAATCGCCTTCCTATAGGCAACTGCCTTCCTGTATAATTGAGTGAATTGAATTGCGCGCATTTTTGTGCTATGAGTTTTGTATGACGGTGAGGGATTGCCCCATCAGTCGACATCTCAACTTTCATTAAAGAGGGAATATATGGACGATAACATTCACGAAGAGATCTCTGATGAAGACCTGATTGCAGCGCTCAAAGAGACCAAGACGTATTCAGACATTACCGCAGGGGACCTCAAGAAAATCTATGCCACAGCCTTCAAACATGCAAAATCACGGATTGTTTCCAAGATACGGGTCCAGGATGTGATGAAAAGGGATGTGGTCGCCGTTCAAAAATTCGACGATATAAACAAGGCCGCCGGGATCCTCGCGGATAATAATATCAGCGGTCTCCCCGTGCTGGACAAGGAAAAACGCGTCATCGGTATCATCTCCGAGGCGGACGTCCTTTCCATGATGGGAGCAAGAAGGGGGCATACCTTCAAAGACATAATCAGACACCTATTCGGCGAACCACTTACCGAACGAAGGATGGGGGACCTGGTTGGAGACATCATGACCGCGCCTGCAGTAACAATAAGGCCCGACGTCGATATCAGTGAAGCGGCAAAGGTAATGGATGAAAAAAGGATCAGGAGGCTGCCCGTCGTGGACCAGGAGAATAAACTCATCGGAATCGTCTCGCGGAGGGACATCGTCAGGGCGATCATCCGGAGATAACATCCACTCAGCGGTAACTTCTCCGGCAGCGTAACTCTCTAAAACGTGTCCTTTCCCGTCTAATCCAGCGGGTCCCGCCATACGGCGAGACCCGCTCACTGCCAAAGCTTTCATAATTGCAGTGGAAATTTACATGCCGGGTTTGATATCATTTTAAAGTGATGAATAAGGAAAAGGACTCCGCCGGACTGATTTGTTGGAATAATTTGCCTCATACACTAACGGTCCCAAGGGGAAACAACAGATAAAGGAAATGTTGTCAAGAAAGTTAGCGAAGTATTTCGCAGTCGACAAGGAACTCATCATTGTTTTCCTTCTCGTGGCGGTCACCGGAATTATCTACTTTTTTGTTTCTAACCAGTGGGCTTTTCTGAATTTCTTTTACCTTCCCGTGTTGGTCGGCGCCTATTTTTTCGGCAAGCGCTATGCCACTCACTCAGCACTGCTTTCCATAATACTTGTTTCCTTGATTGCATACTATTATCCGTCTACATTCACTTTGGCTGCCAATGACGAGCTTTACAGATGGCTCGATATCGCCACATGGGGAAGTTTCCTGGTCATAACCGGTTATTTAATGGGTCACCTTTATGAAAAGAAGGAGAGAGCAAACAAAGAAATAAAAAAGACCTACCAGGGGATTATCGAGATGATGTCCCTTATCATAGATTCGACAGACAAGGCCACACAGAGCCACTCTTACAGGGTTTCTGTGATCTCGGGGATGATCGCCAGGGAGATGGGGCTGTCCGAGGTGTGGGTCGAAAATATCCGCATTGGCGCTCTCTTGCACGACCTCGGCAAACTCGGCGTAAGCAGTGAGGTCCTTAAAAAAATTGATAAGATGACGACCGAAGAGTACGGCCGCATGGAGATTCGCACCACGCGCGGAACCGATGCCCTGGAACCGGTATGCGGAAAGATCCTCGACATACTGCCTTCTATCCTTTATAACCGCGAGAAATTCGACGGCAGCGGAGAATTCCATATGGCGGGAGATGAGATCCCTCTCGGGGCGCGGATCATCGCAGTTGCGGACTCGTATGATATGCTGAATTCCGATCGCTTTTCCGGAAAGGACGTATCGCCCGTCGATTCAAAAAAGCAGATGATGGAACGTGCTCAGACTGACTTTGATCAGGGCGTGCTGAAGGCATTTATCTCAATTCTTCCGCGTTTGGACGTCGAGATTCCTCGCACCCTTACAAAGGAGATAAAGCAGCACTAAGCTGAGGACCGCAAACCTGCTCGGGATATGCTTCCTGGTATTCAGCTTCATCAATGTCCTGAAACTCCGCGACCAGACACTTCTCGACGAACTCGTAGCCGTTGCGATCGTCGTCTTCCTCTTCGTATGCCTCGCTGAGGAGCAAAACCGCGCACGGTTTTTACCGAAAAGCGGCGGACATCCTCTTCGTTGCCGGGCTCTGCTTTTTGACGCTCGCGTCCCTCGCCATCGTTCGGAAGATTAAGCGCCTCCTCAAGACTCCGCAATCTTCAAAAATCTCAACACAATTATTTTGCAATTTGATTTCATAAGGGATATCATATATCAAAATCCATGGTCAAAAAGAGGGATCGATGATATGAAGCAGTTGCCTATGCTTATTTCGCTCTCAGCCATCTGTACCATTTTTTATGCGTTATTTAGAGTTGTTATTTTAAATAAGAAGATTCCGGGTGGAATTGTCAAGCAATATTGGAGGCTTTTTTATTACCTCATCGGTCTTCTAACAATAGGCTTCTTGGCAACACTCTTATTCCCGACGCTGCCGGAAACATCTAAAGAGCTGATTGTCGCGATTATTTCTCTGGCGGCCGCCATATTTATTGTGAAGGCCATCAATCTCTTTTTTAAGATAATAAAAGAGGCGGGCTTGTGAACCGGATAAGATGTCTATCAAAGATGGGTTAAAAAGCATTATTACTGAACGGCTGGGCGTAGTTGCCAGTTCTTTTTTCATAGAAAAGGCTCTGGCTATCCTGGACGAATCAGCCGATACCAAAGAGAGTTTTTTATGTGCCGCTGACACTATCAGCAAGAGAATCGCCTTATTCATTGATACAGCACTGGCGAGGGAAATACTTGATATTCTCAGGATCGAGATCGAGAACAGGGGCCTGAAGCCGGGAACAAGAAGGAAGCACGTGAGGGTTAATTTCTGCACGAGAGTACACGTGACCCATAATGGTACAACCTCTGAACATTTCACTGAAAATCTCTCCCTGGGAGGGATTTGTCTTAAGACAACAGTCCCTTTTGCCATCGGTTCAAAAGTGGAGCTGTCATTGCCCCTGGAAGGGGGAAACCATATCCGTTTGAAAGGTATTGTGGTAAATGCAAGAAGTGGCAATGCTAAGAATCAGGCCAGCATGGGAATAGAGTTCAACGAAGTCGGGGATTATGAGCGCAAGATCATAAGCAACCTTATGAAGAACGCGGCGGCCGAGGACCTCATTCAGATACGGAAATAAAAGACTTCGAGGAGAGTGCCGAGGAGGACCCACTGTTTTTTTTACGCCTTCTTCCTGAGATCGGTATCCCAAGAATTCACCGTGAGATACGGATTCCTATTGTTAATCAGCAGAACTTCTGAGATGTTCCGAAGCGCCACGTTAAGATGTTTTGGTCGTAATATCGGCCAAATGTGAGGTGACTCAGGAGGAATTTCAGCGTAACTCATTTTGATGATGAGGGGGGGACACATTGGGCATGCGCCCAGATGTGGAGTTTAATGATCTTTACGTAATAAATTCTCAGATATCAGCGGCACGTCAGCCCCCAATGTCTGGAATATGGCAGCAAAAGCCTCGACGACGTCGGGGTCGAAATGTTT
>JBIOIY010000014.1:0-50379 GCA_044450345.1 Thermodesulfovibrionales bacterium | reverse complement strand
TATTTTATGCCCACACAATAAAGAGGAGTCTTGCACCGTTTGGAGTAGCGGCCGAAATGGAAGGATTCTAAATATATCTGCAGAGTCTCGGTTCTGCACCCAGCCTGTAAAGAAGATTGGCCATTATGCAAAAACCCGTGAAGGCGAATGTGATCGTTGCCGTTCCCACAAAGCCGGTAAAAAAAAGCCAGTTGGGATTGTAAAATCTCGCGAGCATCGAACTGATGGAGAGGTTGACCCCCACGAACATGTAGATATACCTTTCGAGAAACCAATGGTCGGTTTGCATAAAGTACAAAGACCTGCGCCATTTCCCGCCGGACTCCGCCTTCATCGGTATCATCGGCCTGGCGCCTAACAGACAGAGGATGTTGCCGACAACGCAAAAACCGGTCAGCGCTACCGTTATGGAACAGAGCCCGACAAAGAGGATAGAAAACGCCCAGTTGGGATCGTTGACAACGGTCAGGACGGAACTGGCGAGGACATCAGTCCCCGCGACGAGCCATACGAGCCTCTCCACATACCATGTGTAGGTCTTTACAAGATACAAACCGGTGCGCTTGCCCATAACCGTCTTCCCCCTGGTATCGGATAAAACCTTCTATCGCATTTCGCTATAAAAATATTCTTACTCACTTCGGATGCTCTTTCAAGGCAATATTTATTTCTCGGACTTTCTGCCCTTAAAACGCTTCAGTCTGCAGTATGCCTCTCTCTCCCGTTCGCCTATATGCTGCGCAATCGCCCTCACCTGGGCATTCAATCCGGGCAGCACCCTTTCTTCAAGGACCCTGACCCTCCTCGTTGTCTTGAGTATCTCATCACC
Source organism: Thermodesulfovibrionales bacterium (assembly GCA_044450345.1). Taxonomy (GTDB): domain Bacteria; phylum Nitrospirota; class Thermodesulfovibrionia; order Thermodesulfovibrionales; family UBA6898; genus Sulfobium. The sequence continues at coordinate 49,550 of JBIOIY010000014.1, read as the reverse complement.
GAGTCTTTTCAGTTTCCCTTCGAAGGAGGCCATGTCGATCATGGACTCGAGTATCTTTTCGAACTGATGTATGCATTCTTCGAGATGGGAGGTTGTGGAGAGGTAGTCATATCCCCTCTCACAAGGGTCCCGCACCGGGATATCATGTGCCGCTACCTCCTTATACTTCAGTCCCCATATGGCCTTTTCGGTGATATCGATCCTGAAATCCCTTGATGCAACGATGGCTATGGATTCTATGGCCTCTTCTCCCTCGTGTCCGAGACTTAACGCGAGTCCGGCCAGCGCCTTTCCGTATCGCGCCCTGATATCCTCCCTGGACCTGAGAAAGGGCCTTGTGGTGTCGAGAAATTCTCTTGTCAGGGCCTGTTTCCTAGCCTTCAGTATCCGTATGCTGTTGACGACCGATAGTGCCTTCTCCCTTATCAGAAGAAGGTTTGTCCTTGTCGGATGTATCATGTAATCTCCAGCGAGAACCGCCTCATAAGGACGATCCCTGTGTCGAGAGTCTCAGCAATAGTCCTCCTGCTCTTTCCCTGGTCTACGAACTCTTTTTCGAACGAGTCGGCGAAATCGAGCATTTTCCGGTCCTTTTCAGTCATCCCGTCCCTCCCGACAATCGCCTCAAGCCTTCTCATGTCCCTTCCCGTTGCGTAATATTTATACAGGTTGTTCGATATTTTCCTATGGTCTTCTCGCGTGAGGCCTGTGCCTATCCCCTTCTGCATGAGTCTCGAAAGGCTCGGGAGTACATCGACGGGCGGGAAAATATTAAGTCGGTGGAGTTCCCTGCTGAGGACAATCTGACCTTCGGTGATGTATCCGGTGAGGTCGGGTATAGGGTGGGTGATGTCATCTTCGGGCATGGTGACTACCGGCAGCAATGTTATCGAACCTTCCATACCCCTCACCCGTCCCGCCCTTTCATAGAGCGATGCGAGGTCAGAGTACATATAGCCCGGATAGCCCCTCCTGCCCGGCAGCTCCTCCCTGGCCGTGGATATCTCTCTCAGTGCGTCGCAGTAATTTGTCATATCAGTGATGATGACCAGCACATCCATCCCTTTCTCAAATGCGAGATATTCGGCGACCGTCAGGGCGAACCTCGGCGCAAGGAGCCTCTCCATCACAGGTTCATCAGCACTGTTTATGAACGCGACAAAGCCTGTCTTCATGTCCTCAAGCACCGCCATGTAATAGGAGTATTCATGAAAGGCGAGGCCGAGGGCGGCAAAGACAACGATGAAAGCTCCACCCTTTGCCGTGAGCCTGGAATTCTTCAGCACACCTGCGACCAGTTCCTTTGACGGCAGGCCCGCGCAGGAAAACACAGGGAGTTTCTGCCCCTTGACGAGCGTGTTCAGGCCGTCTACGACAGAAAAACCGGTCTCGATGAACTCTTCAGGCCTGGCGCGGGCTGAGGGGTTCATCGGCGCACCGGTGATGGGCGCCCACTTTTCGGGTATGAACATCGGCATACCGTCGACAGGGCTGAAAGAGCCGTTAAATATCCTGCCGACAATGTCACGGGACAACGGGACCTTTCTTACGGAGTCTGTAAATGCAAGCGACGTCTTTCCGATATCGAGACCTCTTGTCTCTCCAAAGACCTCGATGAGTACGGTATCGCCTTGTATCTCCAGGACCTCGGCGTCTGTCCGTGCCCCGTCCGGAGAGATCACCGTTACCACTTCCCCTATCCTTGCGGTGAAGACCTTCTTTATAAAGAGCAACGGTCCCGCGATGGCGGAGATTGTGCGATATACATGCTCAGGGAGTCTCATGCCCCGTCTCCCGCCTTCAACGCTTCTTCGAGGGTGATACCCTGCACCATTTGTTCAAGAGCACGGTCATAGAACGTCACTATCCGGCTGATGAGAGAGAAGGTTTTTTCCAAGGGAGAGAACGCGTCCTCGCCGTATGCGTTCTGTGAAAGGAATTCCATTCTTATTCTTTCCGCGACAAGCATCAGGAGCCTGTCGGCGTCCTGAAGCCCTTCGACGCCGACAATCTCGGACACCTCCCTCAGTGTCGCCTCTTTCTGCAGCACCTCCCGGCAGCGGCGCTGCAGGGTCTCCCATTCCGGGGAGACCTTTTCTCTGAAATGGCCTTCCAGTTCGACAGAATAAAGCGAGTAACTCTGGAACCAGTTTATGGCCGGGAAGTGCCTTCTGTGGGCAAGGGCCGTATCCAGCATCAAAAATGCTCCGGTCGTCCTGAGACATGCCTGAGTGACCGGCTCGGTGAAGTCACCACCGGGGGGCGACACTGAGAGGATCATCGTGAGTGAGCCGGTCCTGCCTCCAAGGGTCTCGACAACACCGGCCCTTTCAAGAAAGCCTGAAAGCCTGGAGGCGAGATATGTCGGATATCCCTCTTCCCCGGGCATCTCCTCGAGGGAAGAAGATATCTCTCTCAAGGCCTCAGCCCACCTCGAAAGGCTGTCTGCGAGGAAGAGCACGTGATATCCCATATCTCGATAATATTCCGCCATAGTGATCGCCGTATATATGGACGCCTCCCGTGCGGCAACCGGCATATTGGAGGTATTTGCCACGAGGATCGTCCTCTCCATGAGTTGTCTTCCTGTCCACGGGTCTTTTAGGTCCTCGAATTCCTGGATCATCTCGGCCATCTCATTGCCGCGCTCGCCGCACCCGACATATACGACCACATCCACGTCAGCGAATTTCGCTATCGACTGCTCAAGGATCGTCTTTCCGGTGCCGAACCCCCCGGGGAAGATCGCGGTCCCTCCTTTTGCGATCGGGAAGAGAAAATCTATACTCCTCTGGCCCGTCACAAGAGGTTCGGCGGGAGGAAATTTTTTCAGGTATGGACGCTGACCCCGCACAGGCCACTCGTGCCATCCGTATATCTTTCTGCCGTCGTCGTATTCACCGAGAGGCTCATCGAGGCTGAATTCTCCTTCTTTAATCCTTGAGACCCGGCCCCGGCTGTCAGGACCGCAGATAAGAAGATGCCTGAAGGCGCCTTCTTCAACAGTACCGAGGAGTCGCCCTGAAAAAATTTCATCGCCGGCCGCTACTGCAGGAGAAAAGTCCCATCTTCTCTGATAATCCAGCCCATAAATTTCCCTGCCTCCTGTGATAAAAGGGCCCATCTCTTCTCTCAGCCTCTTCAGCGGACGTTGCAGCCCGTCGAACATCCCACAGAGGAGGCCGGGGCCGAGTCTTACCGTAAGGGGAAGCCCGATGCCCTTCACCGGCTCTCCGACCGCAAGGCCCCGGGTATCTTCATAGACCTGGATGACGGCCCTGTCGTGTTCAAGCCTAACTACCTCCCCGGTAAGCACGGAGTGACCGACATAGACCCGCTCATAGAGCTTAAGGCCTCTGAGGTCGGTGCTTACGGTAGACCCTGATATCCCGAGTATCCTGCCGGTCACAGCTGCAACCTCACGTGGTAGCCGATGGCCCTTCTTATGAGCCGGGCGGCATAGTCCTCGACTTCAGAAGGTTTTTTTTCCGGAGACGGAAGTACAAGCAGTATCCCGCGCCACCGTCCTTCTGTCTCCCGCATCTTCTCGTCGTCTATTCGTCTGATAATCCTTTCGTCGATGATGACCAGCCCGGTGTCAGGATCGGAAATTATTTTTGCCATGGTGTCTTCAGCGTCTTCTTCTGCGGCGACATATTGGGACATGCCGGCAAGGCCGAAGCCGAATTCAGCATCCTTAGGAGTGATAAAGGCTATCTTTTTCAATAGACCAACTCCTTCCTGATCGTCTCTCTGTCGATTTCGCGGCCGTAAGAGAGAATTCCCAGGTTCATTACTTCTCGTTCGCTCCTCCAGAGATAATCAAGGACCGACCCCATGCCAAGGGGGTCCCTCCCGGCCTTTCTCAGGAAGACCGATATATTCTTATAAAGCGCGGTCTCCACGTTCGACAGGCCGGGCCCTTCGTCTTTTATTCCTGCCCTTCGGCAGACTTCCATGATATCCTTTCTTTCGGCGATCCCCGCAAAGCCGGATTCGCTGATACTGCCGGCAGGGATGAAGGTCGGCGCTGTCTTCGGGTCCAGTCTCAGGAATTTATAAAGGGCGAGGATATTCCTTGAATCGATGATGCGTATAAAGAAAGCCTTCATGAGCGGATGCAGTCTGCTCCTGGCGGTCGTCACGAGATACCTTGATGTCAACTCCCGCTCGAAACCCTCCAACCCTTCCCGTTCGCAGGTCTCTGCAACCCCTGCGAACGCATGTGACAGTTTCAGAAAGGCTTTTTCGATTTCCCCTGCCGCTGTCGAAAGGTCTTTGCTCTCCCTAAGGGTCCTTTTCATCTCCTCCGAGAGGAGGCTGGGAGACAAGACTCCCCCGGCCCTCAATGCCTTCCCGCCTTTGATATGTCGCAGGCAGATAAAGATCGTCCGGAGTTCACAGTAGAGAAAGAAGGGCCTGAATATCTCAAGGAACTTCCTGTTCATTCTGAGATAGACCCACCGGTATTCCTTCATCAGGTCTTTCCAAAGGCCTTCAGGCGACCTATCGGTCACAAAGCCCCTGAAAAGTGACGTAGCAAGATATTCAAACGGAGCTCCGCCGAATATGAGCGCTGTCCAGTCGGCTATGAGACCCGCCCGCTTTCCCCTTATCCTGGAAAGGAGGTAGTCTGCCGGATATTCCCTGTTTTCAACTCTTTGGAGGAGTCCCACTGTCCATGACCTCTCTGTATATGTCGGCCAGCAGGTCCGGGAGCATCTGCGGCCATGCTCTCTCAAGCCTCTTGTCAAAGGTATTGACGACCCTCACACTTCCTCCCTCTGCCTCCGTCTCCATACCCCCGGCGATGTTCTTGTCCGCTACGATCTCCGCCTCCGGGAAAGACTTCTTCGCGAGCCCCGAATCATCAGGATTCACCCTTACCCTTTGCCATCCGGCGGAAGGAAGTTCCATGACCAGCCTCCCAAAAATTTCTTCGTAGCGTTCTCCTCTAAGAAGACCCAGAGAAGCGGAGGCAAGAGAATAAAGCCGCGCAGAGAGGCTGTCTTCAGAGGTGAGTCTGATCATCCTTGCCCTGGTCTCAGCCTCCAGCAGGACCTTCCTCGCCCCTTCTTCAGAAGCGCGTTCCGCCGCATTGTCCCGCTCCGGTGCTTCGAGCCTGAGAGAGACAGCGGCCCTGATTTTCCCGGCCTCTTCCTCTGCCTCCTTCCAGATCTCGAGGGTTTTTGCCTCCGCCTCTTTCCGGAGTGATTCTATCAGCTCTTCGCAACCCATGTTACTTGCCGGTGAAGAGTATCATCGTTGCCACGACAAACCCGAGTATCACCATCGTTTCGGGTATGGCGAGGAGTATGACTATAGTCCCGCTCAGCTCGGGTTTTTCAGCGAGTGTTCCCGAGCCCGCGGCCCCAATCCTCGACTGTGCCCAAGCCGTCGCGATCGCGGTCAGACCTATCGCGAGTGCTGCTGCAAATGCGATCAATACCTTTTCCATATCTCCCTCCTTTGCCTCCTTATTTTTTTAGAGGTTCGAACCTTCTGCCGCCGTGTTCGACAAATTTGCTGAAGAATTCCACATAGTGGAGCCTAAGTGTATGTATGGTCGGGGAAAAGACCCCGAGGATGATATTCAGAAGATGAAGCAGGGCTGCCACGGCCACTCCTGTCACGACATCTCCGGTCAGCCCGCCGAGGCGGTTGGCGACAAAGGCCAGGAGGACTGAAGTGAGCCCTATCGCCATGATCCTCACATAGGAGATGATATTACCGATGCTCTTCAGCAGCTCAAGGGGTGCGAGCAGTCCGCCTGCGAAGAAGAGAAAAGGGGCCAGGAAGAGTATCGCAATAATGACGGGGCGGACGAGCACCGAAGGGAAAAGTCCGGAGAGCGATGCGATAACGGCAATGATGCAAAGGATGACGACAATAGTAAGCAGCCTGTAGAGCACTTCCCTCCTTTCCTTTTTTTTGAATGCGGTGACCGCTCCGAGGATGAGGCCGAGAAAGACATGGACAACGCCTATTGTTACGGCGAAACAGAGCATTGGTATGATGGCTGTGCGCCGCTCGATGCAGAGGGGTTCTATGCCGAAGAGCCTCTGGGGGAGATCGCCGAAGAACTCGCCATAGAGCAGACCGAAGAATACCGCATACAGGGAGGAGACCGAGAGTATCTTTGCGCCGTCTCTTACGGCCTGTCTCTTTCGGTGCCGCTTCAGCAATACAATGGCTATGATGCCGAGGACGAGGCCGTAACCGGCGTCACCGAGTATCATCCCGAAAAATACCGGGAAGAATATACCGATAAAAGGGGTAGGGTCATATGAGGTATATGCAGGCAGGGGCAGAAGGCCCGTGAAGAGTTCGAAGGGTTTGAAATAGGGGGAATTTTTCAGGACGATCGGCACGCGGTCAAGGTCAGCTTCCTTCATCTCCTTTTCATCGAGTACCACCCTGCTGCCGAAGGCGTCATCCAGGCTCTTCCGGAGCTTCTCCATGTCCCGGGAAGGCATCCAGCCGTTTATGAAAAAACACATCTTCGTCTCGTAGGCTGATGCCGTTGTCGTAATGAGCGACAGACGGTCCTGTACCCATTCCTTTACCCTCAGGTAGATCGGTATCCACTGCCCAGCTGACCGCTCCATTTCCAGATGCATCTGCCGGACCTCTGAAGAGACCTCCTCTGTCCGTTTCTTCACAAATACGACCTTCTCAGGGAAGGTAAGCCCGCTGAAAGAAGCGGGGAAACTCATTTCGGGTATCTGTTCGTCGCTGAGAGATTTTTTCACCTTTTCAGAGATCCCCTTTTCGACCGTTATCAGGCCGACAAGCGTACCATCGTCGGCGGCACTGGTAATGAGTTCGAACTTCCAGTCAGTGATGCGGGATATCGCATCTCGCAGGTGGTCCACCATCCCGGGTTCCCGGATCGTGAGGCCGATAAAATCGAGATCAGGCGTTTCCTTCGCGCTGCCGACAAGTGAGGCGAGGGCGGTCAGGAATATCATATAATGTCCGAGTTCGGCCTGCTCCTTCTGCAGTGCGTCCATCCTGCTGAGCAAATCCCGTGCGCGCAAAATGTGCCGGTCTATTGTCTTGGCGACGGCATCGATTACAGAACGCGGTTCGATATAGCTGGTCCTCACCTCACCCTTCGGGAGAAGGGAGATGAGTTCGTCTATTTTAAGGAGGAGTTCCTGGAGAAAAAGCCGTTCCAGCGCCGTCCTTTCATCAGGGTAAAAGGTCCGAATGCTCTTTTCAAGCCCCTTTTCTATAAAGCCTACCGCGGCCGGTTCGATCTGGAATATCCCCAGATCCCGAACACATTGGAGTGTGCCCTCGAGCAGGGCCTTCGGGCCGACGATCTCGACCTTTGACATCCTGACTATCACGCCTTCATTCCGGAAGGATCATATTAAGCCTTCGCATGATAATCCCCCTGAGGGTCTCGTCGCTCAGATTCAGTAGCCGCCCCGCCCTGTCTCCAGCCTCTCCGATGATATTTTTCGCCCCTGTCATTGCCTCATCCCGGGCCTGCTCTGCAGACTTTCGCGAGGCCTCCCTGATGCATTCTTCCGCCTTTATGCATTCCCCCTCTGTCTCTTTTCTCATTTTTTCAAGCCATTCCGCGGCCTTGGTCCTCTCACCCCCGAGGCGGGCCTGTATCTCCTTTTCAACGGAGATCACCCTGGCCAATACGTCATCTTCCATAACCCCATTCTATCAAATAAGGTGCCGCATTATAAGAGCCGGACAGCCCTCAGGCGAATAATGACTAAAAAGGGTCATTAGTATGACAACTACCCCTGAATATAAAAAAATGAATAATGAATTGTGTGTGCGTTCTTTTAGTGATATGGTGTAAATGTGAGGGTGACCATCCAGGTGTAAATATTAGGATGACTATCCAAATGTAACGTCTTCGGGCAGGAGGTCGAACAGTGAAGAGGGAAGGAATGAAGGAAAGCGGCCGGAAAAGAATATTGCACACCCTGTTGTTCTTGCTCTTTTTTGTCACGTGGACGGGAGGCCTGCTTTTTCCCGGTGTTTCAGGTGCAAAAAAGCTTCCTGTCCTTGAAAATGCCGGGGCATGCATGGCATGCCATGCCTCCAAAGACCTCGCTCTTTCCTTCAAAAATGGGGAAAAAATGTCCGTTTTTGTCTCTTCGAATGATTTCAGCAAGACCGTGCACAGCGTCCTGAGTTGTACCGATTGTCATCAGAAGGTCTCCCTGGATTCACATCCGGGAAGGGTCATTGAGGGCAGAGGCGCGTTTGCGAAAGAGGCTTCGGGGGCGTGCAGAAACTGCCACGCCGACAACCAGCTCAAGGCAAAGGCGAACCACGCCTATATGGTCGAAAAGGCAGACGCTCCATTATGCGCAGGATGTCATGGCGCTCATGATGTGCGGCGTGTTACTGACTGGAAGTATTCATTGCGAGGCAAGGAGTATTGTCTGACGTGCCACCGCCAGAGTATCAGCAAGATCCTCGGGTCCGGCGAAAGACTGTCGCTCCTGATAGACCCTGACAATTTGGCGTCGTCCGTGCACAATAAACATGACTGCAGCGACTGCCATGCCGAATATACCAGGGATTCCCACCCGGTAAAGACTTTTTCGGACAGGAGGGAGCATTCGATTTCGGTTTCTGAGATATGCGGGAAATGTCATGAGGATAAGTATGCGTCTCAGCGGGGCAGCATACATTACAACCTTTCGTTTCACGTGGGAGGGACGTTTGTCCGTAGAGGCAATCCGAAGGCGCCGGTATGTACAGACTGCCACGGCTTCCACGCGGTAGGCCCTAAAACTACCTATGAGACATTGAGCGGTATCCCCTGCCGAAAATGTCATGAAGATATCTTCGTGATATACGCACAAAGCGTCCACGGCATGGCAAGGGCGAAGGGTGAGCATCGGGCGCCCCTCTGCGCCTCCTGCCATTTCGCTCACGAGATTAAGTTCACTGCGATGACAGACAAGATAAAGGCCGCGTGTCTGGGATGTCACAAAGGGGTAGAAGGTGCGCATAAGAAATGGCTTCCCAATAGTGAACTCCATCTGAGAGTGGTCGCCTGCGCCGCATGTCATGCGCCTGCATCGGGAAAAGGCATCTATCTGCAGTTGGTCGATCAGAAGACCGGCGAGCCTTTTACCCGGGAGCAGATCCTGCCGCTGCTCGGTACCAGCAGTGAAGAGTTATCCAAGCGGCTAAACGCACATGGACAGGGGCTGGATTCCTATGAGCTTTCCTACATCCTGAAGCAGTTGAATGAAAGAGGCGCCGGGGCAAGGGTGACCTATCTTGGCAGGATGGATGTCAATAAATATTCCGAGGCACACCAGCTTTCGTTAAAGAAGAATGCCATAAGCGAATGCGAAAGCTGCCACAGCAAAGACTCGAAGTTCCTTAAACGCGTCACGCTTGCGGTAGTCAAGGCGGAAGGCGGCATGGAGCGCTATACATTAGAACCCGATGTCTTAACATCGATCTTTTCGACGCTCTCTTCGAGGCAGTTTTATGTGCTCGGCGGCACCAGGGTATCGTTGCTGGATTGGGCGGGCCTGTTTATAGTATGTTGTGCGCTGCTCTTTCCGATCGCGCATGTCACAATCAGGGTCCTCACCGCTCCCCTGAGAAAGAAGAGGAAATCCGAAGGGTCCGGAAAGGGGGAAAAACGATGAAGAAGATATTTCTGCATCCGCTTGTGGTAAGGATATGGCACTGGGTAAATGCGGTTGGTTTTATAGTTCTCATCATCACCGGCATACAAATACGTTACCGTGAAATAGCGAGCTTCGGGACGTTCAAGACTGCGGTGGGAATACACAACTTCTTCGGCTTCATCGTTGTCCTGGATTTTTTCCTCTGGCTTGCCTATTATGTCCCTACCGGAAAGATCAGGATGTATGTTCCGCTGAACTTGAAAAAGTTCTTAACGGGCGCTCTCAAACAGGCACGCTATTACGGATACGGTCTTTTCATCGGAGAAGAGAACCCCCATCACGCCACAGCCGACAATAAATTTAACCCCCTCCAGCAGGCGGCATACTTTATGATCATGCTGCTTCTCATGCCTTTGCAGCTTATATCCGGCGTTTTGCTCTGGGACATCAAGATGTTTGCGCACTGGATCGGCCTTCTGGGCGGACTCAAGGTCGTCGACATGGTACATGTGATAGTCTTCTTTTTCCTGACAGCATTCCTATTCGTGCATGTATATCTTACCACTCTCGGCACGACTACTCTTGAGCATATCAAGGAGATGTTTACAGGATACGAAGAAATAGAAGAACACGGGAAATGACCTATGCCCGGACAACTCGTTCAGCAGCGCAAGTAAGGTCCAATAGCTTCTACATCCTCCGGGTAACTTTACAGCCTCCACGAATGGGGGTATATTGCCAGCAGATACAGCCTCACAGAAAACGTCCGGCGTCCCGCCACATCAGGAGTCTGGCGGCGGGGAGACTGTGAGGCGATCAGTTGGTAATCAGTCTGAATTTGCCGGTCTTCGGATCCACCTGCAGGTCATCAACCTCTTCGATATCGAACGTGACGTTGTCCATTTCCTTTTGGTTTAGTATCTCTTGCAACTTCATTCGAATGTCCCGAAACACTTCTTCCCGCTCCTTTGCCCCCAGGTCCTTTTCGAGACACGCCCTGAACAAAAAGGACGATCTGCTCAAGAGCCGGATCTGGAAGCGGCGCAGGTTCCTGACATGCACCTCGACGATGATGATGGGACAGATGAAGTCCTCGCTGCGGTGACGGTTCGTAAAGACAAGCGCCTGTTCCATCCTGCCGACTATGTCCTTGACCCTTGTGTAGGGGAGATGCCAATCGGCACCCGGCATCGCTTGCAGTACGTCTTCCATGCGGTAGCGGATGAGCGGCAAGGTCCGGTTGAAGAGATTCGTTACACAGACATGATCGGAATGCAGTTCGAAAATTAGATCGTCTTCGAGCAGATACATACCACCGTGCGGCTGGTGCGTCATGGCCATGAGCATGTGTTCGGTGCTGGCATAGAGATCCAGCAGAGGGACCTGGAAGGCTTTTTCGATGACGCGGCGGGCATCGGGGCTGAGCGGCTCGCCGCCGGTATCCATGAACGATGGCGCGATCCGGAGTTCTCCCGTCAGCTGCTTGTGGGCGAGCATCAAAAGGCCCGAGGGATAGCCGCTCAGGATATCCGGCTGCAGGGCATTGAGTCGATCGATGATGGGCTGCAGCGGGCCGTTTATCTCGAATATCTCCGCACGGTACAGGAGCTTCAGCAATGAACGCCTGCACGTGAGAAATAAGGTGACACCGGCAAAGTGTCCTTGCGTCGCGCCGAAGTACGCGGTCGTGCGCCTCCGGAACGAGAACGGGTGGAGCCTGGAAAACTGCGCATACCCCCGCGACCAGTCATTCCGGGAATAGACAAAGTATCCGATCTCCCCTGATGATCCGGATGTATGGAGGACTACGAAGTCCCCTTTGTAGAGTTCAAGGGGATCGGTCGACCGGGAGAGGAAATCCGCGATCCCCTCCTTCGTAATGGCCGGCGTAGTGACGATATCGTCGAAATGCTCCATGAGAGTACGCTTTGTCAGGACTGGGAAGCTTTCGGGAACGCACGTACTGACATCAATGCCGCGCTCCCTGATGATCCGCGCATAGTATGGCGACCGGTTGTTTATGAATCCGACGAACTTGCGGAATTTTCTCAAACGGCGTTCTGAGAATTCCTGTGGTGTCCGGCGCGCGTTCCTCCGGAATTCCAAGTATTTCAGCAGGAATAAGGGGATATTAATGTGCGCCTCCTATGCTCCCGGAAAAACGCGAGAGTCATTCTGAGAAATATCAGCAGGATAGGCAGGGGTCCAGATCGCATGAAAGCCTGTCCGTATTGCTCTTCATGGGCATGTCTTCCCGATCAAAAGAGAACATTTGGAATGCATGAGAATGTTGCGGGACACACTTCCAAGCATTCCCTTGCCTCCCCTCAGGAGTGTAGAAGGCTTTTTCCAAATTTTAGCATGGTAACAGTTGAACTTCAGCACTTTTAGTTTTTGCACATTGTATTTCCATTATTATTTCGCCTGCGTGGCGAGTGATTATCAGTTTGCCCCCATTTTGCAGACTCTTATTCTTTCTTTTCCTCTTCGCTCCTTTCCCCCTTCTTCGCCTTGTGTTTCGTTCTCGCCAGGTAAGCCTCACTTGGCTTCCAGCCGAATGCCGCGCCCCTATGAGCGCTCCGCGCGAATCTTCCGGAGAGCTTTTTGAAAAGCACTGCCGCAAACACTGCTACTCCGATAAACGGAAAAATTAAAAAATACATCAATCCCAGTATAGGTCCCACAATAAGTATTATTATTGGAGGAACTCTGTAGTACCTTTGCGTCTCATCCCCCGGAAGAGTCCCGGCCTCTTCCATATACACCCTCTCACCTGTCGAAAAGTTCCAGTAATTCCCTTTCCTTACTCTCTCCCCGCCTATGTTCCTTATTCTCACCATTTTGATGCTCCTTTTGTCCTCCTGGACATTCTCACTGGTCCTCTTTCTCTACAATTACATCTTATCAAATAGATCACGGCAAACAAGTGGTATTATGCCCCATCCACAGCGGGGGAATGAACAGCAATTATATGCGGCCCGCCGACATCCGACCTCGTCATTCTAGTCCTCGTGGCCTTCAAAGAAATTGCACCCTTGTTCAGAATCTTATTGTGCGCGAATATATTTGATCTTCCTCAAAACTGCCCGATCAATGAGCACCTCTCGTATCACCTGAAAGACATCAATTAATTAATTCGTGTCTACGATATACAATATAAGGTATTATAGATATGGTGAATAAATCTTAATTTGACTTTTATCGGACGAATTTTTTAAATTCTAACAAAACTTCTAAGGGGTAGTGAATGAAAGATTCAGTTTTCTCAGTGATACTCCATGCAGGTATCGTTGTAAAAATAGTTCTGCTGATACTCTTGTTTTTCTCTGTCATGTCGTGGGCGATTATCTTCTTTAAACAGAGGTACTTTTCGAAGGCAAACAACGAGTCGGAACAGTTCTTGAGGATCTACCGGACAAACCGTGACCCCAAAAACCTTTTCAAAGCAACAAAAAATCTTTCTATCAGCCCGATCGCAAATGTCTTTAAGTCCGTTTATGCAGACGGAGCAGACCGTGACAGAAGCGAGGTAAAGCGGCTACTGAGAAGATACGAGACCCTCGAATCGGTAAAGCTCGAAAAATACCTTAATTTCCTCGCCACGACCGGTTCCACTTCACCTTTTATAGGCCTTTTCGGCACTGTCTGGGGCATTATGAATTCGTTCCACGGGATAGGGACTGCCGGCTCCGCTTCGCTCGCGGTAGTCGCCCCTGGTATCGCGGAGGCACTCATTGCGACCGCCGTGGGGCTTGCGGCCGCCATCCCTGCGGTCATCGCCTACAACTACTATCTGAGTATGTCAAGGAAGATGATAGTCGAGATGGAGGATTTCTCGGAGGACCTCCTCGAGCTCTTCACCACAGCAGGCGAATGAAGACCAACAGAGACAGGACCGTCCTCTCCGAGATAAACGTCACGCCTTTTGTGGACGTAATGCTCGTCCTCCTGGTCATCTTTATGGTGACCGCACCGCTTCTTCAGCAGGGGGTGGACGTAAACCTTCCGAAGGCAAAGGGCAAGGAGTTGCCTCCCGAAGAGAGGATCTCACTTGTGATAAAAAGAGATCGCACCATTTACATGAACGACACGCCGATCACGATCCCTCATATGCGCCAGAAACTGGAGGCGATCAGTAAATTAAACCCAAATATCTTTCTCAAGGCAGACAAAGACGTTCCCTACGGACTTGTTGTCGAAGTCATGGGCGAGATAAAGGAGGCAGGGATAGAAAAACTCGGGATGATCACAGAACCGAAGCTTGACATGAAATGAAAGGCCCTTCTCTCCAGAAGACAGCGGTCCTCTCCGCCGGCCTTCATATGATGTTCGTTCTTCTGTCTTTCCTTATCCTGAGACAATCCCATGAAATGGTTATGCCCTCCCCATACATCGTAAGCCTGGTCGGCCCCGCGGGCGAGACCCAAAAAAGAGGGGCGGCGGCTGAAACCGGAGCCGTATCCCCAGTCGAAAAAAATCAGACAACAACCCATATTGAAGAAAAAAAAGAGCTCAAGACAATCGACGAAAGCATCGCGGCCCTCAAAGCCAAGAGGAAGGCAGAAGAGAAGTTGCATCAGATTGTAAGGTTGCGTTCCCTTGTCTCTATCCAGGGGAAAGGAAGCCGGACTTCAGTAAAGCCGCCTATGCAGGGCACTAGCTCTGGTTCCGCCGTGGGAGAAGGTGAAGCGAGTTATATAGATAAGATTACAGGCCAGATTCAGTCCCACTGGGAGGTACCCGATTTTCTTAGGGATAAAGATCTTGAAGCTATTGTATCTGTAAAGATAGGAAGGGACGGAACACTCACCGTCGAAGGCTTTGAAAAAAAATCCGGCAACAGATTTTACGATAGATATGTTTTGGAGACGATCCAGAAAGCGAGTCCCGTCACCCGTCCGCAGTACGAAATGGAGATAGGGATCAGGTTTTCACCAAAAAACTAGATACTAATGAAAAGAAAGTCCCAGTCGCACATATCAAAACCGTGTCTTACTGAGAAAGTTGTAAGTGAGGCCACACGATTGTCATTCCCGCAAGCGAAGCGCGTCGGGAATCCTTCTGAAAACAAAGAAAGATTCCGGACAAGCCGGAATGACGGAATAACACCGGGACGGGGCTTTACTTTTGGCATCCGTAATATGTGGTTTTTCTTTGCACTTTTCACTATTTACTTTTCACTATTCACTTCCTCAGAGGCGAAGATATATATCGACATCACCTCCCCCTCCGCGAAAAAAGTCCCGATCGCTATTTATGAGCTGTCCGGCGCCGGGGGTAAGGAAATCTCCGACGTGATCAGGGACGACCTCGTTTTTACAGGGCTCTTCACCTATGTCGATAGCGCAGCGTACATTGAACCGATCTCGCAGCCTTTCGATCCGAAGAACTGGACACCGCTCGGCGTAGAGGCGGTAGTCAAGGGGGCGGTCCGGGAAGACACAAAACTGACTGTATCCATAACCCTTTACGACACCTCAGAAGGAAAGGCGGTGCTCAGCAAAGAGTATCAGGCGGAGAGATCCCTGCTCAGGCAGCTCGGCCATACAATCTCAAATGACATCTATGGCCTGCTGACGGGAAGGCCCGGTGTCTTCAGGACAAGGATCCTTTTCGCAGGAGAACGTAGGGGAGAGAAGGACCTTTACGTGATGGACTGGGACGGACAGAGGCTCAGAAAGCTTGGACTGAGGAGTTCTCTCCTGCTTTCTCCCCATTGGTCTGCAGACGGGACGAGAGCAATCTATGCATCTGAACGGAGTAGACAATGGGGCATATATTTGTTAGACTTTCTGAAAATGACGGAAAAGAGGATTTTCGTTTCGAAGGGAACAAATATGGCCGGTGATTTTTTCCCGAAAGGTAACAGTTTTGTCTTCTCATCCACAAAAGACGGTACCCCTGATCTGTTTACCTATAATATCGATAACGGCGGCCTGAAGAAACTGACTTCCACCCATGGGATCGAAGTATCTCCTTCGGTTTCTCCTGACGGGCAGTTCATCGCCTTTGTTTCCGACAGGGGCGGGACCCCCCAGATTTACGTCATGCGCTCAGACGGCAGTGAGGTGAGGAGGGTGTCGTTTGAGGGCAACTATAATACCTCTCCCTGCTGGTCGCCAAACGGTGACAGGATCGCCTTTTCGGGAAGAAGAGGCAAGAACCAGATTTTCATTGTAAAGCCCGACGGTTCTGAACTGACCCAACTTACCGATGCCGGCAATAACGAAGACCCTTCTTTTTCGCCGGATGGAAGGTATATTGCGTTCACTTCCGACAGGGACCGTGCGAAGAGTGTTTATATCATGAGGGCAAACGGCGAATCACAGCACAGGATAACCCCGAAAGACCTGAGGGCCTTTGGTCCGAGATGGTCTCCTAATTAATATTTTATTTTTATGTAGAGGAGGAATATCATGAAAAGGTTTTGGGTGTTGTTTGCATTAGTAGCTTTTATCTCGTTCGGGTGCCAGAAGGCGGCGACCAAACCTGAGGCTGAACAGCCGGCCAAAGAGCAGAAAGAGGGTGCTCAGAAGACCCCGGAAAAGATAACCGAACAGAAGATTGCATCAGGGAAAGAATCCGTTGAGTCGCAGGAGAAGGGCGCCGGCGCTTTGGAAGAAAAAGAAGGCATGTTCAAAGACATCCACTTCGATTATGACAAATACACAATAAAAGACGAATACAAGTCCGAACTGAAGTCCGTTGCTTCGTGGATGACAAAAAACTCCAAAGCGAAACTGTCTGTTGAAGGCCACTGCGACGAACGCGGAACAAACGAATACAACCTCGCCCTGGGCGACAGAAGGGCGAAGGCGGTGAAGGACTTTTTAGTTTCCCTCGGCGTCCCGTCATCCAAGGTCGAGACTATCAGTTACGGGGAAGAAAAACCTCTCTGCACCGAACAGACGGAAGAGTGCTGGGCCAAGAACCGTCGTGCGCACTTCGTTGTACTGGGGAAGGCGGGCAATTAGTGGCACGCCTGACCTCTGTTCTGCTCCTGTTTCTTCTTGTCACTGCGTGTGCTTCTTCAAGCGACTTTGACACGCTCAGGCGAGACATCAATGACGTGCGGCGAGAATCCGTCGAGACGAAAAAGGAAGTGGATTTCCTGAAGGAAAAAACGTCCGGAGTGGTCAAGGAGGAGTCATTCGCTGCGCTTCGGGAAAGCCAGACCGATGTCAACTCTCGACTTTCAGAAGTCTCAAGCAACCTCCGTGAATTGCAGGGACGGTTTGAAGAATACAAGTACAATATGGAAAAAACACTGAAAGATGTAGTTGCCGAAAAGGACATCGCGCGGGCACAGATAGCCTCGATCGAGACCCAGGTAAAGGCCCTCAAAGACAAACTCGCATCCATAGAGGGCGCTGCGCAGAAGCCTGCTGAAGGTCAAAAGACAGAGCCCGAGCAGGCAAAGACCGAACCAACAGGTGAAGAGCAGGCGAAGGAAACCGAGAATGATAAGACCAACGCCTATGAGGCCGCATATCAGGCGTTCAAGGAAAAAAAGTATAAAGAGGCGAGGGAAAAGTTCGACGCGTTCCTGAAGGACTCCCCTAAGGGCAAACTCTCAGGAAACGCGCAGTTCTGGGTAGCCGAGACCTACTATGCTGAGAAGGATTTTGAGAGCGCCATCCTCGCTTACGAAACGCTTCTAAAAAAATATCCGGAGAGCGACAAAACAAGCGGCGCACTTTTGAAGCAGGGGCTGTCCTTCATCGAGATAGGGGACAAAAAAACCGGCAAAACGATCCTCGCACGGCTCCTGGAAAAATACCCCAACTCGAAGGAAGCCGCTCTCGCGAAGAAGAAGATCGCCGAGCTTGAGAAAAAACCCGCCGGAAAAAAGAGATGACCGGACTGAAGGACAACTTTCTCAGGGTCATAGATTACCTGAGGGTTTCTGTCACAGACCGTTGCAACCTGCGGTGCCTCTATTGCATGCCGCCCGACGGTGTCGTCCCTTCTGAACACAAGGACATCCTCACCTATGAAGAGATAGTCAGGATAGTGAAAATCGGGGCCGGGCTGGGAGTGAGAAAGGTCCGGCTCACCGGCGGTGAACCCCTGACAAGGAAGAATATTGCGTTCCTTGTCTCCTCGATAAAAAAAATACCCGGTGTCGAAGACCTGAGCCTGACGACGAACGGCATCCTCCTGGAAAAATACTGCACCGAAATAGCGGCAGCAGGCCTTAACAGGGTAAATATAAGCATTGATTCATTCGATCCGGTGAGATACGGGGAGATCACAAGGGGCGGCGATCTCGATGTTGTCTTGAGAGGGCTTGCAACTGCTGAAAAGGCCGGCCTCCGCCCTATCAAAATAAACATGGTGCCCATACGGGGAGTAAACGACGACGAGATACTCGACTTCGCCCGTCTTACCCTCGACTCGGAATATCACGTCAGATTTATAGAGTTCATGCCTTCGGGCCATAATGATTACTGGAGTCCTGATAAGTATATAACCACCGATGAACTCAGAAAGAAGATAGAGACAATCGCACCGCTGAGTCCGGTCCGAATGAGAAAAGACGGGCCGTCACGATATTTCAGACTGAAAGGGGCGAAGGGCGTCATCGGATTCATCAGCGCCCTCACTCATCATTTCTGCGGGGACTGTAACCGTCTGCGGTTGACGTCTGACGGCAAGCTAAGGCCATGCCTTTTCTCTGAAACCGAGATCGATCTGAGGGCCGCCATGAGATGCGGCGAACCGGATTCGGAGATAGAACGTCTTATCAGGCTCTCGATCGAGATAAAACCGGAGGGCCACAACATGGCCCTCATTGGACCCGCGGCCCTCGATCAGAACAGGAGAAGACCGATGTCGAAAATCGGCGGATGAGCAAACTTACTCATTTTGATGCCAGGGGAAGGGCCCGGATGGTGGATGTCTCTGAAAAACCTGAGACTGTGAGAGAGGCAGTTGCCAAGGGGTCCGTGTCAATGAAGAAGACGACCCTGGGGATGATACGGGACGGGAAAATGTCGAAGGGCGATGTTCTGGGAGTTGCGCGCATTGCCGGCATAATGGCGGCGAAAAAGACAGCCGAGATCATACCTATGTGCCATCCTCTGAATATTACTTCGGTCGAGGTCGCATTCGAATACGACGAAAAAAGGGGCCGGATACTCATAGAGTCGAGGGCCAAGATAAGGGGCGTGACGGGCGTCGAGATGGAGGCCCTCACTGCCGTAGCCGCTGCAGCCCTGACGATATACGATATGTGCAAGTCGGTCGACAGGGAGATGATAATCTCCGACATCCTCCTTCTTGAAAAACGCGGAGGGAAGAGCGGCACCTTCAAGAGATGATCGCTAGGACGGCGTAACTTGACCATGGCATGACAAATCTCATCCCTCTCCTTCCTGCCGGCCTTTATCTTCTAGGATTTCACAGGACCGTTTTTATCTACACCGGTTTTATCATCCAAGCAGGGTATATGCTCTACCGGGGTGCGCAGCTGGGCAGGCTGCCGATCCTGGGTCCGCACGATACACTTTATTTCCTCTCGGTCTCGACTGTTCTTTTTGGACTGGCGATGACCTTCGGGCTGGAAGACAGGCGAAGGCATCTGTCCCCGGTTGTAGGCCTTGCAATCTTCTTCGCTCTTATCTCTTTTTTTTATCCGCAGCACAACGCCCCCATGCCCCCTGTGCTTAAGACTTTCTGGTTCGAATCGCATGTGACCCTCTCTTTTTTTTCTTACGCGCTTTTCGGCATAGCTGCGTCATTCGGTGTGACCTTTATTATTTTCAGGGGAAACAGGAGAGATAGCAGTTCCGCTTCGGCAAACGTCTCTATCGACAACATAGAAGTACTCCAGTACAAAGCGATCCTTGTTGGCTACTGCCTTTTCTCTGCGGCCATGGTCTTCGGGGGTATATGGGCTTACCTGGCCTGGGGCACTTACTGGCTCTGGACCCCGAAGGAATTATGGACGGTGATACTATGGTTGTTCTACAGTCTCTACCTTCATGCGCGATTGAGACAATGGTGGTCGGGAAAACCTTCGGCGGTGCTCGGGATAATCGGGTTTGTTATCGTAATGTTCACCTACCTCGGCGTGAGCCTGTTTATGAAAAGCTCACATGCATTTTAGAGAGTGGCGGGGATGCATATGCTCAAGAAAATCCTTGATTTCTTCCTCTCCCTGAGGACCGCCATAGGGATGCTTTTTGCGCTGTTATGCATCCTCTTTTACGGCTCGCTCCTTATGCCGGTGAAGGAAGAATTTCAGACGCTGCATGCTGTGCCGCTTTTCCAGTGGATGACGGAGAACCCTTTAGGCGTTGTCTGGTGGTTATGGGCCGCGATAGGGGTCCTTTCGCTCCTTACCGCCAATACGCTTTTTTGCAGCATCGAATCCGTTTTAAAAAAGAGGGGTGCGAAAAATCTTCTTCTTGTTCTGTCTCCGCAGGTAATTCATATAGGGTTCCTCTTCGTACTTCTTGCACACCTCCTAAGTTCCTATGGAAGTTCGAGGGACACCGGCTTTGTAACGAAAGGGTCTGCCGTCACGCTTGCCGACGGCACGACCGTACGCTTTGAAGAGATCACGGCTGAAGCGGATCTCTCGGGATATATCAGCGATTGGTCTGCCGAGATAAGTTATCTGAGGGAAGGGGCCCGGTTCAGGAGTGATGTCATAAAGCCCAACAGCCCCTCTTTCCAGGGCGGATTCGGCATTTATATAAAAACCGTGAGGTTTCAACCTTTCCCGGCGGCTCTCATAGAGGTGAGCAGGGACCCCGGCGCATTATGGGCCCTTATCGGTGGTATACTTTTTTTAGCAGGGATGTCGACGCTCCTTGCTCTCAAGATAAGGAGAGAGAACTGACAGGCTCTCCAGAGATGCGGGTATGAGGTGAACATGTCGATCTTCGTTGTCCACGAGCACCATGCAAAGAGGCTCCACTTCGACCTGAGACTCGAGATGGCCGGAGTACTGAAATCATGGGCCGTTCCCAAAGGCCCTTCGATGAACCCCGCCGAAAAGAGGCTCGCGGTCATGGTCGACGACCATCCTCTCGACTATGCGGGCTTTGAAGGCACTATACCAGAGGGGATGTACGGGGCCGGAGAGGTTTTTATATGGGACAAGGGCGCCTTCGAACTGAAGGGAGGCAGTATCGGGACCGGGAAATTGGAGATAGTCCTCAAGGGGAAAAAGCTTAAGGGCATGTTCGTCCTGGCCAGGATGTCGGGCAAGGAGAAAGACTGGCTTCTCATTAAGAAGACCGACGAATACGCGGATAGGCACTTCCGGCTTAAGACCGTGAAGGCATAAGTCCACGTATACGCCGCAATGGATAGTGTCCTGATTTGCGCATAGCTTAATAATTCACACCCCTTCCCCAAATTATGACAACTGCCCCGCAATGCGATTTCTTGACAAATTTTCCTTTAAATACCTATAGTAAATACGTATGTCAACATTGCAGGAGCTTTATGAACTAGGCACGAAACTTTTCGACGAGGGCAAACTTAATGAAGCTGCGCCGCTGCTGCAGGAAGTCATAGCCCTTAATCCCGGATATGCGGACGTCCATAACAAGATGGGGATAATATGCAACCTGAAGGGGGAACTCAGGAAGGCATCTCACTATTTCGAGAAGGCGCTTGAGATCAATCCGAGCTACACCGAGGCGTCGCTCAACCTCGCCGTAACATATAACGACCTCGGCGAATTCAAGAAAGCGCAGGAGGTCTTCACGATGGCGGCCCAGATCGCCAGTCCTGACCCAAATGCCCTTGATCCTTTCATCGCAGGGAAACTTGCCAACGAGCATTATAAACTGGGGAATATGTACCTCGAGTTCTCCATGAACGACGAGGCCATTGAAGAATACAAAAAGGCGGTGAAGCTTCATCCGAGACTTGCCGACGTACACACCAAACTCGGCATCGCGCTGAGGAACAAAGGTCTTACGGAAGAGGCGGTCGTCCATTTCGTCAATGCAAAGAAGATCAATCCGAAGTACGGCCCTGCGTGGGTCCAGCTCGGCCTGACTTACTGCATGCAGGGACTCACGGGACTGGCCTTTGAGGAATGGGAAAAGGCCCTCCAGGACAACCCCGGCCTGAAAGAAGCCGAAAATTATCTCAGGCTCCTGAAAAAAGAGGAAAAATAACAAACAGTGTCCCTTCTCGACATAAGGGATCTCCATATCTATTTCAGATCCGCATCCAACCCTGTCGAGGTCGTATCGGGTCTTAATTTTTCCATAGAGGAATCGGAAATATTCGGTCTCGCCGGCGAAAGCGGTTGCGGCAAGAGTATTACGGCCCTCTCCATCATGGGGATCCTGCCTCGGAACGCATTTGCGAATGGGCAGATATTGTTCAAGGGGAAAGACCTTCTTACGTTTGACGAGGAATCCAAGAGACGTCTGAGGGGAAACGAAATGTCCATGGTATTTCAGGAACCTATGACATCTCTCAACCCGGTCCTCACCATAGGATACCAGATCGCAGAAGTACTCGTTACCCATCGCGGCATGTCAAAGAAAGATGCGATGGACAAGGCGGTCGAGCTTCTCAACGCGGTAAAGATCCCTTCGGCCGAAGTCAGAATAAAGGAGTATCCGCACCAGATGTCCGGAGGCATGAGACAGCGCGTCATGATCGCCATGGCGATCGCGTGCAACCCTTCTCTCCTCATCGCGGACGAGCCCACAACCGCCCTTGATGTCACTATCCAGGCCCAGATAATCGACCTCATACAAAGACTCAGGGAAGAGCGCAGGATGTCGATCCTTTTCATTACTCATGACCTCGGTGTGATCGCGGAAAACGCGTCTCGGGTCGCCATCATGTACGCGGGCAAACTCGTCGAACTGGCCGACACCTCGGAGATATTCAATAATCCCAGACACCCTTATACCATAGGGCTTCTTGAGTCTATTCCAAAGGGAAAAGGGGCGCCATTAAAACCCATCTCGGGGAGCGTTCCGGGGCCTGAAGATTTTCCGGCTGGGTGCAGATACGCGGAAAGATGTACAAAGGCCGTCGGCGCGTGCACAGAGTCAGACACTCCTTTCCTCGAGATTTCAGAAGGGCATTTCGTGAGGTGCGGACTGACATGAAAAATATCACTGCAGGAACAACATGGAACTTCTCAGGACTGATTCTCTAAAGAAGTTTTTCACGGTCAGGAAGACATTCGCATCGGACCGCGTAATGCTTAAGGCTGTCGACGGGGTGAATTTTTCAATCCGCAAAGACGGTGTTTTCGCACTGGTGGGAGAGAGCGGATGCGGAAAATCCACGGTCGCAAGACTGGTCCTGAGGCTGATGGAGCCTACGGCAGGGTCTGTCTTGTTCAAAGGGCAAAACATCTTCACATTGAAAGGGCCTGAGATAAAAATGTTCCGGAAATCGGTCCAGATCATTTTTCAGGACCCCTTCGCGTCTTTGAATCCGAGAAGGACGGTGTACGATACAATATCGGAGCCCCTTGTGATACATAAGCTGATCTCGAGGCCGAAGATGAAGGATGCGGTCGTAGACATCATCGGTCAGGTCGGACTCGGACCCGAGACCCTTGGCCGTTACCCCCATGAGTTCAGCGGCGGACAACGGCAGAGGATATGCATCGCACGGGCGCTTGCCGTGTCTCCGGAGATAATCGTTGCCGATGAGCCGCTGTCGGCCCTCGATGTCTCCATACAGGCCCAGATAATCAACCTCCTAATAGAACTTAAAAAAAAGACGAAGATATCGTTTCTTTTCATCAGCCACGACCTCAGGGTGGTCAACTATTTCAGCGATGAGGTCGGCGTTATGTACCTCGGGAAGATAGTGGAACAGGCAAAAACAGAAGAGTTCTTCGAGAAGCCCTTCCATCCTTACAGCGAGGTCCTCCTTGCCTCGGCGCCGAGAATAAGACCGGAAGGTGCAAAAAAGGCTGCGAGAGTGCTGCTTAAAGGCGAGGTGCCGAGCCCGATACATATACCGCCCGGATGTCCATTCCACCCCAGATGCCCGAAACGATTCGGGCCCTGCGACAGGGTGGTGCCTGAACTGAAAGAGAGCCGCGGGAGGCTCGTCTCGTGTCATCTGTGGAACCCCTATGAGTAGGCGGCAACAAGTCATGATAATATTTTGTTGACGCCGCAAGACAAAGATAATAATATGAATAACCGCGTAAGACCATTAAGTCGAAAACGGTCCCGCCGTAATTGAATGGAAGAATGAAGATAAAAGAAACGATATGCGACCTTCAGAATTTCTATTCCCTGTCCCTCACGGGCCTTTTGGGTATAGTCCGCCGGCCTTTTTACCTGAAAGACGCTGTCCTGCAGATGGATTATGCGGGGGCCGGCTCTCTCGTGATCGTCTTTATCGTCAATCTCTTTGTCGGCATGGCCCTTTCCCTCCAGTTGTCTGCGGAGCTCTCAAGCTTAGGGCTGAAGATGTACATAGGCATGATCGTCGGCATTTCTGTTGTGAGGGAACTTGGGCCGGTAGTGACAGCCCTTGTCTTCACCGGCCGCGTTGGAGCAGGAATGGCCTCGGAACTGGGGTCCATGGTCCTGGGGCACCAGGTCGACATGATCCGCGTCTTCGGATTTGATCCGGTAAAAAAACTCGTGACCCCGAGGATAGTGAGTTCCCTGATCATGCTGCCGGCGCTGACGGTTATCGGTGTAGCCGTCTCACTGCTCGGCGGTTATTACATTGCGGTGTACGTGAGCCATCAGAGCGGCTCGTTCTACTGGAGTTCCATCCGGAATATACTGACTATCGAAAACGTGCTGGCCGGGGCCATAAAACCCTTTGTCTTTGGATACCTGATTTCCTGCATATGCTGCTACACAGGGCTTTCCACAAAGGGAGGCTCGATCGGGCTGCGACAGTCGACGACGAAGGCCGTGGTGATGTCGATCGTAATGATCATCGTCTCGGACTTCCTTCTCACAAGACTGCTCCTCTATGTCCTGGGGTTCTCGGTATGATCGTATTCGAGAAGGTCCATTTTTCTTACAACTCCAGAGAGATCCTTAAGGGAGTCGACTTTTCCGTAGGGTTTCACGAGCGTGTGGCAGTTCTCGGCGGAAGCGGAGAAGGGAAAACGACAATCCTTAGGCTCATCCTGGGGCTCATAAGGCCTGATGCGGGAAGGATATTCGTCGACAGCGAGGACATCACGGCCAAAAGGGAAAGCGAACTCCGAGAGGTAAGGATGAAGTTTAATATCGTGTTCCAGGAAGGAGCCCTCTTCGATTCCCTGAATGTAAAGGAAAACGTCGCCTACTGCCTCCGGGAATATACAAAGATGTCAGAGGAAGAGATCGATGCAAAGGTGAGGCTGATCCTCGGCACGGTAGGCGTCGAGCAGGCGCTGGAACTCATGCCTGAGGAGCTGAGCGGCGGTATGCACCGGAGGGTATCCCTCGCCCGGTCACTCGCCCTGGCTACGCCAAGGATGTTTCTTTACGACGAACCGACAACAGGGCTGGACCCGCTAAATGCAGACAACATATGCAGGTTGATCGCGGACCTCTCTAAGGACGGAAAAGGCTTCATTATGGTGACCCACAAGGTGTCCGACGCGATGAAGGTCGCCGACAGGTTTATGTTTTTAAAAAACGGTGAACTGCTTTTTGACGGCGGCAGGCAGGGGCTGTTTAATTCTGATATCCCTGATATAAAGTTCTTTATCAGTGATATGTCTCACCACGGTCCATCGAGGCCCAAATGACACAGACAAGAGGAGGACGATATGTTTGATATGAAAAAGCAGGTCCGGTGGGCGCAGATAAAGACCGGGATAATTTTGACGCTCGCCCTTGGGATCCTTTTCCTCAGCGTCTTTTTTGCTGGGAGCATCGAGCGGCTTCTCTACCCAAAGGTCACGATAAAGGCCGCCGTATCAGACGTCAAGGGGCTGAAAAAAGGCGCCCCTGTCTGGGTCTACGGCATCGAGGAAGGGTCTGTGGAAGACATAAGTCTCGATGCGAAATACGGGACGGTAGTTACTATATCTGTCTATAAAAAAGTGCTCGGTTTTCTGAAGAAGGATTCCGCAGCGAGTGTTTTAACGATGGGTATGCTGGGCGACAAATACATTGAGCTGAACCCCGGCACATCGAAGTCTCCGCCCCTTGAGGCAGGGGAGATGATTCGCGGGGTTTCGCAGATCGACCTCAAGGACATGATGGCGGCAAGCGGCGAGTCGGTCCAGAAGATAAACGACTTCATCGAAAAAATGGGAAGACTCGCAGAGAGGCTCGAAAAAAGCAAGGGGACCCTCTCCAGATTTCTTGAAGACCCTTCCCTTTACGACAACCTTAAGGAATCATCGAAGTATCTCGCCCTCATCGCAAAAGACATCGGAGAAGGGCGGGGGACCATCGGTATGCTAGTGAAGGACCCTTCGCTCTATGAGAGGCTTTCAAGTACCACCAAGTCCCTTGAAGGCTTCAGCTTGAAGCTTGAGAAAGGGTCGGGAACTCTGAATAAACTGGTCGAAGATGACCTCCTCTATAACCGCCTTGTCGGGGCGACGTCTTCACTTGAGACATTCGGTAATAAACTTAACAACTCCTCAGGGACAGTAAGTAAACTTATAGAAGACCCTGCGCTGTATGATAACCTCAACAAGACTTCCCTGCACATCTCATCGATTCTGGAAAAAATCGATACAGGCGAAGGGGCGGCTGGGGCACTTGTCGGGGACAAGGAACTGGCCAAAGAGGTAAAAGAGACCGTCGCTGAACTCAAGAACTTGATGAAAGACATAAAGGAGCAGCCGCGTAAGTATTTCAAGTTCAGCATATTCTAGCGGCCTGCGTTCTTTGATCGGTGTTATTTGTATCCTGTAGCGGGAGAAAACGTTTCGGGGTGCGCAGGATAGGAAGTAGTTTTGCCTGAAGGTTTCGGCCTGAAAGCCGTATCGGAACAGAAATATACCCTAAAGCAACTTCTCGATCTTCTTCTTTATCTCCTGGTCGGTCCAGTCATACTCGCCGAAAAACTTCTCTACAATAAAGCCGTTTTTGTCTATCAGAAACGTAGTCGGCATCGAAAACACCTTGTACCGTTTGACTACGTCGCGGCTTTCATCGTAGAGTACCCTGAAGTCAAGGCTGTGCTTGCTTGTATAGTCCCTTACGTAGCCCTCGGAGCGATCAGCTGAAATCGCAACGACCTCGAGTCCGCACGCTCTCATCTCTTTATAGAGTCTGTTGAATACCGGCATCTCCGATATGCAGGGAGGACACCATGTCGCCCAGAAATTCAGAAGGACGACCTTTCCCCGCAACGACAAGAGCGTTACCGGCCTTCCGCTGAGGTCCTTCAATGAGAAGTCCGGGGCCCTGTTCTTTTCGAGCTTGTCGACCTCAGAAGGTGAAACAGGTTTTTTTTCACTGCCTGCGGGCGGAGTCGCACCCATGGCCGTCAGAAATATGAAACAGGAGATACATAAAAAAAGTTTCCTTATACCGGCCATATCACCAGGCACCTCGCTCTAGTCATTACTATATTTTACAGATACTATCCCTAATGCACAACAGCCGGCGAGACAGTTGCGCTAGCCCATTTTAAAGCTTATACAATTAATAACAAATAAGCAGAAAGAGACTGTCTTTGAGCGGTTTCATTTTCTCGTATTCGCCCGTCTGTATCATCATTGACGGACGGAGAAAATGCCTCGCAGGTCGCAGCGGCGACCGAGAATGAGCGACAAGACAGTCTCTTTTTGTCTCTATTAATTGTCTTGCTATGGGAATATCTTCCCTGGATTCAGGATATTCTTCGGATCAAAAACAGCCTTGATCTTCTTCATAAGATCGAGTTCCGACGGCGGTATCTCCATCGAAATATAAGCGGCCTTCGTGAGACCTATGCCGTGCTCTCCCGATATTGTGCCTCCCAGCTCGATCGTCGCCCTGAAGATCTCCTTTACCAGGTTTTGCGCCTTGTCATATTCTTCCTTGTTTTTTTTGTCGACCATGAGGTTCACGTGGATATTGCCGTCTCCGGCATGGCCGAAATTAACTATTGTGATGCCGGTCTCTTCGGACAGTCTTTTGAGGACATTCAGCATCTCCGGTATCCTGCTCCTCGGCACAACGATGTCTTCGTTTATCTTCGTGGGCTTCAGGTGATAAAGTGCGGGCGAAACAGCCCGCCTAGCCTCCCATATCTTCTCCCTGGCGGCCTCGTCTTCGGCCATCGTCACCTCTCCCTGGAGTCTGCCGATGATCTCTGATATCCTCTCCGCCTCTTTGGTAATTGTCTGGGGATGACCGTCGAGTTCTATCAGGAGCAGCGCCTCAGCATCCTTCGGAATGCCGGTGGGTCTATAATTTTCGACCGCATCTATGGCCCCGCTGTCGAGGAATTCGAGGGTCCTTGGGATTATCCGCTGGGCAAGTATCAGCCTGACCGCTTCTGCTGCCCTGCCGGTGTCATTAAAGAGCGCAAGAAGAGTAATCACATCCTCCGGGAGGGGCAATACCCTGAGCCTGATCTTCGTCACGACGGCAAGGGTCCCCTCGGAACCGACGATGAGCCGCGTAAGGTCATAGCCCACAACTCCCTTCGCTGTTTTCACGCCGGTATTGATGATCCGGCCGTCCGGCAGAACCGCCTCGATTCCCATCACATAGTCCCTCGTGACGCCGTATTTGATCGCCCTGGGACCCCCGGAATTTTCTGCGACATTTCCGCCTATCGTACAAAAATTCATGCTTGCAGGATCAGGAGGATAAAAAAGTTTATGCCGTTCGAGTTCACGCTGGAGTTTTCCGTTAATGACCCCGGGCTCGACAAGGACGCTCATATTCTCCCTGTCGATATCGAGTATCTTGTTCATCCGCTCGAGGCTTAAAACAACAGCTCCTTTGGAGGGAACAGATCCGCCCGTCATCCCGCTGCCTGCCCCCCTGGGGATTACCGGGATATCATTAGCATACGCGAAGCCGAGTATCTTGACGACATCGTCCACACTCCGGGGCCAGACTACCGCTGAAGGAGCAGCATCGAGACCCGAGGCGTCGAAGCCGTAGCAGAGAAGGTCTTCCGGCTCGGTCGAGATCTTGCCCGGGAGTATTTCCGCTAACTTTTTCATTCAGGGAGGTTGATGATGGTAGGGGCACGTCGCGACGTGCCCCTACGAGCGGCCCAACATGGGGCCATCTACGTAGGGACCTCGGCCATCTGCATAGAGATCACCTTCGAGACCCCTGCCTCTTCCATTGTAATGCCATAGAGGTGCTGTGCAACGCCCATCGTTGTCCTATTGTGTGTCACGACTATGAACTGTGTTTGAGAGGAGAGGTCATTGAGCATCTTGGAATACCTCTCCGTATTGGATTCATCAAGGGGCGCGTCGGCCTCATCGAGGATGCAGAGGGGCGTCGGCTTGATCAAAAAGCTTGCAAACTGGATAGCGAGCGCGGTCAGGGCCTTTTCGCCTCCCGATAGGAGATGGATATTCTGCAGTTTCTTTCCCGGGGGCTGCACGACAATATCGATACCCGATTCGAGAATATTGTTCTCGTCCGTCAGCACTAATTCAGCCCTTCCGCCGCCGAATAAAGTCCGGAAGACCTCTCCGAATTTCGCGTTCAACTCCTCGTAGGCATCCTTCAGCTTCTTTCTGGTCGTGCTGTTGATCTTCGAAATCGCCTCCTCGAGCTCAGCTATAGACCTCGTAAGGTCTTCGTGCTGCTTTGTCATGAACTCGTATCTGGTGTTCAGTTCCTCATATTCGTCGAGCGTGCCGAGATTCACGGCCCCCATCTCCTGTATCTTGTTCCTCAGCTCGGCAAGCCTCTCCTCCTCTTCGTTGCTTACCACCGAGATATCGAATTCCTCTATCTCACAGCCGTAGTTGTTTCTCACATTCTCTGCAAGGTTCTCGAGACGGAGCTTGTGCTCTGCCCTCGCCACGTCGAGTTCGGATACCCTCTGCGCCGCCGAGGATGACTGCTGTCTCATCGCCTTGAGCCCATGCTCGACCGTGAGGAGCTCCTGGTTCTCCTGCTCGATCTCATCCTTCCTTTTCGAGATGTCCATCCTGAGGGTGTCCGCGCCGGCAACAATTTTCCTCAGCCTGCTTTCCTGTTCGAGGATCTCCGCGTCCCTCTGGGCAATGCGCCCGCGGACCGACTCCTTCTCGGACTGAAGTTCAATCTTCTTCTGTTTGAGGTCTTCTATCGTCTTGAAGGAAGACTCGGTCTCGCTCCTCACCGCCTCGAGCCTCTCTTTGTTCGATGCGATAAGGAGTCTGAGGTCGGTGACTTCGGAACGGTACTCCTCGATCTCCGCCTTCCTGGATGAGATCCCTTCCTGGATCAGCAGGCTTTCCTGCTCAAGCCCTGCCTTTTTCGCCTCGACCGACCTGATCTGTTCTTCGCCTGCTGCGATGGCCGCATGCAACGCTTCTTTCTCACGCACTATTTCCTCGGTCTCAAGCGTGAGGTACGAGAGCTTCCTGTTCGTGCGTTCCTTCTCCTCAGTGTAGTTGTCGACGGTAAGCCTCGAAAGGGAGATCTCCTTTTCCAGGTTGTGCAGGGAGGTCTCGACATATTTTACCGCAGCCTCCTTCTCAAGGATGCCCTCCTGGGCAGACTGCAGCTCGACACTCATATTTTCGATGAGGACCTTCTTCGCCTCTATTATCTCCTGAAGTTCTCTTATCTCGCGCTTCCTCCGGAATATGCCTTTGTCTCCTCCGAGGACAACCGCACCGGAAGGCTCCACGACCTCGCCCTCGTCAGTCACAAAGGTGTAGGTCATGTCCGACGCCCTCAGGCCTAAGGCGGTCTCGATGTCCTTGGTAATCAGTACCCCTCCGAGAAGGTTTTCGGCGACCTTTGCATATCCTTCCTTCACCTTCACAAAATCCAATGCCCTTCCGATAATACCCTCCGGCAAATCGCCATAGGTCAGGGTCTGTGGCGGAGAGACGGTAATAAAGGCGCTCTTCCCCACGTCCTTTCCCTTGAGCGAGGATATCGCCCGGAGGATGTCATCGGCCGAGCCCGTGATAAGAGAGTCTGATTTCTCTGCAAGGGCGCTTTCTATCGCCTTTTCATAGAGGGCGTCGACCTCCAGTATGTCCGACATCGAGGCAAGGATGGTCACCTCGACGGCCGACGAAAGCAACTCCCTTGTGGGGGTGTCAAAGACGATCTCCTTGAGCGAATCGAGCCTCGAGGTAAAAGACGCAAATTCCTCTCGCGCCTCTGCTACGGACTTCAGGAGGAGTTCGACCCTGCCTTTGGCTCCCGAGAGTTCATGCAGCAACACTTCTTTCTTCTCCCTAAGGAGAAGCGCCTCGTTATTGCTGCCGTGTATCCCCGACTCCGCCTCGCTGATCGAAGCTTCGATCCCGGTGAGTATCTTTCTGGAATCCTCGCCCTCTCTCATCGCTGCGGCCTCGCGTCGTTCAAGCGACTCATACGCAGTCTGCTGCCTGCCGATCTCGTTCCTCTGGCCGCTCAGTTGTTCAGAGACCCTGAAGATCTCCTTCCTCTTGTCCTCGATCTGCTCTTCTTTGTCTGCAAGCTCTTCTTCTATGGACCGGAACGCCTCCGCCTTTTCCCTCAGCATAACGGTATGGCCATCGATCTCGTTGGAGAGTTTCTCGGCGTTCGACCTTAGCTCTTCGCACTTCGCGGACATCTCGGCTCTCCTCGTTTCGACCTCTTCTTCCTGGCCGACCAGCTTTGCCTGATATTCTCCGAGGTTGCTTATGTCGTTTTTGGCGACCGCGATCCCGCGTTCGATCTCCGATATCTCCCGCTCCATCGTCTGAAATTCATTCTGGACAAGCTCGAGGCCCTTCTCCTTTTCGAGAAGGGTGAGCCTTCTTGATTCAGTCTTTGTCTCGGCCTCGGAGATCTCGGCGTTCATGACCGCCTCTTTTTCCCTGAGATCGTTATATTCCTGAAGTATCGCGGCGAGGGCATCTCTAATCTTCTGGAATTCGTTCCTGGCTATCTTCAGTTCGATGGCGTGCATCTCGGCCGACAGCTTCTTGTACCGTTCGGCCTTTTTCGCAAGCCTGTCGAGGATATTGATCTGCTTTTTCACTTCGGCGATAATGTCTGTTATCCTGAGGAGGTTCGTCCGGGAGGATTCGAGTTTCGAGAGGGCCTCGGCCCTCCTGATCTTATACTTCATCACGCCCGCCACTTCCTCGATGATGAATCTTCTCTCTATCGGCTTCGAGTTGAGTATCTCGCCGATCCTGCCCTGTTCGAGGATCGAATAGCTCCTGAAGTCCAGACCGGTATCGAGGAATATGTCCTTGATGTCCTTCAGCCTGCAGGGGGCCTTGTTGATCATGTATTCGCTTTCGCCGGACCTGTAGAGCCGCCTCGATACGGTCAGCTGATCACCCTGTCCCCCGTTGCCGGCTGCACCAGCGCCGTTGAGGCCGGAAACTACCATCGAGACCTCTGCCATGCCCTTCGGCTTCTTGAGAGAGGAGCCGTTGAAGATCACCTCTTCCATCTTATCGCCCCTCAGGCTCTTGGCGGACTGCTCGCCCAGGACCCATCTGAAGGCGTCGACGATATTGGACTTGCCGCAGCCATTAGGGCCGACGATGCCGGTGATGCCCGGATGCAGGGCGAAAGTGGTCTTGTCGGCAAACGACTTGAACCCTATAAGTTCGATTTTTTCGATGCGCATTATTTAATAAAGAGATGAGTTGCCCGTTTTTAAGAGTGTCTTAGTATACCCTAACCGCAAAATTGCTGACAAGCGTTTTCATTTGTCATAAACCGGACAAAAGAGGCCCCCGCTTGACAAAAAAATTTGTCCCTTTTCCGTAAAAAAGGATCGAGCAGATAGTCCCGCGATAAAGAAAAAGATCAAAAGGCACGAATAAAAAACAGAGGGAGAAAACGGTAATCTTTGGAACCAGTTTCCACACCGGAGGAAGCTTGAATAGGAAACAATATGCAGTATAGGGATTTTGGTTCAGGAGTTGCATGGTTGCTAAACTGATATATTAGGAGTAATATATAAGGAGAACTTTAATTAAGGAGTTGAGGTATGGAAAAGAACAATTTCTGGTCGCCCTATCTAGCGGGCATTGGTCTTGGGTTAACCCTCCTCGCTGCATTTTACATTATGGGAAAAGGTCTTGGCGCATCAAGCGCGTTTTCGATCGTCTCTGCGGTAGCCACCGAAAGAATAAATCCGGAATACGCAGGAAGCCTTAAGTATTTTTCACGCTACTTCAGCGGTGATTCTCCCCTTAAGGACTGGATTGTGTTCGAGATACTCGGCCTTTTGGTGGGAGCATTCGCAGGGTCTCTTCTCAGCAGGAATTTTAAGTTTAAATTCGACAAGGGGGCCGGCATGGGCAGCACCACGAGGCTATTCACAGCCTTTGGGGGCGGCATCCTGCTGGGTTTTGCGGGAAGACTGGCGCGGGGTTGTACAAGCGGAGTCGCCCTTACGGGGGGCGCACAGTTGGCAATAGGGGGATGGGTATTTGTGATATCAATGTTTATAAGCGGCTTTCTATTTGCCGCGATCTTCAGGAGGCTTTGGTCATGAACGCTCCTCTTTATGAATACGGATTATTTAGTGAAGGCGCCAGCCTCATCGTGGCACTGGTCGTGGGTCTCTTCTTTGGTTTGTTCCTGGAAAGAGGAGGGCTCGGCAACCCGCACAAGCTCACGGGCGTGTTTTATTTTAGGGATTTTACCGTGCCGAAGGTTATGTTTACGGCCATACTCGTAGCATCCAGTGGTCTCTATCTTCTAGGCGACCTGGAACTTCTCGATATTAGCAGGATCTGGATCGTCCCCACCTATTTCTGGCCGCAAATGGCGGGCGGATTTCTCTTTGGGCTGGGCTACCTTGTGGCTGGATATTGTCCGGGCACAGCGGTCGCGGCTCTCGGAAGCGGCAGAATTGACGCCCTAATCGCTATTTTCGGTATGATCGCGGGGTCTCTGCTATTTGCGGTCGTCTATCCTGTCATTGAGAATTTTTACATGTCATCAGGGTTGGGGACCGCAACCTTGCCCGGGCTCTTGGGGATAAATCACTGGGTCGTGATAGCCTTTGTCGTCCTCATGGCCGGGGCGATGTTCTATTCAATGGAGCGGCACGAAAGAAAGGCGCCTTAGCTTTCCTCTCTAATTCGCGACGAAACTCAAAACCCGGCCCCCGGCGTACTATCCGAGCATCCGATCACCGTAAACCGTCCGCTTTAGCCTTCCTGGTAACCAAAATTACCTAATTGACATCAGTGAGGCTGGGGAGTATCGTTAGATTAATAGCATAAGGTGGCCCCCGGATACTCTGGGGTTCTTGAGGTAAATCAGGGTGAAGGTAAGCGGCAATTCTCACCCGAGGGCAGTGGACCGGAAAGAAGAGACCTCCTTAGGAGGGGAGGGAACAATAAGAGCCGGATAACTGCTTGATCTATGGACCGGACTGCGGTAAGACCTCCGCAGTTCGGCCTTTTTTTTCTTGAGTAACGAAAGTGACGAACCCTTACACGAAGAGAGGAGGAGAGGACGATGATAACGGTAAGAAAAGTGTTGCAGACCAAGGGCGGCAACGTATGGAGAATCTCGCCCCAGGCTACCGCATACGACGCACTTCAAATGATGGCAGACAAGGACATAGGCGCCTTGCTGGTGGTTGTCGGTGAAGAGATCGTCGGTGTCTTCTCGGAAAGAGACTACGCGAGAAAGGTGATATTGAAGGGAAGGTCCTCAAAGGCCACGTCAGTCGGCGAACTCATGAATTCGCCTGTGTTCTATATAGAACCGGACAAGACAATCGAGGAATGCATGGCGCTGATGACCGCCAAAAGGATGAGGCACCTGCCGGTCCTTGATCACGGCCGTCTCCTGGGAATGATCAGCATCGGCGACGTTGTTAATGCGCTCATCACCGAGCAGAAAATCACGATCAGTGACCTCGAAAGCTATATTACCGGAGGGTATGTATTGGAGAAGGGCTAGCCCGGATTATTTACGAAGGAGTATGGGCATGTTTTCGATGCCCGGGACAGAGCGTGTGATTCAACAGCAGTTCGGAATGAGAATTAAAAACTAAAAAGGGCTCCTCACAGAGCCCTTTGATTATTTACACCGTCTTAGAGATGAATCTCTACTGGTGTTTACATTTCTTGTCGGTCTTGCCCGGGACCGTCGGCACAGCTCAGGTCGGCACGCCAATCCTTGGCAGGATTACCGTCTGCAGTATTATCCACGCTGCAACAACTGCAAGTAATATCAGAAAATCGCTCATTATGCAGATGCCTTCTTTTCAGTCTTCTTCACGGTCTTCTTTTCGGGCTTCGTTTCTGGTTTCTTTTCTGCCTTCTTCTCCGCTGCCTTTTCGGGCTTCTCTTCCTTCTTTAACTTGCCTTTGGCCTGTTTTATGTTCTCATAATCGATAAACTCAAGTATCGCCATCGGCGCTGAGTCTTTCAGCCGTTGTCTGGTATGTACTATCCTCAGGTAGCCGCCGTTTCTGCCCTGGAAACGAGGGGCGATCTCGCTGAAGAATTTTGAGGCAATGTCCCTGCAAGTAACATAAGAAAGCACCTGCCGCTTCGAATGGAGGTCGCCCTTTATTCCGAACGTGATCATCCTCTCCGCGATCCTCTTGGCCTCTTTTGCCTTCGCCACGGTCGTCTCAATCCTCTGCTGCTCGAACAGGGCAGTGACAAGGCCGCGCAAAAGCGCCTTCCTCTGGTTGGCCGGCCTGCCGAATAATCTTCCATCTACTTTATGACGCATTTTGTTTGATACCTCCGCTCTGCATGGCTTCCTTGGCAAGGTTGTCCACGTCTATTTTCATGCCGAGGTGGAGCCCCATCCTGCCGAGTATCTCTTTTATCTCGTTCAGCGACTTTCTCCCGAAGTTCTTCGTCTTGAGCATCTCCGGCTCGGTCTTCTGGACAAGTTCAATGATCGTCTTGATGTTTGCGTTCTTAAGGCAATTAAAAGACCTGACTGAAAGCTCGAGTTCGTCCACGTTCTTGAAGAGGTTATCGTTTGACGAAGAGAACTGGACGCTGTCCGAATGACCGACTCCGACTTCATCCGATGCCGGCATGTCTTCGTCTTCCTCCTCGAATATGAACAGGTCCATATGCTCGATGACTATCGAGGCTGCCTGCGATACGGCTTTCTCAGGGGAGATGCTCCCGTCCGTCCATATCTCCATAATAAGCCTGTCATAGTCAGTCTCCCTGCCGACCCTCGTTTTTTCAACCCAGAAATTGACCTTTCTGAGAGGGGTGAAGGCCGCGTCGACAGCTATCATCCCGACGGGCAGGTCCTCCTTGTTCAATTCCGAGGAGATATACCCCTTGCCTTTCCTGATATAGACCTCCGCGTCGAAATTACCGCCCTTATCGAGTGTCGCGAGCGGCGTCTCGGGATTCAGCACTTCGACGGTCGAATCAACATGAAGGTCCGCACCGGTCACATGTCCCGGCCCTTTTACATTAAAGGTGCCGATCTTGCTGCCTTCCCCGTGGAATTTGAACCTCAGCTGCTTGAGATTCAGGATTATGTTTATGACGTCTTCTTTTACTCCGTTGATCGTCGAAAACTCATGAAGCGCACCGGCAATTTTTACAGCGGTGATTGCGGCGCCTTCAAGCGATGAGAGCAGCACTCTCCTGAGTGAATTTCCCATAGTGGTACCGAAGCCGCGCTCCAACGGCTCCACGATAAGCTTTCCATAAGTACTGCTCAGCGTCTCTTCATCAAACCTGATTTTGTCAGGTAGTTGAAAGCCTTTTTTCTTCAGATTCATAAGGCCTCCCATCTGCTTCAAATTTATATTTTAGCCGTTAATCTTTATCTTAAAGAGTGAATCCCCAACTCGCGAACACCCTATCCTACTTGGAGTAAAGCTCGACAATCAACTGCTCCTGGGCTGTGAGCTGGATATCTTCTCTCGAAGGTATCTGGAGAACTTTTCCCTTAAAATTCTGAAAATCCATCTCAACCCAGGAAGGGATCCCCCTCTGTTCTACCCTTACAATGCTGTCTTTTATCGCATCCATATCCCGGCTCGACGTCCTCACCTCAATAACATCGCCCACCTGCATACTGAAGGACGGTATATTAACATCTCTGCCGTTCACCTGGAAGTGACCATGTGTAACGAGCTGCCTGGCGCCGTTTCTGTTAGGCGCGAAACCCATGCGATACACGACATTATCCATACGCGTTTCGAGGCACTGAAGAAGCACCTCACCCGTAACGCCTTTTTTCGTCTCGGCTTTATGGAAGTACTTTCTAAACTGTTTTTCGAGAACACCGTAGGTATTCCTCACCTTCTGCTTTTCTCTGAGCTGTACTCCATAGTCGGACAATTTTCCCCTTCTCTGACCGTGCTGTCCAGGGGGATATTGCCTCCTCTCAACAGCGCATTTTTCAGTAAAACACCTGTCGCCTTTGAGAAAAAGTTTCTCCGTTTCCCTGCGGCAAAGCCTGCATTGGGGTCCAGTATATCTTGCCAATTTACACCCTCCTCCTCTTAGGCGGTCTGCAGCCGTTATGCGGCACCGGCGTCACATCCTTGATAAGATTGATATCGAGGCCTGCCGCCTGAAGGGCCCTGATCGCGGATTCCCTTCCAGCGCCCGGTCCCTTGACATACACATCGACCTGTTTCATTCCGACATCGATCGCCTTCTTGGCGGCCGACTCGGCTGCGATCTGGGCCGCATAGGGCGTTCCCTTGCGCGAACCCTTGAATCCGAGATTCCCTGCACTCGACCACGTGACCACTCCGCCGGCCGGATCTGTTATGGTCACAATCGTATTGTTAAAGGTCGCCTGAATATAGGCCGCACCGCTCGCAATATGACGTTTGTCTTTCTTAACTCCCTTTTTTCTCTGGGCCATTCCCTACGCCTCCTTCTTCTTGCCGACGACCGCTTTTCTGGGACCTTTCCTCGTCCTGGCGTTCGTCTTTGTCCGCTGCCCCCGTAACGGCAGCGACAGCCTGTGTCTCGTCCCTCTGTAGCAGCCTATATCGATAAGCCTTTTGATATTCATCGATATGTCGCGCCGGAGATCGCCCTCAACCCTGAGGTCTCTTTCTATGATGGCCCTTATCTTCACTGCGTCGTCATCCTTAAGATCTTTCACCCGTATGTTCGGACTTACCCCTGACTCTCCGAGGATCTTTTGGGAAAGCGGCCTCCCGACCCCGAAGATGCGGGTGAGGGCTATTTCGATGCGTTCATTCTTGGGTAGATCAACTCCAGCGATTCTCGCCATATATTCTCCTTTTCAGTGTCAGTGTCGCTTATCAATCGCAGCTGCACTGTTCACTGTCATATTTCACTGTTCTATCCCTGTCTCTGTTTATGCTTCGGGTTATCACAAATAACGCGTACTACACCTTTTCTTTTTATGATCTTGCACTTTGCACAGATCGGTTTTACCGATGAACGAACCTTCATGATAGCTCCTTAAAATTATATCTTAATTGTGTAACTATTTGAATCTATACGTTATTCTTCCCTTAGAAAGATCATAAGGCGACAATTCGATGGTCACCTTGTCTCCGGGAAGGATTTTTATAAAATGCATCCGCATCTTGCCCGAGACATATGCAAGAATTATCTGGCCGTTTTCCAGCTCAACTCTAAACATTGCATTCGGCAAGGTCTCGAGGATTGTGCCCTGAACTTCTATATTTTCTTCTTTTGCCATAAGTTAGAAGTATAACTTTCTCAATTGTATTTAGTCAATATTCTCGGTTTATCCGAGGTCACCAGCACCGTATGCTCGAAGTGAGCGGACTTTTTTCCGTCCTTTGTAACTGCCGTCCACCCGTCATCCAGTATTATCACCTCATGACTGCCTGCATTGACCATCGGCTCTATCGCCAGGGTCATTCCCCTCTTCAGCCTCGGGCCCTGACCAGGCACCCCGTAATTAGGCACCTGCGGCTCTTCGTGAAGTTCCCTGCCTATTCCATGGCCGACAAAAAGCCTGACGATGGAGAAACCGTTCTTTTCAACATGCCTCTGGATCGCGCCGGAAATATCATAGAGGCGATTGCCTTCAACCGCGCTCTGGATTCCCAAATACAGCGCCTCTTCTGTCGCCCTTATAAGTTCGGCGGCCTCCCTGTCTACCGTACCGATGGGAACGGTTATTGCAGCGTCGCCGTAAAAGCCGTCCAGTAACACACCGATGTCTATGCTCACGATGTCACCATCCTTGAGCACCCGCGCCGACGGGATCCCGTGCACAACCTGTTCATTGACAGAGGTGCAGACGCTCGCGGGATAGCCCCTGTATCCTTTAAAGGCCGGAATGCCGCCAAGGGCCCTTATCCGTTCATCCGCGAAATCCTCGATCTCCTTGGTTGTAAGGCCGATTTTCACCACGTCCTTCAATGCTTCGAGGACATCCGCAACAATCCGGCCCGACTTGGCCATTTTTTCGATCTCCCCGGGAGATTTCAAAAAGATCACATCAATTCTCAAATAACAGTCTTTGTGACATAAGTCCCATTAATGCCATACCGCTGCGAGGCGAATACGAAATGGATCCTTTCCAGATGCGGGTATTAACCTCGCGGATCTCCGAATGCGTCATCCCTTTCTGCCCTTGAGCCTGCCCTTCTTTAGAAAACCCTCGTAAGAACGGGTCACCAGATGAGATTCTATCTGGGAAACCGTATCCAGGGCCACGCCCACCGCGATAAGGAGAGAGGTACCTCCGAAATAGAAAGGCACCCTGAACCTCGTAATCAGGATCTCAGGTATAACGCAGATAATCGCAAGATATATCGCACCCACAAATGTCAGCCTCGATAGTACACGGTATAGGTATTCCGATGTCTTCTGTCCGGGCCTTATTCCCGGCACATACCCGCCATATTTTTTTAGGTTGTCGGCGATATCGACAGGGTTAAAGACTATGGCCGTATAAAAATAGGCGAAGAAAAAGATCATACTCACATATAAAACCGTATAGACGATCGTTCCAGGTGACAGCTGTTTCGCGAACGACTGGACCCATGGGATCTGTATGAAGCCGGCCACCGTTGCGGGAAACATGATGATGGACGACGCAAAGATAGGAGGGATAACGCCGGCGGTGTTTATCTTCAGCGGCAGATGAGTAGACTGCCCCCCGTACACCTTTCTTCCGACCACTCTTTTTGCATACTGCACCGGTATCTTCCTCTGTCCTCTCTCCATTAGGATGATACCCGCTATTACCGCGACCATTATAATGATAAGAAATAGAACGAAGAAGATCGAAAGTTCACCGGCCTGCACCAGCCTTACAGTACTGATTATTGCATTGGGGAACCTCGCGACGATACCCGCAAATATGATCAGGGATATGCCGTTACCTATGCCACGCTCCGTGATCTGCTCACCAAGCCACATAATGAAGGCAGTCCCCGATGTGAGTGTTATCATCGTGATCAACCTAAACGACCAGCCCGGGTTTTGTACGAATGCGCCCTGGGACATACTCTCCAGCCCGGCCGCGATCCCGAAGGATTGTATGGCACTGATGACGACCGTGCCGTATCTCGTATATCTCGTGATCTTCTTTCTGCCTGCCTCACCCTCTTTCGCAAGTTTCCCGATTGCAGGGATGACAACCGTAAGCAACTGCATAATGATCGAGGCGCTGATGTATGGCATGATGCCGAGGGCGAAGATTGTGACCCTGGACAAGGCCCCTCCGGAGAACATGTCGAAAAACTGCATAAAAGAGCCCGCCTGCTGGGTAAGGAATTTGCTTAACTCTTCGCCATTTATACCCGGAGTAGGAACATGGCAGCCGACCCTGTAAACCGTCAGAAGCGCGAGGGTGAAAAATATCCTGTTCTTCAGTTCCGTGATTTTGAAAATGTTCTGGAAGCTTTGAAGGCGGCCCAACTTATAT
Organism: Thermodesulfovibrionales bacterium; assembly: GCA_044450345.1. Classification (GTDB taxonomy): domain Bacteria; phylum Nitrospirota; class Thermodesulfovibrionia; order Thermodesulfovibrionales; family UBA6898; genus Sulfobium. Next base: position 9,022 of record JBIOIY010000014.1, on the reverse strand, counting down.
TACCTCTGCCTTGCCGCCCGCAGCCGTGATTTTTTCGGTCGCGGAGGCACTAAATGCCGTGGCCTTCACAGTAACGGGTCTTTCGAGTTTCCCGTCGCCCAGCACCTTGAGTCCGTCCTTGATGTCCCTTATAATCCTCTTCTCGATAAGGGTTTCAGGCGTAATCACATCGAGCCCCTTGAGGTCGTTTATCTTGTCCAGGTTAATGACGGCGTATTCGATTCTCGACCTGTTTTTGAATCCCCGCTTCGGCAGCCTTCTTTGCAGCGGCATCTGGCCGCCTTCAAAGCCGAGGCCCGTTGTGCCGCCGGATCTCGCCTTCTGTCCTTTATGGCCCTTGCAGGAAGTCTTTCCATGGCCTGAACCAACGCCCCTACCGACTCTCTTGCTGCGCTTGTGGCTGCCTACGGCAGGCTTTATATCTTCTATCCTCATGGTAACAGTCAATCCTCCAGACTATTTATTGTCTACCTTTTCGACTTCTATAAGATGGGAAACCTTGCGTATCATTCCCTTCATCGCCGCGTCGTCATTTTTCAAAACGGTGCTCCCTATTTTTTTCAGACCGAACGATTGCAGTACCCTTTTTTGTTTGTCCGGAATGCCGACGTAGCCTTTTTTCAAAGTTATCTTCAGCATTTCTAACCCGCGACCTCCTGTACCTCTTCCTCACTCTTGCCCCTAAGCTTTATGACCAGGTCGGGGTCCTTCAGGTTTACGAGGCCGTTTATAGTCGCCTGGACGGTGTTGAAGGGGTTATGGTTCCCCAGCGACTTCGCTACGATGTCCTGAATGCCTGCCACCTCGAGCACCGCCCTCACAGCGCCGCCTGCGATAAGCCCTGTCCCTTTCTTGGCAGGATTCATCACGACCTGCCCTGATCCGAATTGGCCCACAATCCTGTGGGGGATCGTCCCCTCTTTCAAAGGGAACTTCAGGAGGGATTTCTTCGCCTGTTCTACGGCCTTACGTATGGCTTCGGGCACCTCGGAGGCCTTGCCCTTTCCGGTGCCGACGGTCCCTTCCCCGTCACCTACAACGACGAGGGCGCTGAAGGAAAAACGCCTGCCTCCCTTCACTACCTTGGCTACCCTATTTATGTAAACTACCTTATCTTTTAAATTCAAACCTTCCGGGTCAATCCTTCCCACCTTGCCTCCTTGCACAATTCTCAGTCATGTTAGAATTCCAGTCCCGCTTCCCTGGCAGCGTCCGCCAGCGCCTTTATCCTGCCGTGATAAAGATATCCGCTTTTATCGAAAACGACCTTCTTGATGCCTTTTTCGATCGCCTTCTTCGCCACCAGCGTCCCTACTTCCTTTGCGGTCTTGCAGTTGCCCTTGTGCTGCTTCAACTCTTTTACGGGGCTGTCGAGGCTCGAAGCCGAGATCAAAGTCTTGTTTTCCGTATCATTAATGATCTGGGCATATATATGGTTTAAACTCCGATACACGGAAAGACGCAATCTTTCGCCTGTACCGGTAATTTTTTTTCTGGCCCGCTCATGGCGTCTATGCCTTCCTTCTTGTCTGCTCTTAACCAAAATAGCCTCCTACACCGTTTATATCGCTGCGAGGATCAGCAGATCGCCCGCACTACTTCTTGCCTGTCTTGCCGACCTTCAGTTTCAACCTCTGGCCGCTGTACCTGATCCCTTTGCCTTTATACGCATCAGGACTCCTCAGTGCCCTCAGATTCGCGGCTACCTGGCCTATCTTCTGCTTATCCACCCCGGTGAGGGTAATCTGCGTCTGCTTCTGGTCCATCGCTGCGTTTATGCCCTCCGGCAGGTGATATTCAACGGCGTGAGAATATCCGAGCGAAAGAACGATCTTCCTCCCCTGCACCTGGGCCCTGTAACCGACACCTACGATATCGAGGACCCTTTGATATCCCTGGGTAACTCCGAGGACCATGTTCGCTATCAGACTCCTTGTCAGTCCGTGAAGTGCCCTGTTTTTCTTCTGGTCGTCTGCCCGTCCAACAACGATCTCCTTATCTTTGACCGAAACCATCGTCCCGGTCGGGAAACTCCACTGGAGTTCGCCCTTCGGCCCTTTTACCTTTATCGTACTATCCAGCAGTTTTATATCGACCCCTGAGGGGATCTCTACCGGCTTTTTACCGATTCTCGACATCTCGATTCTCCTTTACCAGATATGGCAGAGAACTTCTCCGCCGACTTTTTCCCGCCGGCATGCCTTGTCCCCGAGCACTCCCCTCGACGTGGTGAGCACGGAGATGCCGACACCGCCCATCACGGTCGGTATCGAATCTTTGTCGGCGTATACCCTTCTGCCGGGTTTGCTGATCCTCTTGATGCCTGAAATTACCGCTGCATCGTCGGCAGTATACTTAAGGGTGATCCGCAATATGCCCTGCTTCTTGTCCTTCAGTATCTTGTAAGCCCGTATAAACCCTTCTTCCTTCATGATCTTCGCTATCTCTAGTTTCATCCTCGATGCAGGCACATCGACCTTCTCGGACTTTATCATGACGGCATTTCTTACCCTTGTAAGCATATCTGCAATCGGATCTGTCATCATATCAGTTCACCCCTACCAGCTTGATTTCGTCACTCCGGGGATCTCCCCCTGGAGCGCATGCGTTCTAAAGCATATACGGCACATGCCGAACTGCCTCAGATAGCCTCTCGGCCGGCCGCAAACCTTGCACCGGTTATGGGCCCTGACCTGGAACTTGGGAGGCCGCTTTGTTTTTTCTATCATGCACGTTTTCGCCATGGAATAATACCTCTCTCTAATTTCTAAACGGGACGCCCAGGTAACGCAGGAGCGCCTTGCTCTCTTTATCCGTCTTCGCGGACGTACAGATGATGACGTCCATCCCGTGGACCATATCAACCTTGTCATAATCTATTTCCGGGAAAATAATCTGCTCCTTTAACCCAAGGGCAAAATTGCCCCTGCCGTCAAAGGACTTTCCGGAAACCCCTCTGAAGTCCCTGATTCTCGGCAGTGCCGCGCTGATCAGCCTGTCGAGGAATTCGTACATGACGTCTCCCCTCAGTGTGACCTTGCAGCCTATCGGCATCCCCTGCCTCAACTTGAATGTTGCGATCGATTTCTTGGCCTTTGTCACAAGCGCCTTCTGCCCGGTGATCATCGCAAGCTCCTTCTGCGCGGCATCGAGAAGTTTTATGTTCGTGATGGCCTCGCCGAGCCCGACGTTCAGGACGACCTTCTGAATCTTAGGAGCCTGCATAATATTTTTATACGAGAACTCCTTCATCATTGCGGGGATGATATCTTTCTTGTATTTTTCCTTAAGCCGTGGAGCCATTATCAGTCAATGACCTCCTTGCATTTTTTGCACGTCCTGTGTTTATTGCCGCCTTCGAAGACCGTTGCTCCTACCCTGGTCGGCTTGTTGCACTTCGGACAGACGAGCATGACATTGGACAGCTGAATCGGGGCCTCTTTTTCGATGATGCCCCCCTGCGTGTATGTCTTGTTCGGTTTCATATGTTTCTTGATGATGTTGATCTTCTCTATCAATATAGCGCCTTTCCCCTTGTCGACCTTAAGCACACGCCCTGTTCTTCCTCTGTATTTGCCTGTCGTGACGTGGACCGTATCTTCTTTCCTTATTCCTAAAGCCATATATCCTCCTACAGTACCTCTGGGGCGAGAGAAATTATCTTCATGTATTCCTTCCACCTCAGCTCTCTCGCGACCGGTCCGAATATTCTCGTCCCCACAGGCTCGCCCTGCGGATTGATCAGAACTACCGCGTTCTGATCGAAGCGTATATAGGAACCGTCGGGTCTTCTCGCCTCTTTCCTCGTGCGGACCACGACCGCCTTGGTGACCGAACCTTTCTTGATGTTGCTGTCCGGCAGGGCCTCCTTTACGCTAACGACGACAACGTCTCCCAGCCCCGCATACCTTCTGCGCGATCCTCCGAGGACCTTAACGCACTGAACCCGCTTTGCGCCGGAATTGTCTGCTACTTCAAGCATGCTCCTGAGCTGGATCATTTTTCGCTGCTCCTTGCGGCCTTTTTCAGGATCTCAAGAACAAGCCATCTCTTGTCCTTGCTGACCGGCCTCGTCTCAATGATCTTCACGTCGTCGCCGACCCGGCATTCGTTGTTCGCATCGTGGGCCTTGAACTTGGCCACCTTCCTTACGGTCTTCCTGTAAACCGGGTGCTGAAACTGTCTCGTGATTGCGACCACGACGGTCTTGTCCATCTTGCTGCTCACTACTTTTCCGGTATAAGTTTTATCAGTCATCTTTAACCTTCCAACCTCATTTTTATAACCAGCAATTTCACTTGTCCTTCTTGTCCCTTTCGGTGATCATCGTCAGCACCCTCGCGATGTCCTTGCGAATCCTACGGATGCGCATCGGGTTTTCAATCTCACCGGTGGCCTGCTGGAACCTGAGATTAAAGAGCTCCTTTCTCAGATCCTGCTCTTTCCTCTGCAGCTCTTCAACCGCCAGCTCCCTCAGCTCTGAGACTTTCATAGTACGCCCCCTTCCCGTTTCACGAACTTCGTCGAGACAGGAAGCTTGTGGGAGGCAAGCCGCAGCGCCTCTTTTGCCAGGCTCTCGGTTACGCCGGATATCTCATAGAGGACCCTTCCCGGCTTCACGACGGCGACCCAGTATTCTGGAGCACCTTTTCCTTTTCCCATTCTCGTTTCAGCCGGCTTTTTTGTAATAGGCTTGTCCGGGAATACCCTGATCCATACCTTGCATCCCCTTTTCACATGTCGTGTAATCGCAATCCTGGCGGCCTCGATCTGTCTCGATGAAACCCAGCCGGGTTCCATTGCCTTCAGGCCGAACTCGCCGAAGGACACATCAGAGCCGGCGTAGGCCTTGCCATTCATATTGCCTTTCTGCATCTTCCTGAATTTAACTTTTTTGGGCATCAACATAACAAAGTCCCCTTATATAGCCGCTGCTTCCGTACTGGGTCTCACTTCAGGCAGTACGTCGCCCGTATAGACCCAGACTTTCACACCTATTATTCCGTATGTCGTCTTCGCCTTGGCGAATCCGTAATGTATATCGGCCCTGAATGTATGGAGAGGCACCCGCCCCTCCCTGTACCACTCGGTCCTGGCGATTTCAGCTCCCGCCAGTCTGCCCGAGCATGTGATCTTGATTCCCTGGGCGCCGAACCGCAGCGCCGATGCAACGGCCTTTTTCATCGCCCTTCTGAAGGCGACCCTTTTTTCAAGCTGGAGAGCGATATTTTCGGCAACAAGCTGGGCGTCTACCTCAGGCTTCCTTATCTCTTTGATATCGACCATAGCCTGTTTTCCGGTCATCAGTTCCAGGTCCTTGCGGAGCTTTTCCACCTCCGAACCCTTTTTCCCGATAATAATCCCCGGCCTTGCCGTATGTATGATAACCCTGATCTTCTGGCCAGCACGCTCTATCTCAATCTTGGCAACCCCCGCATGAAAGAGCTTTGCCTTGATCTCTTTCTTGATCGTCAAATCCTCGAGCAATTGGTCGGCGTATCCTTTCTTCAGATACCACCGGGAGTCCCATGTCCTTGTAATGCCTAACCTAATCCCTATGGGATGCGTCTTCTGGCCCAAAATCTCCTCCTGATTATTCCGCTGTTATTTTCAATGTTATGTGACAGGACTTCTTTTTTATGACATTCGCCCTGCCCATCGATCTCTGTTCCACTCTTTTCATAATGGAGCCCTGGTCCACGGCCCCGCTGACTATCATCGCTTCGGAATCGGCATTGGCATCCTTCTGCTCCGCGTTGGCCATTACCGATTTGAGCATCTTTTCTATGTGTTTCGCCCCGCGATACGGCATGAACCTTAGGGCCAGCAGCGCATCGCCGGCCTTCTTGCCCCTGATGAGGTCGACTATCCTCCGCGCCTTCCTCGGGGTAATCCTTGCGTATTTCAGTGTCACTTTTGCATCCATCTCATCAACCCTTTACCGTAGTAGTCTTAGTCGAGCCTGAATGGCCCCTGAATGTCCTCGTGGGAGAGAATTCTCCGAGCTTATGCCCGACCATATTTTCCGTCACATAGACCGGGATAAATTTCTTCCCGTTGTGAACGGCAAAAGTATACCCTATGAAGTCAGGCAGGATCACAGAGCGCCTAGACCATGTCTTTATCAGCTTCTTCTCGCCTGACGAAGCCATATCTTTAACTTTTTTCATGACCTTTTCATCGACAAACGGGCCCTTTTTTAATGACCGTGGCAATTTACTTCCTCCTCTTCACGATATACATGTCCGTCCTCTTGCTGTTCCGCGTCTTTATGCCCTCGGGTACGCCCCATGGGGTACACGGCGGCCTTCCTCCGGAACTCTTCCCCTCGCCACCACCTAAGGGGTGATCGACCGGGTTCATGGCGACGCCTCTTACATGCGGTCTCTTCCCTACCCATCTGTTTCTTCCCGCCTTGCCTAAAGAAATATTCTCATGGTCGGGATTGCTCACCTGTCCTATGGTAGCCATGCACTTGGCTGGCACCAGCCTGACTTCGCCTGAGGCCAGCTTGACCTGGACATAATTTTCATCCTTTGCGATGAGCTGGGCCTGCGAGCCCGCGCTTCTCACCATTTTCGCGCCCTGTCCGGGCCGCAGCTCGATGTTATGGATAAAGGTACCGAGCGGCATATCACTGAGCGGAAGGGCATTGCCGGTTTTTATCTCCGCACCCCTGCCCGAGACGACCTGTTCCCCTATGCTCATACCCGCAGGCAGGATGATATATCTCTTATCGCCGTCCTTGTATTTCAGCAGGGCGATTCTGGCCGACCGGTTTGGATCGTATTCAATGGTATCGATCACTGCGGGGACGCCGAATTTGTCCCTCTTGAAGTCGATGACCCTGTATTTCCTCCTGTTGCCGCCGCCTCTCTGCCATGCAGTGACACATCCGCTGTTGTTGCGTCCGCCGGTCTTCCTCAGCGGCCTTACAAGGGATTTCAACGGCTCTGTCGCCGTGACATCCGCATAGTCCACTACTGTACGAAACCTTCTGCCGGGGGACGTCGGATTATATTTTTTAATTCCCATTATGCACCTTCAATGAAATCAAGTTTTTCTCCCTTTTTAAGGGTAATCAACGCCTTTTTTTTGTCGGACCGCTTCCCGATCGACTTGCCGTATTTCTTCCATTTTCCATGGGTCTTGATGGTCGCCACCTTTTCGACCTTCACCTTAAATATCTCTTCAATGGCCTTCTTTATCTCAAGCTTATTGGAATCCTTGGCGACTTCTACAAGCAGCTTGTTTTCCGACTCTTTGAGGGCGCTCCCCTTTTCGGTAAAGAGCGGCTTTTTTATTACGGTATATACGTTATTCATTTTTGAGCAGCCTCCGACAGCATCTCAGCAGCCTGTCTCGTCATCAGCAGCCTGCTGTGCGCTGCGACGTCATAACAATTAAGGTCCGACACCCTGGTCACCGTAACGCCGGGGATATTCCGGGCGGACAGCATGATTGTTTCGTTATATTCGGGGACAATGATAAGGGTGCTCTTACCGTCAAGTTCCAGTCTCTTCAAGACAGACATCATTTCCTTCGTCTGCGGCTTTTCAATGGAAAGCGTCTCGACCACGATAATCTCCCCGTCGGAAAGCTTGCCGGAAAGAGCAGCCTTGAGCGCGAGTCTCCTGGCCTTCTTTGGTATTGCATAGGAGTAATCCCTGGGCTGAGGACCGAATACCGTGCCTCCGCCTCTCCACAATGGGGAACGACTGCTGCCTGATCTCGCCCGGCCCGTATGTTTTTGCTTCCACGGTTTCTTGCCGCCTCCGCTGACCAGGCCCTTCGTCTTCGTTGCGTGGGTACCCTGTCTCTGGTTTGCAAGGAAATTTACCACGGCATTATGAAGGACCCCGTCCTTCACCTTCACCCCGAAGACTTCATCCGAAAGGTTGATTTTGCCGACCGGCTTATTGTTCTTATCTTTCACTTCGAATTCTGGCATCCTAATTTTCCTTTCTAATTTCGAGATACGTTCCTTTGGAACCAGGAACCGCCCCCAAAATAAGAAGAAGATTCTGCTCGGTCTTAATATCGACAACCTTCAGGTTTTTAACCGTCACCCTTTCGGAGCCCATATGGCCCGGCATGCCTTTGTTCTTCCAGACCCTGGAAGGGAACGAGCTTGCCCCTATGGAGCCGGGGGCGCGGTAAAACATGGAGCCATGGGACGCAGGACCTCCGGCGTAATGGTGTCTCTTTACGACTCCCTGGAATCCTTTGCCCTTCGAGACACCCGACACCGAAATAGTATCGCCCTTCTTAAATTTCTCGACAGTCACGAGTTCGCCGACCTTGAGGTCACCCATTGGAAACTCTTTGAGCATCTTATAGGGTTTTACCCCGATCTTCTTGAAGATACCGCCCATGGGCTTATTGACCTTCTTTTCCTTCTTGATCTCAGAAAATCCGATCTTGGATGATTCGTAGCCGTCTTTTTCCTTTGTCTTCACCTGTATAACGCAGCAAGGCCCTGCTTCAATCACAGTGACGGGGAACATCTTTCCGCTCTCGTCATAGACCTGGGTCATCCCGAGCTTTCTTCCCAAAATCCCGATCATAATTTTATCTCCACGTCCACCCCGGCTGCCAATTCCAGCTTCATGAGGGCGTCTACTGTCTGAGGCGTTGCATCGTGAATATCGATGAGCCTCTTATGGGTCCTGATCTCAAACTGTTCCCTCGACTTTTTGTCCACATGGGGAGACCTGAGGACCGTTATCTTGCTGATATGGGTAGGCAGCGGAACAGGTCCGGCAACCCTCGCCCCAGTCCTCTGCGCCGTATCTACGATCTCTTTCAATGATTGATCGAGTACCCTGTGATCGTATGCTTTTAGCTTTATCCTTATCTTTTGATTCACGTTTACTCCAATACCTCGGTAACGACTCCGGCTCCGACGGTGCGGCCGCCCTCTCTTATGGCGAACCTCAGCTCTTTCTCCATCGCGATCGGCGAGATCAGCTCAACCGAGAGACTCACGTTGTCCCCGGGCATCACCATCTCCACTCCCTCG
>JBIOIY010000013.1:0-51230 GCA_044450345.1 Thermodesulfovibrionales bacterium | reverse complement strand
TATTACCACCCCCTTAAGGGAATTCTTCAACTCCGTGCTCACCAACAGCTCCAATTCCCCTTTCCCTGAATTCAGCTTTATCGGGTTGTTCAAAGGCACGTGGGGTGTATTTTTTATCCTCGCCGTCCCTCTGGGCGCAGCACTCAGTTCATCCGGCCTTAAAGAGTTCAAATGGAAGATACCCCCGGCAAAGGAAGTTCTTACGGTATTCTTCGGGAGTATTCTCATGGGAATAGGTGCGGTCGTTGCAGGAGGTTGCAATCTCGGCCATGGTGTTACGGGTATGTCGACGATGTCCATAGCCAGTCTTGTGGCCATTACCGCGATAGTTCTCGGAAACTGGACGATGGTCTATTTCAAATTTATTAGAGAAACAGAGTAATTATTCTTCCACTGCACTCGGGTCGCGACTATACAGCCGCGACCCTTTTTTTTGCCTTTCTGTTTCACCTGTCACGCGTTGAGACGCAGTTGCCTATCCTGATTGCAGGCACGCCCATTTCTTAGTACACTGAAATCAAAAGAGGAGGTAAATACTATGAAGATCTTTTTTTACTTGATGGCGGCCATGATAGTTCTGGGATGTATGTCTTCTGACGTCTTTGCTGCAGGAGACGCTAAAAAAGGAAAGGCTCTTTTCATTGACCCCAAGGCCTTCGGGGGCGCTAGAGCGTGCAGCGCGTGTCATCCGGATGGAAGTGGACTGGAAAATGCGGCAGGGAAAAAAGTATTCCATGTTGCAGGAGGGACACAGCAAACCCTTGAGGAAGCCGTTAATGCGTGCATCGTAAACGCCGGCGAGGGGAAGGCCATTGATGTCAACTCCGGGCAGATGAAGGACATCGTCGCCTATATTACGTCCCTGAAGAAGAAATGATTCGGAGCGAGCAGAGTAGAGGCATAAGATAAGAAAAATAGATGGTGCCGGTGGTCGGAATCGAACCGACACGGGGTTGCCCCCACCGGATTTTGAGTCCGGCGCGTCTGCCAGTTCCACCACACCGGCACATTCGGCAAGTGCTGACAGCTACAGTGCTATAGTATACAAAATTTGATCAAAGATTATAAATAATGTAAGGGCGTATTGCGATACGCCCCTCACTCAGCGTATTATCCGCCGGAACCAGCCATACTCAATGCCCGTCCGAGCGCCGGAATAAAATCTTTTTTCCTGGAAAGGACACTCGGCAGTGTGCACATGCCCCCTTCGATCTTTACATTGAAAGCCTTCTCGACGATCCACGTCTCCCCCTTGAGAAGCACTCGTTCCTGCCGGGAATTAATGGGGTTTGTTACAAGCAAAGCGGTAAGGTTGTATCCATTCGCCTTTCTGAGGCTTTCAAGCTCGGCAAGGAATTCTTCTTCTCTGAGATCGATATCCTCACAGTCGAGGACCATCATCTGGCTTATCCCCAGCTTTTTCCCGGCGATAAGGAATTCCTTGAAATCTGCCGCGATCAGCTCTGTTGCGCTCTTTCCCTGAATGTTGATGCTCGCCTTAAGGAGTTCTTTCCCGTACCCCTTGATCGAGACCCCTGCAATTTCTGCGAGCCGTTCTGCAGTCGTATGGTCACGATCCGTCGTAGTCGAAAGGGTGAGGATAAGGGTGTCCGACAGAATCCCCGAAAGAAGAAGCCCTGCGATCTCATTGGGGATATTCACCCCGTGGAGAAACATCATGCCAGCCACAACAGTGCACGTGCTGCCTATGGGGTCATTATATACGTATATCGGGGCCACAGTAGAGATATCTCCGACGCGGTGATGGTCGATGATCTCCATGATCTCCGCCTCATCGATATTGTCGACGGCCTGGGAGATCTCATTGTGATCCACCAGTATCGCCTTTTTTCTGACGGGGCTGAGGAGGTCCGTCCTGGTGACAAACCCTATCAGTCTCTCATCGCTGTCTACAACAACTGCCGAACGGTATTCAGACTCCAAGATAGTCTTCCGGAGTTCGGAGATGGGGGTATAGAGGCCGACCGTCGGGTTTGTCGAGCACATTATGGAAGACACTGGTTCGGACATAGTCATCAACTGGACGGTCGCAAAGGCATGATGAGGAGATGAAATCAATAATGTGCCGCGTTCCTCCGCAGCGGATATGATGTCGTTTCCTACAGGCATCCCATCTGTAACGACCACGGCGGAGCATCCGGCACGTATGATCTCCATCTGGATATCCTGCTGATCCCCGATGATCACGATATCACCGGCGCGCACCTTGTTAAGCACAGTGCCTTTCTGCATGGATGCGATGATGGTCTTTCCGGCCAGGGTATCGACTTTATTCGCATTGCTGATGACTCGGCCTTCAAGGGTCTTGATGAATATATCGAGGCTGATGGGTGTTCCGGAGATGTCCGTGAAACCGACACTGTCCATGTAGTGCCGCGCTATGTCTTTGAGCCCCACTATACCTGCAAATCTTCCGGCGTCGTCGACAACCGGGACTGAACGGACGCCCTTCTCCCTCATCAAAAGGGCAAGGGCTTGAACAGAATCTCGGACGTGGACCAAAATAGGCTTCTGCAGCACGAGATCGCTCACCGTGGCTGCTAAACTCTCTATTTCGTTAGGTGCCGGCACTCCAAACCTCTCGAGTACGAACCGGGTCTCCTCGTTGACCTTTCCGGCACGGGCCGGAGTAAAGAGATACCTCTTGTCCGTCACGTTTTTGAAGTGCGCGTACCCTATCGCAGAACAGATCGAATCCGTGTCGGGGTTTTTATGCCCTATGACATATACGACCTTGGTATCCATCCCTTATTGTTTTTAACCCCCTCTATGCTTTTTAGCAGTCAGCCGTCTGTTCTCATCAATAGAATAATCGTTACGCAGGAAACAGTCAAAACTCCGGCGTCGAGAAATTACCGCATTCTTCACTAAAGGCTGCCCGTTGATAGCTTTTGTCATTTGCCTATGCAGAAATCGCTGAATATTTTATTAAGAAGTTCCTCGGTAGTCACCTCTCCCGTAATTTCTCCGATGCGGTCGAGGGCATCCCTCAGTTCTATAGCCAAAATCTCGAGGGGTTGATTGGTCTTCATTATATCAATAGCCCTTGCGAGCGATGCGGATGCCCGGTCAAGGGCCAGCTTGTGCCTTATGTTCGTTACGATAATGCCCTCACAGCCTTCCTTCCAGTCCGTCAGGGTCGACTGAAAAACAAGGGACTTCAACTCCTCAAGGCCTTCACCATCCCTGGCGGATATGGAGATATATTTTTTTTCCTGCAGCATCCCTTCGTCAAGATTCATCATCCCCGGAAGGTCGGATTTATTTATCACTACGACAGCATTCTTTTCTTTTATTTTCTCCAGGATATCCCGGTCTCCGTCTTTCATTGTCTCGCTGCCGTCAAGCATTGCGATCACGAAATCTGCCCGTTCGAGTGCTTCGATGCTCCGTCTTATGCCCTCCTTTTCAACGGCCTCGGACGAACTCCTGATTCCGGCCGTATCAACAATCCTTACCGGAAGTCCTTGAATATTCAGATATTCCTCTATGGTATCTCTGGTAGTTCCCGGGATTGCATTTACGATGGCCCTCTCCCTTTTGAGCAAGGCATTCAGCAGGGACGACTTGCCGACATTCGGTCTTCCTATGATCGCGACGGAAAGCCCTTCCCTGAAGAACCGTGCCTCTTCAAACGTTCGGGACAACCGCTCGCACTCATCTCTGACTGTACCGAGACGCCCTCCCATTTCCTCCAGTGTCTTTGATTTGATCTCCTCTTCAGGAAAATCGATATAGGCCTCGGCATGCGCGCAGATTTCTATCAGGGAGTTTCTAAGCACGCCAAGTTTTTCGGAAAGGCCGCCCCTAAGTTGGTCGACCGCTATCCTCATGCTCTCCTCTGTCTTTGCGGAAATGAGGTCCATCACCGCCTCTGCCTGGGTAAGGCTTATGCGTCCGTTCAGAAAGGCCCTCTTCGTAAACTCCCCGGGGTCTGCAAGCTTCGCCCCTTGTTCGAGAACGAGTCCGAGTATCCTCCTCACCGCCACCATGCCGCCGTGACAGTTGATCTCGACAATGTCTTCCCTTGTATAAGAATTTGGAGCCCGCATCACCGAGACAAGCGCCTCATCGATCTCTGCCCCGCTCTCGTGGTCAACCACGTGACCGTAAACAATAGAAAAGGCCTTCGCCTCCGTAACCCCCGTCTTTTTTGCCGGTCTGAAGATCCTGTCCGCGATCGATAGCGATTCCGGGCCGCTCAGTCGTACAATCCCTATCCCGCCCTGGCCGACGGGAGTCGATATTGCGGCGATTGTATCCTCGAGAGAATTCATAAAAATAGTTTACTCCATCGACTTTTTAAAAAGGAAACCCGATTCTTAGTCTCAGGGTATTATGCGGTCTGCTTTGAAATTTTTCTGTTGACGAAAAACTGCTGTATGATGCTGAGGATGTTGTTCGTGAGCCAGTAGATGACAAGTCCCGACGCGAAATTCAGGAACATGAAGGTGAATACAATCGGCATGAGCATCATCATCTTTGCCTGTCTTGGGTCGCCGGCTGTCGGCGTCATCTTCTGCTGGATCACCATGGTAATGCCCATTACAATGGGAAGCGGGCCGACGGCAGAACCGGCGAGCAGGGGAAGCCAACTGGGAATATGGCCGAAAAGTGTATCGGGCCCCGAGAGGTCCGTTATCCAGAGCATAAAAGGCGCGCCACGCAGCTCTATAGCGATCAGGAGGACTTTATACAACGCGAAGAACACAGGGATCTGGAGGAGCATCGGCAGACAACCGCTCATAGGATTGACCTTGTATTTTTTGTAGAGTTCCATCATCTCGGCCTGCATCTTCTGGGGGTCCTTTTTGTATTTCTCTTTGATCTCGCTCATCTTTGGCTGAAGTTCCTGGAGTTTCTTCATCGACTTCTGCCCCTTGTTCAGAATCGGGATGAAGGGTATCCTCACCACTATCGTCAGGAGGACTATGGCCCAGCCGTAATTGCCGAGGAACCGATAAAAGAACTTCAGCACCCAGAAAAGGGGACGGGCGATAATGGAAAAAAAGCCAAAATCGATTATGTGCTCGAGCCCAAGGTTGAGCTTCGCAAGACTGTCATGGTCTTTAGGCCCCGCGTAGATATAAAACTTATTTTCACCTGGCGTGCCTTTAAAGGCGATGACAGGAGAGTTGTTGTGCGTCCATGCCCGCGCCTCTTCCACCTTGCCGGCAGGGACGATCGCAGAAAAGAAGTATTTGTCCTCCTGGGCGATCCACCTGAGGTCATCCTTGAAGGTCTTGGGCTCGCCGAGTTTTCCGGGCTTCAATTCTTCGAGCGTCGCGCCCTTCAGGAGCGCAGGACCGACATGGGTATACCCCGCCGCATTGTCGAAGATCCCGAAATCAGAGCCCAGGGTTATCCAGTATTCAGGAAGCCCCGTTGCCTCGTCCGTGAGATCGACTCTATAGCTCCCGGCATAGAAAGTATACGACCTTCTGATCGAGACACCGTCTTTGGAATATGCAAAGACGATCGAGCCGGTTTTATTATTTTCGTCGAGTTTGAGGTCGCCGCCCGATACGCTGAAGTTAACGCGGGAGAGATCGAAATTCGTGTTTGCCCCAATTCCGAGAGCCGGCATTGGTCCGGGTTTTGGCAGAAGGATGACGTCCTTCCCCATTTTGTCTTTATATTTCTTGACCTCCCAGTACCTGGCCGTACCGCCCCTTGATGAGAAAATCGCAGTATAAAGGTCATTTTCGACCCTTATCTCCTTTTCATCGGCAGAAGGAGTTTCCGCAACTACCGGGACAGCAGGTTTGGCCGCCTCTTCCTTTTTTTCTACGGAAGGCTTCGCCTGCCGGACCGGCGGCTCCTGTTTCGACAATAAATACTGGGAAGCGATGAGCACGAAGACCGAGAGGACAATAGCGATCAGGGTTCTGTTTTCCATGGTTATTTCACCGGATCAAACCCGCCGGGGTGAAGGGGATGGCATCTCGCCACCCTCTTTGCCGACAGGTAAGTCCCCCTCAGTGCCCCGTATTTCCTGAGCGCCTCGATCGCATATTCGGAGCAGGAAGGGACAAACCTGCAACTTCCGGGCAGGATAGGGGAGATGAGATATTTATATGCCTTCACTATTGCTATCAGTAGTATCTTCATTAAAAAGTCCGACAAATGTTTTGGAAACGACTCCGTCTAAGTCGGCGAATTCTGCGTCAGCGGCCGCTGCCCTTGCGACGATCACGATGTCATACATCAATGGCTTCTCGGCCAAGTGCCTTCTTACCGACTCCCGCAGACGACGTTTTATCCTGTTTCGCGTCACTGCGCTACCGGTTTTTTTGCTGACGGCAAGTCCGAGTCTGCTGAGATCAAGCCGACCGGGCAATGCGTAAATCACTAGATATTTGGAAGAAAATCTGCGGCCGGTCTCAAAGACCCGTTTAAAATCCCCTTTTTTGATGAGAGGATGGAAAAACTTCTTTCGCTTTAAACGGCCAGCCTTTTCCGTCCTTTTCTTCTTCTCCTCTTGATTACGGTGCGACCGCCCGGAGTACTCATCCTCTCAAGGAAACCGTGAGTCCTCTTCTTCTTAATCTTATGTGGGTGGAAAGTTGTATATGTTCCCATAGTTTTTACCTGAGCAGAAATTATAATCGCAAAAAGTGAATAATGTCAAGCAGACGGGGGAGCGAAGGACCTGACAGCCCGAGAAGGTCATGAACGGATCAAATACTGTAAATCAGGTATATGATCAGGAATATCGCTACGCCGAGAACAACCAGCGTGAGAAGCGCATCGAGTATCGCTGAAGGCTGGTAGCTGTCTTCATCGATCTGTTTTTCGACTTTCTTGTAACGAATAAATGCCAGAACCGCCATCAAGGCGCCGAGACCCACAAGGAATATCCCGAGTACCGAAGAGTAGCCTGGCGAAGCGGGCGCCTGAGGGACGGCTTCGCCGGCCGGAAGATGCCCTGATTTTCCGAGGAAATAGGAGACCTGCTTCACGAAAAGCCCGAACTTCTCAACGACAAATCCGAAAGCCATTATCCCAATACTCGTCCTTATCCAGGCAAGGAAGGTCCGCTCGTTCGCAAAATGGACCCTCCTGTTTCTGACTTTTACAGGGCGATTGTCTTCACTATTATCCGGCATATCTATTTTTATCGATCCATTGTGTTGGGAAATTCGGCCCCTTCACAATTCCTCCAAAAAATTATAGCATCAGGAGGAAATAAACAAAGACTTGTTTGAACTCTTTATTATCCCCCGCCCCTCGGCCATCCTGAAAAGTTCTTTAACTGCCCGCTCCCCGCTGTCTCCTATATCGAGAGAGTAATCGTTTACGTAAAGGTTAATGTGCCGGTTGATGACCTCATCCTCGAGCTCCTGGGCGTGTCGTTTAATATATGACACAGATTCCCCCCTGTGCGCAAAGGCGTACTCGACGCTTTTTCTAAGAAGGATTTCTACCCGCCGGAGCAGATCAGCTCCGAGCCCGCGCCTTCCGAGGATGCCGCCGAGGGGAACTGGATGCCCCGTCTCTTTTTCCCACCAGTCGCCGAGATCTATCACTTTCTTAAGTCCGGCCCTCTGAAATGTAAAGCGACTTTCGTGGATGATGAGACCTGCGTCCGCCTCGCCCTCTTTGACCGATTCTATTATCGAGCTGAAGGGCATGATCTTCACCCTTCTCTTGAGTTCCGGATCAAAGATCTGGAGAAGAAGAAAGGCCGTAGTAAGCTCCCCGGGTATCGCAATCGTCTTTCCCCTGAGGTCGGGCATTTCAATTGATTCGCGGGCAACCACGAGCGGTCCGCATCCCTTGCCAAGGGCCCCGCCCGAGCGCAGCAAGCAATAGTCGTCCCTCAGATGGCCAAAGGCATGGAAAGACGCCTTTGTGATATCAAGACGAGATCCTAATGCCATTTGGTTCAGCGTTTCAACGTCTTCGAGGATCTCCCTGAATGTCAGACCATTTGTATCGATCTTGCCGCTGACGAGAGGGGAAAAAATGAAGGTATCGTTGGGGCATGGCGAATAGCCCAGGGAAAGGGTCTCCATCAATTATCTTGATGCCTTTGCGAAAAGTTCTTCCAGTTCCATTAACTCACACATGCGGTTGCAGGTCTTGCATTCACCGTGTTCCACGGAACCATCTTCCCATCTGGTCGTCCTAATGGATACACAGCCGCACACCGGGCAAGAGTTCCAGAAAAACTCCCCTAATCCCCTCTTCAGGCTGTATATATAGATCGAGTCCTTCATTCCATCTGTCCCTACTAAATATTATATCGTCCGATTTAGTAATATTATATATCAAATATATAAAGCATATCATATAAAAACAATCCGCCATCAGAGGTTAACTGTATTTACGAACTCTATTACGGTCCTCTGGCAGTTGCCGGAGGCTGAGCGGATGGTCCAGTTCGACATGTCCCTCTCCTGGGCTATATTGCTTATTCCCCTCACCTCAGCAGAGGGAATGCCATAAATAAGACAGCTATGGGCGACCGCGGCCCCTTCCATGTTTTCGCATATTGCGCCGAATCTTTTTGAAAGTTCCTCGGCCCTTTTCTTTGTTCCCGTACAGGTGGAAACAGTGGCAAATATTCCCTCCATGGCTCTGAATCCCGCAGCCGTCGCCGCCTTCATCATGGTCTCTCCTAATCCCGTATCAAGGGGGAACTCATTGAAATACTGCCGCCGTCCTATCTTCAAAAGAGGTAAATTAATCAACTTGAGGTTGTGAAAGCCGCTTCGCAGCAAAACGCCCTCGTCTGCGTATACCTCTTTCGAGGCAACAGCGATGTCACCCGGGTTCAGTCCGGAAGAGGGATAGGCGCCGCCGATGCCGAGGTTTACTATCAGAGCCGGAGAATAATAATGGATAAGGGCGGTTGCCGCGTGCGCGGCGTTGGTCTTTCCGATGCCGGAAACGACATAGACAATGTCGGCCTGCCCCAGCCTGCCTGAATGCCATATCAGTCCGCCAGCGCTTCTTGCCCTGGCGCCCTTCAGGTTCCGGGCTATCGTATCCCCTTCAAAAGGGACAGCTGCGATCATTCCGAGGGTCTTATTTCTTTTCATAGCCGGATATGTTCTGCTGAGTGTAACACAGGTGAACCGGCTGTTCAACCTTTGGGGCTTGATACAATTTTTTATTTGGTCTTGACAAAGGTATTTCTTTTTTTGTAATTTAGGGTAAACTAGATAGAGAGTTCTTCTAAACAACAAATCCCTCTGGATAGGAATAGACCTTCCGGGAAATTTGAATCCAAAAAGTAAAACCCAGTGAGGAGCATAGTAAATGGGCAATATCTCGATTTCCGAATTAAAAGAAAAGACTATCGATGAGCTTACCGACGTAGCCAAGGAACTGAAGGTCGAGGGCGCTGCTGGTCTGCGAAAACAGGACCTGATCTTCGCTATCCTGCAGGCGCAGGCGGAAAAGACAGGGAATGTCTTTTCTGCAGGGGTTCTTGAAATCCTTCCCGACGGTTTCGGGTTTCTCAGATCTCCGGACTACAGCTATCTTCCCGGGCCGGATGATATTTATGTATCGCCGTCCCAGATACGGAGGTTCAATCTAAGGACCGGCGACCTCGTATCAGGACAGATAAGGCCGCCTAAGGAAAGCGAGAGATATTTTGCCCTGCTTAAGGTGGAAGCCATTAATCATGAGTCACCCGAAGAAAACGTAAAAAGGCCCCTCTTTGATAACCTCATTCCCTACTATCCGACCGAAAGACTCAAGCTCGAATATGACCCTACGGATTTTTCAACAAGGGTGATGGAACTGATCACCCCCATCGGAATGGGACAGAGGGGAATGATCGTGGCTGCCCCCCGTACCGGAAAGACCATGCTCCTGCAGTCGATCGCAAAGGGGATAAAGAAAAATCACAGGGACGTGCACCTTATTATCCTCCTTATCGATGAGCGGCCTGAAGAGGTGACAGACTGGAAGCGCCAGGTTTCTGCGGAGATTATAAGCTCGACCTTTGATGAGCCTCCTCAGAGACACTGCCAGGTCTCGGAGATGGTCATAGATAGGGCGAAGCGCCTTGTGGAAAGCAGGAGGAACGTGGTCATCCTCCTCGACAGCATCACGAGGCTTGCAAGGGCATATAACGCTATCATGCCTACAAGCGGCAAGGTCCTTTCAGGCGGCCTCGATTCGAACGCGCTTCAGAAGCCCAAGAGGTTTTTCGGGGCGGCGAGGAATATCGAAACCGGCGGCAGTCTCACGATCATGGCGACGGCGCTCGTCGACACGGGAAGCAGGATGGACGATGTGATATTCGAGGAGTTCAAAGGCACCGGCAACATGGAGCTCCACCTCGACAGAAAGCTCGTCGACAAGAGAATATTCCCCTCCATCGACATCAACGGTTCCGGGACAAGGAAGGAAGAACTGCTGGTAGACAGGGACGTGCTTAACAAGATGTGGATCCTGCGAAAGGTGCTCAATCCTCTCAATACTGTTGAGAGCATGGAATTTCTCATGGGCAAGCTTGGGGGAACAAAAAGCAATAAAGACTTTCTTGACCTGATGAACAAATGATGGATGGAAGACCGGAAAAGGGCAAAAAAATTCCTCTTATTCGGCGCCATACTGGGTGGGCTATTAAGTGTTGTAATATCGGTGCTCATGGACGTGCTCTTTGCCGATGCGCTCAAGGGGACCTGGCGCGACGCAATCGCTAAAGATTTAAACACCTCCTTGTCTCTAGGGGTAGACGCCCACAGCATTATCGTTAACATAGTATTCCTTGTCGTGCTCGCTATCCTCGCGGCCTTCGGGGCCTTTATGGGCTTTATCTTTGCGTTCTTCCTTTACAAATTCTTCAGTTTCCTGACCGGTAAATAACATGGTATAATTACTCGGTGCTGACGAGGCGATGGTAAAGACCGGACAGACAAGCAATGCCTAGGAAAAAGTCTCTTTCTTCATTCTGCCGGAGTTTCATCGAAGAAAACCAGAAGGCGATCGTGTTTCTCCTCCTTCTGCTTACGATTCTGGGGGGGGTCGTCGGCTTCAGGTATTACAAGTATACCAAAGAAGACCCCCAGTTCTGCACAAAATGCCACATGATGCAAGAGGCCTTTAAGACATGGCAGCTGAGCAAGCACAGGGATTTCCCCTGCCAGAGATGCCATCAGATAAGCATGCTCGAGCAGAACAAGATGCTCATTTCCTATGTCGTAAAAGGGACCGAGACAACCACGAAGCAGACCCATGGCCGCATCTCACCCTGGAACTCCTGCAAAGACTGCCATCTTTCCGAGGTCTCGCAGGGTTCCGTCACTTTGAGCAATTCTTATGGTCATGCCCGGCATGTGTTCATGCAGCACATAAGCTGCAGCAATTGCCACACCGGCAGCAGTCACACATTTGCGCCGAATGAACAGGCATGTTCCGGCTGTCACAGGGAGAAGGTCATCCACGGCATGGGTATGGAAGGGCTTTCCTGTCTAAAGTGCCACAGTTACGGCGAGAAGGCCCCTAAGATGATTAACATGAACAGATGCCTCACGTGTCACAAAGGCATCCCTTCCAAGGGGACCATGTCATCGTTGAAATGTTTCGATTGCCATCATCCTCACGGCAAAATCAAACCTTCTAGTCAGGACTGTCTGAAGACCTGCCATGGGAGCGAGGCGCGCGTGGGACAGCATAATCTGCATCTGACAAAGGCAAGGCTTGTTTGTCTCGATTGCCACAAGGCACATACGTGGACCATCGGGAAAAAAGAGGCCAGGGAGCTCTGCAGTCGCTGCCACGCCCTGAAAGACCCTGCTACGTTTATCTACTAGAACCCTTTCATCCGAAAAATGCATTCACAATAGAATATTGCAGGGATATGTGTAAAAAAATCTTTATCTGTTCTCCTCGGCGAATCCGCCAGGGCGCGGACGCCACCTTTATAAAGACCTTCTACACTCAAAAATACCTCATACTTTTATTAGGACATTTGATCCATACGTATCCACGTTGCGACATTATAAAGTTTTTTGGAACGTGTCCCTGCAATAATTGTATTTTCCGGGTTCAGGGCTTTATTCGATCTCGTAGCCGACTTTTACTTCCAGGTCTTTCCTCAGAGAGTGGTACACCGAACAGTATTTTTCCTGAGACAGCGCGATGACCCGTTCCATCTTTTTTGGTGTGATGTTTTCTCCCGAGATATGGATGAGCATATCGATTTTTTTGTAGTATTGGGGCGGGGTCGGGTTTCTCTCCCCGGCGATATCGATCTTGAACTTCGAGATCACGCACTTCATCTTCTGGAGAAAAGATACCGCGTCGATTGCCATGCATCCGGCAACACTCAATAAGAGGCTCTCGGTAGGGATGCAACCCCATTGTGCCTGCGCATCGAATTCGATTTCATACCCGCGCTGGGTCCTCGCAACAAATATCAGGTCCTTGTCCCATATAAGAGACCCCTTATTCACGGGCATAATCTTGCCCTTGTATCCTTCAAGTGACTCTTCCAATGATTCAACATCTTTATCTTTATCTTCCGGCTTGCTCACTCTTTCCTCCTGACAGAGAATGTCAAAATTATTCTGAAATTATACCACATAAAATTGTTCTGTTTGAAAGCGGAGAAGCCCGCACAACCCCAGGCGCAGTTGAAGTCCCGGCCGGGACATGGCAAAAAGAGCAGGAAGGGGTGCGCAGCCCCTTCCTGCACGGAAAGACTTACAACCGGGTCATCTCAGCGGTCACGGCCTTAGTAAAGAGGACCTGACCTCCCCGGCAATCTACTTCTACCGTATCGCCCTGGGTAAACGTTCCATCGAGGATCTTCTTGGCAAGCTCATTCAGGATCATTTTCTGAAGGACCCGTTTCAACGGCCGCGCTCCGTAGATCGGATCGAACCCGATTGCCGCAAAATATTCTTTCGCGCCCTCCGTCAGGGTGAGGTCGATGTTCTTCTCCCTTATATATTTCTTCATCCTGTCGACTTGAATCTCGACGATCTGTTTGAGAAGTCCCTTAGTAAGCGGGTTGAAGATAATGACCTCGTCCACCCGGTTCAGGAATTCAGGCCTGAAGAACGCCTTGAGGTCATTCATCACCTTCTCCTTGAAGGTAGCGTCCGTGTTGTCCACCCAGTATGCAAAGGGGCTCTTTTCCTTCTCTGCGAGCATCTCCCGGATGTGCACGCTGCCTAGGTTCGACGTCATGATCACCACTGTATTTCTGAAATCGACTGTCTTTCCATGGCTGTCGGTAAGCCTGCCGTCGTCGAGCATCTGGAGCAGAAGGTTGAAGACTTCCGGATGGGCCTTTTCAACTTCGTCAAAGAGAACGATTGAATAGGGCCTTCTCCTTACCGCCTCGGTCAGCTGCCCGCCTTCCTCGTACCCGACATACCCGGGAGGCGCGCCGATCAGCCTTGAAACCGTATGCCGCTCCTGATACTCCGACATATCGATCCTTATCATCGCATTTTCATCGTCGAAGAGGAACTCCGCCAGTGCCCTCGCAAGTTCTGTCTTGCCGACGCCGGTCGGCCCTAAAAAGATGAAGGAGCCTATCGGTCTGTTAGGGTCCTGGATCCCAGCCCTTGCCCGCCTTACGGCGTTGGAGACTGCCTCTATCGCCTCGTCCTGGCCGACTACCCTCATCCTCAGCCGTTCGTCCATATAGAGCAGCTTCTGGACCTCTCCTTCAAGCATCTTGGACACCGGGATGCCGGTCCATTTGGATACGACCTGGGCGATATCTTCTTCGTCGACCTCTTCCTTGAGCATCTTTCTCTTCTTCTGGGCCTCGCCCAACCTCTCGTTCTCTCCTTCGAGAGATTTCTGGAGTTCAAGAAGTCTGCCGTATCTGAGCTCGGCCGCCTTTGTCAGGTCTCCCTCCCGTTCGGCCTTTTCCGACTCTATCTTAGTCTTTTCAATCTCTCCCTTCACCTCTCGGATACGTGCGATGATTTCCTTTTCGGACAGCCACTGGGCCCTTAACTCGTCCCGTTTCCCCTGGAGTTCGGACATTTCGCGTTTCAGCTTTTCGAGTTTGTCCTCCGACTCCCTGGAGTCCTCCCTCATCATGGCCTGTCTTTCTATCTCTAATTGTCTGAGCTTCCGTTCGATCTCATCCAGTTCTACGGGCATGCTGTCTATCTCCATCCTGAGCTTTGAAGCGGCCTCATCCACCAGATCTATCGCCTTGTCCGGGAGAAACCTGTCCGTGATGTACCGGTGGGAAAGCACCGCCGCTGAAATAAGGGCCGCGTCTTTGATCTTTACCCCGTGATGGACCTCGTATCTCTCCTTTAGCCCGCGCAGTATGGATATTGTGTCTTCGACGGGGGGCTCTTTTATTAATACCGGCTGGAAGCGTCTTTCGAGGGCCTTGTCCTTCTCTATATATTTTCTGTATTCGGCCACCGTAGTCGCGCCTACACATCTCAGGTCTCCTCTGGCCAATGCCGGCTTAAGCATGTTGGAAGCGTCTATCGCTCCCTCTGCAGCGCCCGCCCCGACCAATGTGTGGAGCTCGTCGATGAAAAGAATTATCCTGCCTTCCGATTCCTCAATCTCCTTAAGCACCGCTTTAAGCCTGTCTTCAAACTCTCCCCTGAATTTCGATCCCGCAACCAAAGACCCCATATCGAGGGATACTACCTTCTTTTCTTTGAGGGTCTCAGGCACGTCACCCGCAACTATACGCTGCGCAAGGCCTTCCGCGATAGCGGTTTTCCCTACACCGGGGTCGCCGATAAGGACAGGGTTGTTCTTTGTCCTCCTGGAGAGGACCTGTATTACCCTCCTTATCTCTTCGTCTCTTCCGATAACCGGGTCGAGTTTCCCCTTTGCCGCTAGTTCAGTAAGATCCTTGCTATACCTCTTCAGCGCCTGGTACTTTTCCTCGGGGTTCTGGTCAGTCACCCTCTGAGTTCCCCTAATCTCCCGCATCGCGGTCAATATCTTCGTAGCGTCTGCGCCGTATCTCTTGAGAAGGTCAGATGAAGGGCCTCCTTCTGAGAGAACAGCCAACAGGAGGTGCTCGACACTGACGTATTCATCCTTTAGATGCCCGGCCTCCTTTTCTGCCCTACCAAAGACTTCTTTCAACCTGGGAGAGATATAGATCTGTCCGAGCGGCGTTGCGCCGACGATCTTCGGCATCTTGTCGATAACCTCTTCGATGTCTTTTTGCAGGGCCTCTGTGTTTGCCCCCACCCGTTTCAGGATCTGAAATGCAACGCCTTCAGCGTCGTCAAGCAATACCCACATTAGATGTTCGACTTCGATCTGCTGGTGGCCTTTCCTCTCGGCAAGCGTCTGCGTTTTCTGTATCGCCTCCTGGCTTTTTATAGTAAACTTGTCCATCATACCTCCTTAGTCTTCACGCAATGCCTTCTTCAGCCTTTCCTTGAAATCTCTTCTCATCTCTTCCTCAAGAAGACCCATCATCTCCTCCATCTCCTCCTGCATGACCTCCATCCTGTGACGCATCCTCAGAATAATGTCCACGCCGGCCTTGTTCACGCCCATCTCCCTTGTCAGCTGCAATATGAAGTTAAGCCTTTCCACGTCGTTCTCTGAATAGAGTCTCTGTTTTTTCGTTCTCCTGGGGGTAATGAGGCCATCCTTTTCATATAGCCGTAAGGTCTGAGGATGCACCCTCAGCATCTCGGACACAACGCTTATGAGATATAGGGGTTGTTTCCTGTCTTTTTTATTCATTGGTCCTAATCATCCCCTTCCGCGGAGATTCCCTGTAAAGGGTCTCTATTTCATGTATAGCGTGCCTCGCCTTGTCCGTGACGTTCTTCGGCACGGCGATCTTGATAGTAACGAATTGGTCCCCTCTCTTGCCGGTGCGAGTGGAGGGAAAACCTTTCCCTGATAGTTTGAATTTCTGGCCGCTTTGTGTGCCTGCAGGAAGCGTCATCGCAGAGGCACCGTCCAAAGTCGGCACCTCTATTTTTGCTCCCAGCGCAGCCTCACCGAACGTGACCGGCACTTCTACGTAGATATTATCGCCTGTCCTTTTGAATACAGGATGTTCACGCACAGTAATTTCTATCTGCAGGTCGCCGGGAGGTCCCCCTCCCTGCCCGGGACCACCCATTCCTTTTAACCTTACACGCGAACCCGTATCAGCGCCTGCGGGTATCTTTACCTTGATGGACTCCGGATGCACGATCTTTCCCCGTCCGGCGCAGGACCTGCATGCCTTTGTTATCTTTTTCCCGGAGCCGCCGCAGGCGGTACAGTACTGGGACATCTTAAAGAAACCCTTGGACGTCTGGACTTTTCCAGTCCCTTTACAACTGTCGCATTGCTGATAGGTCTCGGCACCCGAGCCGCCGCAGGCAGTGCACTGCATTTCCCTTGTAAACGAAATCGGTTCAGTGACGCCTGTAAACGCCTCTTCAAGAGAGAGTTCGAGTCCCATAACAAGGTCGGGACCCTTCAGTCCCGCGGCCCCGGGGCTGCCGCCGGCACCGAACAAGTCGGAAAAAATGTCTCCGAAACCACTGGAATCGAACCTGTCTGCTGACGTATATGCCCTATAATCAAATCCCGGGCCGCCGCCTTCGGAAGGCGAACGTCCATACTGGTCGTATTCAGCCCTCTTTTTCTCGTTGCCTAACACTTCATAGGCTTCGTTAAGTTCTTTGAATTTATGTTCGGCGGACTTGTCGCCGGGGTTGAGGTCAGGATGATATTTGCGCGCCAGCTTCCTGTATGCCTTCTTTACGTTTTCTTGTGAGGCCTTTCTGTCAATGCCGAGTATCTCGTAATAATCCTTTACTTGTGGAGACATACCCACCCCTTTAGCAATTTAATTTAACTATTTGTCATATAATATAACCTTAGTCAGTTGTTGTCAAGTTAACTGCTATGGTATATGTCCATGTAGTGTCAATAAATTACGAAAAGAAAGGGGTAAAAAAGGAAGTTTTGGAAATCCCTTCGTTCTCAGTCCTATTTTGCGGGACCGAACAGCCTATCCGAGAATGGACGGGTCGATCTCCTTTTTCACAACAATGGGCTTGACCGTCTTTTGGACTATATCTACAGTATTGCCGACCTTCAGCTTGTCGAAGAGCAGGCCGAACTTATCCTCAAGCTCCTTCATGATGGGCCTCTTAATGTCCGAAGGCAGGTCCCACCACTTCTTCTTGAGAGTGCCGAAGCCCTTTTTCCTGGTGCTGTAAATAAACTGCTCTTCTGTCTGGTCTTCCTTCTTTTCCTTTGCAAATTCCGTCTTGATGTAGTCATATACCTCTTCCCGGAAAGCGGCAGGCAGATGTTTGCTGTCATAGATGATGTTTTGGAAACCCGTTGCAAGATGCACCTCCGACGTACCGGTTTCAGGGAACATGTGAAATGCCTCTTCAGGGAGGGTGGACGCTCCGTGCTGAACAGCACCGGATAGGCCGTATTCCTTTCTCGCGACATCCGATAACAGGCGGAGCGTTTCGAAATCTATCTTCACCTTCGCGAGGGTGCCGTCGGGAAGGACAACCCCGCCGTGAGATGTTCCGGTCTGGACGCTGAGCTTACTCAATCCCTTCCCGCCTTTAAAGGTCTCCCTGAACCCGTCAAGATAGCCTTTAAGTTCATCGGGCGTGCTGTTCTTCTTCCCGATCTCTCCAATCTCCCCACCCACGGAGACATCGATACCCTTCGGCTGGATCTCTCTTATAAGGACGGCGAGTTCGGCTGTCTTTTCGAAATTCGGCCGTTGCTGCTCCTTTATCGTAGGTTTGTCTAGGTCGACCAGGGTGGATGAATCGATATCGATATTATAAAATTCGGCCTCTACCGCCTCCTGAATAAGTCCTTTCACATAGCCTGTTTCTGCTGCAGGATCACCCAGAAAATTCTTCCTGACCAGTTGGAAATGATCGCCCTGTAAAAAAACAGGTCCCCTATAACCTTCCCGGACAGCCGCAGCGAGCACCACCGCAGCATATTCCAGAGGCCTCTGCTTGGTATATCCTATTTCGGAACGGGCGATTTCGAAAATAAAGGCGCCGGCCTTCATTTCAAGAGACTTTCTGAAAACAGCTCTGGCCGAATCATAGGTCAGACCCCTTATATTCATTGCAGGCACGGTAAACCCGGGATAGTTCTTACCCATCTCTTCGTACAGGCCCTGGATGGATGCAGGGACCGCACCATAAGCCTTTGCGACTTCCTTAACGAAAAGCAAGAGCTTTTTCTTCCTCTCTTCATCGGAAAAGACCGCCTCATAGATAAGTCCATCCATCAAGGCGGAAAGGGCCTTACGGTCCTTTATCTCGATACCTTCTTTGCCGACCGTGATAACTTTCCTTAACTCCTGCATGCTCATACGACCCTCCTCATGAATTCTTTTAGGAATATATACCTATAGGATTTGTCGGGATTTTACTCGGATATTATACCCGTTTTTCGGCAACATTACGAACTATATGATACTATTTTTAAAGGCCCAAAAATGCCTTTCAAGGTCAATATCTTTTTTCAACCTACCTCCTCAAATACCAGTTCAGCGCCGTTTCAAGATTACGGACAATGCTGTCTTTGGAGTTTATTATAAATATTCTGTCCCTTATCTGAAAGAGTTCTTTTTCGATCCGCATTACTTCCGGCGGGGAGGATGCCCTTTTTTTGAGCTCCTCTTCAAACATCGGCACTATCTTGTCCTTCATCCTGAGCTCCGTGTCCATAAAAAATACCGAAATCTCAGGCGCAAGGTCCGCTACCCTGTCAAGAAAGGCCGATATTTCACTGTCATATATCTGTTTCGGGGGTGAAGACTTCACCTCGGCATATAATAGGGACCCGTCGAGCTTGGCGATCACATCGTAATCCCCGCCTACATTCGGCCTTTTGAATTTTACTCCCCACATCGCCTCTACGCCGAATTCCCTTTTAAAGACCTCCGCGACAAACCATTCGAGTGTCTCCCCGAAACTCTTGATATGACGGCCAAGGGCGAATCCCGAGTCAAGCTTTCTTGTTAGGCCGATCTGCCGGACATATTCGATATATTCTCCGGTGACTCCTGACGTGGCATACCTGGTCACCTTGTCAAGGGTAAAAAAATCCTGATGTTTTATCACATCGCGGAGAAAGAGGCGGAACGAATACTTATGGAGCATACTGTAATACTCATCCAAAAAATTCTCCGCAGGAACCAGGAGGTCGTCCCCGGGTTCCTTTTTGTAAACAGGAAATCCCCGTCTTTTCAGGATCACACCCAGCCTCGGGGTAAGAACGTTCAGGGAATGCCTGAGTCGCTTGACCTCATTTCTCAGATAGGAGAGTTCGTCGAAGGTATTGTCTTCAGACATAATTCACACGCCCTCCGGGACATCGGGAAGTGGGAAAAAAGATTCTGGCTGCTATGTGCCCTTTTTATCGCCTATGAATTTAAGGGCCACCCTCCTGTGCCGGGGGCCGTCGAACTCGCAGAAAAAAATCGACTGCCAGGTGCCGAGGACCAACCTGCCGTCGTCAATAAGGACGCTCTCTGATATGCCTATCATGGAAGCCTTGATGTGGGCGGAAGAATTTCCTTCCCTGTGGTGGTAATCGCCTTCGAAGGGGACAAGCCTGTTCAAAAGCGCCTGGATATCACGCTGTACGCTTGGGTCGGCGCCCTCGTTTATCGTGACTGCAGCCGTAGTATGCGGCACATAAAGAAAACATATTCCGCTGACTGCACCGGCCTCTTTTACAACCTCCTGGACCTTCTCTGTGATGTCGACGAACTCGGTCCTGGCCCTGCTCTTTACGTTTATGTACCTTACCACCCTTTTCCTCCCGGGAAGGACAAATGCCTAGGGACCAAACACCTCGTCATAAAAGTCGTCGCTCACAGCAAAAACGACCTTGACTACCGAGATATTGTCCGGCAAATCAAGATTTCTGGCTTTTATTATATCTTTTTCCGTGGTAACAATCCACTCTGCGCCGCGCCCTTCAGCCTCGGTTTTTATCCTGGATATGTCTTCCTGGGTATACTGATGATGGTCTTTGTAAGCGCGAAGTCCGCGGATATCGGCGCCTGACCCCGACAGGGTCCGTAGAAAAGAGTCCGGTGATCCAAGGGCGCAAAACACGAAGACCTTCTTCCCGGAAAGCCAGTCCGCGGGGTTCTCCCGGCCTGAAGAAAGTACGCATGATACAGGGATATGGTCGGAGAGAAAGACCCTTGATTTCTCCTTATACCTATTTATCTTCTCTCTCAGGATGTCAATTCCGCAAAGTTCTCCCTGGCCGGTCTTGCTCCCGGCCTTTGTTAAAACGACAATATCGGCACGTGACAGGGATTTTACCGGTTCCCTCAACCTGCCAAAGGGAAGAAGCATCCCGTTTCCGAAAGGGTCTCCTGCATCGATGAGGACAATATCCTTGTCCCTGTAAAGACCCCTGTGCTGGAACCCGTCATCCAGGATGAAGACATATGTGTCGAATTCCGATTCGCCGATAGGCAATTCCCGAATGGCAAACATGCCTGCCTCGAACCTGTTGCCTCCCTTTATAATTGGCACCCCGTCCAGCCTCTCAGCCATGAGAACAGGTTCGTCACCGGCGTCTTCGATAGAAAGCAGCAGCCCCTTCCCCTTCGTTACAAAACAAGGACCCTTTGCCTTGCCCTTATATCCGCGTGTAAGAATGACAGGTCTCATGCCCCTTTTTCGGGCCTCCTCTGCAACAGCAATCGTTGCCGGTGTTTTGCCCGTACCGCCGACAGTTATGTTGCCTATGCTGATCACCCTGCACGGCAGGCGTTTTTGATGTACGACGGAATAATATTGTTTGACCGAAAAACCGAGATAATATAGGAATTCAAGAAGGTGCATATTATTTGATACTTGCGAGTTGCTTTAATAATTTAGGCGACACTTTCTACGGGCTCCGTCTCCATGGTGATAATCAAAGTCGGATTCGGTGCGAGACCTAATTGCTCAAGATCTTCCCCTTCTAGATGAAGTGTAACTGCCTCTTTAAGGTTTGCAACTGCTTCATCCAGAGTCTTGCCTTGAGTGACAACCGGGATTTCAAGGCATTCGGCAACATAATATTTTTCGCCTTTTCGGATGTACGCCTTTATCATATGCTGAAGGGCCTCTTTCATAGCTGCCTCATTGCTCTTATTTTACATAAAAGCTTTTCAATTTTAATGTTTCCCCGAACAATCCATACGCAATCTATTTTTCCGTGCGTAATCGTAATCTCTCTCTCTCTATCTTAACTGCCATCCTGGCTAAGACGTCATCTGTATTGTTAAGCGCTTCATGATTCCAGAACCGCAATATTTCGATCCCCAAGGCTTTCAGGTAGTCTGTACGGGCAGCATCATATTCCCTGTTTTCATCACAGGCATGTTGTCCGCCGTCCAATTCTACTGCGAGTTTCATTTGCGGGCAGTAGAAGTCGAGGATATAAGGACCCTCGCTGTACTGACGATAGAATTTCTTTCCGCAAAACTGTCTGTTCCGTATATGCAGCCAAAGGGCTTTTTCAGCCTCTGTCTGATTATGTCTCAATTCCTTTCTCCGCTGTTTTTGCAACGGATCATTCAATGTGAATTTCATTCGATTTACTGTAACGCCTCCCATCCCCCTCTTAGGTTAAGAGGGGGCGAGGGGGAGTTATTTTATTAATTTCATCCGCCCGATATTGTCCTTCTCGAACTTGGAGACCAGGACCTGAAGTTTTTCTCTGAATGCATCAATGCCGGTCATATATCTTCATCCCCTCAGAATTGTGGATATTTTGAGAGGCTTCTGTCAAGGAGAAAGTCAAATCTTCCCACGCCCCTCCGGGATCATAACTCCCCCTATCCCCCTCTTATCTTTTCTCCTCAGCGAATCCGCCTGGGTGCGGAAAGAGGGGGCGGCCGATCTCCTCATGCGATCCGCCGAGGCGGAAGGCCGGGGGCGTTACTGAGAAAGAGGGAAAAAGAATATCCCTTACCCCAGATATTTCCTGATAATATCCATCGCCCGCTCGACCGCACCCGAATTCATTAAGTAAATCTCTTTCGCCTTTCGGCCTGCCGACCTCGCCTTATCAGGGGCAAGAAGTAGTTCCTTTATCTTCTTAGAGATGGCTGTTGCTTCAACTTCGAAGGCCGCGCCTTCACGATAAAAATCTTTTATAAAAGGAAAATTCTCCATATGAGGGCCGCAGATAATAGGTTTCCCCCAATAAGCAGGCTCAAGAGGATTCTGCCCTCCTACCCCTTCAAAGCTTTTTCCCATAATCGCTATATCGGCGGCCGCGTATACAGAAGACAACTCACCCACCGTGTCAAGAAGAATAACAGACACCCCCGAGATATTTAGATCTTTGATTTCGGTCCGCTTCGTGTACTGGATGCCGCTCTTCTTAAGCATGTCTGCCACTTCTTCAAAACGCTCCGGGTGTCTTGGCGCCAGTATCAGTTTCAGCTCAGGGGAAAATTCTTTGTTTTCCGAGTAGGCCGCCAGAATCAGCTCTTCCTCTCCCTTGTGTGTGCTGCCGGCAACAACGATGGGCCCCCCCATGGACTGGGCCCAGTCGGGGATTGCGCAGGCCATCTCCATATCAAACTTAAAATTTCCCAGCACCGTGATCTTCGTCTTCTCAGCCCCGATATACCTTATTCTATCTGCATCGACCTGGCCTTGCATGCCGAATACGCTGACGCAGGAAAAGACCTTTTTCATAAAAAATGAGATCTTCCTGTACCCTGCAGCGGACTTCTCAGATATCCTGCCGTTGAGCATCAGAACAGGAACTCTGCGGCCGGCGAGCGTCCTGAAAATATTCGGCCAGAGCTCGGTCTCCATAACCAGGAATAGACGGGGCATGGCCCTCCGAAAACCGCGGTCCAATATGTATATCAAATCGAAGGGGAGATATACCACCGTTGTCCCTTCGGGTGCCTTTTCCAGCGCGACTTTCTGCCCTGTATCCGTGATTGTCGAAAGTATCAGAGGAGATTGCGGGTATTCGGCCCTTAATTTTTTGAGAAGCCCGATAGATGCGTTGACCTCACCTACGGAGACGGCATGGACCCATATAGCAGACTTCACGTCAGGCAGGTACCCGAACTTCTCCCTAAGCCATCTTTTCCTGAGCTCTTTAGAACGCTTTAGATATTCAGGTATGAATAAAATCGAAACCGCAACCGCATAAAGCAGACTATAGACAAGGAACATATCAACCCCTACTTACTTCCATCCCGCCAGCTCGATTGCGATATCTGCCACTCTTTCGGAGGCGCTCTTGCCCGAAAACATTTCCCTGACCCTGCCGAAGGCCTCGATCATTTTATCCTTGTACGCAATGTCGGTCGTGATCCTCCGCAGCTCATGGATTATCTTCTCCGGTGAGGCATCGGCCTGAAGGAGCTCTTTTACGACCTCGCGTCCCGATAGAATATTCACAAGGGAAATATGTTTCACTCTCACAATCATCTTTCCAAGCCAGTAAGTCAAAGGGAAAAGCTTATACATCACCACAAAAGGTATACCGAGCAGCACAGCCTGCAGTGTCGCTGTCCCCGAGGCGATCACAGCCATATCGGACGCCGCCAGGGCCCTCAGCGATTCCCCTTTATTGATGACAACCCCTTCCCGTTTCAGATCGTCTATGACCTTGCTATGACCGGCCAAATGCGTGTTAGGCGCCAGTGGTACACAAAACTGGAAAGAGGGGAATTCTTGCCTGGACCGCCTTACCACATCAAGCGTCAACGGCAAAAGCCTTGCAAGTTCGTGCGGCCTGCTGCCCGGCAGCAATGAAAGCAGGGGGCGTTCTCTCTGCAGGCCCAATGCCTCCTTTTCTGCATCTTTGTCGGCCTTCATTCCCTGTATCTCGTCAAACACCGGGTGCCCTACAAACTCGCACTCAAGGCCGGTGTCTTTGTATAGCTCCTCTTCAAAGGGGAGTATTACCGCCATCTTATCGACCAGACGGGCTATTTTTTTTGTCCTGTTTCTTCTCCAGGCCCAGACCTGCGGACTCACATAATACAGTATCTTTATTTTTTTCTTCTTTGCGAGAGAGGCGAGCTTAAGATTAAAATCAGGGTAATCTATCAGGACGAGCACCCCCGGCCTCTCTGTAATAAGGGCCTCTGAGGCTTTCGCGAAAGTCTCCTTTATCGCGCGAAGGGAAGAAACAGCCTCGGCGAGTCCGAACGCGCTCGCGATACCTGATATGAGTTCGACACCTGCCTCTTTCATCTTTTCACCGCCTATGCCGATTATCCTGATGCCGGGGACCCTTTTTCTCAGCGAGACCGCTAGCAGCGAGCCGTATAACTCGCCGGAGGTCTCCCCGGTAACGATCATGGCGGTCTCAGACATTATTTATGATGTCGGCAATCCGGGCGATCGACGTTTCTTCCAGTTCCGGATACATGGGAAGGGAGAGGACCCTTTCCGAAGTCTCTTCCGCAACCGGAAAGTCCCCCTTTTTATAACCCAGGAAATTCACCGCTTCCTGGATATGCAGGGGGGTAGGGTAATAGACGACTGAAGAGATATTGTTTTCGCGGAGACGCACCTGAATCTCATCTCTCCTGCTGCTTCTGATTGTGTACTGATGATACACATGGGTGTAGCCGGGTCTTTCCGCAGGGCGTTCAACCCTATCCGATAGAAGCTCTCCATAAAGAGCGGCCTTCTGTCTTCTCTTATTATTGTACGCATCGATACGTTTCATCTTTACCAAAAGCACCCCCGCCTGGATCTCGTCCAGCCTGCTGTTAAACCCGACCGACTCATGTCTGTAAGAGCCTCTTGAGCCGTGGTTTCGCAGCTTCCGTATATCGGCTGCTACAGAGGGGTCATTCAAAAGCACCATCCCGCCGTCTCCGAAGGCACCGAGGTTCTTGGAAGGGTAGAAGCTGAAGCACCCGGCGTCTCCGAGACTGCCGGTCTTCTTGCCGTGTACCGAGGCGCCGAATGACTGGGCGCAATCTTCAATTATTTTAAGTTTGTGCTCCTTCGCCACCGCCGCGATCTTCTCCATGTCAGCAGGATGACCGAAGATATGGACCGGAAGAACCGCCTTAGTCCGTTTAGTGACCGCCGCTTCGATTTTTCCAGGGTCGATGTTCATGGTTTCCTGTTCTATATCGACGAACACGGGAGTCGCCCCGGTATAGAGAATCGCTTCCGCCGTTGCAAAAAAAGTAAAAGGAGTAGTGATCACCTCGTCACCTTCACCTATGCCAAGGGCCTCTATCGAAAGATGGAGTGCGTCGGTTCCTGAAGCAACGCCCACCGCCTCGGTCACCCCGTGGTATTCGGCGATCTTTTTTTCGAGCTCCAGGACCTTCGGACCGAGAATATACTGTGAGCTTTCGAGGATCTCCGTAAGCATCTCGAACACTTCATCCTTTATGTCATTAAACTGTTTTTTAAGGTCTACCATCGGCACAATCATGACGCATTATCTCCATTATATATTTATTAAAGTCCCGGACGAATTCGATCGCTCACCATCTCATTTATCTTCAGTATCACCCGTAATGCCTCAAGCCCCTCGCGGCCCGATACCTTGGGCCTCGTCCTCGTCTCGACACAACGGATAAAGTCTTTTAATTCCTCCATGAGGGGTTCTTTTTTTTCCGGTTTCACGACATCGACGGACATATCATGGCCTTTTTTGAAATAGCGCCTGACTTCATGGTTCTGGTAATCCACGGACACAAAGGATTCTTTCTGAAATACCGTCAACCTTCTCTGCTTCTCGGGAGAGAGTCTGCTTGCGGTAATCATGGCTTTGCATCCGTTTTCGAACTCCAGCCACACTTTCGCAAGATCGATCTTTTCCGTGAGGACGCTTTCTCCTACCGCTCTGATATCTATCAATTTAGCCTGCACTATGCTCATCACGATGTCGATATCGTGTATCATAAGGTCGAGCGTAACGTCCACGTCGATCCCTCTTCCCAGGAAGGGCGAGAGCCTCTCCGACTCCACAAACCAGGGCTCCCTTATCATCTTTGATGCGGCTATTATCCCGGGGTTATATCGTTCGAGATGCCCCACCTGAAGAATAAGGTTTCTCTTCGCCGCCTCCTGAATAAGGTCTTCACCTTCCTCCAAAGCTGCGGTTATCGGCTTTTCTACCAGGACGTCCTTCCCCGCCCTCAGGCAATCCATCGCGACCTCATAATGCGTAGTCGTCGGCGTCACAATGCTCACCGCGTCGCAGGAGGCAAAGAGGTCAGTATATTTCGAAAAAGACCTGCACCCGTATGTGCCGGCTATCTCATCAGCTCTGCCTGAGTCGGCATCGGCAACGGCCATGAGCTCGGCGTCTTTGAGTTCTGAATATATCCTTGCATGGTGCCGTCCGAGGTACCCTACACCGATGACTCCTATCCGTACAGGCATTCTTCTCCCATTCTAAAATTGACTGATATTTTGCACTATCGGGCGGTCTTTGAGCAAGAATTTAACGCATGAAGAAAAATGGGCAAACAAAAATTTGATATTGACAAACGTTTCTGTCTGCTGCTAATTTATTAGCGTGCGCCTCCGAGGTGGGGAATACTGGGGACAAATCACTAAAGTAGATCGTAAATGATGTGCGTTGATTTGGAGGGAGTTAGTGACAAGGGGAATTGTTAAGCTTCTGGTCCTGATAATTGCGATTGTGCTTCCGCTTTCCTCACGGAGTTTCGCAGCGTATAACGACATAGAGAAGGACCTCCAGGAGAAACTCAAACAAAGCAGAGCGCTACTTGAGAGGGCGGGGGAGAAACTCAAGGCAGGGGATTCTGGTCAAAAAGAGATCAGTACACTAACGGCCCTCTCTGAAAACATCAAGGCGTCACATCTATTGCTTCAGGAGAAGTTCAGGGCACGGGAAGAAGACGTAAAGACAAGGGGGGCCAAGGCACTGGAGAGGCACAGGGTCATGGAAGAGGGTTATCAAAAGGCCCTTGCGGAATATCTGACTCTGATTGAAAGCCTGCAGTCCTCGGCAAACACTGTAGGGGCGTATGGTCCGCACCCGGGCGGATTCGCCGAGGAGAACGATACGCCCGATCAGGCTTCCCGCCCTGATAAGGGGGGACTGAGGGGGGTTATCGAAGACCTCAAAACGCTTCTTGATCAAATCCTTCCCAAAACCAAAAGACCTATCATCGGCAGCCTCCCATACAGGAACCTTAATTATCCCGCGACACAACCCGGCAAGAGCCCTCCAATAGTACCCGCATACAAAGGCAGCAATAAGTCCGTCGCTCCTGATGATACCCAGAGCACAGAGGAAGCGCCCATATCGGAGGCGATGGGTACCCTTGCCCAGTCTCTCAATTGGAACCCTGTGCTGATCTATGAATACGTAAAGAACAACATAGAGACGGACTGGTACTGGGGGTGTATGAAGGGGGCGGAGGAGACATTGAAGCAGAAGTCCGGAAACGACTGTGACCAAAGCACGCTGTTTGCCGCGCTGCTTCGAGCATCGGGGTTTCCGACCAGATACGTGAGAGGGACAATTGAGTTCTTCGCCGGGGGAAAGAACATCGTTATAGAAAAGGTAAAGAACCTCACGGGGATAGACGACCCTGGCAAGATTGCCGAGTTCTTTCAAAAGGCCGGTATCCCCTATAACCCCATCATAGCAGGGGGCAAGATATCAAACTTCCAGGTGGAACACATCTGGATAGAAAGCCGGATACCTTACGGCAACTATCGCGGGGCGATCATAGACGACAGCGACCCCATCTGGCTGGGGTTGGATACCAGTATAAAGAGAACAGGCTACACGTACAATAATCCGATGGACATCTTTCAGCAATCAGCGGTCAGCAGTCAGCTCTTGATCGCAAGAAATGAATACCTCAGTGCTATCCAAACACAAACGCCCCTCGAATATGTGGAGACAAAGCTGACGGCCGCCGGGTATCAGCCGTCGGACTTGATGATGACAAGGACCCTGATGCCCGATATATTGAAAATCCTTCCCAATAGCATGCAGTTTGAGCAGAGGAGGATAACGGGCGAATACACAGAAATACCGGATGAACTCAAGCACAAAGTGAGATTCACGGCAGCCGATAAAAATAACAGCGAACTCTTCAGCATTACAGTAAATACAATGAAACTCTCCAACCATCAGATTTGCGTTAAGCTATGAGCCCGAGACGGTTGAGGACCAGGAGACGATAGATTCCTATGGAGGGCTGGACAACACACCTGCGTATCTGGTGAGACTGAGGCCGATTCTGAAAGTGGACGGGGATATGATCGTAGCGGGAATAGATGGATTGCCTATGGGAGAGGAGCATTCCCTGAAGATCGAACTCATATCGCCGAACGGCACGGAAGCAGTTACTAATACGCAAATAGCAGGGAATGTTGTTGCGATAGGAATAGTTGCGGGAAAAGTAACCCCTTCGCGCTCCCCCTTACCTCAAGAGGGAGACAATACAGGGGCAAATGGCGATACGCCCTCTCAAGACGCCAACGCTGAAACCATCCTGTATGAAGAGACCATCAACCATATAGACCGGTGGAACCAGGCGGAGGACGAGCTTGCGTCACTTCTTCACCTGACTGTTACAAGACCGATTCCCACAGTGGTAACCGTCGGTGGGGTGATTAACGTTACCTACCTCCTCGACATGCCTCACGGGTTTGATTGGAAAGGGGTGTTTATCGACGCGTCGCTTCGCGCAATCAATACTGTAGGGGCGCATGGCGATGCGCTCTCTTCTACAGACAGACAAAAGACATTCATGCAGTTGTCTGCTTTGCAAGGCTCTGACTTAGAGCACAGGATATTTGAAGATGATTTCCGGGTAGATTCCATATCGACGGCAAAGCTGTTTGAGATAGCCAACGCAAATCAGATACTTCTTATTGCAATAGACAAGACGAACATTGCGACAGTCCCGCCCACGCTTCCCTTCGACGCAAACATTAAGGAAGACATATCGAACAGCGTCAACCAAAACCAGAAGGTCCGCATTCCGCAGACCGAAATGACCTACGACGACTGGACCGGGATAGGGTATGTAAAGGAAAATCCCGATACAGGTGAAGCAGGGTATATGCTCACCGGCATGATAGCAGGGGGAATGACGGCCGTATCCCCCGGCAAATGGCTGTCCGGAGATTTGAGGAACACATTGAACAAGCCGTATTCGGCAAACCTTGTGTCAACCCCTGTGTTTGTAAATATCATCTTCCCGTATGATGGGGCACCCCTGGCTGTTTCGCCAATAGACGTTGAGGGGACCGTAACTGATCCTGTTGCGGCAGTGAATGTCAACGGAGTCAAGGCATCGGTCTCAAGCAATGGACGGTTTATCGCAAGGGGAGTGTCTTTATCCCCAGGCGTTAATCAGATAACAGCCGTTGCAACGACGTTGATAGGGAAGAAGGGTTCACAGACCATAAGTGTCAATTACCAGCCGACGCAAGTATCGCCCATGAATATCTCCATAACATATCCGGCAAACAATGCAGCGATCAACAGATCGTCGACGATGGTAAGGGGGACCTTTA
This sequence comes from Thermodesulfovibrionales bacterium, assembly GCA_044450345.1. Classification (GTDB taxonomy): domain Bacteria; phylum Nitrospirota; class Thermodesulfovibrionia; order Thermodesulfovibrionales; family UBA6898; genus Sulfobium. The sequence goes on along the minus strand of JBIOIY010000013.1, from coordinate 21,753 downwards.
CGTCTGATGCAAAAGAAATATCGATCAAGATAAATGGAATAGCCGCCGACATATACGGCAACCAGTTTGTGATAAACAATATGCCACTCATGGACGGAGACAACGTAATCATAGCGAATGGGGTAGACAGCAACGGCGCAGTGGGAAGGGCCGAGGTTGCGGTGAAGGCAGATACAACGAAGCCCTATATCACCCTCAGCGCAAACATCACAAGTGGTATTCCGCCGCTTACGAGTTACTTCTCGGTATCCACAACAACACCCAATCCGATAGTGGGTTATCAGATGGATTTTGATGGGGATGGGGTTGTCGATTATACCGGGGATACCTTTGAAGGCGTGACTTTTACTTATACGACAGAAGGCATCTATTATCCGACAGTGACGGTAACGGACGATCAGGGGAATGCTTATACGGATTCAATCGCAATAACGGTTTTAAACAAAGAAGCGATAGATGCGCTCTTGAAAGGGAAGTGGGAGGGGATGAAGGGGGCGCTACTGGCGGGAAATATTGAGAAAGGATTAAGCTACTTTATCCCGTCTGCACAGAGTCGTTATCGGGAAGCTTTTCAGGTGATAATCGAGGAGCTTTCTCCGATAGTCTCAGCCATGCAGCCCCAGTGCCTATTTCGGCGCTATGGGATACAGACACGTATACCGGTGCTGATATCAGTTTAGCAATGGGATTCAATATCGGGCTTGCTGAATATACTAACGCCAACTTCTTCAGTGAAGACACTATATTCAGGGACTATCCTCATCCGGCATATGCAGACACCAACTATCTTGATGCCATAAACCATCCAGAACAGGTGGATGCCGAAGATGGCAAATTTGACAACAGAGTATATATAAGAAAAACTGTGGGCGATGCGGACACACGCATCGCTTCATTCAGCTATATTTCTTACGATTGCATCAAAAAAGGTAAATATGATTATTCACCACTTGTTTTGGATGACAACGTTTACAACGATTACGCCGCCTTACTTCTCCCCCGCGCAGTCGGCTACTCTACCGCTCTTCTTGATTATTTTTTCCGCGGCGACATAAGGCTAAGCTATGAGACAAGCAGCACACCTGGATTTGTCTTCGTAAACAAGACGGGTGAGCGGGTGGAGGGTGATTTCACTGTCTACTATGACAACGCAAACAGTGAGAGGTTCCCCCTCTGGGTGGGGAAAGGATATTTGGAATCCACAATGGACGACAAGACGAACATCTTCGACTTCATCCCTCCTGCCGACGCGAAAGAACCAGGCAAGTACATCGTTGTCTTCAAGGGAAAGATGGGAAGCGAAGACGGTGCGGTTGCGGGATATGTCCTCACTAGACGCCTTGAGATAACCCCTCCCTCTCAGTTCATATACTCCATGATCGATGGTAGCGCGACCGACCCTAACTTCACGAGAATCAGGGCGAAAGTGAAGAACGCAAGCCCTAGCGAACAGATGCAAAACGGAACGGTCCAAGCTGTGGCAAAGTATAAAGCGGATACCAATGATACCGATTTCATTTATTCAGTGTCCGAAACCAAGGCGATAGACTTGAGCTCGAATGCTCCGGTAGAGGTTGAATTCAACTTCGATAATGACCCCATCCCTGTTGACGTGACGGACCTCTATCTTCAGGTTATATTCAAGGGGAAGATAGGAACTGAAGACGGCGCCGTTGCCATCGGCATAAAAGACATCAGCGAGCCTACCCCTATAGACGTGTTTAATGACACAGACAGGTCATGTATAAATGGAAACTGGTATTCCGCCTCCGATGCAATCGACCAGATGGATACAAGTATGCCTAAAGATCATATTGCAGATACGTGGGACGTGAATCCTCACATCCTGCAAAATATTTATGTAAAGATCTCATCGACCGAAAATCCTCAAAATGCATCACCCACAGTGTACAACGCTGTTGTTCCGTTTCTTTATCCGGGAGAATTCAAGAGGGTAATGTACATTCTCACTGATTACAATTTCAAGTACAGTTTCTATTCGACCTGGATCGAGGCCATCTACACCGACTACTGGTCTCACGCCGACAAGGTGCACACATTAAATGGTACTGCGGCAAAGAACCAGACGGATTATACATCCGATCCAGCTGTCTGCGGCAAGGACCCGGTGTGTTACAACTCTTACCACCCCGTTTATTATTCACTCAGAGGTCATGATATGTGGTGGGGCGGAGGGATCGTATTTATCAACTGCCCTATCCCGCTGATTCATCATGCCAGGGATATTAAATAAACGTGAACTTGATGGTAAGAGGAACGGCTGATGGCTATAGGACAGTCCACTGCTGGGGCAGGAAGATCCTTTCGTAGGTCATGAGGGCGAAGCTGTCGGTCATTCCTGCGATAAAGTCGCAGACCATGCGGTTTTTGTTCGCCTTTTTTCCCGATGGGACGTCCCCGGAAACCTCTTCCGGGTGCTCCAGGTAATATTCGTACAGGTCCTCCAATATCTTTTTTGCCTTTCTGAATTCCCGTTTGATGACCTGACTCTCATAGACGCGCTCATAAAGGAAATCCCGCAGCATGTAAGCTGCCCCTGATGTCTCTTCGCTCATGTTCAACTCTTCGAGACCCGTGCGCAGCGATGTGTAGATAAAGTCCTTCACCATGGTGTCTATCCTTCCGGCGTGGCTGTCCCCGAGTACCTTCATGATCTTCTTCGGAATGTCGGCCTCCCTGATCACCTCTGCCCTTAGGGCATCGTCAAGGTCGTGATTTGCATACGCGATCAGATCCGAAACTCTCACCACCTGGCCTTCCAGCGTCTTCGCCCGCTCTGCCATATTGTAAGGCAGTATGAGCCCCTTGCCTTTAGAATGCTTCACAATGCCGTTTCTCACCTCATAGGTAAGATTCAGCCCCTGCCCGTCCCTCTCGAGAAGATCAACTACCCTGAGACTCTGCTTAAAATGGTCGAACCCTCCCGGGTGTATGTCCCTCAGGATATCTTCCCCCGCGTGGCCGAAAGGGGTATGACCGAGATCGTGCCCAAGGGCTACCGCCTCAGTCAGGTCTTCATTGAGCCTCAAGGCCCTCGAAATGGTCCTCGCAATCTGGGAGACCTCCAGCACATGCGTCAGACGGGTCCTGTAATGGTCTCCCTTCGGGGCAAGAAATACCTGTGTTTTATGCTTAAGCCTCCTGAACGCCTTTGAATGGATTATCCTGTCCCTGTCTCGTTGGAAACAGGTCCTGATCGCGCCTTCTTTTTCAGCCTTTGCGCGGCCCCTGCTCCTGGAGCTGAGACACGCCCTCGGATGCAGGACCTTGCCTTCAAGCGCCTCGGTCTGTTCCCGGATAGTCATAGAGGGTTCGGCAGGTCCGGGCCTCACTCGGTGGTCTGTTCCATGCCCTTTTTTGCCTTTTCGCTCGATGGATCGATCTTCAGTGCTTTTTCGAAATTGCTGCGGGCCCTTTTTCTGACGCCGGCCTTCATGTAAAGGAGTCCGAGGTTGGCGTAATGATCGGCATTGAAAGGCTCCAGCTTTACCGCAGCAAGCAGGGCCTCTTCGGCATCGTTTAGCTTTCCCGGCATCTTGGAAAGGGCAAGCGAAAGATAGCTCCAGTATTGGGCGCTTTTCGGTGTCAGTTTGGTCGCCCACTTAAAATTATCGGCTGCACCCAAAAAATTTCCCTTCTTGAACTCATCCACCCCCCTCTTAAACTGTTCCTCGGCCTTCATCCCTCCGGAAGACTCTACTTCCTGCCTGGGGCTGACTGCCGTACGTAAATATTCCTCGCGGGTTTTTTCGTCCTTTAACGACTCATAGGCCTCGGTAATAGCATCGAAGATCTTGGTAAGTTTCGCCTTTACTGAATCGTCGGTGACTGCAAAATACCGGTCGGGGTGGAATTCCCTGGCGAGCCTGTAATAATTCTTCTTTATCGTCTCTGTGCCGGCCCCGGCCTCGACTTCGAGCAATTCATACTTGCTCAGTCCGCCTAACTTCCCGTAGAGTGAGTCTATCCGCTTCAGGAGCGATTCCTCCTCTTCTGAGTGGGGCCTTAATATCTCATCGAGCAGCGCCGGTTCCTCCTGTGCGCCTGCGGTCTCACCGGCAGCGGCCTCAGCCTGAATAGCGGTCGCTTGCTCTATAATCCCTATCGCCCAAAGGACATAGAGAATCTTTAAGGCCTCGAAAGAGCCGAGCCGCGAACTTTCGATGACATCCTTGATCATTTTCTTGCCGTCTATAAGAGAAAGCACCTTCCTGTCCTGAGGGCTGAGCTCGATGCCCTGGAAAAGGGTAACAGGATCGGCGGACAACCTTAATACGGAATCCGTGTCAGGCATCTCATTGCGTATCCTCGTCCAGTTGTCGATCTTCGTCACTCCTTCATAGATCAGGTTGCCCATGCTCATCTTAAGGGTTATGACTTCCTGCGTCGGGATCTGCCCCTCCCTGAATTCATATTCTGCATCCTCCAGGAGGAACATGCTGTGGATAATCTCTTTGACCTGATACTTTACCCCCCAAAAAAGGTCTTTCGGGGTGATATAGCCGAGTTCCACAAGGATCGCACCTTGCCGCTTCCTTGATGACTTCAGGATCTCGACGGACTTGTCATACTGTTCCACCGTTATCTTGTCCGTCTTAAGCAGCATCTCTCCGAGCCTGTCGTCTTCATACGTTGAAGACGCGAAGATGGCGTCACCTGCGTGCAGATATATCTCCTTCGTAAAAACCGGGGTCTTAAAAGAAAGCGTGCCGGTTTTCCTGTTCCGGTTGAGGTGCACCAGCAGTTTTACGAGACTCACATCCTTAATGTTGCCCGTCAGCGGTATTTCCATCTTTTCCCTCTCCTGCCATTTTTTTTATCGAAGACAATTCTTCGCGGAGGTCGGCACTCTCGTTTTTCGAAGACTGCAGCTTTATCGAGATATTTCTCAGTTCTTCAGACTGCCTCTCAACTTTATCCTGTAAGACAAATATATAATACCCTTCGAGCGCCACTACCGCCATCAGCAGGAGGACAAGCAGGAGCTTGCGCACGAGACGTGTCCTGTCGGACCTCCCGGGAGCGCATTCTTCACCGCAGTCAGCCGGGCCGCCCCTCATTTATACCTCTTGACCCTGAACCTGAAAATCTCCGCACTTTCACCGGGAAATATTCCCGCCTTCATCCTTGCTATACGCAATTGCTCTTCAACGGAATCCACGCCCCCGAGGTCCGGCAGCAGGAGCCCCCGCCTCTGTCCCGACACCACAATCACCCCGTACTCCTTTGGATCGAGCTCTTTCACATCATTCACCTTTTCCGGCGCGGAAAGCACATCAACGGTATAATGCAGCCGTCCCAATTCCTCTTCTTCGACCGGCAGGAAGCGCGGGTCTTCGGTGGCTGCCGAAATGGCATTCCGTGCCGTTTCTTCCGCGATGTTTTCGCGGCAGGGCATAAAGGTCCCGACACATCCCCTCAGTTGCCCGTCTTTTTTGATACAAACAAAAACGCCGGCCTTTTCCTGCATTTCAGGGGGGGGCGGTCCGGGGAACTGCGTTGCTTTCCCATGTCTGACGAACTCCTCGACGCTTTTCTTGGCGAGTGCGACGAGGTCGTGCATCACTTTTCTCGGGACAGGGAGTAGTCGGCTATTGCAAGGAGGGCCTCCTTGGCAGGTCCATCGGCAAACAGCGACAGTTCCGATTTTGCCTCTTCGACAAGCAAACGGGCCTTTTTAAGGGATTCATCGATAGAGCGGTATTTTTTCAGAAGCTCCATGACCCTCTCGATGCCTTCGCCCGTGAAGTTGTCTCCGATTATTTTTTTGACTTCCAGGATCTCTCCCCCGTCCGCAGATCTGAGGAGATAAAGGAGGGGAAGGGTTATCTTGCCCTCTTCAAGGTCTTTGCAGAGTTTCTTCCCGAGTTCGCCTTCATCGGCCATGTAATCGAGGATATCATCTGCCATCTGGAACACTATACCGGTCTTCATTCCGAAAGCCGCAAGGGCAAGTTCCTTATCGCGGGGAAGACCCCCGAGTAACGCCCCTATGCTGCAGGCCGCGGAAATCAGGGCGCCTGTCTTGGCAGATATGATCTCTATATAGTCCTCTTCGGTAATGTCAGGGTCGCCTATCCGGTTCAGTTGAAGCAGTTCTCCTTCGGTCATCCTTGTCGTGGCCTCTGAGAGGGTCTCCATTATCCTCTGGTTATTCTGTGCCACCGCGGTTTTCAAGGCATTCGAATACAGAAAATCGCCCACGAGGACAACTACCTGATTGCCCCAGACCGAATTTGCAGTAGGTTTGCCCCTCCTCGTCTCGGCCATATCGACTATGTCATCGTGGAGAAGGGAAGCAGTATGGATCGATTCTATGATGCCCGCTATCTCGATCTGGGCATCTCCTTTATACCCCGCCATGTCAGCGCAGATGAGGTGAAATAACGGCCTGAGCCTTTTGCCTCCGCTTGAGGTAATATAACTGCCTATCAGCGGGATGACCGGCGCCTTATTTCTGAATAGCTCCATAATCTTGAGTTCGACAAGACGGAGTTTGTCTTCATAAAGGTCAAATACGTCCTGCAAATTCATTTTTTGATGATAGGGCAGAGGATATTTTGATGTCAAGGCAAAGGTCCTCTCATTTATCCGTTTTGATCCTGAGTTTTTCGATGTCCGTATCACCACCCCGTGCAAGGACCTTCAGATCTCCCGGCCTGAATGCCCCATTTTCGGTGATGATCGCAGTAACATATTTGGCAGGGGTCACATCGAAGGCGAGATTTCTCACCTTTACGCCCTCCGGTGCGATCCTGCAGGTGCCGAATATGTGGGTCACTTCTTCAGGGGCCCTCTCTTCAATCGGAATAAGGTCGCCCGAAGGTATGGAAAAATCTATGCTGCTCATCGGTGCGGCGACAAAAAAAGGGATGTTGTGCTCTTTGCACAGCACCGCCACGGTATAAGTCCCGATCTTGTTTGCAACATCCCCATTCAGTACGGTCCTGTCCGTGCCCACAATAGCAAGATTTATCTCGCCATTTTTCATCAGGGCGCCGGCGGTATTGTCCGTGATCAGGGTGACAGGGATCCCTTCCTGCATGAGCTCCCAGGCCGTAAGCCTGGCCCCCTGAAGCACCGGCCGCGTCTCATCGGCAATGACGCTGAACCTCTTGCCCTGTTCCCTGGCAACGAGCATCGGCGCGGTCGCAGTCCCGTACCCGCCGGTGGCAAGGGACCCGGCGTTGCAGTGTGTCAGTACCGTGTCGCCGTCATGAATAAACTGTGCGCCCCACTTGCCGATCGCCTTATTTATCTGTATGTCCTCATCGAGTATCCGTTTCGACTCTTCGATCAGGAGGTCCCTTAGCCTCTGGACGTTTTCATCCCTGTTCCTCTCGAGAAATGCCCTCAGCCTCTCGACTGCCCATCGGATATTCACCGCGGTCGGCCTGGTGGCAAGGAGGGCCTCGAAAGCGGGTTCCAGTTGTGCGATGAAGCCTTCGTAATTGTCGGCCTTTATATCCTGGGCGGCAAGGGCGGCCCCCATAGCGGCAGCTATACCGATAGCCGGAGCGCCCCTTATCCAGAGCTTTTTTATCCCTTCTGCAACCTTGAGATAATTTTCACATTCTATATAGATGACTTCGATCGGAAGCCTTGACTGGTCGAGCATAACTACCTTCCCGTTGTCCCAGTCGATCGTCTTTACCATTCATCCTCCGTGAGCACTTATTAATTATAAACTAAAGCATCCGCATCTTACATCGCCGCTCTCGCCGGGAAAAATCTTAAGTCATCCCTTTATTTCACCCCTTCAGAGGGTATAGGGTCGTTATGATCAAAAAACCCGTAAGAATAATTATAGTCACAACCGTCCCCCACGAGATGTAATTAAATGCACTCGGATTAACGAATTCTCCCATCAACTTCTTGTTGTTTACGAGTAAGAGCGCATATACGAGCACAAAAGGGAGCAATAGCCCGTTGATGACTGCCGACAAGACCATAAGAGATACCAGCGGGGCCCCCGGGACAAGGATCACCACCGACGAAAGGGCTATGGTCATCGTGTAAATCCACATAAACTGCGGGGCCTCTTTGAAGGACTTATTCACCCCTGCCTCCCAACCCATGGCTTCACAGATATAATATGCTGTTGCAAGAGGCACAATGATTGCCCCAAGCAGCGAGGCGTTGGCAAGACTCAGGGAGAAGATGAGATACGCATATTTCCCTGCAAGCGGTTTCAGGGCAAGGGCCGCCTCTGATGCCTCGTTGACCCTAATCCCGTGGGGAAACAACAGTGCACCACAGGTAACGATAATGAAAAAACTTATGACGTCCGTTATCAAACATCCAATTACGACATCCAGCCGCGACGCCTTGTACTGCTCTTTCTTTATCCCTTTTTCGGCAATGGACGACTGAAGATAGAACTGCATCCAGGGGGTTATCGTTGTCCCTATTATGGCTATGCTCAGCATCATGTATTCCGAATTCCAGCGGATCCTGGGGATGAACGTGCTCTTCATCACCGGGCCCCAGTCCGGCTTTGCCATAAGCCCGGAGATCACATACCCTATATATATCAGGCATGCCACAAGGAGCATTTTTTCAACGAACCGGTAACTTCCCTTCGTAACAAGGATCCAGATCGACAGCGCGCCGACAGGGACCATAACGTATTTGCTCAACCCCAGTATCTCCATGCTGGCGGCCCATCCGGCAAGATCGGCCACGGTGTTGCCGAAGTTGGCCAGAAGCAACCCCAGCATCATGAAAAAAGTGGTTTTGACCCCATAGTTTTCGCGTATCAGGTCGGAAAGCCCTTTGCCCGTAACGACCCCCATGCGCGCGATCATCTCCTGGACAACGACAAGCGCCACGGTGGTCGGTATGAGCGTCCATAACAGTTCGTAGCCGAACCTCGCCCCTGCAACGGAATAGGTGGTGATGCCGGGGGCGTCGTTATCGATGTTGGCGGTGATAATCCCCGGCCCCATGACCGAAAGGAAAAGGAGAAATTTCTTCCAGCGGGTCACACCTTCCTCCTTTTTTTCTTGGCCGCCGGAGGAAGCAGCATGTCGACGACGTCATCAACCGTGATGACCCCGTGCATATAGCCTTCCTCGTCCACGACCGGCAGGGCCAGGAGGTTGTATTTTGAGATGATCTCCGCCACAACCATCTCGTCTTCGCCCGGCCTAACAGTCTTTAGGTTCGTCTCCATCGTATCAGCGAGGATGCAGTCTTTCTCGGCGAGGAGCACCTCGCGGAGAGATATGACGCCTACGAGTTTTTCATCCTTGTCGAGAACGTAGATATAGTAGACCGTCTCCACTTCCTTTGCCTCGGCCTTGAACCGTTCCAGCGCCTCCTGGACCGTCATGTCGGGAGAATAGGCGATATATTCATTGGTCATAAGGCCGCCGGCGGTGTCCTCCTCGTGGCCCAGCAGTTCCTGGATGTCTTCCGCGTCTTCCTTCTCTATGTTTTCGAGTATCTCCTTGGCCTTTTCAGTGGGCAGGTCGCTCAGTATGTCGGCCGCCTCGTCAGGGGGCATCTCTTCAATAATATCGGCGGCCTTTTCCGTCGTCATCGAACTGATAAGGTCCGCTTGCATTTCAGGTTTTAGTTCCGACAATGCCTCCGCAGCGGTTTCGATGTCGAGGTTGTTAAAGAAACTGCTCCCTTCTTTCTGCGAGACACTGCTGATTATGTCGGCGATGTCGGCAGGGTGCAGTTCGGAAAGCATCTGCCTCGGCACGGTAAGGGATATTGACGTCAGCTTCGGTTCGAGGGGCTGCAGATAATCCCAGCTTATCAGTGTAAAGGGGAGTGTCTTTTTGAACAACTTCAGGAAATCCTCTCCCCCCCTTTCGACACCGAGCCTCCTTAGGATGCCCCTCATCCCCACGTCGACCGCGATCAGGATCGCGTCGTTTTTATACCCCTCGAGCTTGACGTCGTTCACCCTCACCACTTTGGCTCCGTTGGCATCCACGATCTGCTTGTCGAGGATATCCCTGAGGATCAAAAGGTCGTTCTCATCCAGTTCATACGGCTTCAGGCTGTCTTTAAAGACCCTCGAGGATATGATCTTCTTGTTGAAGATATTGAGGTCTGCCCAGGCAAGCCAGAAGAGCTTTTTCTTCCTCTCGATAATGAGGGCGGATACCCTCGGCAGAGGGTCTCCTTTTATAATAACCATGTCCTTCACCCTGCCGAGGTCTTCCCCTTTAGGGTCAAGGACCGGTTTTTTGATTATCTCACTTGAAAAAACCTCACCGAAAAAAGGCATTTTCGCTCCCGGATTGCTCTTTGAAATGAAGACTTTTCTAAAGTATAGCCCTACAAGGGGTTCTTGGGCAACAGTTTTGTAGATCAGCATGCAACGCCATCAATGCGTCATGCAGGATGGAACTCTATTCCCATTCCTGCAAAGAGAGAGGGCCGATAGGCAATGCGGTGAGACTCTCTATTATCCGAGGGCAGGAGCGGCTCGAAAGGGCGGTGACAACAACCGAAGAGGAGACGCTGCGCTGGCTGGCGGGCGCAGACCCCGAACTTTCAGTTTCGCCGCTTTACTGGTAGTCAGGTCATTTATGTGCTACTTTATATCGTGAGGTTCATTTGAAAGAAACGGTTGACTGGCTTCTCACTATAGAACGTCTTGCCGGTGCTTTTTACGGTGAAGTAGCGGAAGGATTGAAAGAGGATGAAAAGTTTTCGAAATTCTTCCGACTTCTCTCAGGTGAAGAGGCATGGCATGCCAAAGTTATGGAAAGCGCTTCGGAGTATTTAGCACAGCATATCGCTCCTCCCTTCTCAATATCTGTAGACGATGAAACAAAAGAGAAGATCGAAACCCCCTTCATTAAAAATAGGGAGTTGTTATCAGCCGGCAACTTCACCAGAGAAAATGTCATGGATTGTCTTGTTACAACGGAATACTCCGAATGGAATGACATTTTTATCTATGCAGTAAAGTCTTTGAGAGAGAAAAGAGATTTCAGGCCTACAGTAGCAAAAATGCAAGGGCACCTAAGAGTGATAGAGCAATTCATGGAATCTTTGCCTGAAGGACGCAAACATCTCTATATAATTAAGAGCCTGCCTCGTGTGTGGAAAGAGCATATACTTATAATTGACGATGACCTGTCTATTTTAGAATTCCTATCAAGGCTTCTTGAGCATGAAGGTCACGTCGAGACCGCGCAGAATGGGAGAGAAGGTCTTCAAAAGATAAAAGAAAAATATTTTGATGTGATTATTTCGGATATATATATGCCTGTGATGGACGGAATTGAATTCTATAACCAGGCTTCCGCTAGCGACCCTGAGATAAGAAAACGCATCATGTTTTTTTCGGGCGCTCCTACACACGACCATATGGACTTCTTTCGAAAGAATAATTTGAAATATTTAAAAAAACCAGCTCCTATCAGGGAGATAGTAAATAAAGTCTCCGAAATTTTACGTAAAACCGGCGGTCCGACTTCTCAACATATCTGAGAGGTAAAGCTACCGAGTTCTCTTAAAGGTATCGGCCCCATGAGCAAACCGGCAAAGACGCTGAATTTATAATCTCTTCCGGAGATTTTTTGCGTTCTGAGTCCGAAACAATTCCTGGACTTCGAGGGGAGGGTTGATCAGCCGGGATTAAACTGATTTGCTCTCGTGTTCGGGAGGGATATATCCCTTCAAAAAATACAGAGGCCGTATCTTGCTTTCATCGTATACCCTGCCTAGATACTCGCCCATAATCCCGATGCCGATACGCTGAATACCGCCGAGAAATAATACCACCACCATTAAAGAGGGATAACCGCGGACCGGCTCTCACGCCCGGCGCTTCCATGTTCAAAATCGGCAAGACGGTTGAGATGATTATCTCATTCCGAGTAACTTCGCAAATCGTAGATCCGGATCGTTTGTGACCGGGAGACGTTTTTCAGCCGGGCCTGCCATGAAGGATTCAAGGCGCCGTATTTCCTTTTCTCATTTTCTCCCCAGTAGATATGGGTCACGCCGATACCCTTTGCGAGGGAAAGCCAGTCCTCATCTCCCCGGAACATCCTTTCGAGTTGATTCTCCCTCGCCGAGCCGTCGATCCCATGGGACCACAGATGTCCGGGATACCCCATCGCGACCTTAGCGCCCCAATACATTGCCGGATGATTGGGATCAGGGGCAACGGCAAGCACGCAGTCGGCCGGCAGGCCTGCAAGGGCCGCCTTCGCATCCCACAATTCCGACGCCCGGTAGAGTTCAACTCCTGAACTGTTGCCGGGAAGAGAAGAGACAACCGATATAGTCCCCGAGAAAAAGGCGATAAGACCTATCACGAAAGCGGCCCGGGAAGGCAGTTTGGTCAACCACGTCCTCCATGCTATCCATGCGACAAAGAGGTACGGCCAGATCAATACCTTGATATTGTCCCAATCCCACGGGGCCACCATTACCACGGTGAATACAATGAAGAGTGCGAAAGCAGGCATCGCAATCCAGCGCAGCCGTGCGAAGGACTTCTCAAAAACAAAGAAAAGCCCCGCCGCCGCGAAGATCAGCCACGGACCGAGATTTGTCAGCCAAAATGCGAACAGATTCTCTTGCCCGGCGGTCCAGCCCGGCCGAAGGTGCAGGACTCCGGCCCTCGTCAGCCCCTCCGTAGAAAAGAATACAAAGACAAGGCCGGCTGATACCGCGGGCATTGCCACCTCAAACATCAGCCGGGGCCTCTTATAAAGGACCATGAATATGCCGAGTGCGAGGGTAAGAATGAAAAAGGTGTGGAGATGAAACCATGCGAGCGATGCCCATAATACCGCGCAGATAACCTTCTCTTCCCTGCGAAGGGTCCGCTCGCCGAGAATGGTTTCCATTATCATTTTTGAGACATATACACCGGCCGGTATCGCAAAAAGGAAACCCCTCTGGGTTATCCACAGCGAAAGGAAAAAACTCTTCCAGGTGGCTGCATTTTGAAAATCGTAAATACGTCCGGTCCAGAGGGATCTCCAGTTGGCCAGTCCCCCGTTCAGGAAAAAAGCCCCCACACCCCACCACCCCATCCACCGGTGCAGCATAGATACCGCGACAACGGTCATGACCAGGCCGGTCAAGAAGAGATTGCCGCCCAGAGGAACGCCTACGATCTCCCACAGGGCGTTATAGATATCCATCCCGATAGGGTATCTCAGAAGGTCACCGGCAAAACCCGGATTTTCCGGCCAGAAGTGCGCGCCTCCCGCGATAAAACGTATGTACTGGATGTGCAGGGCGAGGTCACCGAAATTATTCAGATGGAGTGTCCTCAAACCATGGGAGGCGTAATAGAGCAGATAAAGAAAGTGCTCCAGTCCCGCAAAAATAATAAAACCGTAGAGTAAAGCAGGGGCGAACGTGATATCCGGAAACAGGCCCCTGTCCCCTTTGGACTTCAGCCATACCCGGATACCTGCGACAGCCCCCAATCCCAGGCTTATTACGGCGACCGGCGTATTCACCCGCCCCACCGCCAGACCGAGTATGATCGCCGTAAAGCTGGATACGGCCAGATGTATCAAGAAAGCGAGAGCCATCCTTACCTCCCCTTGCCTTCCGGCATGCCCGACTGCCCGAAGCCGGGCAGGTCTGTCCCCTGGAAATAGGTCTTTTTCAGGTAGACATAGATCGGCTCACGGGCGTCCCTCAGGTCCATCTTACGCTGCCGGTAGAGCCCCTCAATGTCCTTATCCTCGTGGGTGACCTCTGCAAAGATGATATCCGCCTTTTCCGTGAAGGCCTTCCGGTAATCGCCAAAGCCGGTATTGGGGAACCGGGAGAAGAGCCAGGGGAAAGGCCATGAGTCCTTCAGGTTAATCTGCACCCTCATGTTTTGGGCATCGGGGGAGGACCGTATCTTTTTCCTTATTATCTCCTCGACTACCTTCAGGTCGTTTTTTGTCTGGACATACACGTACGGTTCCGAGGGGTCCGTATAATGCATAAAATTGAGCCTCACATTCGCTGCGGCGGATTGCGCCGCTATCACAACGGCAACACAGAGGGACAGCCAAAAGACCGGGCTTTTCCGCCTGCTGATGGCAATGAATTCGATCCAGAAACCGGCCACGATGATAAAGGGCCAGAGGATAGTGATTACGCACCACGGGGTCTTATAGGAGATGATGGAATACACAAGCCAGTTAATGATCGCCAGGGCGGCGAAAAACCGCATCTTCCACGATCGCCCGGCAACACCTATGAACGCCCCGGCAAATCCCGCGGCAGCCGCCCATTCGTACCTTCCAAATAATGAGAGCCAGTAAGAAAAAGGCTTATCGTGCCCTGAACCGCCGACACCGGTTTTAAGCCAGGGCGTCAGTGCCGTAAAGAAGTCAGTCGCTCCCTGCCGGTGATGAAAAAAACCCGTGAACAACGCCAGCCAGATACCCGCGCAGGCGAAGACAACCTTAAGAAGAAACGACTTGTCCAGGTCTCTCCACGAGGGCTTCGGTGCGGATTCCGTCTTCCCTGTCCTGAGAGTTTGTGACGTGCCCTCTTTGTCCGTTCCTGTGTTTGCCTGGGTCCTTCTCTCTCTTCCCCTCTTCTTTTTCTTCGCCTTCTTATTTTGGCTCTTCCCCTTTTCCCCTGCAAAGAAGTCGGAAATCCGGGGAGAAAACTCTGACCAGCCCCACGCGACAAGCAGTGAAAGGACCAGTATGACGAAGGTCTCCTTCAACAAAATACATCCGAGTAAGCCCGCAAAGGACCAGATAATTCCCTTCCTGTCCGCATGCTCTCTAACCCTCAGGAATCCCATCACCAGGAGGATTTGAAAAAAAACAAAAACGGGCTCGTGAATTGCGGAACGGCCGAAAAAGGTGATGCCGGGGCTCAACGCCAGTGCCGATGCAGCGAAAAGGGATGCGTAACGCCCGAGGAGGTCCCGGCCCTTCAAAATCAGCACTATGGTCAGGACGGAAAATAAGGCAGTTACGGCCCTGAAGGAGCCGATACCAAAGCCGAAGATCTTTTCTGAAATCTGGAAGAGGTAAAACAAGAGCGGTCCGTGATAGTTGTTGGGGTCGTAAATAAAGAAACCATTTTCCCATATCTGGTTCACAAAATAACCGTTTCCGCCCTCATCAGAGTGGGGAGGCTTGAGAGGGAGGTTCGTGAAGCAGAGGACAAAAGCGATGATGAGTATCGCACAGCCTATAATTTTATCTTTGTCCCGCATCGCTTTTAGATTATTGTAGCAAATTCCGATGACAAGAAAGAGGCTGACCAACATCGCACACTCTCGCCGAGGTGGTTTATTTCTTTGGCTGAAACTGATATGGTAAGAATATCTTAAATGATCTATTAAGAGAGGTGACATCTTGAAAGCATTCTTATTGTTTTGCAGTCTCCTTGTCGGAACGATTTCGTATGCTGCGGACCCCGGATATCACGTAATCAAAAGGCTGCAGCTGGGCGGCGATGGGGGTTGGGACTACCTGACTGTAGACGGCGCAGCCAGGCGGCTGTACATTTCCAGGTCCACTCACGTTTTGGTGGTCGATATCGACACGGATAAGATCATAGGCAATATTGCCGATACTCCCGGCGTGCATGGGATCGCCATAGCGTCGGAGCTGGGCCGGGGCTTTACCAGTAACGGAAAGGCAAATACAGCCACCATTTTCGACCTGAAAACACTGAAGGTCCTCGGTCAGGTGCAAACCGGAAATAATCCCGATGCCATCCTTTACGACCCTGCATCCAAACGAATATTCACTTTCAATGGCCGCAGCAAGGACGCCACTGTGATCGACGCCGCTTCCGGTTCGGTTATCAGTACGATTGCCCTTGGCGGCAAGCCTGAATTCGCGGCGGCGGACGGAAAAGGCAAGGTCTATGTAAATGTCGAAGACACCGGCGAGGTAGCTGAAATAGATAGCCGTAGACTCTCGTTGAAAAAAAGGTATTCACTTAAGCCTTGCGAGGAACCCACGGGAATGGGACTTGATGCGGAGCATCACCGCCTCTATTCGGGATGCCGCAACAAGGTCATGGCCATCCTGGACACGGAGACCGGCAAGGTAATTGCCGCCGTGCCGATTGGCGAAGGTGTCGATGGAAACGGTTTTGATCCGAAAACAGGACTGGCATTCAGCTCTAATGGCGATGGTACGCTTACAGTGGTGCGGGAGTCTTCTCCGGGCAAGTTCGAGGTAGTAGAGACCGTTACTACGCAGCGTGGATCCCGCACTATGGCGATTGATCCCGGGACCCACAACATCTATTTGCCCGCCGCACAGTTTTCCCCTCAGGCGGCGCCGGCGGAGGAAGGAGCAAGGCCGCGCCCGACAATGATCAAGGACAGCTTCACGGTTCTGGTAGTTGGGAAATGACGCATTAATTGACAGTTGGTTGTGCTTTTTTAGTGCAGTATTCAAAAGTTGTGCTCCTGAGGAACACGCTAACTTCCTGTTTATATTATTCCGCCTTGCGGATCCCGATCCCTGCTAAATCTTTATAATTATAATTGTTTAAAAGGAACTGCGCAGCGTTGCTGTCGTTAACCGAAGAAAATCATTAAATTTAATAGGGTGAATAGCGACTAACTGGTATTTAAGGGTAATAAGGCACAAATGCTGTTGAGGCAGTTGGACATAGCTCTTGCCTTTATTAGGTATTAGGGTATTATTACTAGTGGTGATTGGTAATGAGCGTGGCACTTTATAGAGTACTAGTTTCTTGGAAAGGTGTGAATTGAGTCATAGAGTCTGTCCCTGGTGGTTAGGTTATTTGCTGGCGAGTCCATTGAGGCGTCTTTTGCAGGATCCCGACGAGATTGTGAAGCCTTATGTGGAGGAAGGCATGAGTGTTCTGGATATCGGATGCGGCATGGGATTTTTTTCTTTACCGTTGGCGAAACTGGTAGGCGAAAAAGGCAGAGTGGTCTGTATTGATCTGCAGGAAAAAATGATTAAAGGTCTCGTCGCGAGAGCGAAGAAGGCGGGGCTGACCGACAGAATTGACGCGCGGGTATGCAGTCAGAGCTCGCTCGGAGTGAGTGACGTTGCCGGCAAAATCGATTTTGCGCTTGCCTTTGCCTTAGTCCATGAGGTGCCTGACAAGGAACGTCTGTTTACCGAAATATATAATGCAATGAAACAGACCGGAAAATTGTTGATGGCGGAACCCAGAGGGCATGTAACGAAGCCGGATTTTGAGAGGACCGTTTCCCTTGCGCAAAGTCGGGGATTTGAAGTAATTGGTGACCGGGAAATACGACGAAGTCATGCCGTCTTGTTGCGAAGCAGACGGGTTTGAATCAGTAATATTGCAGCTATTTAGCTATCGGCGGTCAGCTAGCAGCAAGAAAATGAGAACAAGTCTTCGCTCGGCGCAAAGTCTGGTCGGGCCACTCCTCCACTGGAATTCAAGAGAAATTGCATGGTAGAATATCCAATCTTTTTCCCCGAGGTAAGAAAAAATGGCCGAAGTTGTCCCTTTTAAAGGGGTCCTTTATAATGTACCGCGCGTGTCGAAGGCGTCAGGCGCGGAACTGCTTGCGCCTCCTTACGACATCATAACGCCGGAGTATAAGGAAGAACTCTATCGGAAAAGCCCTTATAATGTCGTGCGGATCGACTTCGGAAAGGAGCTGGACGGGGACGGCGCCAATGACAACAAATATACGAGGGCCAGGGCATACCTTGAGGAGTGGCTGCAGGAGGGGGTCCTTAATCGAAGCGATAAACCCTGCTTCTATTCTTATGAAATATCGTATACAATTGGAATTGAGAAGAAGAGACTCAGAGGCTTTCTCGGGCTCGTCAAGCTTGAGGAGCTGGGCAAGGGAAACATCCATCCTCATGAGTATACCCATTCCAAGCCGAAGAAAGACAGGCTGAACCTTATGAGGATATGCGGCGCCAATGTCAGCCCGATTTTTTCGCTCTACAGAAGTGTTGAGGCCAGGACCGCCGCGGTCCTGGCGGATGTGAACAGCGGCGCGCCTTACATCGAGGCAAAGGACCCCGACGGCGCGGTACACAGATTGTGGGAAGTAAGCGACATGAAGGCGGTAGGCGAGATACAGAAGGAGCTTGGCGACAAGGCGGTTTTCATCGCGGACGGTCATCACCGTTACGAGACCGCACTCGAGTACCAGCGGGAGATGAGAAAGAAGGAAGGCCCTTCAGAGACGCCGAGGCCGTACGACTATGTGCTTATGTTCCTTGCGGACATGGCCGGAGAGGGGCTTACGATTCTGCCTACGCACCGCCTGGTGAAGAACATGCCCAATGATGCCCTTGATCTCCTTTCCAATGATTTCGAAATCGAGGAGATGGGGAACGGCTTTGATATACCTAAGGCGATTTCGGGGAGGCGCGATGTCTACGGTCTTTACACCGGCGGGGAGACCTGGTACCGCCTGAGTTATGAGGGCGAAGGCATTCACGGTGTCCCGCAGGCTCTGAGGGACCTCGATGTGACGGTACTCCATGAACTCATATTCAAGCAGCTTCTCGATATTGACAGCGTTTCCTACGAAATGGACATCGGGAAATGCCTGCAGGCGGTGAGGGACAAGGCATTCGGTGCGGCCTTCTTTCTCAGACCCACCATGGTTGAAGACGTCGAGAAGGTCGCCCTCGCCTCCCTGCGGATGCCGCCGAAGTCGACGTATTTTTATCCGAAGCTTATGACCGGTATGGTTTTAAATATCTTTAAATACACTTTTTAAGGAGGCCCCACCATGGCAGTTCGTGTAGCAATCAACGGTTTCGGCAGGATAGGAAGAAATTTTCTGAGGGTGAGCAGGTCGGTAAAGGAGTTCGAGGTCGTCGCGATCAACGACCTTACGGATTCGAAGACCCTCGCCCATTTGCTTAAATATGATTCTGTGCACGGGATATTCGGGGCCGATGTCAAAGACACCGGCGCAGGAATATCCGTAGACGGCAAAGAGATAAAGATCTCCGCGATTACGGCGCCGGAAAAGCTGCCGTGGAAAGAGCTCGGGGTTGATATCGTGATAGAGTCTACAGGTTTCTTTACCGACAGGGCAGGTGCCTCCAAACATATCGAGGCCGGCGCAAAGTGGGTCATCATCTCGGCCCCTGCGAAGGAGCCCGACATCACCGTCTGCCTCGGAGTCAACGAAGAAACGCTCGATGTATCAAAGCATCATATCATATCGAACGCTTCGTGCACTACGAACTGCCTCTCGCCGGTTGCGAAGGTCTTGCTGAATGAATTCGGTATTGTCAGGGGTCTTATGACTACGATCCATTCCTATACAAACGATCAGAGGATCCTCGACCTGCCGCATAAGGACCTGAGAAGGGCGCGCGCAGCCGCTCTTTCGATGATACCCACGACTACCGGTGCGGCGAAGGCAGTAGGCCTTGTCCTTCCGCAGCTGAAAGGCAAGCTCGACGGGATGGCGATCAGGGTCCCCACCCCCAACGTCTCGGTCGTAGACCTCGTTGCGGAACTGGAAAAAGACACCTCCGTGGAACAGGTGAACGCTTCGCTGAAGAAGGCCTCCGAGGGACCGATGAAGGGCATACTCCAGTATACTGAGGAACCCATCGTCTCGATAGACTGCAACGGCAACGCCCATTCCTCTGTGGTAGACGCTTCGGTGACCAAGGTTATCGAGGGCAGGATGGTAAAGGTCCTGGCGTGGTACGATAATGAATGGGGCTACAGCTCCAGGCTGAGAGACCTCATCCTTTATATCTTAAAAAAGAGGAGTTAGATGGCGAAGAAGATCAATACAAATCCCAATCCTGTTACCATTAAGGATGTCCTCAACAAGCTTTCGATCGACGAGCTCGATATCAGGGGCAAGAGGGTATTCATCCGGGCCGATTTCAACGTGCCCCTAGACGACAACCTGAGGATCACTGATGACGGCAGGATACGCTCCACCCTGCCGACGATCAACTATGCCATAGACGAGGGGGCGAGGGTGATCCTGGCCTCCCATCTCGGGAGGCCGAAGGGGAAACCCGAGCCCAGATTCAGCCTTGCGCCCGTGGCGAAGAGACTCCACAGGCTCCTCGACAAAGAGGTCGTGTTTGCTCCCGACTGCATAGGCCCGCAGGTCGAAAGCCTCGTCTCAAAGATGAAAGACGGCGACGTGATCCTTCTGGAGAACCTTAGATTCCATCCCGAAGAGGAAAAAAATGACGAGGCGTTCGCAAAGAACCTCTCCAAATTCGCCGACTATTACGTGAACGACGCCTTCGGCGCTGCCCACAGGGCCCACGCATCCACGGTGGGAATCGCCAAGTTCCTTCCTTCGGCGACCGGTTTCCTGATGAAAAAGGAGATCGAATATCTCAAGGGCGTTGTCAATAATCCGGTCCGCCCTTTTGTGGCGATACTTGGCGGCGCAAAGGTCTCGGGCAAGATCGGGGTCCTTGAACATCTCGAGGGGAAAGTGGACAAGGTCCTTGTCGGCGGGGGCATGGCCTTCACCTTCATCAAAGCGATGGGTTACGAGGTCGGTGACTCGCTCGTCGAAAACGACATGCTCGAGACCGCCGAACGGATACGGATAAAACTGCAGGCCGCGGGCATAAAGTTTTATCTTCCCGTCGACTGCGTTATCGCCCAGACCCTGGAGCCTGGGGCCGAGACGAAGATAGTACCGACCATGGAAATCCCCAAGGGCTGGAGGGCCCTCGATATAGGTCCTGCCACGGTGAAACTCTTTTCTATCGCCCTTGCAAACGCAAAGACCATACTCTGGAACGGTCCTATGGGGATATTCGAAATCGACGCCTTCTCGCGGGGGACTTTTTCGATCGCCCATTCAGTGGCGGATGCCTACGCCTTGACTATCGTGGGCGGCGGCGACACGGACCTCGCTGTCCACAGGGCGGGGGTCTCAGACGCGATCTCTTTCATCTCTACCGGCGGCGGGGCCTCCCTTCAATTGCTTGAAGGAAAAGAACTTCCGGGGATTGCCGCCCTTACCGACAGGACACAGGAAGGCGCTTGATCTTAGACAGGGTGGAAAAATAAAAACCCCCTGAAAAGGGGGATTTTTTTATCACGACAAGTCAGGCAGTTTCTTGCCTGATCTTACAGAGCATGAGCAGACTGCAAAAAACTTCCTTTAAATAACAGATTGAAACTCGGGACCGGTAACCTTGTGCGGCAGTTTCTCATTCAGGTGAGAGAGTATCCCTCTTTTGAGTTCAACGATCGAAGGGCTTTTGCTCTCAAACCGTTCAATGAGAAAAGACGCTGCTACTTCCGGTTTGATGATATCACCGCAGGTAAATATGTCCACAGCCGCGTAAGAATATTCGGGCCATGTATGAATCGAAAGATGAGATTCCGCTATTACCACCATGCCGCTGATACCGAAAGGATTGAATTCGTGGAAGGATATATCGACGATTGTCGCCTTGGCCTCTTTTGCCGCCGAGACCATCGCGTTTTTGACCTTCTCGAGGTCTTTGAGAATTTCCGGGTTGCACTCCCGCAATTCCACTAATAAATGGGTACCTAAAGCATGCAATCCTTTACCCCCCTTCAGTATTATATTTTTTGGAGCGTATTCGCCCTCTTAAGCTAGACATTTTACAGCATACGCTTAAAACTTGTCAAGAAAAAATAGACCGTTTTGTCAAAGAATGTTAACATATATTCGCCGTATTTTCAGGGGATCACCTTGTTCAACTGATATTCCACAATCCCTGAGGCACCGGCCTTCTTTAGTTTCGGGATGAGGTCAATCAATATCTGCTCGTCCATGACGACGTCGAGGTCATACCACCCCGC
>JBIOIY010000012.1:0-52949 GCA_044450345.1 Thermodesulfovibrionales bacterium | reverse complement strand
TATGTCGCCTGCCCGGTAAACGCCAGCACCTTCGTGATCGCAGCCGTCAACGTCGTCTTGCCGTGGTCTACGTGCCCTATCGTCCCTACGTTGCAATGGGGTTTCGTCCTCTCAAATTTTGCCTTTGCCATCTTGCCTCCTACAATAATTATAGCTATTCACTATCAGTTAACCTGTTTCCACAAAAATAAAACGGCTCTTCACGCCTTTGATGGAGCCCATGACCAGAATCGAACTGGTGACCTCATCCTTACCAAGGATGTGCTCTGCCGACTGAGCTACATGGGCATCTAAAAAGCTGCCAGCTTATAACTATCAGTCCTTCGTTACCGACAACTAACATCTGACCGCCGACCACTTCTTTTCTGGAGCGGGAAACGGGATTCGAACCCGCGACCCTCAGCTTGGAAGGCTGACGCTCTACCACTGAGCTACTCCCGCACACCTAAAAATTTCAAATTGCTGAAATTGCAAATCTCACATTATGTTTCCGAGCAGCGAAAACATGGTGGAGAGGGGAGGATTTGAACCTCCGTAGGCTATGCCAACGGGTTTACAGCCCGTCCCCTTTGGCCACTCGGGTACCTCTCCAAAACTTCAGTCACAAGTGAAAAGTGAGTAGTGAAGAGAGATAAACCCGAAGATTGTTTCCTTTTCGCTACCCTCTATTCACTATTTACTTTTCACTATTCACTATCTTCTTGGAGCCACCGAAGGGATTCGAACCCCCGACCTGATGATTACAAATCAACTGCTCTACCAACTGAGCTACGGTGGCATTCCTCAGAAAAGACAACAGCTCGCCATGGACTTTTCAGAACTAAATAATATAAAGAAAATATTATACCGCGGTCAATAGTAAAAAAACAAGGACTATCAGGGGAAAAAGTATCATTGCTCTAAAAAGCTACGTTTTTCTTATTCTCTGATGGATTACCTCATATATCATAACAGCCGCAGCAACAGACACGTTGAGGGAATTCACCCTCCCTTTCATAGGGAGGCTCACCAGCACGTCACAGTCCTCTCTCACCGTCCTTCTCAGCCCCTTGCCTTCGGACCCGACCACCAGCGCCAAGGGAACACTCAGGTCGAGATCCCAGATCGTCTTCTTCGCCCCTGCCTCTGCGCCCACCACCAAAACTCCAGCTTCCTTCATCCCGGCCATCGCATGCTTTACGTTGGCTACCATCGCCACGGGTATGTATTCGGCGGCCCCTGCCGAGGCCTTTACCGCCTCGGGCACCAGTGTTGCAGACCGATGCGACTGGATAACAACGCCGTGAACTCCGCCCGCATCTGCCGTCCTTAAGATCGCACCAAAGTTCCTCGGGTCTTCTACGCAGTCCAGGATAAGAAAAAAAGGGGTCTCATTATTCAAAGGAGGCACCTTGAACAGTTCTTCCAACTCAGCGTATTCCCTCGGTGCAACCACAGCGGCAACGCCCTGATGGCCTTTCGGAAACCTGCTGTCGAAAAAAGACTGGTCGGCCTTTTTCAGCACAATGCCCCTGGACAGTATCTCCCTCTCTATTCCGGCGATCCCCTCTTTTCTGGACGCGGAAAGGAATACTGTTTTGACCTGCCGGCCTGACCTTATGGTTTCCAGGACAGGGTTAAGTCCGTAGATCCATTCGTCATGCGATCTTGATTTTCCACCCCGTCCCGTCTTTCCTGTCTTCAAGTAAAATCCCCTTTTCTTCGAGTTCTTTCCTTATCCTGTCGGCCTCGGCCCAGTCTTTCCTCTCTCGTGCCTGTTTCCGTTCGTCTATCCTGACGAGGATGTCCGCTTCGGTAAGTCCAATATTCTTGACGGACATGAGGGCCTTGTACCATTCCTCGGGGGTCCGGGTGAAGATGTTGAGGACGTTCCCGGTCTCTTTCAGGAACTCACCGGACTCTTTTATGAGTCCGATGGCCTTGCTTCCGGAAGGCCTTCCGTCCATGTACTTATTGAGCATTCTGATAAGTTCGAAGACATTGCCGATCGCAAGCGCAGTGTTGAAATCGTCGTCCATAGCTTCCTTGAACTTTTCGACGAATTTCAAAAGGAGGTCCTCGAGGGCCTTCTCATCAACTGCTGTTTTTTCTTTCGCGCCGTCCTGTGAAAGGAACTCCCTGATCCTCAGGACCGTCGTATAATATCTGTCTATAGACGCCTCGGCCTCCCTCAATTGCTCGTCTGAAAATTCGATAGGACTCCTGTAATGCGTAGAAAGAAGAAAGAACCTTACGGCCTCGGGATCGAACTTATTAAGTATCTCCTGTATGGTAAAGAAGTTGCCGAGGGATTTCGACATCTTCTCCTTATCTACCGTAATAAAACCGTTATGGACCCAGTATCTTACGAAGGGCCTCCCGGTATACGCCTCCGACTGTGCTATCTCATTCTCGTGGTGAGGGAAGATGAGGTCAGCCCCGCCCCCATGTATGTCCAAGGTCTCGCCGAGATGCTTCCGGGACATAGCCGAGCATTCAATGTGCCAGCCGGGCCTGCCCGGCCCCCAGGGGCTCTCCCATACCGGCTCGCCTTCTTTCGAGGCCTTCCAGAGGGCGAAGTCCATTGGATTTCTCTTTCGCTCGTCCACTTCAACCCTGGCGCCGGCCATCATATCTTCAAGGTCTCTCTTTGAGAGTTTCCCGTAGCCCGCAAACTTCGATACCTCGAAGTAGATGCTGCCGTCGATTTCATAGGCATATCCTTTTTCGACAAGGCCACTCACCATCTCAATGATCTCTTTGATGTGGTCCGTTGCCTTCGGCTCTACGTCTGCCCTTCCGATGCCGAGGGAGTCCATGTCCCTGTAATACTCATCCGTATATTTCCTCGCGATGGCGTCCCAGGTAACACCTTCCTTATTAGCCTTGTTTATGATCTTATCGTCGATGTCGGTAAAGTTACGTACGTATTTGAACTGATACCCCTTGTAGATCATGTACCTCCGCATAACGTCGAAGACCACAGCGGACCGCGCATGGCCGATGTGGCAATGGTCATAAACCGTGACGCCGCAGGCGTACATCCCGACCTTTCCCGGCTCCACCGGCATGAATTCCTCCTTTTTGCCGGTAAGGGTGTTATAGATCTTCATCCGTCCTCCTCTATCCTTCGCCCTTTCGACGCTGTCGAGTCTCTTCGTAAGTTCATCGATGCGTGATTCGAGTTCCTTCTGCTTTTCTATGACAGGATCAGGGAAATAATCCATAACCTCGACCATCCCGTCATCTGTCGTCATCCTGAGGATCTTCTTCCTCGTAATCCTCCCCGGCACCCCTACACAGATCGCATTGTCCGGGACCGGCTTCAGGATGACGGAATTGGCCCCTATAATAACATTATTCCCGACCGTTATCGCCCCCAGTATCTTCGCGCCAGCCCCGACAACCACGTTGTTTTTCAACGTCGGATGACGCTTGCCCTTTTCCTTGCCCGTCCCTCCGAGGGTCACCCCCTGGTAAAGAAGGCAGTTCTCGCCGACCTCCGCAGTCTCTCCGATCACCACTCCCATACCGTGGTCGATGAAAAAGCCGGGGCCTATCTTTGCAGCAGGGTGAATTTCGATTCCGGTAAGAAAACGTGCAATATGTGATAAAAGCCGCGGGACTACCGGTATCCCAAGCTCCCAGAGCACGTGGTTGATCCTGTGCCAGAATATCGCGTGGAAGCCGGGATATGCAAGAATAACTTCGAGACCGTTCTTTGCAGCCGGATCTCTCTCAAAGACAGCCTTGTAGTCACGCCTTATATTGCCCAAGAACCCCATATTGTCCACTTAAGTCTTTATTATACAATAAAAAACCGTCCGTACGGTGTTGGGAATTTTAAAGAAAAGCGAAAGAGCGGGGGAATACTTATCCCGCACAGCAACAACTCCGCCCTTGTCCTCCCTTGTTACGTCGCGTTATAGTAACCCATGAATAAGACTGGCGGCGCCGACAGCAGCCTCGTGTCCATGATAGCCGACTACATGGAAAAGGGCTTTCTCGAAAATATTGTCGATATGTTCAGGCACGACAGTAAACTCTACGGTCTTGTCTGGGAGTTGATACAAGACGAAAGGGTGAGAGTAAGGATAGGCGTGACCGCGCTGATGGAAGAACTCAGCGTGCTCGATGCCCCCAACGTGCCTGCTGCTGTCCCACCCTTATTGCCTCTTCTCGATCATGAAAACCCTGTTATTCGCGGAGACGTCTCGAACATACTCGGCATCATCGGTGATAAGGGTGCGCTGCCTTTTCTCGAAAAACGGCTCAACGATAGTGACCCCAACGTCAATCTCATCATCGGGGAGGCTATAGAAGAAATAAAGCAGCGGCCTTGACAGACCTCTCTGTCGAAATACGTCTTCCCCTTCTTGCAGGCCTTGTGGTCCAAGGACATTCCGTCTGCCTCTATTTGCTGATACACTTTAGATGAAGATTATTCCGCATGATCGGCAAGGAGGTGCGACAATGGCTCTCAAGGGCAAAGTGGCCGTAGTCACGGGGGGTGCTCAAGGCATAGGCAAGGCAGTTGCAAAGAGGCTTATATCAGAGGGGATGAGGGTAGTTATCGCGGACATCGATGAGGAAGCGGGACAGGAAACTGTCGAGGAGTTTGCGTGTCCCGGGGAGATCCTTTTCCTGCGCGCTGACATTTCTAAGGAGGCGGATGTAAAGGGTCTGGCGAAGGAGACATGGCGAAATTACGAGCGGGTGCATCTCCTTGTAAACAATGCCGGCGTTTTTCTCAGCAGGCCGGTCGCAGAACTCTCTATCGAGGAATGGAACAGGATCATCTCGGTGAACCTCACGGGCACTTTCCTTTGTGCAAAGCACTTCGCTGCATATCTCAGGGAGTGCAGAGGGACAATAGTCAATGTCGCCTCAACGCGCGCCTTCATGTCCGAGGCCGATACTGAAGCATATTCTGCGTCTAAGGGCGGCATTTTCGCCCTTTCCCACGCCCTTGCCATGAGCCTCGGACCAAACGTGCGGGTGAATTGCGTCAGCCCGGGATGGATCGACGTATCGAACTGGAAAAAGAAAAGCGTGAGGCAGGGGCCGAAACTCACTGAGGCCGACCACAAACAACATCCGGCGGGAAGGGTCGGCAGACCTGAAGATATCGCATCGATCATAGTCTATCTCGCCTCGGAGGAGGCGTCTTTTATCACAGGCGCAAATTTTATTGTCGACGGCGGAATGACGAAGAAGATGATCTACTGCTGACTTGGAGGACCCCCTTTGCATAGCGGGAATGTTTGCTGCTTGAGTTTTAGAAGAAAAAAACGAGAGCGCCAAGCCACGACGGGCGGGTCTGCTCGGGCAGAGAATATATAATTCTATCAGGTGCCCTTGGTCAGCTCCAAATACACCTTCACGATCACCACCGAAATATATCCTCCGAAGGCGCCTATGAGTGCCATGCCGAGCAGTTGTCCGAGTATCGGGATTACGTTAAGGACCGCATTTGCGACCGCAAAGACAACCCCGACAGCTATCATGCCGATAAAGAATACTATGGAGTCGTTCAGGTTCGTCTTAACCGTCGCATAACTCTTCTTCATCGCTTCGACCGCGCCGGTATTGTCGACAATGACCGAGACAAAGGTGAACATCAGGAAAAATGCCGCGATAAGACCGGGAATAAAGAGAAGCATAAAACCGACAAAAACTATTATCCCCACAAGTGTCGATGCGACGACCAACTGCGCCAGGCGGCCCATTGCGACGGAGAATCCGCTGCTAAGGGAGGTGGACCCCTTTTCAATAGCCTCCCTAGCCATCCCCACGGTCATGCCGTGTGCAATGAGCCCGAGTATGGTGCCGAGAACAGCGACGATAAAGAGCCCGCCCATCATTGCCCCGATCAGCGGCATCATCCCCCCGGGGGAATGCATCCCGCCCCCCATGAGGCCAATCGAGAGGACACCGCTGCCTACGAGGATGAGGGTTAGGACTGACATAACTACTGCGACCGCCACAGTCGGCGCAAAAATTATATAATTCTTTTTCGATACCTCGACACTTTCCTTAAAGATTCCGACAATGTCCATCAAAACCTCCTCTTTTTCATTTATCAACCTTGTCGAGCAGACATACCGCATAGGCGGCAATGCCCTCGCCGCGCCCTGTAAATCCCATGCCCTCGTTGGTCTTCGCTTTGATGTTTATGGCACCGGCGGGAATGCCGCTTCCGGAAAGCGCCTGCTTCATCTGAATAACATACGGTGAGAGCCTAGGTCGTTCAGCGATGATCGTCGTGTCCACCCATGCCACCCGGAAGCCATTCATCCTAGCCAGTTCTATGATATATTTGAGAAGTTCGATGCTCACCGCGTCCTTCCATTTCGGATCGGTATCAGGGAAATGGGTGCCGATATCACCAAGACCGAGAGCACCTATGACGGCATCGGTGATCGCATGACAGAGCACGTCGGCATCGGAATGTCCTCCCATGCCCTTTTCAAACGGGATTTCGACCCCGCCTATAATGAGCTTCCGGCCCGGGACAAGCCTGTGGGAATCGTAGCCAACCCCGATCCTCACACCTTATTTTCTCTCATTTCGAGGAATAATTCAGCCATCTTCAGATCTTCCGGGGTAGTGATCTTGATATTTTTATAGGAGCCCATCACCATCTTTATCCTGCCGCCGTATTTCTCAACGAGCGCAGAGTCGTCCGTAGAGCTAAAAGAGTCTTTCGCGGCCCGCTCATATGCATCATATAGCGTTTCATAGCGGAATACCTGAGGGGTTTGCACCGACCATAGCGTATCCCTCCTCAACGTATGCTTGACCTCTCCCTCTTCAACTTCCTTAATCGTATCTTTTACAGGAACCCCCACGACAACGCCCTCGCAGTTCTTCAGCTGAGCTATTGCATTCGCCACGAGGGACGGCTCTATGATGGGCCTGACGCCGTCGTGTACAAGCACAACGCCCTTTCTGTCGTCTACGATCTTGAGGCCGTGAAAAACAGAATCCTGTCTTTCTTTGCCCCCCGGGGCGATACGCCTCACCTTTGAGATCCCGTATTTTTCAAGCATCCTGATTCCGGATTCCATCTCCCCGTCTTTGAGGACCGGTATGATTTCGAATATTTCCGGTGATGCCTCAAGGGTTTCGAGTGCCCACACCAAAAGCGGCTTGCCGCGCAACATCACATACTGCTTGCTCGTTCCGTCACCAAACCTCTTGCCGAGCCCGGCAGCAGGAATAACAGCGGTGACTTTATCGCCCGCTCCATAAGCCCTCCTCTTATCTTGCAGTCTTTGCCTCCTCTTTCTCGTACTCCTCTTTCGCCTTCGCAAAAATCATGCGTCCGGCCGTCGTCTGAAGGACGCTCGTCACAGTCACCTCAATATTCCTCCCCAGCAACTTACGACCGTTCTCCACCACCACCATCGTGCCGTCGTCAAGGTAAGCCACGCCCTGATTATACTCCTTCCCTTCCTTCAGCACAAATACCCGCATCGTCTCGCCGGGCAGGACAACTGGTTTCAGGGAATTTGCGAGTTCATTTATATTCAGGACCGCTACCCCCTGGAGCTGGGCCACCTTGTTGAGATTGAAATCATTCGTGATTATCTTGGCGCTCATCATCTTCCCCAGGGCGACAAGCTTCGAATCGACTTCTTTGATCTTCGGGAAGTCTTCGTCGATAATCTTCACGGTAATGTTGGACATCTTCTGTATCTTATGCAGCACATCCAGCCCCCTTCTGCCGCGTGCCCTCTTCGTAGCGTCCTGCGAATCGGCGATATATTGCAATTCCTGCAGTATAAACTGAG
Source organism: Thermodesulfovibrionales bacterium (assembly GCA_044450345.1). Taxonomy (GTDB): domain Bacteria; phylum Nitrospirota; class Thermodesulfovibrionia; order Thermodesulfovibrionales; family UBA6898; genus Sulfobium. The sequence goes on along the minus strand of JBIOIY010000012.1, from coordinate 45,174 downwards.
GGACGATAAAGGTCCCTTCGATAAAGCCGGCCTCACATACATCGGATATCCGGCCGTCGATGATGACGCTGGTATCGAGGATCTTGAGGTTTTCCTCATACCCCTGGCCTCTCAGGAGCCGGAATATCTCCGGCATCGTCATCCCCCTTCCCCTGTTCAGCCCAATCACAAGCCCGCCGTATCCGAAGATAGCCGTAACGGCAAAGGAGACGACCACTACCTCCTCCCTGACCAGCAGCCTTATAGGGACAAGGAAAAGTTCTGCGAAGAGAATCCCCGCTGCAATACCGATGATTCCGCCGACAATGGTGCCGACGTTTACCTTTTTCAATATCTGATCCGAATAAATGGTAATAACGCCCAACAATACAGATATAGTTACCCCGTAATTCTCATACCCGTATCTCGATCCCAATAAATACCCTGATACACCAAACAATAAAAGTACGGCTACTCTAAAAATAAGAAGCATTTCCTCACCTCCCTTCTTTTAGAATTATATGAGAAAAAAAGACAATTACAAAGTGAGATTTGTAACGTGTTGATTACGTTTGCAGTTTCTTAAGACGTTCTCAGCGTTACGTAGAATTTCTTGCCGCTCCGGTTCAGAAAGAGGAGGACCGTATCGCCCGGTCTTAATGCCGATATGACCCTGTTGTAGTCGGCCAGCTTCTCGACTTTTTTCCTGTCGACTTCCTGTATCACGTCGCCTTTTCTTATGCCCGCCTCCTCGGTATTGCTGCCGGGTTCAACCCTTACGACAACTACCCCCTTCTCCTCTTTGTGAAGGCCGAGTTGTCTTGCGACTTCCTTTGTCAATTCCATTACGCTCAATCCGGCAAGACCTTCATACGGAGATTCTTCCGGCGCATTCCCGGAGGACGCCTCCGATATTTCCTTGGGAAGCTCCGCGATCACAACCCGGAAGGCGTATTCTTTATCGCCCCTGAGTATCGCGAGATTCACCTCGGAGCCGACCCTGCTCTGGGCCACCATATTTCTTAAGTTGCCAACGTCCTTTACCGCTTTCCCATTGAATTCGAGAATTATGTCGCCCCGCCGTATTCCGGCCTTCTCGGCCGGACTTCCCTTCGCGACGTCTCCGACAAGGGCACCTTTCCCATTCTTCAGCCCGAACTTCTGGGAAAGCTCAGGCGTCAACTCCTGGATGGTCACGCCAAGCCACCCGCGAGTTACCTTCCCTTTCTTTTCCAGTTGGTCCATGACAAGACGGACCATGTTCGAAGGGACAGCGAACCCTATCCCCTGATATCCGCCTGACCTGGAAAAAATGGCCGTGTTGATGCCGATAAGTTCTCCCTTTACATTGACGAGCGGGCCACCCGAATTCCCAGGGTTAATTGCCGCGTCAGTCTGGATAAAGTCCTCATAATCCGCTATCCCGACATTCGCCCTGCCCACAGCGCTGATTATTCCCATTGTAACTGTATGGCTCAGCCCAAAGGGGTTCCCTATAGCCAGGACGAACTCGCCGACCTGGAGTTTATCCGAATCGCCCCATCTGACAGTCGGAAGGTCCTTGGCATCGATCTTCACCACCGCGACATCGGTCTTTGAATCGGCACCTATAATCTTGGCCTTGAAGGACCTCTTGTCCAGAAGCGTGACCCTTACCTCGTCCGCCTGCTCGATGACATGGTTGTTGGTAATAATATAGCCGTCCGGTGAAACGATGACCCCTGATCCGAGGCTCTGTTCTTTCCACTTTTTCGGCGTCCTGAATTCCCTGAAGGGATTGAAAAAATCGAAAAAAGGGTCTTCGAACAAAGGGTTTGCATCCCTCTTCATGACCTTTGTCGTAGAGATATTGACAACAGCCGGCGATACCGAAGAGGCTATTTCGGAAAAAGCCCTGCTGGTCTCGATTATCTGCCTCGGCACATTCGGCGCTGCTACGGGGGAATATACCTTCTGCTTCCCCGTAAACTCGCCCAAAATATAAAAAGAGATGCCTCCCAGAAGAAAGCCTATGAGCAGGATCGCGATGCCGGTAACTATTTTATTTTTCATGCTATTTCATTATAATAGTGAGACTGGGATGTTGTAAAGTATCTGTCCTTGACAAAAAAGATGCTCTAATGCTAATTTTCAAAGCTTAACCGAGTTTCGGTTCCATAGCCAGGGATTAGAGATCAGCCTCTCAGATTTGACCAGTCCAACTCATTAATCCCTAATAGTAAGGAGGTTTTGATGTTAAAACGTTATCTCTTAGCCCCTGGGCCGACCCCGGTTCCGCCTGAGGCCTTGCTCGCGATGGCGATGCCGATCATTCACCACAGGTCACCGGACTTTATGCCGGTGCTCGACTCGGCCAAAAAAGGGCTCCAGTGGCTCTGTCAGACTAAGAACGATGTCCTCATCCTCTGCTCGACGGGCACCGGAGGGATGGTCGGAGCGGTAAACAATTTTTTCAGCCCCGGCGACAAGGCCCTCGTGATCAACGCCGGAAACTTCGGTGAACGATGGACAAAGATATGCAAGGCTTACAATCTCTCTGTTGAGGAGATCAAGATAGAGTGGGGACACGCTGTGAAGCCCGAAGATGTCGAACAGGCACTCAAAAAGGACCCTTCCATAAAAGGGGTTTTTGTACAGGCATCAGAGACATCTACAGGCGTTTATCACGATATAAAGGCCCTTGCCTCCATCGTCAGGAGACATGAAAACACTATCTTCGTGGTCGATGCGATTTCGGCCCTGGTAGCGCATGACCTCAAAATGGACGAATGGGGGATAGACGTCCTGATAGGCGGCTCACAGAAAGGTCTTATGCTGCCTCCCGGCCTCGCCTTCGTCGGCGTGAGCGAGAAGGCATGGAAGTTCGCAGACAAGGCCACTTCACCTAAATTCTATTTTAATTTCAAGAAAGAGCGGGAGTCGCTGGCAAAGAACCAGACGAGCTTTACGTCGCCGGTGACACTTATCATCGGGCTGAACGAAAGTTTGAAGTTGCTCCGGGCAGAGGGTCTCGATAACGCATTCAAGAGACATGAGAGGCTTTCGCTTGCCACCCGCGAGGCGGTAAAGGCGCTCGGACTCGATATGTTCACTAAAGAGTCCCCGAGTTACGCGGTCACGGCAATAAACGCCCCCGCAGGGATGGACGGCCAGGAGATCTATAAGAACCTGAGGGTGAAATACGGCATCACCGCCGCGGGCGGCCAGGGGCATGTCAAAGGCAAGATCTTCAGGATCGCGCACCTTGGATACGCCGGGACATTTGACGTGATAACGGCAATAGCGGGAGTCGAGATGGTGCTTAAAGGCATGGGTCATTCCTTAAAGCTCGGGACAGGGGTCGCTGTTGCCCAGGAATTATTAATGGTATAGGAGGAAAAAAAGTTAATGAAGGTTCTTGTCAGCGATAACATTTCTTCCAAGGGCGTAGAGATCCTGAAGAAGGCGGGTCTTGACGTGGATGTCAAGACCGGGATGAAGCCCGAAGAACTCATTGCCTGCATAGGAGATTACGAAGGTCTGGTCGTCCGGTCAGCGACAAAAGTAACGGCCGCAGTTATAGAAGCCGCGTCAAAACTCAAGGTGATAGGAAGGGCCGGATCGGGCCTCGACAATGTCGATAAAGCCACCGCTTCAAAAAAGGGTATCGTTGTGATGAACACGCCGGGGGGCAATACGATGACCACTGCCGAGCATTCGATTGCGATGCTCTTTTCGGTCGCACGTCTGATCCCTCAGGCCACAGCCTCCATGAAGGCGGGCAAGTGGGAAAAAAAGAAGTTTATGGGAGTGGAGCTTTTCCATAAGACATTGGGAATCGTCGGCCTCGGCAATATCGGCAGTCAGGTGGCAAAGAAGGCCCAGGGGCTCGAGATGAACGTTATCGCCTACGACCCATTCCTGAGCGAGGACAAGGCAAAGGCCACGGGCATCAGGAAGGTCTCGCTGGATGAACTCTTTGCCCAGTCTGATTTCATCACCATTCATACTCCGATGACTGCCGAAACAAAGGGCGTCATAAACTCAAAGACAATAAGCAGGATGAAAGACGGCGTTCGGATCATCAACTGCGCCCGGGGAGGCATAATAAATGAGGCCGACCTCTACGAGGCGCTTAAGAGCGGCAAGGTGGCCGGGGCTGCTCTCGATGTGTTCGAGAAAGAGCCCCCTGAAAACAATCCGCTGCTGACGCTCGATAACGTGGTCTGCACGCCCCATCTCGGTGCTTCGACCGAAGAGGCACAGGAAAATGTGGCGGTGGCGGTAGCAGAGCAGATCGCGGATTATCTCGTGTTCGGCGTGATAAGAAACGCCGTAAACTTCCCGTCTATCCCAAACGAACAGGTCCCGCGCCTTCAGCCTTATATCAATCTGGCCGAAAAGATTGGCGGGTTCTCCGCGCAGATCTTCGAAGGCGGAGTTACCGAAATCACGGTCGAATTCAGGGGCGCTGCAGCGGAAATCAACACCGCACCGGTGACGATAGCTGCCATAAAGGGATTTCTGTCGCCTATCCTCTTCGAAACAGTCAACTTCGTCAATGCGCCTATCATCGCCAAGGAGCGGGGGATAGAGGTGAAGGAGATAAAGAGCGGCGATGCCGGTGATTACAACAGCATGATCGCCCTTAAGATAAAGGCGAACGGGCGGGAGAGCTACGTTGCCGGAACGCTCTTCAGCAAGAAGGACCCAAGGGTAGTGCTCATTGACGAATTCAAGGTCGAGATCGTTCCTGAAGGCGAGCTGCTCCTCATCTATAACAATGACAGGCCGGGGGTCATCGGCAATATCGGCATGCTGATGGGGAAAAACAACATTAACATCGCGCGCATGCATTTCGGCAGGGAGACGGCAGGGGGCATGGCCATCTCCGTAGTCAGCATCGATTCGGTTCCCACTCCCGAAGTAATCGAGGAGGTCAAACGGTTGCCGAACATCCTGTCCGTAAAGCAGATAAGTCTCTGATACGGGGAAGAAATCAAATAATGATCGGAGAGGTTTGAAATGGCTATAGTAATCGTCGTCGGCGCACAGTGGGGGGATGAGGGCAAAGGCAAGCTTGTTGATTTCCTCACTCATAAGGCAGATCTTGTTGCCAGGTACCAGGGCGGCCACAACGCCGGGCATACCGTCGTAATCAAGGATGAAAAATACGTACTCCACCTCGTCCCCTCGGGAGTCCTTCACAAGGACAAGGTCTGCATCATAGGAAACGGGGTCGTTGTAGAACCTGCCGCCTTGATACATGAGATAGAGGGCCTTCGGGAAAGGGGTATAAAGGTCGGAGGGAACCTTCTTGTCAGCAAGAATGCCCATCTCATAATGCCCTACCATATTGCGCTCGATAACGCCGGCGAAAAAATGCGGGGCAAAAAATGCATCGGGACCACGGGACGGGGAATAGGCCCTGCTTACGTAGACAAGATGGCGCGTACCGGCATACGCGTCGGAGACCTCTTGTTCCCTGAAGTATTCATGGGGAAGATAACTTCCAACCTCAAGAATGTCAACTTTCTCCTGAAGAACCTCTATAAGACCGAGGGGTTCAGCGCCAAAAAAATCTTTAACGAATATATGGCATACGCGAAGATCCTGAAGAAGCATATAGCCGATACGGACCTTTTAATTAATGAAGCGGTCATCGCCGGGAAGAACGTCTTGCTGGAAGGAGCACAGGGTACACTACTCGACATAGACCATGGGACGTACCCTTACGTTACGTCCTCTAACTCTGTCGCCGGGGGGGCATGCACAGGCGTCGGCATCGGACCGACCAAGATATCCAGGGTCCTGGGCGTTGTTAAGGCATATACTACAAGGGTAGGGAGCGGTCCGCTTCCTACTGAGCTCTCGGACGCTACAGGCGAGGAGATAAGGAGAAAGGGCGGCGAATTCGGCGCGACGACCGGGCGGCCGCGCAGGTGCGGCTGGATCGACACGGTGATACTCAGGCACGCGGTGGCGATAAACGGCTTCACCGGGATCGCCATTACGAAACTCGACATATTGGACGGCCTTGAGAACATCAAGATCTGCACCGCTTACAGGTACAAGGGAAAAACATACAGCCATTTTCTGAAAGAAGTGGACGTCTTTGAAAAGTGCACTCCCGTGTATGAGGAGATGAAGGGTTGGCAGGAGAGTACACTCGGCATAAAGGAGTTCAAAAAACTTCCTTCGCGCGCTCAGGCGTATATACGCAGGATCGAGGAACTGGTGGGCGTGAAGGCAGATATTATTTCAACCGGCCAAAAAAGAGATGAGTTGATTCTCTTAAGAGACCAGTTTTGAGTAAGCGTAATCAGGATCGGTTTGTAAGACGTCTCGAGACGGAATTCTCGGGTGAAGGCAAAAACTACAGGGGGATTTCAAGCGATCTTTCCCGCGGCGGACTCTTTATCAGAACGAACCATGCATTCGCACCAGGCACCATCATCGATATCCTCATACATCTTCCTGACGGGACCTCTTCAAAATTAAAAGGCACTGTGCGACGGGCGCTTAAGACCGCCGTAGTGTCGCTAAAGAACGGCATGGGGGTCGAACTGATCGAGAAAGATGACTTCTACGCCAAGTTCCTCGATACCTTCCCTTCTAACGAAGAAGGGACGGCGCAGCAGACCGCCGGCGAAACTCAGAGACCGGAGACAACACGAGAGGTCCCGAACCCGGCCCCTGCAGAATATAAGATAGTGGTCTGTTCACACTGCAATGTCAGAAATAGGGTGAGCAGCTCAAGGGGGGCATTCGGCTCTAAATGCGGAAGATGCAGCCGTCCTCTCATCTATCAGGGTTGATCTCACAAATCATAAACCTACTCTTCCCGTCGGACTGTCCGGTCTGCAGTCGAACGACTGACACTTTTGCGACCGCCCCCTTCTGTGCCGCCTGCTGGTGCGGGATCGAAAAATACACAGGCCCCTCGTGTAATATATGCGCAACTCCCTTTTCATCGGAATACGCTGAAATATGCTCCGATTGTCTGAAGAGACCTCCTCTCTTTTCGAAAGCGGTGAGCTTCGGAATATACAAAGATACACTTTCGGAAGCGATAAACCTCTTTAAATTCCACGGGATAAAACGGCTCCATAAGCCGTTGGGAAATCTCCTCCTCAACTTCGACATGGGCGGCATCGATGCCATCGTACCGGTCCCCCTGAGCATCAGGGGACTGAGAAGCCGTGGTTTCAACCAGTCTCTTCTCCTCGCAAAAACCATCTCGGACAAAAAGAACATCCCTCTGGTCATGGACGGGCTGTTCAAGAAGGTCGATACCCTTCCCCAGATCGGCCTTTCGGCCAAAGAGCGTACAAAGAACCTCAGAGGTGCGTTCGTCGCAACAAGACAATTCAGGGGCAACCGCGTAATGCTTGTGGATGACGTGATGACGACTGGGGCCACCGCCGGCGAGTGCTCTAAACAGCTCATCGAAGCAGGCGCTTCCGAGGTCGTTGTGCTGACGCTGGCCAGGGCGGCCGCACTCTAGTCACTCAGACACTACGGTTGAAACAACGTCTCCGGTCCATTTTTTTTCCTACCAGTAATTTTTGAAGGAATGCCGTGGGCCAGGTATACCTGCCTTCTTCCTGCTGAACAGCTTTATAGAAACCGCACGCAGCACAGTCCCTACGCCTCCCGGGGATAGCCATCTCATCGTCCTCCTTCGTGAAAGAGCCGGCTATGACCCAACACGCCCTTCCGGCGTTTTTGCCGCCGTGAACTCCGTCGAGCCTATTATCTGTGGAAGCAGGACAAACGCCGAACAGGTCAGTATGGGCCCCGCCGGGCTCCCTTCCGCATGACATATACTGCCAACAGTTCACAGGCTTCTCAATTTCTCTTTCCCTGGCGTTTATATTCATTCAAGCCGTCTCTTCCTCCTGACAGAGGGACAATGTGGTGATTAAATAGCTTCCAATATAGGATACATGCCGGCGCACTAACAATAAATCAGACTACGACTCATCCGCGTGTAGGAAATATACTTATTCCTTTGTAAGAAAAAACCTGACGTATGATCTGCAAAAGAAGCGGTCCGCTGCTGCCATGGACCAACAATTGAAACATCCACCTTGCCGCCGGGCTTCCCCATGCCGCGGATCGCTTTACATTTTTCTCCGTCTTCCTGTATCTTTTTAAGATGATAGATTTGCACACTCATACGGTATTCAGCGACGGCGAACTCATCCCGTTCGAGCTGATCCGTAGGGCGGAGGATATGGGGTATACCGCGCTTGCGATCACCGACCATATGGACTCCTCGAATATCGACTTCATTATCCCGAGGATCGTCAAGGCCATCGAAAAAATAAGGCCCCTGGTTTCTTTGGAGGTGTTGCCGGGCGCAGAGATAACCCACGTCCCTCCCGAAATCATCCCCGAGCTGGTAAAGGAGGCGAGGCGGCTGGGGGCAAAGATCGTCATCGTCCATGGCGAGACGATAGTGGAGCCTGTAAGAAAGGGGACAAACAGGGCAGCGATCCAGGCGGGTGTGGACATCATTGCCCACCCCGGCCTTATATCCACTGAAGACCTGCTTTCGGCGAAGGAAAAGAATGTCTGTCTGGAAATAACTTCACGCAAAGGACATTCTCTGTCGAACGGCTACGTAGCAAAAGAAGCGATGCGTTTCGGAGTTCCTCTCTGCATCAACACCGACAGTCACGGTCCCTCCGACCTCATCACATCAGAGACCGCGAGGATCGTTCTGTTAGCTGCAGGCATAGAGGAAAACAGGATAGACTCCATATTCGAAAATTCAAAACATTTGATAGAAAGAGCGTCAAGGAGGGCTTAATGCCACGGGTTATTAAGAAAAAAGCAAAGAAAAAAAATGTCGGGGTTGAGACCGAGGTCATAGACAGACTCTCCGGCATCAAGGACCAACTCAAGGGAAAACAAAAAACAGTGCTCACTTACGTGGCCGTTATCGCTGTCGCTATTGTCGCCGTCGCAGGCTTTTTCTTGTATCAGTACTCGGAGGGAGAAAAGGCCCGTCAGCTGGAGTACGAGGCTTATAAAGTCTATTACAACGAATATCAGAAACAGCCGATTTCCGCACAGGAAAGGTACCAGAAGGCCCTCGACTTGTTTCAGCAGGCTTATAACAAAAAAAGATCCGCAAGACTGCTCCTTTACATCGCGTCCGCCAACGCGGAACTCGGCAAATACGATGACGCATTAAAGGGCCTCGATCAGCTTGCAAAAAACTATTCCTCGGACAAGAATGTACTTCCCCTGGCATACCAGAAGATGGCTGACATACAGCTTAGGAAGGGGAATAAGAGCGAAGCGCTGAAGGCGCTTGATGCGCTCTATAAATCCAGCGACAGCATCTATAAAGACCTCGCACTTGTCGAGTCCGCGAGGATCCTCGAAAGCGATGGAAAGAAGGAAGAGGCACTGGCAAAGTATAAAGAGCTCGCCGACAAGTTCAAAGATTCGCCGTTCCTGGCGGAAGCACAGGCAAAGATCGCGGAGAAGAAATAGGAGTGAAAGGCGTTGCGATAATGAGTTAGTTTATGAATTGACCGGTTTATTTGTGCTGACTTAGACTTTTTTGCCGTGTCTTGAAGACCTTTTCGCCGAGGTCTTTTTCTTCTTGTGTTTGTGGGAGACCTTTTTCAGCGAAGACCTGTCATCGGCATCCACCGTATAAAGGCCTTTGGGAGGCAGATATATCTTGCTGCCGACCTTGAGAGGCATAATCTTTTCCATTGAATTCAGCGACAGAATCACGGATTCGGGGACCCCGGTCATCCTTGCTATCTTTTTGAAGGTGTCGCTTTTTTTCACTGTGTACCTGTCGATCGTAAATCTCTCCTCTTCAGGAACAGCCGACAGTTTCTCCAGGAAGGTGTCCTTCGTCCCCTGAGGGATCTTCAACATATACTTCGCGACATCCGGCGGCGTGCACCATCTCCTCAACTCCGGGTTGAGCTTCTTTATCACTTCAAGCTCAGTGTCGGCGCATTCCGCAACGACCGCAAGATCGACTGGTGAATCAAGTTCGACTTCGTCATAACTGAGCGGCTCGTTATATTCTATATCAAGAAAGCCGAAATCTTCGGGATTACGGGCGATAATGCTTGCCGCGATAAATTTAGGGACATATTCCTTAGTTTCATTCCTTATATGCTTTGTATCGAGAAGGTCCCAATAATCGTCCGCCCTGCTTTTCTTGATTGCCCTGAGGATCTTGCCCTCACCCGCATTGTAGGCTGCCATAGCAAAGTTCCATGAGCCGAACATCCCGTAAAGGTCCTTTAGGTAGTCCGCAGCTGCCGTGGTGGATTTTACCGGGTCTCTCCTTTCGTCCTTCCACCAATTGATCTGAAGGCCATACCGCTTAGCCGTGGAAGAGATAAACTGCCAGGGCCCGACTGCCTTCGCAATCGAATAGGCGTTGGGGTTAAATCCGCTTTCTATCAGTGAAAGGAAGACAATGTCTTCCGGGACGTCCTTTTTCCGGAGTATCCCCTTCATCAGATCGAGATACTGCCCGGACCTGCTGAGCCATAAAGAGAATTTGTCCCTAATCCTCGTGGTGAAGAACCCAACGTTCTTTTCGACCGCCTTTGACGCAGCGCCGTTTGTATCATAGGCCGATGAATGAAATGCTGAGGGTGAGGATGTCTTCTCCGGGACCTTTTCAAGGGCCTTTTCATCCTGCACAGGAGATGAAGAGGCCAGCAGTATCTCATCGTTCGCCTTATCTTCGGCATAGGAGAGAACAGGGAGGATCAGGACTAAAGCCAGGGCAAGAAATACTAGATGAAAGCTTTTTAATCTTCGCATTACGCACCAATTTTCCTTTAAATATGTGCTTAATGTCAAGGAAAAAACGAATATTCATGCTATTTTATTAATAATGCGAGAAAAAATTATCTATACTCTCGGAACAGACAGGAGAAGCAGGGAAGACTTCATCGAGATCCTTCTTAGTTACGGAATTGAGGCATTCCTTGACGTGAGGAGTTTCCCTAGAAGCAAAGACCCTCTTTTTCACAGGGACACCCTCGAAGAACTTCTTCCGATGCACGGGATCCAATACCATTTCCTCGGCAAAGAACTCGGCGGCCTCAGGAGAGGGGGCTACGTCGCCTATATCGTTACAGAGGATTTTCAGAAGGGGATAGACTCGGTCGAAACGATTGCAGCGGAAAGGATTTCCGTGATCGCATGTTCCGAAAAGCTGCCCTGGAAATGCCACCGCAAGTGGATATCCAGAGAACTCCACAAGAGGGGGTGGAGGGTCGAGCATATAATCGACAAGGGGAAGGTCTGGGTGCCGAGGTAAAAATCTTTGCAGTCGACTTATGATATATTTTATGGGTAACATGGACGGACGACCATGACCGGAAAAATTCCTGAAGATGCAAAAAAAGAAATCGAGGGTCTTGTAAAGGACCTCAGTTACCATAATTACCGGTATTACGTCCTCGATTCCCCTGAAATCTCTGATGCCGAATACGACAGGCTCTTCAGACGATTAAAGGATCTGGAGGAGAAATACGGCCTTGTCCTGCCCGATTCACCGACACAGCGGGTCGGCGCTCCCGCGCTCGAAAGATTCGAGAAGGTGAAACACACGGAGCCGATGCTTTCGCTTGACAACGCCTTCACCAACGATGAAGTAAGGGAGTTCGATAAAAAGGTAATAAAACTGCTCGGCTCGGACCACGAACTCGAATATACGGTAGAGCCGAAATACGACGGGCTTGCGATGGAAATGACATACAGGAACGGACTCCTCTGCAGGGCCTCGACGAGGGGCGATGGATATGAGGGCGAGGACGTCACACAGAACATCAGGACGATCAAGTCGGTACCCTTAAAGATTTTAGGCAAGCGCATCCCTGATGAGATCGACATCCGGGGCGAGGTCTATATGGACCTCGAAGAGTTTGAGAAGTTGAATAAAGAGAGGGAGAGGAGAGGAGAGCCGCTCTTTGCCAACCCGAGAAACGCCGCCGCCGGATCTATCAGGCAGCTCGACCCATCGATCACGGTCTCCCGTAAACTGCATCTCGCCTGCTACGGCACAGGCGCCGTCAAAGGGATACGGGTTCAAAGCCAGTTCGAATTTATTGAATGGCTCCGTGAGGCAAGATTTCCCACACCTGTAGCGATCAAACTAGTGAAGGGGATAGACAGGGTGGTCAAGGCGATCAGAGAGATCGAGGAAAGCCGCAATTCCTTCCCCTTCGAGACGGACGGCGCCGTGGTAAAGGTGAATGACTTTGCCCTCCAGCAACAATTGGGGGTAAAAACGAGAGAGCCCCGCTGGGCCATCGCTTACAAATTTCAGGCCCACCAGGGCACCACAAAGATAAAGGAAATACGGGGAAGCGTGGGAAGAACCGGCGTAATTACCCCTTTCGCGGTCTTTGAGCCTGTCAGGATCGGCGGGGTCACGGTGTCCCGCTCAACCCTTCACAACTGGGACGAGATAGAGAGAAAAGACATAAAAATCGGCGACACTGTCGTGGTGGAACGAGCCGGGGACGTCATCCCTCACGTTGTGATGGTGATCAAAGAGAAGCGAACGGGGAAGGAGAAGGCCTTCCCTATCCCCGATACATGCCCTGCCTGCGGGTCGAGGGTGGTGCGCGAGGAAGGCGAGGTCGCCGTGCGGTGCGTCTCGTTGCATTGCCCGGCCCAGATCGTGGAGAAGATCATCCATTTCGCCTCGCGGGGCGGCATGGATATCGAGGGTCTCGGGGAAAAAAACGTCGAACTCCTCTTTTCTCGTGACCTTATAAAACACTTCGAGGACATCTACAGGCTGAAAAAAGAAGACCTCCTCAAACTCCCGAGATTTGCGGAAAAATCAGCGCAGAACCTCATTAATGCCATAGAAAGGTCAAAACATACGACCCTCGCACGCTTTCTTTTCGCCCTGGGCATAATCCATGTCGGAGAATTTGCCGCAAAACTCCTGGCAAGAAATTTCAGGAGGCTCGAGGATCTCTATCATGTAAAGCCGGAAAGACTTTTACAGATAAAGCAGATGGGAGAAAAAATAGCAACTTCAGTCTCTACCTTTTTCAGCGACGAAAAGAATATATTGACCCTCGACTCCCTGAAGGTCCTCGGCCTGAAAATCGCCAACCCGGATTTCGTTGGAAAGGCGCAGGGTGGCTTGCCGCTTGAGGGACTGACCTTTGTTATTACCGGATCTCTGCCGAGGCCGAGAAAAGAAGTCGAAGATATGATCGAGGCCAATGGGGGCCATACGTCCTCTGCTGTCTCGGCGAGCACCAGTTACCTCGTGGTGGGGGAGGAGCCGGGCTCAAAACTGCAAAAGGCAAAGACGCTCGGCGTAAAAACGATCTCACTCGAGGAACTGCTTAAAATCATAGAGGACAGGTCGCGCAGTCCAAGATTGTTCTGATCGCATAGAGAAAGTGGAATAAGACTGACATACGCACACCGGTGTTGCGCTGCGATCCTATTTCTAACCGGTCTCTTCGTGAAGCCATTTGAGGTACTCTTCGGACCCATCTATGACAGGCAGGGCAATGATCTCGGGAATGGAATAACTGTGGAGTTCCTTCACCCTCTTCTTAAGCGCATCGAAGAGGTCCCGTCTCGTTTTCACGACCATAAGGACCTCCGCTTCATCTTCTCTCTTGCCCTTCCAGCGATAGATGGAGCGTATGCCTTTCACTATGTTTACGCACGCGGCCAACCGGGAATCCACGAGTTCCTGTGCGATCCGCGCCGCCTCATCTTCTTTCGAAGCGGTTATCAGGACTACGATAAATTCTGTCATGATATCACCTGTAATTTCCCTTTCTTCATCAACAATGACTTGCTCCCGTCCTTGTGGAGCAGGAAAACCGTCGGCTTGAAAAAAACAAAATCCTGATGAAAAGGCGTCCGCACCTTGCCGCCGAACGTGCTGTTGTCCCCGAGGGCGACATGGATCGTGCCCAGTATCTTTTCGGATTCAAGGATATTGTCCGGCCGCTTTGCCCTTTCGTTCGTTCCTATGCCGAACTCGGCGATATTCCGGTTTTCCCCTTTCTCCCGCAACCTCTTTTTCAACTCTTCCGCAAAGGACTCATCCCCGATTATCTCCTGGACCATGCCTTGCCTCACCACAAGGGTAACAGGGGAAGAGAGTTCCCTGGTAGGGGCCCACTCAAGTACGAGCCTTCCGTTTGAACTGCCCTCAACAGGCGCCAGAAAAACCTCCCCCGCGGGGAGATTGCCGAACGATCCCGGCTTCACCAATATCCCTGTGTCGGCAAGCGCCTTTCTGCCCCTGATCGAAAACGAAAGTTTCGATCCATTGGGAGTAGCGATCTCGACCTCCTCGGCCTTGTTTATCCTGCCTGCGATTTTTCGGGAAATCTTCGCAAGCATTCTCCAGTCGACGGCCATCGGTCCTTCCAGCATCGAAAATTCAAAAAGCGGCATACTTGCATACCTGGTCCCGCATATTTGCGTCAGCAGGTCCCTGAACCTGGTATGGCTTGTTGAAAAGAAGGATAGCGCGATGACGACATCCACGGCGTCCTTCTTGAACCTCCGCAGGATCGCCTCCGCGTTGCCGATCTCTGCATCGCCGGCCTTCTTGCTGAGAAGCGGTCCAAGAAGCCCCCTAAGGTCTATCTCCCTGACGGCCCTTTCGCCGAATGCGGCCTCCCAGATTTCTGCCGGAGGCTCTGCGCCATGGCTGCCGGTCGCCGGAAAGTCAAGGACATCGATTTTTTTTGCAAAAGATTTCCCGATTTCTGAGGCGAAGAACGCGATACATTTGAGTCTGGACCTTTTTTCGGTCTCCGCTTGGGATATCTGCTCGATAGGCTGGATCAGATCGGTAAAAATGAGGCACCTCTCTGTCTTTTTCACCCCGAGGTTGACCCTGAATATGTCTCTCAGCACCGAAGTGATCACAGATTCCCTCCTCGAAACCGGACAATCAGGTGTGGAGGCACCCTGTCCTTTTTTTATTTAAAAAAGAACTCCAGCTGCTCCAGATGCTCCCCCGGGAAGCTGATCGGGTAGACATTGTCAAAACAGGCAGTGCAATAGTGCTGCGAATCCGGCACTATTTTGAGAAGCCCCTCTATGCTCAGGTATGCCAGGGAATCGGCGGTCACATATTTCTTGATCTCCTCCACGTCATGGCTCGACGCGATCAACTCCTGCCGCGTAGGCGTATCGATGCCGTAAAAGCAGGGCATGATGGTAGGAGGAGAGCTTATCCTCAGGTGGACCTCAGACGCACCCCCGTTTTCTCTCAGCATCTTGACGATCTTCTTGCTGGTGGTGCCTCTTACAATCGAGTCGTCTATGACGACGATCCTTTTCCCCTCTATAAGCTTCCTGACAGGGTTGAGTTTTATCTTCACCCCGAAATGCCTGATACTCTGCTTCGGCTCGATAAAGGTCCTGCCGATATAATGGTTCCTGATCAGGCCAAAATCAAAGGGGATGCCGCTCTCCTCGGAAAACCCCAGGGCTGCGGGCACGCCCGAGTCCGGTACGGGGATCACAAGGTCGGCTTCTATCTTCGATTCCCTCGCAAGCTGCCTGCCGAATTCCTTTCTGATGCCGTTGACGTTCTGCCCGCCGAATATATTGCTGTCGGGCCTCGAAAAATAAATAAACTCGAAGATGCAAAAGGCCTTTTCCGTGTTCGGCAGGGCCTTAAGGGACGTAATGCCCTGCTCGTTGATGATAACGATTTCTCCGGGCTCGATGTCGCGCACATACTTTGCGCTGATCAGGTCGAGCGCGCATGTCTCAGATGCAACAACATAAGCCCCATCGACCTGGCCGAGACAAAGAGGTCTCACGCCGTATGTATCCCTCGCGGCGATCAGCTCATTTTCCCTGAGGATAAGGAGGCTGAAGGCGCCGCTGACCGCCTTCAACGCCTGGATGACCCTCTCATAAAAGCTCTCGCCTTTCGAATGAGCGATAAGATGCACGATGACTTCGCTGTCGGAGGTGGACTGGAAGATTGCACCCTCTTCCTCGAGGGTCTTTCTAAGCTCGTTGGCATTCACGAGGTTGCCGTTGTGAGCAAGCGCCAGCATGCCGAGGGAAAAATTTGCAACGATAGGCTGGACGTTCTTGAGGATGCTGCTGCCGGCTGTTGAATACCGGTTATGGCCGATTGCAATGTGGCCGGGGAGTTTCTTCAGCCTCTTTTCACTGAATATGTCCGCCACAAGGCCCATCGCCTTTTCAACAAACATCTGCTTGCCGTCGGCGGAACATATCCCCGCGCTCTCCTGTCCCCTGTGCTGGAGGGCATATAACCCTAGATATGTGAGGTTTGCAGCCTCGGGATGGCCTAAAATGCCGAAGACCCCGCATTCCTCATGAAGTTTGTCCGCGAATATCCCGTCGTGTTCTTCATTGAGAGAGCGGTGGGGGCATTTTCCAGATGTAATTGAATGCGGCCCGGCCCTCCGGGTCCTTCCGCGCATCCTTTTATTTATGTGATTGTCCAATCGTGTAATTTCTCTTTTGAGAGGTTACCAAATATTTTAACATAAACCACCCTTATATTTGGCCGAATCTGCAGACTGCCCAAAAGTGCAGTAGTGTCCTAATTTGAATAATCGTCCCACTTGTGCTACGATTACATCAGAACTCGAAGCCACGAAGGCTCGAAAAAGGACCGCAGGTCCTATTCGAAATGGCCTTTGTGGCTTTTTTATTTCCAAAATTAAGAAGTTGCAGCGTGCGGCGGACAGGAGAAACAAACATGCACATGGCTGATGCATTACTTTCACCGGAGGTCGGTGCCGCCTTCTGGGCGGGCACATTAGGGACTATTGCATACTGCTCGAAAAAACTTAAAGAAACCATGGATGAGAAGCTGATACCCATGATGGGTGTACTCGGCGCCTTTATCTTTGCTGCACAGATGATTAACTTTACGATTCCCGGGACCGGATCGAGCGGCCACCTCGGAGGAGGGATGATCCTTGCTGTCATTTTAGGCCCCTATGCCGCCTTTCTCGTGATGGCCTCGGTGCTGACCGTCCAGGCATTCTTTTTTGCCGACGGCGGACTCCTTGCGCTCGGCTGTAATATCTGGAACCTTGGCATATACCCTTGTTTCATCGCCTATCCTCTGATATACAGGCCGCTAGTCGGGCCGGAAATTACTCCAAAAAGAGTTACGGTAGCTGCCGTAATAAGCGGCATTGTCGCACTCCAGTTGGGGGCTTTCTCCGTGGTCATCGAAACGTTTCTTTCGGGCAGGAGCGAGCTTCCCTTCAGCGCCTTCCTCCTCCTGATGCAGCCTATCCATTTAGGCATCGGCCTGGTCGAAGGGTTTGTGACGGCGGGCGCGATCAATTTCGTCAAGGCTGCACGGCCTGAGATACTCGAAGGAGTTACGGCTGAGCGTCGGCTTTCCGCCCATGTTTCGACCAATAAGATTTTTGTCGGTTTGTTAATAGTAGCTGTGGTCACCGGCGGGACGCTTTCATGGTTTGCATCCGCCAACCCTGACGGCCTTGAATGGTCGATAGAAAAGGTCTTCGGAAGACCGGAGCTTCCGGAAAAGGTGAGCGGGATAGCGCCGATGCTGAAGTCAATTCAGGATAAGACGGCCTTCCTCCCTGACTATGGCTTTAAGAAGCCTGAAGGAGCTGAAAAAGGGAAAGAGGGGCACTTCCGGCCTGTAGTAGAACCCGGCAAGTCGGTGTCAGGAATTGTCGGCTCCGCCATAGTATTGGCTGCCGTACTTCTAATCGGGTTCGTAATCCGGGCGCTTCGGGGGAAATCGGCGTGACAGGAAATAATCAGCCTTTTTCCCTTATGATGACGTCTCCTCTGATGATAAGGTATCCTCATGTTTGACAACGAATATTTCAACCTGGGCTATCTCGACACTTTGTCTTACAAAGACACGCTCATCCACAGACTCGACCCAAGAACAAAACTGCTGGCAACTTTAGCATTCATCGTAACAGTTGTGTCTTTTCCCAAATATGAGATCTCCGGATTGCTGCCTTTCTTTCTCTTCCCTGTCCTTCTTTTTACCCTTTCGGACATCCCGGTAAAATTCATCCTTAAAAAGGTGCTCCTTGTATCATCATTTGCCTTCTTCGTCGGGATCTTCAACCCCTTGCTTGACCGCCAAGCCTTCTATGTCTTCTCCGGGTTCACGATCTCGGGGGGATGGGTCTCATTCCTTTCGATCATGCTGAAATTCTTCCTCACGATAACATCTGCCTTGCTGCTCATCGCCACAACATCATTTCCCGGTGTATGCCACGGACTCCAGCAACTCGGCATGCCGAATATATTCGTGGCCCAGCTCCTGTTTCTTTACCGCTACATCTTCGTGCTGGTGGAAGAGGCCATGAAGGCAGTTAGAGCGCGTGACATGCGCTCCTTCGGAAACAAAGGAAAGGGGATGAAGACATTTATCAGTCTCATCGGGACACTTTTCCTGAGGACTATCGAACGGGCTGAACGGGTCTACCTTGCGATGCTCTGCCGCGGGTTCACCGGCACGATTCATTCCACAAGGACCTGCAGCTTTTCAGCCATTGATGCCGCCTTCCTTGCCACGGCTGTCGGTGCATTGTATCTTTTCAGGATGCATGATGTGGTCGGCTACATCGGAAGACTCTCGACGGGGGCTTTCTGAGGAGGGGATGAGTCACCATATAGTTGAATTTCAAGACGTCCACTATTGCTACCCTGACGGGACAAAGGCGCTGAACGGCCTGTCTCTGAGAATTACCCACGGCGAGTCCGTCGGCGTCGTAGGCGCAAACGGTTCGGGGAAGTCGACACTCTTGATGCATACAAACGGGTTCCTGATGCCCCAACGGGGGAGTATTACTGTCGGGGACTTGAAGCTCGACAAGAAAACGCGCCAGGAAATCAGGAAGAAAGTCGGTCTTATATTTCAGAACCCCGATGACCAGCTATTCATGCCTACAGTGTTCGACGATGTTGCCTTCGGCCCGCTCAATCTCGGACTCAGTCTCGAAAGGGTCCGAGAATGTGTCCACGATGCGCTGGAAACCGTCGGCTGCCTGGGCCTCAGTAACAAGCCGCCGCATCACCTCTCGGGGGGACAGAAAAGCGCGGTCGCCATTGCAACGGTCCTGGCCATGCAGCCTGACATCCTGGTCATGGACGAGCCGGCCTCTCATCTCGACCCGAAGGCGAGAAGGGCATTGATCAACCTGCTGGGGCATTTTCACCATACAAAGATCATCGCTTCGCATGACCTTGATCTCATTTTGGATGTATGCAAGCGGTGCGTTATTATAAAAGAAGGGCGTGTCATCGCGGACGGCCCGACGAAGGAGATGCTGTCGAACAGGCAGTTACTCGAAGGAAACAATCTTGAGCTGCCGTTATCGCTGCAAGAAAGAAAGGTATCATCAGGAGGAGACATGGATGAAATAGCGAAATTGCACCATCTGCTCGAACACTGGGCGGAGCACAACTCAGAACACGAAAAGACATACCGGGACTGGGCAAGAAAGTCGGAGTCCCTGGGCAAAAAAGAACTGGCCGCTGTTCTGACAAAAATCGCGGACGAGACCTCGGCTATGGACGGCCTTTTTAAGAAGGCGCTCAGCCTTTGTTAATAGGTCTTACGCAGTGAAGGTGACCGGAAAAACCATCCTTTGGGAAGGAAAATTTCTCAGGGTCGTCGATGTGGAGTATTCAGACGGAGTTGAGGGCATGCTGCGACGATGGGAAACTGTCGAGCGAGTGGGCTGTGACGGTATTGTCGGGGTCGTTCCTTTCACCGAGGAGGGGGAGGTGATATTGATTCGCCAGTTCCGGCCGCCCGTGAATGGATATGTAATCGAACTGCCGGCCGGACTCTGCGACCCCGGCGAGACACTCGAAGATGCGGCCCGAAGAGAGCTTATTGAAGAGACCGGCTATTCCGCGGAGAAACTGACTTTCCTGACGAAAGGGCCGCTGTCCTCAGGACTGTCGTCGGAAATGCTTTCGGCCTTCGCGGCCACCGGCCTCAACCATGTAGGGATCGGAAAGCGAGACGAAACAGAAGATATCGAAGTACTTAGAGTGCCCCTGACCGGAGTAATTTCGGAGCTTGCCTTGAGGCAAAAAGCAGGCGATTTTATCGACATGAAGATATACGGGCTTATTGAACTTGCTAAAAGCGGCCTTAAATAACGCCCCCAGGCTCCCTGCCTACCGGCAGGCATGGCGCCTTTCCCCCTCTTTCCGCACTCAGGCGGATTCGCCGAGGAGAAAAGATAAGAGGGGGTTAAGGGGAGTTATGGTTTCCAAAAGGGGAATACACTAAAACTCAGCTTTTGATTTCGATCCTTTTTATGCCATTCAGTCCGGAGACGTCGTCGATTACTTCTTTTATCGAGATATCGTTTTTTGTCGATACCGTAAAGATGAACTTCTTCTCTTTTTCGAGGAACTCAATCGCGTAGTCCATCTTTACTATCTCAAACCCTCTCTTCTCAAAGGGCGAGGTCACCATCTTCACATCGGCTGACTGGTCGGTCACCATAGTAATATACCGGTATGTCAGTCGCGGCATCCTCACCTCCAGGATGCGGAGGCCCCAGAGAGAGAGAAAAGTGATCGCAAACCCCGAGATGCCCGCAAGATATTGCCCGGCGCCGATCGCAAGTCCTATCGCAGAGACGATCCATATGCATGCGGCGGTGGTGAGCCCCTGTACCGAAAGACCGGTCTTGAGTATGACGCCTGCGCCGAGAAAGCCGACGCCTGTCATAGCACCGGCCGCGATCCTCGTCGGGTCGATCCTGGTAAATTCAGGGTTTACTGCACTTTTTGCATAATAACTCTCTGAGATGATCATGATCAGTACGCATGCGACGCAGACGAGCAGCTGGGTCCTGAAACCGGCAGCCCGTCCGTGGGTCTGGCGCTCAAACCCTATAATGCCTCCGAGGAGCGTGCCGAGCAGGAGTTTAAAAATAATCTCGTAGGGTGCAATCATGATGCAATTATATCAGAGATCAGACTTGTTCGGCTATCGTAAGTTAACTCACTTAGGACACCAGCAAAGTTGTCATTCCCGCAATCCCGGCCCGAACGCTTTCGGGATCGGGAGGCCGGGAATCCTTCTGAGGAATTAAGAAAGATTCAGGACAAGCCGGAATGACAGCCGAGAATGAGCGCGGGAAGTTATGTCGTCATCGTGCCTAAGGAGTTATGACCACTTTGTAAAATTTTCTCTTGCCGACTTTAATGATATGTTCGCCCAGTTGAAGTTTTGTGTCTGAATCACTGACGACAACATCGTTAACTTTCACGCCACCTTGTTTAATGAGTCTAATCGCCTCGCTAGTGCTCTTAGCCAGTCCCGTATCTTTCATTATCTGGGGTAGCCAGCTGATTCTCCTTTTTGCTTCGTCCGCCGCATCGCCGACCGCGACTATCATTTCAGGGATATCGTCCGGCATTTCCTTTGTCTGCAATTTCTCATATTCCTTAAAAGCTCTTTGAGCCTCGTCCGGGCCGTGATACCTCGTCACGATCTCCATGGCGAGTTCCTTTTTAGCGTCCCGGGGGTCCTTCTCCCTGCTCTTCAACTTCTCCCTGAGCGAGGCGAATTCTTCTACGGAAATCCGGCTCAGGAGTTCATAATAGCGTTCTATGAGTTCATCCGGCAGGCTCATCACCTTTTTGAACATCCCGGTCAGTTCTCCATTGACGAATTCGAGTGCGGGTTCATCTATGCCTATGTAATTGCCGAGGCTCTTAGACATTTTGTTCACGCCGTCGAGGCCTTCAAGGAGAGGCATCATGATCACGACCTGCTCCTCGGTATCCATCTTCCTCTGCACGGTCCTGCCCATAAGGAGGTTGAATTTCTGATCGGTGCCGCCGAGCTCCACGTCCGCCCTTAGGGCCACAGAGTCGTAGGCCTGGAAAAGCGGATAATAGAATTCCAGTATGCTGATGTCCTGTTGGTTTCTGAACCTCTTTTTGAAATCGTCCCTCTCGAGCATCCTTGCGACCGTCTGCATCGCGCCGAGCCTGACGATCTCCATGCTGTCCATCTTGCCGAGCCATTCACTGTTGAAACGTATCTGTGTCCTCACCGGGTCGAGCACCTTGAATACCTGTGTCTTATACGTCTCGGCATTCTTCAGCACCTCTTCCTTCGTAAGGGGCTTTCTCGTCTCGCTCTTTCCTGTAGGGTCCCCTATCATGCCGGTAAAGTCGCCGATAAGAAAGATCACTTCATGGCCAAGGTCCTGGAACTGACGCATCTTTTCGAGCAGCACCGTATGACCGAGATGTATGTCCGGCGCAGTCGGATCGAAACCCGCCTTTATCCTGAGCGGCTTATTTCCCTTATAAGAACGTTCGAGCTTGTCGAGGAGATCTTTTTCGCTGATTATCTCGACCGCGCCCCTCTTGATAACCTCTAATTGTCTTTCGGGTGGAAGCATGGAAAATATGATAATCCCTATCCTCTGTCCCAGTCAAATCTAACCGCTCGGGCATCGCGCAGGTCTCCGGATAATGGATTGTAGGTATTGCGCCGCGGAGAGGGGGAAATAAGCCCCCCTCCGCGGCAGGCAGTTGAGTAAACTAAGGCAGAGGTACGCCGGGCGGGTAGTATACCTGGCCCCTTATCTCGCCATTTAGGAAGTTGACGGAATGGATATTCAGATAGAGCCCGTCACTGCCCAGGGCCGTAAGGTCTGCAGGGGTAAATGTCCCCGATATGGTCCATACTCCGGACGTCGATCCGGCGCCGCCTGTCAGCGCGAGGATCACCGGGCCGGGCACCCCCGCGGCTGCCTGATGGAAATGCGCTTCAGTTGCCGCGCTCGTCAGCCCGCTGAAGGCCACCGTGCCGCTGACCGCGCCGGTGTTTATATTGACTGTATAATTTGCAACGCCACTTGCAGAAGACCCTGTCGGCGGGACTTCCTGGCTGCCGTCAAGAGTCGTTTCAAAGGCAATATCAGGAAAAGATACCTGCCCGCGTATCTCGCCGTTGAGGAAGTTAGCGGAGTGGATATTCAGATAGAGCCCGTCGCTTCTCAACGCTGCAAGATCTGCAGGGGTAAATGTCCCGGAGATGGTCCATACGCCGGATGTCGATCCGGCGCCGCCCGTCAGCGCAAGGATAACCGGGCCGGGCACCCCCGCGGCCGCCTGATGGAAATGCGCTTCAGTTGCCGCGCTCGTCAGCCCGCTGAAGGCAATCGTGCCTTTGACCACGCCGGTATCGAAATTAACCGCAAAGTTTGCTGTAGCGGTCGCCGTCGTTGTGACAGGCGGCACTTCCTGTGCCCCGCTGAGCACGGTTGTTATCGGGACCCCGATCGTAAAATCCGTACGGTAGAGGTCGAAGTTGGTCAGACCTCCGCCGTGGGGGGCCACCAGGAGAAAAACCGTATATTTCCCGGGCGGGATGCCGGAGACAGGGCGATCTGCAAAGATGGTCGCATTCACCGGCGCTGTGACGTTAGACATCCAGGGCACCATGCCTGAAGGCGGCTGTCCGGTGGCCAATGCAGTTCCGATATCGGCGCGCGGGAACCTTTGGAAAGAATGGTCCGGCATGACATTCACGATCGTCCGGGGGTCGTTGGAAACCAAAAAAGCGAGAAACATATCCACAGCAACGGCATATTGTTCGATGCCGACCTGGACCGTTAGAGTGCTTCCACCTGTGGCGATCTGACCGACTGCTATCGGCCGCGAATCGTCTCTGATTGTACTCAGCGCCGGGGCCGGAAAGGCCGGAAACTCCGTGGTATGACGACCCAACGGCATAGGCAATGTAGGGGCGTTGACCGTAATGCCCCCGGTGAAACCGTGGATCGAACAAAAGTAAGGGTAAAGCCCCGGCTGAGTAAAGGTGAACGGAAAGAATTGCCCCGGCGATAAGACGTGCGAGTCCCATATCCCGTTGCCTGTCGGAAAGTTTGTCCCGCTTGTCGTGGTATGGGGAAAAGCGCCGTTGTTCGTCCAGACGACCGTATCACCGACTTCAATGGTAATATTTTGTGGCGAAAAGGCGAAATCCACTATCGAGACAGGCACCGTTGCTGCAAAGGCTGCAGTGCTGAGCAAAAAGATAAAAACACTGACCACAAGAACTGATACAAACACCTTTTTCATCTGACACCTCCATAGCTCAATAAATGCATGTTGTCCCTTCCACGGACAGGGTTTATCGAAAGGATACGATTTTATTGCCACCTCCTCTTTCTCCTTACCTTCCGTCCTTCTAATTCAAGGAAAGACGCTCAGTAGAGGCGCCGTCTTCCCATCGTGACATGCTACGCACCTCGGACCGATCCCGCCCAAAAGATCAGTGCCGTGACAGGCGGTGCACGATACAACAAAATCTTTCCCGTACCTCCCATGGAAAAGCACCGGATCATCTTTTCCTGTGGTCCATCCGGGGGGATGACCTATGTCGCCTCTCGGACCTTTATGGCATGAAAAACAGCTCACCCGCGAAACACCCCCGCTCAGGTCTTGCGCGTGGCACTCCTCACAGAGACCGGTATTTATCACGGCTGATATCGGGGCCTCATTTTGTGCAAGCGCCGCGAGATATGCGGCGATGTCCTCCCGGTACTTCTCGCTGAGAATGGAATGACCGCTCATCAATGGTATCGTGTTTATTGCCGCCGTAATAAAAGAGACCGGCATCCCCTGGATACCTCCCCCGATCTTCCCCTTCCCATCCTCCCCATGGCAGGCGGCACAGTGCCGGAGAAAAAGGGCCGAACCGGTAGGACCGTCCGGTATCTCCTTTATCGACGTACCGTGAAAATCAGGCCTGCCGATGAACAAGGGGGCCGCCCAGTTCCCCGGATGTCCCTGGCCCGGGACAAAGACCTTTCCGGGATCAGAACCGCTCCCGCATCCCGGCAGGACCAGCGCGATCAAGACAAATATACAGACCATCCCTTTCATCCCTTGTGACATCTCCTGCATATCTCGTTGTTCTGCCTGCTGTGGCAGCGGAAGCAGCTCGTCGGGTCGAGCCTGCCGTCGATCCTGTGCTGAAAGATATAATCTCCCCGGTGCGGAAGCCACCTATCCGGAGAATCAGAGTGCTTATCGCTCGGTTTCAGTGTCTCCTTATAGGCGTGGCAGTCGGTACAAAAAGAGACATTGTGACACACATCGCAGAGCCTGGTGATCTTCGATGCGAGGAACCTGTGTCTCTCGATCCAGTCGCCTTCATGATTGAAGGCAGCTACAGGCCTCAGGACAACTTCCGTGTCAACACCGTGGCATTCCGTGCAGACCGGCTTTCCGGAAAGCTCTATCGGATGCCTGCCGGTTATCTTCAATTCTTCTGCATGCGGTTCCGGCATGCCGTCTCCGAAGAAAAGGGCAGCCAAGAACACGATTAGGAAGAAATATTTTTTGTCATTAACGTTTTTCATGTCACAGGTCCTTTCTGAAGTTATACACAAGCTTCAGCAGTACCATCGTGGTATGCGTGAAATCAGGGTTTTTGCTGTACACGACATCGGTACCGGCACTGAAAGAATTATCGATCTTATATGTTGCTGTCCCGCTGACCGAATATGCGTTTTTGAGTCCGCTGATCGGGAGATCGTAATGAAGGTCTATCGCATCGATCACAAAACTCATTTTGTGGAAACTCTTTTTAACATAAGCGCGTAGTTCCAGATAGCGAAGTCTCTCCACTTCCCCGTCCATCCTGTGAAGAGAAATGCCCGCCGATATGAACTTCGACCCCGTTGTAACCGTTGTGCCGTAGTACCTTGCATCCCCGGATTTCTTATACCCATATCCGGTGTAATTGATGATCGTCGAGACCCCCCTGCCGAGGGGTAATTCCGCCGAGGCGCCTAACTTTGTCAACCCTTCATCCTGCCCAAGAAGGTCGGGCGAAAAAGCGCTCAGGGTCCTGGCTGAAAAGGCATTGCTATATGTCGATTGCCCGAACAAGCCGGATATGATGATCGCTCTTTGCAGGGGAACACGGATAGTGTAGGAATGCTCCATCCATCCCTTGGTGATATTGTTCCAGAACGAATGCCCCTGAAGCTCCAGGCTTTTCATCGGAAGGAGCCAGACATCCAGCCCGAGTTCCTCCCTGAACCGCCGCCCATCGTTGTCCTCCTTCAAAAAAGAGGCGCCTACCTCGGCCGTCTTTTCGATCCTCTGATACACCCGGCCGCCGTAAACGTAATCTCCCCGCTTTCCGTCAAACTCCGTCTCGACCGGCCTTCCTCCGTATACTGAAAAACCTGTTGCGGGCGTGATCTCCCATAAAGAATGGATGCCGTCTATATGGTCCGCCGCCACCCCTTCGAACACATAATATCTTCCGATCTTGAAGACCGGGCCATGGTCCGAAGGTGCATAGGTCAAAAACGCGTAGGTGAGCTCGTCCATCTCTCTTTTATCACTGTTCGGTGTCCTTACGTCATACCGTACCAGCCCGGAGGAACGGAAACACCACTTCCCGCTCCTGTCCTTCATTTCAAGGTCCACCCTTTCATATAACGGCCCATAACTGTTTCCCCTCGCGTCCTCGTAAAATTGGAGGTAGGTCCGCGTCGAAAAGTACATCTCGCCCCGCGTTTCTTTTTTAAGCTCAGCCGGCGTCGAAAGATTTATATTTGGCTTCTGGGATTCCAGGTAACTGAGCACATCGGCGATCTCCTCCTTCGAAAGCCCGGCTGAAGGCATCCGGATCGCGTATCCCTTCACAACCTCTTTTGCCGTGGCGTCTCCCGAAGCGATCATCTCTTCAGGTTTGTCGATCCATCTGACGAGCCAATCTCTATCCCTCCTCTGCGTTACTCCACTCAGGTCAGGTCCGATTTTTTTTCCGCCGCCGATCGCGTGACACGGCGCGCACTTCTGATCGAAGAGCGCCCCGCCCCTGTCATACGAACCTGAGACTCCGGACGCGGGTTCTGCTGCCGACGCAAGGATGCAGACCCACAGCAGAGGGAAAAAAGAAATCCTAAAGTAAATCAGGACATTCCCCATAGTTTCCTAATTATTAGAGATTTGTTAAGAGGCAAAGATGCTATTAATTCCACGCTATCAATAAAAGGGCGGACTGTCAACAAATCGGGGATTGTTGAATGTAGTTGCCGTTCCGGCGGATTGATACGGGGGGGAGAAATAATGTTGTAGCAATTCATGGGAGCTGTTATTATTTCATTCATGAAGAGCTATCGGAAGGAATTATGGTTCGAGGTCCCGACGCGACGCGCCTTTATCAATATCACGCCACAAGTCGAAGAATGCCTCAGGGAAAGCGGTATTGAGGAAGGACTCGTGCTCGTAAACGCAATGCATATCACTGCATCCGTTTTTATTAATGATGACGAACCGGGACTTCATCATGATTATGACGTCTGGCTCGAAAAACTCGCTCCCCACGACCCTGTCTCTCAATATCGCCATAACACAGGGGAGGACAACGCCGACGCGCACATGAAGCGTCAGGTCATGGGAAGAGAAGTTGTTGTCGCCGTCACGAAAGGCTCGCTGGACTTTGGCACCTGGGAGCAGATTTTTTACGGCGAGTTCGACGGCAGGCGCAGGAAGCGGGTGCTGGTCAAGATTGTCGGGGAATAGTGCGCTCCGGCCGCTGATTCAAGATGCTGTCATATTAAGGAGTAAATATCATGTATAAGGACAAGCTGCATGGCGATGGCTTAAGATCGATTACTTCTTCTCAACGGGGTATTTGGCCTTGGACCATTCTCTCCAGCCACCTTTGAGAGCCTTTGCTTTGAAGCCTTTCGCAATCAGCTGTTTCGCCACACGGGCGCTCGTGCCTTCATTCGGTCATGCGCAGTAAAGGACTATATCCTTGTCTTTCGGCAATGTGCCGGCCCAGGCATCAACGGTCTGTGGATCCATCCGTACGGCGCCGGTAATCTTTTCATTGCTCATTTCCCAATCGTTCTTTGCCCTCACATCCAGAAGAACCACACCCGATGATCCAAGTTTAGTCTTCAGTTCGTCCTTTGTAATGCGGGGCACATCGTTTGTGCCCTGCATCTTCGCGCATGCTATCAGCACAATGAGAACTCCAAGGATTGCGAGAGACAACACTTTTTTCATATGCCCTCCCTCCACTTTCTTTTTAATCAAAAAAATGTCAACCAAAGCATCCGGGCTTTCATAACATTATTCTAACCCGACCGAAGCCTGCATTCAAGGACATACCTCTTCTGATCATGCTGGCTTCGGCTCTTCCAGTAGAGAAACGTGTTTGAAACTTTGTTATGCGCTCTCCATAAAAGATACTCATTCCGGAAACATTTTTTTGAAAATCCCCATCAATGTTTCCCTTATGAAAAACTCGCTACCCTCAATTCTTTTAGTATAGTTATCGAAGCTCACAGCAACATTTGGTTTAGCGGCACTCTGAAAAATAATGGAATGCGCATTTGAAGAAAGGACCTCCTTTGATTTTGCAAATTTGTCGGTATCAAACTTGAAGGTGACTCTATTGTAAAACTGCTTATCGGGACCAGGTT
Organism: Thermodesulfovibrionales bacterium; assembly: GCA_044450345.1. Lineage (GTDB taxonomy): Bacteria > Nitrospirota > Thermodesulfovibrionia > Thermodesulfovibrionales > UBA6898 > Sulfobium. The sequence continues at coordinate 16,705 of JBIOIY010000012.1, read as the reverse complement.
CGCCGGACTCGGTCATCAATGGCGCTTCTATGACGGCAAAATAGCCTGCATTCTTCAGTGAGGTCTGGTATTCGCGGAGAATAGGGAGAATAATTTCGTCAACGCACTTTTTGAATTCGGCCCTGACATTCATTTGTTCACTTTTTACATTTGCGGCTGTCTCTTCCAGCCGCATTTTTTCTTCCTCTTTTTTTGCATTATGTTTTTTCAGGATGTCGTCCAGATCGCCCATAGATACTCCCTTCATAAAAAGTATATCAGATTATTGGCGTCAAGATAAGTGGAGAACACCAACGATGGAGAACACCAACGAGCGTGCAGCACAGTTAGAAAAAGATGCAGCGGAAGCGTATTTAAAACTGGAGCATGAAAAGACTGCCCGCCTAAAACTAGGGGAGCAGGTCGCTTGACGTCATCTCACGACTGCTCAACGCAGATTTTTTACGGCGAGTTCTACGGCAGACGGAGAAAGAGGGTGCTCGTGAAAATCATCGGGGAGTAGTTCCCCGGCTCACTGCCGCTTTTTCTCCTTGAAAACTGCGCGAAACATGTAATAGAATTATAAAAAGGGCGATGGAGTTCGCCATTAACCGCCTTGGCGCTGGCCGGGGCTGATGACTCCTACGATGTTAGCCTTTGGCTTTGTAGCTTTCAGCCGTCAGCATTTTTTCTGATCGCTGAATGCTGATTGCTGATCGCTTACAGAGCGGGAGTTTTTTTATGCCCGGAAAGGAAACGGCATATGTATGAAGTTTGGGGTCTTGCGGCAAAATCAAGAATAGAAAGCCGGCTTCTCGGCTCAGTCTCGAAGAGGGTTGCTACCTATTCGCACTGCACTGTTACGATTGTAAAATAGCTATAATGAGGATGCACTTTTAATGATAAACTATATTGTAGTTTTCCTGGGCGGAGGCATTGGCTCTGTTTTTCGCTTCGTGCTCGCCACGTGGATCGGCCAACGTTGGGGAAGGAGCTTTCCCCTCGGCACCTTCGTCATTAACGTGAGCGGAAGCTTTCTTATCGGCTTACTGATGACCCTGATGGCAGAGCGCTTCCTGGAAAACCCGGAGTTGAGACTCCTCCTCGTTGTCGGAGGCCTGGGAGGTTACACTACCTTTTCGACGTTCCAGTATGAAACCGGCAAGCTTGTTGCCGACGGGGAGTTGGTCTACGCAGCGCTGAACATTGTTTTAAGCGTATTCTTTGGTTTCGTGGCGTTGAAACTCGGAGAAGCGATTGCAAGGGGCATATAGGAGATAAACATATGGTGACCAAAGGACCTGCAAAGAAGCTGACCATTTATGTTGATGAGGCGGATAAGTTCCACGGCAAGCCCGTCTACGAAGTGCTGCTCGATATCTTCTTTAAAAAGAAGATTATGGGTGTGAGCATATTCCGGGGCATCGCAGGGTATGGCAGCGACGGAGTGTTCCATACCTCGAAGATGCTTGAGCTATCCACTAGCATGCCGGTAAAGATCGAGGTGGTGGAATCCGGGGAGATGATCAACAGGGTACTTCCGGATGTCTACCACGTGGTCGAAAAGGGCATGGTCGAGATTACGGACACTAACGTCGTCAAGTGCTGCCCCATGGCGGATGAGAAACAGCCGGAAAAAGGAGAACATATGAAGCTCGAAGGCAAGGCGAAGATGCTTCGCATCATAATAAGCGAAGACGACAAGTGGGAAGGCGAGCCCCTGTATGAGGCGATCATTAAAAGGCTTATCATGAACGATATCGCGGGAGCAACGGTATACAAAGCAATCGCAGGCTATGGGCCTCACAAACGGTATCACAAGAAAAAAACACTGACCGTGCACGGCGAACTGCCGGTCCTGATTACGGTTATGGATACTGAAGATAAGATCAACAAGGTGATCCCTATCCTCGACGAACTGGTCGACGAGGGTATCGTTGTGCTTTCGGACGTGAATGTGATTAAGTACACGCACAGGGATGTCGGCTCGGAGATCCTATAGTTATAGCGTGGAGAACTTCAGAGGATGAATGAAGGACGCAAAGAACCAGGGGCGCCTGCACGTTCCGGGAGACTGGCAAGTACAATCAACTGCTTAGGATTGAGGAGGAACTGGGGATAGGGCCGTCTTCAGAGGGGAACTTAAATGGTAAGAGGACCTGACCGGCTTAACAACGTGGGCGATCAGCAGAAACAAAGGAGGCGGTATGTCCAAAATAAGATTTGAAATCTCTGGTACGAATTTAACACTTCTGAATCCTTTTAGGGACTTTTCTGAAGAAGTGCATACCGTGGAAGTCCGCAGAGACCCTCTTTTAGGTGATATAAGTGTCTATAACCCTTGCCTTAAGGATAAAGTCAAATTCTTTTTTGGAGACTGTGATAGTGGCCTTGTAGAGAAATTGATCGAAGACAGCGCAAAGAATTGTATTTTCTGCGGCGATATGGTCGAAAAAAGCACTCCCAGATATCCGTCGAAACTTGTCCCCGAAGGACGAATAAGAATAGGCGAGGCTGTGCTGTTCCCGAATCTTTTTCCGATCGGAAAGTACCATTCCGTGATTCGTCTTTCCGATGCCCATTTTCTGAAACTTTCTGAATTCAGACCTGCAATAATCGAGAACGGCCTGAAGGCGGCACAGACGTTTATCAACCTTGTGTACGCCCATGATCCTTCAGCGTCGTATGCGGCTGTGAACGCCAATTACCTTTTCCCTGCCGGGGCCACCCTCGTGCACCCCCATCTTCAGATGCTGATTACCCCCACCGCATATTCATATCATGAAAGACTCATCCGGGCGGGCCATGCGTACTATCAGGAGCACGGCTCTGAGTTCTATCCGGATTTGATAGAAGAAGAGAAGCGACTGGGGGAGAGATATGTGGCTCACAGGGGTGCATGGCATTGGCTGACGGCCTTCTCTCCGATGGGTAATAATGAAGTTATTGCTATCCACGAAGGAGAGAGTGATTTTGGGCTCCTTTCCGAAAGCGACTTGGCGACTCTCGCTAAGGGTATCTCCAGGGTACTCTCCTTTTACGAGAGTCACGGCCACTTGAGCTTCAATTATTCCATCTTTTCGGATAGAGATGCTTCTTCTCAGAATGGCTTCCGATGTCTCCTCAAGATAATCAACAGGCAGAATCTCTATCCCAATTATCGTAACGATGACTATTTTTTGCAGAAACTGCTTCATTCGGAATTGATCATTAATCTGCCGGAGGATTTGGCATTGGAGTTGAGAGGTTTTTTTGAATGAACTATCCAGGAGGGGACCATGTTTGAACTCGACATCCCGGGTTTCGGTAATGTACGTCTGGAGCATTTGGTTTCTGACTTTACAGGAACACTTTCCGTTGACGGGAGACTCCTGCCCGGAGTTAAGGAGCGGCTGAATAAGATTGCAGAAATTCTCAAAGTGCAGATCCTGACCGCCGACACTTTCGGTATGGCGAAGGCAGAACTTGAAGGCATCACGTGCGATATCCATATCCTGACCGGCGACAACCACGATGTTCAGAAGGAACGCTATTTAACCGATCTTGGAGCAGAACGTGTGATAGCCTTCGGGAACGGCAACAATGACAGACTGATGCTCAAGGCCGCAAGAATAGGAGTTGCAGTTTGCCTTAGCGAAGGATGTGCGGTTGATGCCATTAAATCGGCAGATATCCTGGTAACTTCGACTACTGATGCACTCGATCTGCCGTTGAATCCGAAGAGATTAAAGGCGACATTACGGTATTAGCTGAAGGCATCGGCCTCACAATGCGAGTGCGCCGGCGATCCCCGCACCGATGATCACAAAGGTCGGATCGATCTTGGTAAACGCGATGACGCTGAAGCTGGCGACGGCGATACCGAAGGTCGGCAAGTCCACAAGCGATGAGTTGCCCAAAGTGATGGCAACGGCGCCAAGAAGTCCGATCACTGCAGCCTTTATCCCTTTGAAGCTCGACGATACGATTATTGACTCTTTGTATGAGTAATAGAACCTGGCAACCAGGGTAACGATTATGATACAGGGCAAATACGAGCTGATCATGGCAAGAATCGAGCCCGGCAGCCCAAAAATCTTATATCCGATAAATGCATTCATGACGGTGAGAGGGCCCGGGGTCACCTGGCCGATGGCGATCGCATCAAGAAATTCCTGGTTCGTCAGCCAGTGATATTTTTCGACAAATTCTTGTTGAAGCATGGGAAGCATCACAAAGCCGCCCCCGATAGTCAGGGCATTAATGTAGATCAGTGTCCAGCAGAATTTCAGAAGGACCGGCATCCTATCTCCTCCGCCCGTACACGATAAACCCTGCTATTCCTGAAGCAAGGATCAGCCCGATAGGGTTCAGCCTGAAGACGGCAAGCGCAAAAAATGCACAGAGGGCAAGCAGTCCCGATTTGTAATCCCGGATCGTCTTGGTAGCCATCTTGTAGATGATCGAAAGCAGCAGGCCTACCACCGCCGCTCCCACCCCTTTCATGATCGACCGCAGAAGGACGTTGTCCTTTGTCTTTACGTAAAAAATTGCGAGCAGAATCGCCAGGACAGTGCCGGTGAACGCCTGTCCCACCGTCGCAGTCAATGCCCCTTTGATCTTTTTAAGCTTATACCCTATGCAGATTCCGGTATTCACGATAGGCGGCCCCGGCGTCATCTGTCCGATGGCGACGCCTTCAATGAATTCGTCATGGGTGAGCCACTGATGCTTTTCTACCAGCTCCCTTTCAAACAGGGCAAGCATGGAATAGACCCCTCCGAAGGAAAACGTGCCCATTTTAAGAAAAACCAAAAAGATTTTTTTCAAAGAAATGTTTTTCATGACGGTTTCCCCTGCACTATTAACGTTAGTCGGTACATAGAAACTCTCTTTCTCCGTGAATGCTGATTTGTGAGAGTATTTTATAGGAATCAACCCATTCAGTAAAGATGGTCTTGCGAGATAAAGCTCAAACTATTGTATTATATGGTCATACCATAAGGAGATAGTTCAAATGCCGCGAAGAAAGATGGTGAAAAAACTCGCCATCACCATGGGAGACCCGGGAGGGGTCGGGCCGGAAATAATCGTCAGGGCTGTTATGTCTTCCGAAGTGCGCGGATGCTGTACGCCTGTGGTCATCGGCGACCGCATCGCTATGGAAGAGGCGCTGAGGCTCGTCAACCAGTCCCTCAAACTAAGGATCATCGAAACTCCGGAAGAAGCAAGTCCTGCTCCCGAAGTCATAGAACTTGTCGACCTGCACCTATTGCGGGATTTTGAGAGAGGCAGGGCCACGCCCGAAGGCGGGAAGGCGTGCGCGGGGTATATCAGAAAAGCAGTCGAGCTTGGACTGGCAAAAAAAGTAGACGGCATTGTTACGGCGCCGATCTCGAAAGAAGCCCTGAAGATGGCGGGCATGAAATGGCCGGGCCACACAGAGATGCTGGCGGAACTTACACAGACGGACGATTTTGCGATGATGCTGACCGGCGGACCGTTGAGAGTAATCCTTGTCACAATCCATACCTCCATAAGAAGCGTGCCCGGGATGATTACAAAAGATACGGTACTCAAGACAATCCGGCTTGCGAAGAAGGCATGCGATGCGATGGGAATTGAAAGACCCCGGATAGGCGTTGCCGGCCTGAACCCGCATGCAGGAGAGGCAGGGATATTCGGCAGGGAGGAAATAGAAGAGATCATCCCGGCCGTTGAAGAGGCGTCTAAGGAGGGCATCCATGCCGTGGGGCCATTGCCGCCGGATACTATTTTTAATAAAGCATACAAGGGTGAATTTGACGTCGTCGTCTGCATGTATCATGACCAGGGGCTTATTCCCCTCAAGATGATCGCCTTCGAAACCGGAGTAAATGTAACGATTGGGCTGCCGATCGTCAGGACATCGCCTGACCACGGCACAGCGTATGATATCGCATGGAAGGGATTGGCGAATCCCTCCAGCATGATAGAGGCGATAAAACTCGCCTCACGTCTGAAAGTCTGAAAATAAGTCATCAATGAAAATAGGACAAGGCATACTATTCCCGCTCATTCTCGTTCCGACCTGCGGTCGGACCTCCGAGGGCTTTTCTCCCGATATTCATCGGGATAAAAGAAACCGCTCGAATACCATGCCTTGTCCTCGTGCGTCTCGGAATGGCTAAGAAACACCTGGGCCAGAATTTTCTTTTTGACCCGGCAATCCTGAACAGGATCGTCGATGTTGCTGAACTTTCTCATGAAGATACCGTCGTCGAAATAGGCCCCGGCCCCGGCAGGCTCACAAGGCTGCTTTCGGACGCCGTACAAAAGGTGATAGCGGTGGAGCTTGATCGGGAACTTTACGAGCGGCTAAGGGCCGAACTGATCGGCTACAGGAATATCGAACTCGTCCATGGCGATGCGCTGAAATTCCGCTACGAGAACATCGGCAGGTTCAAGGTTGTTGCGAACATACCGTATTACATTACAACGCCGATAGTCTTCAGGCTTCTCGAAGCGAAAGAGAATTTGGAATCCATGACTCTCACCACCCAAAAGGAAGTTGCCGAAAGGATAGCGGCCAGGCCCGGCGGAAAAGACTACGGCGTACTCTCCATAATGGTCCAATATCATGCGCTGCCTGAAATGAAGTTCATTATCCCGAAGGAGGCATTCAAACCGGTGCCGAAGGTGGATTCCGCAGTTCTGCATATGAGGATACTCGAAAGACCTTCGGTAGAGGTGGCAGACGAAAAAATGCTTTTCCGGATCGTCAGGACCGCGTTCTCCCAGAGGAGAAAAACCCTTTCCAATTCTCTAAAGGGCTTGGGGGGAAACATCAAAGAGTTATTGACAACAGCAGGCATAGATCCCGGAAGAAGGCCGGAGACAGTGAGCCTTGAAGAGTTTGCCGGACTTTCGGATTTAGTGGGGAGTCATGATGATTAGTCTCCCCGCGATTCTGTCAGTCCCCTGTTGCAAATAATCATCCGATACTCTATCCTTATAAATAACCAAGGGTCATGCCAGGGGAATGACAGACAAGGCTAAATCTTATCCGAGCGGACATGAAATCGCCGCATGGCTCCTTTCAGGGGCAGCGTTACTGCTCATCCTCCGCTTGCACCTGCTGCCCGCGCTTCTGACAGGACTTCTCGTCTATGAATTAGTCCACATACTCACGCCGTTTTTCCGCATTACGAGATTGAGCGGTAAGCGCGCAAAGCTCGTGGTGGTTGCGCTGCTCGCGGCCCTTATCGTGACAGCCCTCATAATGCTCATTTGGGGAGCGGTCCTCTTTTTCCGCAGTGAGCCGGAAAGTATTCCGACGCTGCTGAAAAAGATGGCTGAGATCATCGACGGCTTGCGGGGGAAACTGCCCGCCTGGCTCGTGGATTATTTGCCGGCCGACGTTGAGGGCCTCAGGACCTGGACTGTTCGCTGGCTCCACGAACATGCGGGAGAATTGCAGACAGCCGGAAAGGAAGCAGGACGCGTTGCAGCACATATCCTCATCGGCATGGTGATCGGCGCCCTGATTTCTCTCAGGGAGGCCTCACCTACCCACAAGTTCCGCCCGCTGGCAGCGGCGCTGGTCGGCCGCACTTCACGCCTGAGTAATGCCTTCCGTTCAGTCGTTTTCGCACAGGTCCGCATCGCGGCAATCAACACCGTCTTCGCGGCGCTTTACTTGGGGGTACTACTGCCCTTGCTCGGCATTCACCTGCCCCTTGTAAAAACCATGGTCGCCATCACTTTCGTCACCGGCCTGCTCCCTGTAGCAGGCAACCTGATCTCAAACTCGATCATCACCGTAGTAAGCCTTAGCCAATCGTTGTCCGTTGCGCTCGGGTCTCTCGTGTTCCTTGTTATAATCCACAAGCTTGAGTATTTCCTGAACGCCCGGATAATAGGGTCGCGGATCCGGGCACATGCATGGGAATTGCTGGTAGCGATGCTGGTGATGGAAGCCGCCTTCGGAATCGCAGGGGTGATAGCTGCGCCGATCTATTATGCCTATATTAAGAGTGAACTTTCCGACAGGGGCCTGGTATGACCCCTGACTAGGTGCATTTCCCCTGACAGGAACACGTCAAATTGCCTCTCGCCTTTTCAAACGCCTCACGGCCCTCTCTAAAAGACAATAAAGCTATACCAACGGCGCCCAGGGAATCCACCGTCCCGATGCCTGTCAACTCATATCCTACACTTGAGACAAGAAGAACTATGGAGAGATACATACAGGCCTTTGAGCACTGAGCATCGGCCAGCAGCGCCTGAGAATTGTACTGTCTGCCTACCTTGACCTTATAATGGATAAGGGCCCACATGGCTAAGATCGAAATAACCGATACCACAATTCCCCAGAAGGTCGTTTCCGGCTTAGTACCCTTCAAAATGTTAAGCGCAGAAGTGATTATCAGGCCGGCCGTAAGAAGATAGAAGGCTCCTCCTGTAATCCGGAGTGCCCGTCTTTCGAACAGGTCGTGATTGCGGACGTCGTGCTGCTTCATGCGTTTAATCATATGCCAAATACCAACGCCCGATATCACCTCGACAAATGAATCAAGGCCAAACCCGAACAGTGCTATGGTTTCATCCCGAAACCCAAAAAAGACGGAAACACAGCCCTCGATTACATTGTAAGAAATCGTTATGAGAGCGAGCGCCGTCGCCCATTTATAAAAAACAGCCCTGTCTTTGAAGGTCTCAGGTGATAAAATAGCCATCCGTCAATTCCTATGAAGGTGGTTCATTGCTGATGATTTCGTTATTCTCAAATTCATCTGCCAGTGAATCTATACTAAATGAATCATTGATGGAAAGACATCTTTTCTGCTGTCTGCAATATTCCAGCAATTCCTCTATGGCTTCCCTGAACTCGTCTTTGAGATTAGTCATTTCACCAAGACCGTCGCAGCCCTTCTGTCTCTTCTTTGCGATCAGATAGAGGTCCGCATATTCCCGGGCCTTTCCCAGAAGCTTCAGGAGCGCGGCGTCGGATTTTGATAATTCCGATAGTATCTCAAGCATAGTCAAGCTGTCTCAGGCCTTTGATAATATCCCTATTTTTGAGACACAGTTCGGCATCTCGTCTCGGGCCGAGACCCTGCACTGCACCCGGGCTTATTTAACTCAGCGAGGACGATGTCCGCCACCAGCCGCGCCGTCTCTTTCCTTTCTGCTTCCGGGACGGAGTCAATGTCAAAACGGTCTGTATACTTTTTGTAAAGAGAAAGTGCATCGAACTGGAGCAAATTCCCTTCGCCAACCAGATTTTCCAAAACCCTGCCATGACATCGGAGGAAACAGCCATCTATGAGCACAATTTTACCTGTTTTCTTAATCCATTGTGACAAGGCCGAATCGGGTACGGTGAATAATTCTCCATGACAACCGCGTCGGTACGGCTCCTCCTTCGCCACCAGGTGGGCTGCAAGACGGGCGATCTCTCCTCGTATGCAGGCCCCCTCGCAAGACAGAACAGGGATTTTTCCTTCTTCCAGATTTCTGCTTCCGATCTTTTCTCCCGCAGGACAGGTATTTTCGGTCTTTGAAATCTCCAGATTGAAAATCGTATCTGACTGTTTCATTTCTTACTCCCATCAAATTCAGTATCCTCTGTTTTTGGTGTGCAACAAGGTCGACTTCTCATTGCTTCCATCATGCCTTTCATCATGGTTGAGCAATCGGGGAATCCGCCCTGGCCCGCGCAGCACGTACTCATCATCTCAAACATCCTCTGACCCTTCGGAGAAAATCCGAAGTCAGCGGATTTGGCCTTGTCTCCTTTGTCTTTTATTTCTTTCATCTGCATATCATACCTCCTGTAATCTTTACGATTAAAATCTGTCTTTAATTACTGTGCCAGTCAGTTGTGCCGGGTTATGACACTTCTTTTTTCTTCATACTCCTCTTTGCTTATCTCTCCCTGAGCATACCGTTTGTTGAGTACATCCAGTGCCGAGTCTGAAGTATTCCCGCTGTGGCTATCTTTACCGCGGGAACCTCGCCAGCACATTATCGAGCTCATTCGTCCTCCCATCATGAAAAAGCAAAGGACCATCATAACTATCATGATGATCGGAAATATCCACCAAAATTCGTAACCAAAACCTGTACATGGAAACATGTGGGTCACCTCCTTGTGACCTTATAGACGGAAGTGGGAAGGAAAAGGATACACCTATTTTTTGTGGAATTTTAGAGGGGTGATTTTCCGGTCGCAGGCCAGCTCATTGCGGTCATCACGGTAGAAATTGCAGCGGTTCTCCATCTCTTTTTTCAGTTTTGCTCTGGCACGGTGCAATCTGATTTTGACCGTCTCAAGACTGACTTGAAGGATCTCGGCAATTTCATGATTGCTAAGCTCTTCAAGTTCACTGAGGACCAGCACGGTCCGGGAGTCTTCCGGGAGGTCATCAACAAGGCCCCGGATGCACTCGCTCATCTCCTTCCGGATCAGTTGTGCATCGAGGCAGGGTGTGCTCTGTCCGTCCACTTTGTCCCCTTGGCTCGATGATGTATCGTCATCAGCCTGGAAGCTCGCTATACGCGCGGGCAGGACGGACGAAGGTTTTCTCAGATGGTCCATTGCTGCATTCGTCGCGATACGGTAAATCCATGTCGACACCGTAGCCTCGCCCCGAAAGGTCTCCAAGGCATGGCTGACCTTTACGAAAACGTCTTGTGTGAGATCCTCCGCGTCCTGTTCGCCAACCAGACGCGCCAGATAGCGGAGTATTTTGGGCCGAAAGATATCATGGACCTCCTGGAAACTTAACCTGCCTGGCCTCACCGTAACTGTCACTTCCCTTCTCTCAGTCTTTCGGCAAAATACGATGGCAATCCGCTTTTCACAATTTCGGACGCCGTTTTTTCTATGTCATACCCGACCCTCAAAAAGTCTGTCTTCACGTCCGCAGGGGTTATCTCTACCAGCGTCACGCACGCTCGCGGGTCCCCGTCTTTAGGCTTTCCCACACTCCCTGCGTTTATGAAAACCTTCCCTTCAATATCTTTTCTGTAGGGCTTATGAGTATGACCATATATCATGACATCAGCCCCGACCTTTTCAGCCATTTCAAGAAAGAACTTGTCCGGTCTGTCCTCATACCAGTAAAGGTTGTTTTTATGAGGAGCGGCATGAAAAAGAACGACCTTTTTGCCGTGGGCGGAAAGGGATATAGTCACGGGAAGATTTCGCATGTATGCCTTGCTCTTTTCGGAGGCATGTTTTTTTGTCCACTCAAACGACTTGTCGGCAAGCTCGGCCTGAACAGGGTCTTCATATTTGCAGCCGCAGTGTTCACTGTCGTGAGCTACGTTATAGTCATAATTCCCCTGCACGCCTTCAATGCCGTGCTCAATAAGAAACTCGACCACCTCGTTCACGAATGGGGCGTAGCCTCCGAGGTCTCCGAGATGGTATATCTTGTCGACTTTGAGGGAAAGAACCGTATGGCAAGCTACTTTCAGCGCCTCAATATTGCCGTGTATATCTCCGAAAACCGCTATTTTCATGACCTTGGAGCTCCTTTGAGTTATTCACAAAGGACTTGCAGTCGTGATCCTGCAAGCCTCATTTGCGAAATACTTTCGTCGCAGATAAAGAGAGACATTCACTAACCCTATCAATGCAGGAACTTCCACAAGCGGACCTATTACCGCGGCAAACGCCTGTCCCGAGTTGAGGCCAAATACAGATATCGCCACGGCAATGGCAAGCTCGAAATTGTTACTCGCTGCAGTAAAGGAAAGGGTGGCCGTCTTCTCATACCCTGCCCCGGATCTTCTGCCGAGATAGAAAGAAACCAGAAACATGAGCACAAAATAAATAAGAAGCGGAATGGCAATCCTGAACACATCGAAGGGGAGTTGGACAATGTAATTTCCCTTGAGTGTGAACATTACGACGATCGTAAACAACAGGGCAATCAGTGTTATTGGGCTTATTTTGGGGACAAAAACACTTTCATACCATTCCTTGCCTTTTGTCTTGATCAGGCCGAATCTTGAGAGCATCCCTGCAAGAAACGGCACACCGAGATAGATGAATACGCTCTTCGCTATCTCCCCGATGGTGATGTTTACCACCTCTCCCTTAAGACCGAGCAAAGGGGGAAGAACAGTAATGAAAACGTATGCATAGACAGAAAAAAAGAGCACCTGGAAAATTGAATTGAAGGCAACCAATGCGGCTGCATATTCTCTATCGCCGCATGCAAGATCATTCCATACAATTACCATCGCAATACAGCGGGCCAGGCCGATGAGTATCAGGCCTGTCATGTAAGCCGGATAGCTTCTTAAGAACACGACGGCAAGGAAAAACATCAGGACTGGACCGATAACCCAGTTCTGAACCAGAGACAGCACAAGCACCCGCTTGTTGTTGAAGATCCGTCCCAACTCCTCGTACTTTACCTTCGCAAGGGGAGGGTACATCATCAGTATCAAGCCTATAGCAATGGGTATGTTGGTTGTGCCGACCCGGAACTTATTAATAAAGGCTTCAAGCCCTGAGGCAAAATAACCCAGAGAGACCCCTGAAGCCATCGCAAAAAAAATCCAGAGGGTAAGAAATCTGTCGATAAAGGAAAGCTTGCCGGCTTTTCTTTCAGGCATGTTGTTTATCACCCGCCCAAGTCAGCAGCAGCCGTCCGCACTTTTTCTGTCGCTGCAGCCGCAGGTCGGCTCGCCGCCGGTCACCATGCTGTTGATGAGTGCCGCGGCACAGCCAACGCCTTTGTCGACGGTGAGTGCCCCGGACGGGCAGTTCATGGCGCAGGCCCCGCACTCCATGCAGCTGTCCCTGTCGAGGACGACCGCCCTCTTGTCCTTTAGCGTAAAGACGTTGTGCGGGCAGACGTCGATGCATGTGCCGCAGCCCGTGCACTTTTCCGGGATCAGTTCAAGGCTTGCCACATTGGCCAGATATTTCATAAGACCCTCCAGTGTCCGAGTTTATAAACCACGAGCAGCGCCAGTGAAACCACAACGCTGACGATATAAAGAGGGATGGATATCCTCAGTTCCTTCTTCACGCCGGACATGCCGGTGAAAGTGGTGGACCCGGTGAACTGAAGGGCGACGTAAGAACTTGCCAGTGGGAAAAAAATATAAGTAACCAGGAGAAGAAAGTCACTCGATTGTTTGAAAAGAGGAACCCGCGATACGGCAAAAAGAGAGGCCATGCCGACGATCCAGCCTTTAACCGCAAAAGACCTGAATGGAACTAGGGGAAGGAGGAGGGGGGTCAGAAAGGCTCCGGCCAGTATGGATATGAGACCGAGAAGCAGAAACGGCAACCCGCCCTGCCATGCGTCCCTGAAGATAATGCCGGTCGGTTGGAGGCCGAAGATACCGAGTATAGCCAAAGCGTACCAGGGATAATACTTTTTCATCGCGGGATTTATCTCCATCGGCGTCAGGACCAGCCTGTCGATCATGTTGAACCTGACCGTCCTCATCGTCCGTGTCGCCTTATATCCTGCGTTGATGAACTCTCGTATATCCCCGGCATATACCGGGCCGTAATGCACCCTGAATCCTGTCATTTGCCTTACCGTATGAGCGTTTATCCCCGGCGCGCCAAGTTGGGGAACAATGGTCCGCCTGTGATCGACCACCTTGTCCAATTTCGCAGAGGTAATCTGCTTAATGAGTTCATCTGTACCGAAGGTCCCCTTGCCCGCCGCGCACCACACGTTGATGCCTTTGGTGTCCAGGACGATGATCCAGACGTCAAGCCCTTTCAGTTGGCGTCTGAGATGATCGAAACTGAGCTTGTAATTGGCGCTGACCAGGACATCAGAGTTGCTGCCAGGATTCCCCGCCGCGTAAAGGCCGGGCCTGACCGTATAACCGTCTCTAAAGGAGCCGATCCTGCATCTGAAATGCTCCCAGAGGTCGGACCTCGTAACCTCAGTGGACACCCGGGAGGCAACGCCCGTCCCGGTCTTAATAGTACCCGTGACCCATGAAGGCCGGACCTGAGGCCCCGCCCCCAAAGGGATGAAGGGCCCCGGGCTTTTATCTCCGGGGCGCTTATCGACGAATTTCAGTTGAGGCGAACTCATAATATTTCTTTAAGTATCGGGCCGAGCTGGCCCTTCACCATCTCCACAAGGTCTTCCACCTTTATAAGGGTTATACAGCATACCGCCCCGTCCTTCTCCCAGCTCGTGACAGCCAGTTTGTCCCCGGCCCCGATCTTCGCCTTCTCCCGGAGTTCCTTCGGCAGCACCATCTGCCCTCTCTCGTCGACGCTGATTATCGATTCGACCTTACAGCTGGCACTGTTCTTCCCCGCGGTGATGCTGCAAGTCAAGTCCCCCTTCTTTTTCCTCATGCGATCTCCCTTATATGCGCTAACGCTGACTTATCAGAATATTCTGATTATACTGATGACAACGTTTAAAGTCAAGACCGCCACATTCCTGCCCTCTCTTCTCCCCGGTAGTGCCGTCATACAATGCTTTGCCTAATCTGCAACTCAGTCAAGCGAGGACCGCACAATATGATCTTAATCATAGGAGTTTCATAGGTCCTCTTGTATCATAGGTACTATAATTTCGTATCCGGCAAACCCGGGAGGCAACAATCAGGGGAAGAAGGGAGGCATGCCTGAAGAAAAAGCTTTCGCGACTAGTTTTGATGTCGAAATATGATGTTCAAAAAAGTGAATTTTTAAGAGGAGAGAGTTTATGAAACATTTCAAAGTTGTGATAGTGATCGGGTTCATCATTATGTACAGCAGCGTAGCGCTTGCTGCCAAACAAAAGAGCGCTTGCATCGATTGTCATAAAAAGGTGACTCCCGGAGTTGTCCAGCAATTCTTCGAGGGGAAGATGTCCAAAAAAGGGGTTGACTGCTCATCGTGCCACGGTTCCGAACACAAGAAAATGGATGATGCAAAACTTGCCAAGATGCCGACACCCGAGACCTGCGCGGGATGCCACCAGAAGCAGACTGACCAGTTTAAGGCCGGAAAGCACAACCTCGCATGGATAGCTTCAAGTTCAATGCCCATGATGGGCCATCAGCCCAAGGCCATTGCCGGTGAAGGGTACAAGGGATGCTCAAGCTGCCACAAGATCGGCGTTCAGCCGGATGCAGCAAAGACAAATTATCGTTACGGCCACGCGCAGTGCGACTCGTGTCACACTAGACATTCTTTCAAAAAATCGGAAGCTCAGGACCCGCGGGCATGCCAGACCTGTCATATGGGATTTGATCATCCGCAATGGGAGATGTATTCAACATCCAAACACGGCACTATCTGGCAGATTGAGGGCAACAAGAGCAGAAGGGCACCGACATGCCAGACTTGCCACATGAACGGGGGAGACCACAATGTCATGACATCATGGGGCTTTCTCGCACTGAGACTGCCTGAAGAGGACAAAGACTGGATGAACGACAGAGTCGCCATACTTCAGGCGCTTGGAGTCCTGGATGACAAGGGTGCACCAACAGCAAGGCTTGATCTTGTGAAGGCAGGAAAGGTCGCACGACTTACGAAGGAAGAGTTCCAGAAGGAACGCGACAAGATGATCAATATCTGTGCGCAGTGCCATGGAAAGGAATATGCAAAGGGCCAGCTTGACGCTGCTGACATGGTGGTCAGGGACGTTGACAAGATAATGGCTGAGGCGATCAGACTTGTGCAAGGCCTTTATGGTGACGGGACACTTCAAAAGCCCGCTGACTGGGCGTTTGCCCCTGATCTTCTCCAGTTCTACGAGGCGAAGACCGCGATAGAGCAGGACCTTTATGTGATGTTCCTCGAGTACAGAATGAGGGCGTTTGAGGGCGCGTTCCATATGAACCCGGACTATATGCACTGGTATGGCTGGGCCCCGATGAAAGAGACGCTGCAGAAGATGAAGGACGAGGCAGGGAAATTAAGGGCCGAGAAGACTGCGGCAAAGAAATAGCGAAATTAAGCTAAAGGGGGGCTTTTGTCCCCCTTTAGCTTTTGCGTTGCATTCGAGGTAAAGGGTCGGCAAGTTGTTCAGGGGTCATTTTTTTGGGACCATTATTAGCGCAAGATTTTTCTCTGTTCCGAGGGTCCTTGAAGAATGCGATATTCGGACAGTTACCGTACCATGATCTGAAGCAGAATCTCTCCATCTCATCGATACCGGGAACGTGAATAGCGTCCGGAGCAACGCAGATACCAAAATAGCCTTCTTTAAAATATGGACAGCTCATGATTTTCTCCTTAACAAGACTTTCGTTCACGATCATTATTGACATAAGATAACGGGGACTTGTGAAGAAGTTTTGAAAATGTTATGAAAAAATTGTGAAGTGAAGGCATGAGATGCTACTCATAAGTCGGGGGTTTTAATTGATATGTTTTTGCTATAATAAGGGCTTCGGAGAGGTGGCCGAGCGGTTGTTCTCCTCGGCGAAAGGTTTTTTGGGGGAATCGTATGGATAAAGGATTTATTTACGTCCTAAGGTGTAGTGACGGACGTCTATATACCGGATCACCCAGAGACTTGGCTGAAAGACTCAAGGATCATAATGCTGGACGGGTAAGGACTACAAAGAACAGAAGACCACTTGAGGTAATATATACGGAAGAATTCTCAAGCTATTCTGATGCCCGGATACGAGAGCTGTATCTCAAGAGTGGAACTGGGCGGACATGGCTGAGGAATCATGCGGAGGGGTGGCCGAGCGGTTGAAGGCGACGGTCTTGAAAATCGTTGTAGGGGCAACTCTACCGTGAGTTCGAATCTCACCC
>JBIOIY010000011.1:0-59574 GCA_044450345.1 Thermodesulfovibrionales bacterium | reverse complement strand
GGTGTGCGGTGAGCACCCACCCACCGTTTCAATTCTTGGCTATCCGTTTCGCTTAGGGTTACCTGCATAGCATGTCGTGACATGCTGACAGTCTATCACAAAACGCAATATAACACCAGCTATTTAAGGGACATAACACTAGGGTCTACAGCATATCTGATTTCCATGAATGGAACCGCAATAATCTTCTCGAATTGAGCCAAGATTTTCAGCGAAGAGCCGTCTGGTCAGAAAAGGCGAAGTCGTACCTAATAGACACTATTATACGTGGACGACCGATCCCCAAAATATTAATCAGTCAACGGCTAGACGAATCTAGGACTGTGCGGGTCGTTGTTGACGGACAACAAAGGCTTCGTGCCATTTTAGAATATATAAATGGTGACTTTGCTATTTCCCGCGCTCATAACGTAGCAGCAGCAGGAAAACGATTTGGCGGGCTTGCGCCAGACTTACAGAAAGACTTCTTGAAATACGAACTTGGGGTGGACCTTTTATTTAATCTTTCCTATGAAGATATTTTGGACATCTTCACTAGAATAAATTCGTATACAGTAACATTGAACAAGCAGGAGCTTCTAAATGCCAAATACCTTGGCTATTTCAAACAAGCCGCATATCATCTTGGCCTCAAATATGTGAATTATTTTCTCCGCGCCGGAATCTTAACAAAGGCAAAGGTCACGAGAATGGCTGAAGCTGAACTTAGCGGTGATTTGTTGATGGCGATCGTCGGAGGTGTCCAATCCAACAAGTCTATAGAACAATTCTACAAAAAATATGAAGATGATGAGGCTGACCTCCAACAGGCAGTGGAAAAGTTCGATCATACCATGACCCATATAGGTGAGCTATATCCTCCAGAAGAATTACTAAACACAAACTGGTCTAGAATACATCTTTTTTATACGTTGTTTGTGAGTGTTACACATTGTCTCTATGGCCTCGGTGGGCTAGACAAAAAACTTAGAGTACCGCTTAAAAGTAAACAGCTCGGCCAGGCTAGAATTTGCCTTAACGAGATTAGTAGCAAATATGACGAGGTTTCCGAAGATATGGATAATCCAGATGCTCCGAAAGACTATAGGCAATTTATAGAGCGCTCACGTCGCGCAACCACAGACACCTCGTCACGAATTGAACGGTCCAATTTTGTATGTA
Organism: Thermodesulfovibrionales bacterium; assembly: GCA_044450345.1. Classification (GTDB taxonomy): domain Bacteria; phylum Nitrospirota; class Thermodesulfovibrionia; order Thermodesulfovibrionales; family UBA6898; genus Sulfobium. Next base: position 58,413 of record JBIOIY010000011.1, on the reverse strand, counting down.
AAAAGCTGAAGGCATACGTTCAGTAATTTATGAAGACGACCCCTGCTAAGTGTCTGTTGGAACTGAAGGCTCAACTGGCATCGTTGAGCAAACTTGATGCCCTAAATCAAAGTCAATTTTTTGCGAGCGGTTCTAATAAAGCGGTCCTTACAAAGACGCAGCTTCATGTACTCACAGAAGCAATTTTTTTTGCTGCTTTTAGATCATATGAGCAATTTATGAGAAATATTTTTGTTTTATACTGTTGTGGTATCCAGCCTAATAAACGCAAACTTGTCCACCCCTTTCTTAAACCAAAAACTATGATTCACGCCGAAGAATTACTTCAATCGTCAATGCCATTTCTTGACTGGAGTAGTCCGGATAACTTGGTTGGGCGGGCAGAAACTTATCTCGAAGCTGGCTACCCCATTAAAGATGTTATCACAGCAAATATAGAGGCACTTCGCGACCTTAAACGAATGCGTAATCATATCGCCCATATGTCAAAGGAATCTCATGCGGAATATTTGAAAACCGTAAGACGTCATTACGGAACCAATCCCTTAAAAGTGCCGCGTCCAGGCGAATTCCTGCTTCTGAGACCAACGGGATCAACATCTTACTACCTTTCTGACTACCTCAAAATAATTGATAAGGTGGCAACTCAACTCGGATAGAATATGATGTGCAAGCAAATCCAACGGCCGGGGAATAGTCGTAGCGGTGCCTGTCTTTATTCTTTGCTTTTGCTCCAATGGCGGGCCGGACCAAGGGGAGGGGGCGACGGCAGTAAATGGTGAATAGTGAACAGTGAATAGTGAAAACGGTAAAGCGCAAAGCCGCAAAGTGGCACTAAGAAAAAAAACCATGACACCAAAACGTCACAAAAAATCATGCCGCGTGGAGTGGTTTTATACGATCGAGCTCTTTCTTCCTGTTTTTTTGGGCCGTCCACAGATCGACCGCCCTCTGGGCATTAAGCCAAAATTCCGGAGAGTTCTTGAACAGGCGTGATAAACGCAATGCCATGTCGGGCGTGATCGACCGGCGTTCGCGTAAAAGCTCATTTATCGTCTGGCGCGATACCCCTAAATTCTTGGCAAGCGCGGTTACGGTCAACCCATAATCCGGCATAAAGTCCTCCCGGAGCATCTCGCCGGGATGAGTCGGCTTTATTGTCCTCGATGTTGCATTTTTTAAGGCCATTTGGTCACCTCTCAATGATAATCTGTTATCTCGACGTCATATGCGTCGCCGTCGATAAAACCGAAGCATATCCGCCATTGGTCATTTATAGAAATTGAAAACTGGCCCTTTCGGTCTCCCTTCAAGGCGTGAAAACGGTTACTCGGCGGAACTCTCAGATCGTCGACAGAAGCGGCAAGATCGATATACTCCAGACGCCTGAGGGCCCTTTTCACAATATCAGGAGGAAGGCGCGATGACTTGCCGGATGTGTACAGATCAAGTGTATGTTTGTCCGCGAACGTCTTAATCACTCGTCTAATTGTATATTGTCACGTGACAGTTGTCAATAGGCGCAAGGGCGTACCGCCATACGCCCCTGCGATAGCATGAAATCTTCAACCCCTCAGAATCTCTCGCGGCATATCACCCCGTTTATATGTTTTACCTACGTAGTTACTGCCATGATATAATTGTGTCCAGTGCAAACGATGAAGACAAGAGGGCTCTAACGGACGCAGGAGGGAAAAGCCCCTCTATGCGTGGGTCTCGGATGGATTTTAGGAAAAGGATCACTTCAAAGGGTTCTTGGTTTTGGCGGGGATTGAAAATGTTGATTGCCTTTTTGGTCATGGCATGTATCTGCATGCTCTTTTTATATGTCCGTCAGGACAAGATGATTTTTTTTCCCCAGGGCATCTCTCAAAGGGAATTAAGCGGCATTCACAGCCGGTATAAGAATGTCGAAGATATAAGCCTCAAAGCCGGGGACGGGGTGACGATCAGGGGATGGATGGTGAAGGATTCCCGCGCCGGGAAGTCGCCTCTCATTATATATTTCGGCGGAAACGCCGAGGAAGTATCATATCTCATCGGAGAGTCCGATAAATTCCGGGGATGGTCGCTGGCCCTGATGAACTACAGAGGGTATGGCCTTAGTGAGGGGAGGCCGGGTGAAAGGGCTTTATTCGATGACGCAATTACGATCTACGATTACTTTTCCGATAGAGGCGATGTTAACCGCGGAAGGATAATTGTCATGGGACGAAGTTTGGGAACGGGCGTGGCCGTCTACGTGGCCCAAAACCGCGCGGTTGAGGGAGTGATACTCGTCACACCTTATGATAGTCTGACAAGCGTCGCCCGGGAGAAATTCCCGTTCCTGCCCATCTCTTTTCTTTTGAAGCATACATTTGATTCTGTTTCCCGCGCTCCCTCGATCGCCGCGCCGCTATTGGCCCTGGCTGCAAAAGATGATACGATCATCCCTCCTGAGCATGCGAAGAGGCTGGTTGAAAAGTGGACGGGGCCGCGGACGTTAGAGGTCCTGGAAGGCGTGGATCACAACAGCGTTGATTCAAATCCGCTTTACTGGGAAACGATAAGGACATTTCTATCACGCATGTAGCGTACTTGTCTCCGGTATCATGTTGAAATAAGGGAATAATATCTTGTAAGATATTGCGTTTCTTATATAATGGTATTGCTAGCCTACCGGCAGGCAGGTGCGGATAAGGTTTTTTATACGGAGGTAGCGAGATCAAGCTCATCAGGGAAGACGGAAGCGAACAGAATATCGGCGACGTATCGGAGTTGGAAAAACAGCTCAAAAAATCCAAGGCCGTTGCGGTCAAGATCAACGGTCAGCCCCGCGACATCGATTCGGTCAAGTCATTGGGAGAAAACGACGTGGTCGAAGCGGTAACGTTTGATTCGGAGGAGGGCAAGCAGATTTATCGCCACAGCACGTCCCATGTGATGGCCCATGCCGTCAAAAAACTTTTCCCCGAGGCGAAGGTTGCGATCGGACCGGCGATCCAGGACGGCTTTTATTATGACTTCGATATAGGGAAGACCTTCACCCCCGAGGACATCGCCGCCATCGAAAAAGAGATGGATAAGCTGACGAAGAAAAACTCGCCCTTCGTCAGGAAAGAAATTTTGAAACAGGATGCGCTGAAGTTGTTCTCGGACATGGGCGAGCCGTACAAGGCCGAACTCCTGAATGAGATACCGGATGAAACAGTGACACTTTACGAGGAAGACGGCTTTGTCGACCTCTGCAGGGGGCCTCATCTTGCATCGACGGGGAGGATCGCCGCCTTTAAACTCCTCAGCGTTGCCGGTGCTTACTGGAGGGGCGACGAAAAGAACAAGATGCTCCAGAGGATCTACGGCACCGCATTTAATGACCGGAAGGACCTGAAGGCATATCTCGATTTCCTTGAAGAGGTCAAAAAACGTGATCACAGGAGACTCGGGAAGGAACTGGACCTCTTCAGCATCAGCGACGACATAGGCTCCGGACTCATCCTCTGGCACCCGAACGGGGCATTGATCCGGAAGACGATCGAGGACTTCTGGAGAAACGAACACCTCAAGGCCGACTACAAGCTCCTTTTTTCTCCCCACATCGCAAAACTCGAACTCTGGAAGCGGTCCGGACACCTCGATTTCTACAAGGAGAACATGTACTCGCCGATGGAGATAGAGGGGGTCGACTACGAGCTGAAGCCGATGAACTGCCCCTTCCATCTGAGCGTGTATAAGAGTTCGTTGAGGAGTTACCGCGATCTCCCGATACGGTATGCCGAACTAGGCACCGTCTACCGGTACGAAAGGTCCGGGACCCTGCATGGGCTCCTGAGGGTGAGAGGATTTACTCAGGACGATGCGCACATCTTCTGCAGCGAAGACCAGATAGAGGACGAGATACTGAATATTCTCGATTTTACCCTTTTTATCCTGAAGACGTTCGGATTCGATTCATATGACGTATATCTTTCGACGCGCCCCGAGAAGTATGTCGGCAGTCTTGAAAACTGGGAAAGATCGACGAAGGCGCTCAAGAATGCGCTCGAGACAAAGGGCCTGGACTTCATGGTCGATCCGGGAGAAGGGGTCTTTTACGGCCCGAAAATAGACATCAAGGTGAAAGATTCCCTCGGCCGCGCATGGCAGTGCAGCACGATACAGGTGGATTTCAACAACCCCGAGAGGTTCGACATCACCTACAGGGGAGCGGACGGCAAGGAGCACAGGCCGATCATGGTGCACCGTGCGCTGATGGGGTCGCTCGAAAGGTTCTTCGGCGTACTGATCGAGCATTATGCCGGGGCCTTTCCGCTTTGGCTTGCCCCTATGCAGATATCGGTGCTCACGATTTCGGAGCGGCATGCCGAATACGCCGCAAAGTTTGCGGCCGTGCTCAGAGGCCGCGGCATAAGGGTCGAACTCGATTCCGACAGCGAAAAGATAGGCAATAAAATAAGGAAGAGCACTATTCGAAAGATACCGTATTCGGTTATAATTGGTGATAAAGAGGCATCTGAGCAGGTGGTTATGCTCAGGCGGAGGGACGGCGAGAACTCAGGGCCGTTCGGAATAGATGAATTAATATCTTTCCTTCAGGAAAAGATAAACTCTATGGAGGTGCGGACATAAGCGGGAGAGACGTCGGTAAAGGCATACGGGTGAATGAGCAGATAAGGGCGAGGGAAGTGAGGGTTATCGACAGCGAAGGGCAGCAGCTTGGAGTGATGACGGTCAGAGATGCCCTCAGTCACGCGGCCGCAAAGGAACTCGACCTGGTCGAGGTGTCGCCGACAGCCGCACCGCCCGTATGCAAGATACTTGATTTCGGGAAATATAAGTACCAGCTGAATAAAAAGCATACCCAGAAGAAGACGATAGACGTGAAAGAGATCAAGGTAAGGCCCCAGATTAACGGGCACGACCTCGGTTTGAAGATAAGGAACATAAACCGCTTCATCGAGGAAGGCGACAAGGCCAAGATCGTGATGTTTTTCAGGGGGCGTGAGATAATCCGTCCGGAACTGGGGATGAAGGTCTTCGAAAAAATAACCCAGCAGCTTACGGGTAAATTTCAGATCGAGCAGAATCCAAGGCTGGAGGGCAACCATATCACCATGGTAGTCGCACCCAAATCAGCGGGATAATCAAGCCGGAACCGAGGCGACCGACTTAGCACCTGTTAGTCCGGTTCTCTTTCGCTTCACGGGGCGCCTGAAGGTACCCGTGACAAATATTTTTTTTTAAGGTATAATTTATATTCTCGTTTCCATATCGGTCCAGGACAACGGATTCCGGAAAAAACGCGAGGATACCGTGCGGCTTATCGCCCGCATATTTTTATGGAGGAAGAAATGCCAAAGATGAAGACCCATAGAGGTGCAGCAAAGCGGTTCAAAGTGACCGCAAGCGGCAAGATCAAGAGATCGAAAGGGTTCACGAGCCATCTCATGACGAGCAAACCGTCAAAGAAGACGAGAAAGCTGAGGACCGCTACGCTCGTGCATAAAAGCGATCATGACGGCATAAAGAAGCTGCTGCCGTATTCTTTTTAGATAAACACGTAATAAATATTAGGTGAGATAAGGTGGAGTGGGAATTCTGCTACTCCGTTTTCCGCGTTTTACGTTTCACTGATTTGAGGAGGATAAGATGCCGAGGGCAAAAGGTGGTTTTAAGACAAGACAAAGAAGGAAAAAGATACTCGACAGGGCGAAGGGCTATTACGGCGGGAGAAGCCGCCTCTACAAGACAGCTACCGAGGCCGTCGACAAGGCGCTTCAGTACGCCTATCACGACAGGAAGACGAAGAAGCGCGAGTTCAGGTCTCTCTGGATAACGAGGATAAGCGCAGCGGTCCGCGCTATGGGCCTGAATTACAGCCAGTTCATGCACGGGCTGAGCAAGACGGAGATCGGACTCGACAGAAAATCCCTGGCCGACCTGGCTTACAGCGACCCGAAGGCATTCAGCCTGATTGCCGAGAAAGTAAAAACGCAGCTGGCTTCATAACGCGTCCGGTGGATGAACTTCTCTCTCCAGAGCAGCTACTCGGTTCACTCACCCAGATAGAAGAGGCATTCCGGTCCGACATCGGGAAGGTCGCAAACCTCGGCGACCTCCAGCAGGTAAGGGCCAAGTATTCAGGAAAAAAGGGGCTTGTAACGGAAAAGATGAAGGCCCTTTCTTCGGTCCCCGACCCCGCCCAGAAGAAAGAATTTGGCAGGAGAATCAACGAGCTTAAGAACTTTGTCGAGGAATCGCTAAAGGGCAGGGAGCTTCTCCTGAAAGAGGGCGAACAGGAGAGGCGCCTCCTCGTTGAAAAGATAGACATCACCCTTCCCGGTAAATCCGTTCCGTTCGGCAGAACTCACCCGATAAACCAGGTCCTGGCGGAGATAAAGGACATCTTTGTCTCGATGGGCTTCGGCATAGAGGACGGGCCCGAGGTGGAGCTCGACCACTATAATTTCGAGGCCCTGAATATCCCTAAAGACCATCCGGCCCGTGACATGCAGGACACCTTCTACGTCTCGGAAGACGTGGTCCTCCGGACACACACCTCTCCGGTACAGGTGAGGGTGATGGAAAAGAGAAAGCCCCCCCTCAAGATCATCGCGCCGGGCAAGGTGTACCGCTGCGACGCGGACGTTTCTCATACGGCCATGTTCCATCAGGTCGAGGGGCTTATGGTCGATACCGGCGTGTCCTTCAGCGATCTCAAAGGCGTACTCGAATTATTTATCCATAGTTTCTTCGGCAAGGACACCCCGGTCAGGTTCAGGCCGAGCTACTTCCCTTTTACCGAACCGAGCGCGGAGGTGGATATCGGCTGCGTATTTTGCAAAGGGAAGGGCTGCAGGGTCTGCAAGACAACGGGATGGCTGGAGGTCCTCGGCTCTGGGCTCGTCAATCCCAGGGTGTTTGAGATGGCCGGATACGATCCAGGGCAATACTCCGGTTTTGCGTTCGGCATGGGCGTTGAAAGGATGACGATGCTCAAGTACTCGATAGACGACATACGCCTTTTCTATGAAAACGACCTGAGATTTTTGAGGCAATTCTAGGATGAGGGGCATGGACAAGAAACAGTCTTTTCACTCATTCTCGGTCTCGATAAAACGGGACCTCCGAGGTATTTTGTCGATGAACCGACAAAATAAAGCCGTTCGAATCCCATACCCTTCCTTTGTCCGGTTTTTAGCTGTCATGCCCGAAGTTCTTAGTCGGGCATCCAGTTCCCTGTATTCGCGGGGAAGGTGTCTGGATTCCCGCCTTCGCGGGAATGACTACCTTAGTTGTGCATTGGCTATGATTATATGAAAGTCTCTTTAGATTGGTTAAAGGAATTTGTCGACGTCGCCGCGTCCCCCCAGGAAGTGGCCCACAGGCTTACCATGGCCGGGCTTGAGATAGAGGGCATGGATACTGCCGGCGACGACATTGTCTTTGAGGTGAACGTGACTCCCAACAGGCCTGACTGCCTGAGCATACTGGGGATTGCGAGGGAAGTCGCTGCCGTCTTCGGCCTGCCGCTTAAGATGCCGGACATGGAAGTGGCGGGCGCACCGGCTGCATCCGGCGTCGCCGTGGAAATCCTCGATCCAGGTCTATGCAACAGATACACCGGAAGGTCGATTTCAGGAGTGACCGTCTGCGATTCTCCTCATTGGCTGAAAGACCGTCTTGAAAAATGCGGGATCCGGTCCCTCAACAATAACATCGTGGACATCAGCAATTACGTGCTTCTCGAACTCGGTCATCCTCTTCACGCCTTCGACGAAGATATATTATCAGGAAGAAAGATAAGGGTCGCAAAAGCAGGGGAGGGCAGAAGCATTATTACGCTCGACGGCGCGGAACGAAAATTGTCTCCGGATATGCTTCTGATCTGGGACGGCAGGGACCCTGTGGCGATTGCGGGTGTCATGGGCGGCGAGGGGTCGAGCGTCACTGCGGACACCAGGAACATCTTTCTCGAGAGCGCGTATTTCGAACCGGCCTCGGTGAGGCGGACATCGAAGGCGCTGGGGTTGAAGACCGAATCTTCATACAGGTTCGAAAGGGGCACAGACATCGTATTTCTCGAAAAGGCCCTGAACAGGGCCGCTCTTCTTATGCAGCAGACAGGCGGCGGCAAGGTCCACGGCATAGTGGACGTCTATCCGGAAAAGTACGCACCGAATTCGGTTGAGGTCGGATACGACAAGGTGAATTCGCTGCTGGGTACGGCACTGAAGAAGGACGAGATGCTCAAGACGCTCGAACGGGTGGGTATCCTTACGGAAGACAGGGGTGAGCGGTTTCTTGCATCTCCGCCTCCCTACAGAAGAGACGTCAGGGAGTATTACGACATAGTTGAAGAAGTGGCCCGCATCTACGGCTTCGACAATATCCCCGCCAGGACCCCGAAAACCGCGCTTTCCGACGGTCTCCTCAACTGGAAAGAGATCAATGTCGGAAGGGCCAAAGAGGCAGTCAGGAAAACGGGGTTTACCGAGGTGATCAACTACAGTTTCATGAACGGGACCGATCTCGATCTGCTTTCGGTCCCCGGGAATGACCGGCGGCGGAGGCATATCAATGTCATGAACCCGCTGAGGCAGGAGGATTCCCTCATGAGGACCACGCTTCTGCCTTCACTTCTGAACAATTTCCGCTATAACCTTTCGCGGGGCATCAGGGACGTCCGGCTGTTCGAGGTTTCGAAGGTCTTTATAGACGAAGGCGGACAACTGCCGGAAGAGGAGTTGATGCTCGGCGGTATCTTCTTCAGGGAAAATCTGCCGTCGTTGTGGAAGGAAGACGCACCGTCGTTTTTTATCGCGAAGGGGACGGTCGATGCCCTCTTTGAAGAGATGAAGATTAAAGGACATACCTATGTCCCTTCGGAAGAAGTATTCCTCCATAAAGGCAAGTCCGCCGATATCATGCTTGATAAGGCAAGGATCGGATTCATAGGCGAACTCTCCCCGGGTATGGTAGAAAAATTGGACCTCAAGATCAACAAACCCGAGATCGTGATGTTCGAGATGGATCTCGACAGATTATTTTCCTTTGTCTCCGGGAAGCTGACCTATATACAGATACCGAAGTATCCGGCAATAGAGCGTGATATTGCGATTGTTCTGGATGCAGGTATAACCTCGGCAGAGGTGATGAAAGAGCTGACCGGATTTAGGTCCGACCTTATCGAAGGGGTCGAGCTATTCGATGAGTACCGGGGCAAGAATATCCCTCAGGGCAAGAAGAGTCTTGCCTTCAGGATAACCTACCGCGCTTCGGACAGGACGCTGACCGACAGCGAGGTCGAAGAGGTGCACGGCGGCCTGGTCGGATACATACTCCAAAAGACAGGCGGGGAGCTGAGGGCGTAGGGGCAATTCATGAATTGCCCTTACGAATTGCCCCTACAAAAATGTGTTATCCTTTGATCTTGTAACCGGCCTTGACGATCGCTTCTTCGATCTCTTTTTTCTGTATCAGCGATTCATCGAATGTCACCTTCGCCAGTCCGATCTCCACGTCCGATTTATTAATGCCTTTCAGCCCCTCGATCGCCTTCTTTACCCTCATCACGCAGTGCTGGCAGGACATCCCTTCGATACCTATAGTTGTTTCCGTCATGATTTCTCCTTTCAAGTCATCCGTCGATTGTATCTAAGATCTACACGTTTACCGTCAGTATTTTTCTTACGATCTCCGGGTACATTGCGATGAAGCGCAGTTCGTCGTCCGTCAGCGCTTTTTGCGTGTGGAGGTTCGCGTATTGCACAATTTCCAGAATTTTTCTCGCCTCGTCGTCCGTCTGAAAATGTATGCCGAGCTTATCGTACACATGCCTGAACCCCTTGACGCCGCCATATTCTCCCGTGGTGATGATCCTTCCTGTTTCGAGCAGTTCAGGCTCTCCCCTGCCGACGTCTTCGGGATCGTAAAGTTCGTAATTGCGCCTGTCTTTCAGGGCGCCGTCGGCGTGTATGCCGGATTCGTGCGCAAAGGCGTTGGACCCTACACCCGGCTGATTGATCGGGATCGGAAGCCCGAAGGCATACGAAGCGTACCGCGCGACCTTCCAGGACCTCTTCAGGTCAACATGCTCGTCGAGGTGCACCTTCCGGCTCAGCCCGTGCGAGAACTTAAGAGCGAGGATCGTCGCGACAAGGTCGCAATTTCCGCAGCGTTCGCCGTATCCGTTTAAGGTCGTATTAATGTAAGTGTCAACCCCTGCTTCTATAGACCCCTGCGCACCTGCGCATGATACGGCCTCGGCCATTCCGAGGTCGTTGTGACAGTGCATCTCCAGAGGGAACTTCGTTGCGAGGGCGAGTGCCTTGATCCTCTCGTAGATCGTGATCGGGTCGTCCGCCCCGAGCGTGTCGCAGTATCTGAAACGGTCTGCCCCGGCCTCTTTGCCGGCAAGTGCGAAATCGATAAGCCGTTCCAGTTCCGTCCTCGAAGCGTCTTCGGCGTTTATCCCCACGGTCTCGGCCCCGAGTTCCCTGGCCGTCTTCACCGCCTCGACCATCGACTTTACTATGTCTTTCCAGGTCTTCTTCCCCTGAAACTTGCCCTGTATCATGATCTCGGAGGTGGACATGGAGATGTTAAGGTGCCTGATGTCCGGGCAGTTTTTGAAGGCGAGCCTCACGTCTTCTGCGATCGCCCTGCACCAGCCCTCCAGATGGGTCCTTTTTATCGCTCCGACTTTTGCAAGCTCCAGGTTCCCGTTTATGTAGTTGACCTCATGTTTAAGGGTGGGAAACCCGATCTCGCTCTGGAAGACGCCCATTTCGTCGAGATAGATATTGAGCATGGTCTTCGAGAGCTTGGGCAGAAGGATGCGCGAGGTCTGCACCCCGTCCCTGTTGGTAACATCTATAAGATATACTTTTCCCGCCATATAACCCTCTCTCTTTTCAGGATTTTTCGATTTATTAGGTTTGCAGACGAAATTAATTATACCATAGAAAAGTACTGGAAAAGAAACTGCCACTTTGTTAAAATTAAAGACGTTTTTTAGGGGGTGTCTATGGATTGTAAAGGGCAGGTTGCCTTGGTGACGGGCGGCGCAAGGGGCATAGGGAAAACGATTGCCGAGGACCTTGCAAAGAAGGGCGTGAATCTCGCCATCGCCGACGTGTCGGTGGAGAGCGCCTCGGAAACTGCGAAAGAGCTCGCCGCACGCGGCGTCAAGACCCAGTCGTTCAGACTCGATGTCTCGAAGTCGGACCAGGTGGTGAAGGTGTTCGGGGACATAGTAAGGGAGTTTGGCAGGATCGACATCGTGGTGAACAACGCCGGCATAACAAGGGACGGTCTCGTATTAAGGATGAAGGAAGAGGACTGGGATGCGGTGATCAATATAAATCTCAAGGGAGTTTTTCTCTGTTCGAAAGAGGCCGTGAAGGTAATGGTCAAGCAAAAATACGGAAGGATCATAAATATCGCATCGGTCGTCGCCTTTATGGGAAACCCCGGGCAGGCCAATTACAGCGCCTCCAAGGCCGGGATTGTGGGGCTGACAAAGACTGTCGCACGGGAATACGCAAGCAGGGGAATAACCGTGAACGCCGTGGCGCCCGGGTTCATCGCAACGGCGATGACGGACGCCCTTGCTGAAAATGTGAAGCAAGAAATGTTAAAATCTATACCGGTCGGAAAATTCGGATCTGTGGAAGATGTTGCACACGCCGTCTCTTTCCTCGCGTCCCCGGAGTCGGGATATATCACGGGGCAGGTGATACACGTCAATGGCGGGATGTATATGTGAGGATTTATCATAGAAAAGAGGGGGGCCGTTTGTCATGGGCATGCGGCTGTTGTTCGAGATGCATTTAAATTTGAAATAAGCGGGAGGAATAGTAATGACTGATGAAAAGGTGAAGGAGATAATTGCAAAACAGCTCGGCGTCAATGTCGCCGAAGTGACGCCGGAGGCTTCGTTCGTCGAAGATCTCGGTGCGGACTCGCTTGATACCGTAGAACTCGTTATGGCCTTTGAGGAGACCTTCAATATAGAAATTCCCGATGAAGACGCGGAAAAGATAACGAAGGTGAAAGACGCCATAGAGTATATAAAGAAAAAACAGCCTTAATGAGCGGAAGAAGGGTCGTTGTCACAGGCCTGGGGCTTATCAGCCCTCTCGGCATCGGTGTAGAAAAAAGCTGGAGCGGATTGCTTCAGGGGCGCTCGGGCGTCAGAAGGATAACCCAGTTCGACGCTTCCTCGTTTGCAACGAAGATAGCGGGCGAGGTCGACGGCTTCAACCCTGAAGACTATATCGAGCCGAAAGAGGTCAAGAAGATGGACAGGTTTATCCATTTCGGCGTTGCCGCCTCGACCATGGCCATGGAAGATTCCGGTCTGAAGGTAGACGAGCATAATGCCGCGCGCGTCGGGGTTTATGTGGGTTCCGGAATGGGCGGTCTTCCGGCGATCGAGCATTACCATAAGGTGTTGCTCGAAAAGGGCCCGCGAAGGATCACGCCGTTTTTTATCCCGATGCTTATCATCAATCTCGCCGCGGGACAGATATCGATAAAGTTTGGAGCAAAAGGCCCGAACTCGGCCCCTGCTACCGCATGTGCAACGGGCAGCCACGCCATAGGCGACGCGTTCAAGGTCATCCAGCGGGGCGATGCGGACGCGATGATCGCGGGCGGCACAGAATCCTGCATCACTTCGATGGGGATCGGAGGGTTCAACGCGATGAAGGCGCTGTCGACGAGGAACGACGAACCGGAGAAGGCGAGCCGTCCCTTTGACAGGGACAGGGACGGTTTCATCATGGGCGAGGGGTCCGGCATCCTGATTATCGAGGAACTGGGCCATGCCCTTGCGAGAAAGGCGAAGATCTACGCGGAAATTGCGGGTTACGGCCTTACGGGAGACGCATATCATATTACCTCTCCGGCCCCCGGGGGCGAGGGCGCGGCGCGGTGTATGACGATGGCCCTGCGGGACGCGGGCATGGACCCCTGGGAAGTCGATTACATAAACGCGCATGGGACGTCGACGAAATACGGGGACGAACTGGAGACCCTGGCGATCAAGACTGTTTTCAAGGAGCACGCCTATAAGGTCGCGGTCAGTTCTACGAAGTCGATGACCGGACACCTCCTGGGCGCTGCGGGAGGGGTTGAAGCGGTCATCTGCGCGTTGACTATCCATAACGGTATGGTACCGCCAACGATCAACCTCGACAATCCTGATCCGGAATGCGATCTCGATTACGTTCCGCATACGGCGAGGAAGGCGGATATCAGGGCCGCACTGTCGAATTCTTTCGGCTTCGGCGGCACGAACGCCTGCCTGCTCTTTAAGAAATTCGCAAATTGACCCCTTCTAAAACGCAACGCAACGTAGAAGACCTCGAAGATAAACTCGGCTATTTCTTCGAGAACAAGGACCTTCTCGCCAAGGCACTCACGCATAAGTCCTACTACCACGAAAACAGGGCGAAAAGCCCCGCATACAACGAACGGCTCGAATTTCTGGGCGACTCGGTAATAGGGCTGGTTGTTGTGGAATATCTCTTTCTCCTCGAAGAAAAATATGACGAATCGGTCCTGGCAAAGATGAAGTCCTACCTGGTTTGCGAAGCGGTCCTCGCAGATATCGCGGTCTCGCTTTCGCTCGGCAGATATATCCTGCTCGGCAAAGGAGAGGATTCAACCGGCGGCCGGATCAAAAAGTCGATCCTCTCCGATGCCCTGGAGGCGGTCATAGGTGCGGTGTACCTCGACGGCGGGTTCGCAAAGGCACGGGAGATTGTACGCGCATTTTTTAAGGAGAGGATCGGCAGGGTAATCGAAGAGGGGGAATTGTACGACTACAAAACCGAACTCCAGGAGAAGACGCAGCTTCTCTACGGTACCCTTCCGGAATACAGGGTCATCGAAGAACAGGGGATGGAACACAAGAGGGTCTTTACAGTCGCGGTGTTCCTGGACGGCAGGGAACTCGGTGTCGCCTCGGGGAAGAGGAAAAAAGAGGCCGAGGCCCTGGCGGCGAAAGAGGCGCTGGAGAAACTGAAGGGATAGCCGGATGGTGTGTTCTCTGTCATAAGAAATAGCCGATCATTGCCGGCAGAGTCCGTCATGTATGGTCTTTTTTACTGCTCCCCTGCCAGCTGGGCAGTGAATCTTTCCAGCAGGTTGGCAAGATACTCGATATCGATATGGAACTCTGCGCTTCGGTCGAATAGCATTTTGCATTCGGCATCGAACTCTTCGTCGGCGGACCAGAAAGAGAGGAATAGAGGCACATTCGGCAGGAGGTCGAACCTGAAGCTATAATCTGCCTTTAGCCTGGTTGAGATCTCGGCGCCTCCCAATTCCTCGCAACGCTGTCTTAACCCCAGCGCATTATTTTTGAACACGTCTGCTATCTTTCTCTCTGCATTGCTCTGGAACGCCTTCACATAAGAAGCGGTATGGGGGAAGTGTCCAAGTTCTATCAATTCCCCTGTAAGAGGTCTGGTTGACTGTCTGCGTACATAATCGCATATGATTATCCTCGCCCAGGTGTCGCGGCTGTATTCATCATTTTCGAACAACCCCTCTTTACACAGTTCATAAGTTTTATTAATCATCTTTAGCTTTATGGCTTCTTTGTCGCCACGGAAAATATACGCTCCGCCAATCGCCTCTGCGGCCTGCCTGAAATCGACGCTCACCGCCTCTTTCTCGATCTCTTTTGCAACGTGCTCGTACCCGCTGGGGGACGTTGTCAGCGAATTCGCTTGTGCCCCTTCAGATGCCTCGCCTTTTACATAGGGGCAGTCAGACAGATCGGCCTGTGCTTTCTTGATCCTCATGGCAAAGACCATGCAAGTTGCTGAACCGCACTTTCCGCAGTTAGTTTTCGGCAGTTTCTTATAAATTTCTATCATGTTATCTTCATCTAGATTTGAAAACTTCCGAATAGAACAAAATGCTCCACACTCTTACGCGAAGATCCAATATTTTGATATGCGATAAGGCGTCAGTGAAAGATCACATTTTCGATGGTGACTGTGCCTTTGGCTATGGTCAGGCTGCCCATGATCTTTGTGTAAGTGCCGGTATTAGTGCTAAATGCCTGGTCCCATCCGCCTGAAAGGGTGATCGAAAACGGGTTGAGGTTGTTTGGGTTGTCAAACACAGGCGACTCCACAAAATCGATCGCCTGGGCCTGGATGATATCTCCGTTCACCACAGGGTGATCATATGCCGACTGGATCGATTGAAAAGGTACCGGGCCGTTTTGTATTTGTACTGCAGCCGTGCCTGGGGCTGTGGTGACTGTCAGGGTATAGCCCTGGCTAGCGGAAGCGCCTTCGGCGTCAGTGGCAGTGACCGTGATCGGAAAGCTCCCGACCTGAAACGGCGTTCCCGAAAGTGTGGGGTCCGAGAAGGTCATCCCGGTGGGAAGCTGGCCTGTAAGCGCGAATGTGTATGGCGATGTACAGCCGCTTGCTGAGAATTGCTGGCTGAAAAGAACGCCATACGTGGCATCAAGGGCCGGCCCGGAAGGGCTGATTATTGCGGAACAGGGTGCCGTGATCGTGAAGATGGGAGACGTGCTGGTCGCGGACTGTCCGTCAGGGTTGGTGACGGTAACGTCGAAAGACCCCGGACTGGCGAATTTCGTAGAGATGTTCAACGTGACGTGCGTGGGATCGGTATAGGTAACGCTATTGATTAGGATATTGGAACCGACTAAGTCGATGTCCGCATCGATACGGTTGTCAAACCCCGGCCCTGGATCGAAAAAGCCCGAACCGTTTGTTGATGTGCCGGTAACAACTACGTCCACCGGGGAGTTCAGTCCGGTATGAACGCTCGAAGGAGACGCAGAAGACGGCGTGGCCGGCGGCGGGGCGAGGAGTTTTACTACCTGCACGCCGTAAGAGTTTGTTGCGTTACAGAATTCCTGGATCGTCCACATGGTCATGTCGTCACTGGGGTCGAGACTCGTGTAAGAGAAATCTCCCCAGCGTCGAGGCGCGCCAAGTGCGCCTGGATCATTCAATGGGTTGTATGAGGTAGTACTTGTGGTGTAAAGGAAAGGTGTTTGCATCGTACCGCCGGGATCTCCTTCAAGCCGGCCCACAGTGGCGGCATCAACAAAATAATTCGTGCCTGCGGTGCTGAATCCCATCGCAGCATGCCCTTGTCCTGAGACCATAATCGATGGTATCCAGTAAAACCTCGGGGTCGTGGCAGCATTATCAAATACCGTCCCGGACTGTCGAAGGGTCGGCGTTGTCGACAGATTGTCTATCTCATACCATCTCGATCCGTCCCGGTCGCATGTGGGGCATGTTGGAGGAATGGTTGAATGGTCGACAATTGAGGCTCCGGCACTATTTAGACCTATGTTATGGGCTGTCCAGAGGCTTCCGTTTCTGAGATGTGCCGCAAATAGCCGGTCGTCAAGGGCGTCGAGGTTGCCGTTTGTTCCTCCGGTATTTCCACGGTGCGGTACCGAAAGAGGATAAAATGTAGCGGGTACCGTAATGAAGACGTTACCGCTGATAGAAGGCGTTCCGCCGGGGTTGCTTATCCTCCGCAGAACTAGTTCTCCAAAAAGGGTATTACTCACTCCGATGAAGTACCCTTGTGTAGCCGATGGATCGTAATTGTCTACGCCCTGGGGAGTGTAAGGGCCGTCAGAGGTCCCGGGGCTCGGTACAAGGCCGCGGAAGGCGGTCACGAAAATCGGGCCGGCTCCGAGGATTGAACTTTTCCGAACAACAAAGCCTGTTGTACCGGTAAAGTTGCCCGATGAATTAAAAATGTTGACGCCTATGTATAAGGCATTGGCATCGATACCCAGCGTCGGATAATCGGCAAACTTGCCTGTATCCGCATTAGGTGGGGGCAGGTCTTGCTGAAACTGAAAAAAGGTAAAGCTTGATGTACCTATGATCGTGTCGCCGCTGCTGACCGCGATCATGATACGGTTCGGCTGGGTAGCCGATAGGCCTGGAACATCGATCATGGTGATGAACCATCTTCCGGAAAGCCGGTCATAGCGGATACGAATGTCGGACGTAAAGTTCGAGGACACCGGCTGCGTCATCACCGAGGTGAAAAATGCGTCGGTGTCTACATCCAGCATATGGTCAAGAACGCCGGCCTTAGTGAAGGAACGGATCCTGCCATTGAGTGCGACGATATACTGTGTAGGGCCTACTGCACCCATCGTGTCAGGGGGGAAGGCGCCTGTATCTGCAAGGGTGGCCCCGAGGAAGTTGGGCGGACCTACAACCTGCGGGGTGTAGGGTCTCACAGAGATTAACGGGCCGATACCGCTAGAGGCAGGCGAGCCGGAGACAGCAGGTGAGGCCGGATTTTGGGGATTATTTTTACGATTAGGATTAGTCCTGAAAGGAATGATCCTCTGTACCTCCGGGCCGCGGATGAGTTCTCTCGCCCGTTCCCTTTGCATGATCTGACCGACCGTCTCGGTGATTCCGGTCTCTCCCTCCCATGGCACGCCGATGACCCATTCGGGAGACGATGATACGCCGCTGTTCTGGTTTGCTGCGGATACCGGAAGGACGTAAAAAAGTAAAAGGAAGAAGCACCCGAGGACAAGACTTGTTCTCATAAAATCGTGTCCCGAATCGCTGCCTTTGTTATTTTCTTTCATTAAAGCCCCTCTCTCATATGTTCAACCGGACCCGTTTTGGTCGCGTCTTTTATTATACTTAATCTACCCTTTATTTTATTTACTCTCAAGAATTTTTTTGTCCCGATTAGCCGGGTTATATGGCGAAAGACCTAAGATCTGAGGGAGCGGGCGAGAACTGATATCGCGATATCCAGGTGCGCCTCGGGAGTGAAGCGAGGCCCCAGCAGGCGGACCTGACCTGGCCTGTTGACGAGACGGTCGTCGAATACCGCCGCGGTGCAGCGTTGTCTCAGTTCCCCCAGCAGGCGTGTGAAGTTGGCCGTCCTCGTAAGCTGGAGCGCCGGGCCGAGGGAATCGTAGAGCACGCCCGATTCGGGAAAGACGACCGGCGGGAGAGTGGCGCCGTAGAGATGGAAGAAGCCGTCGCGCACGTCGGTGCTGGTAGTGCTTGTCACCTTTACCGACTTGGTCAGCATGAGGCCGCCCGACATGATCGCCCGGTCAAGGGCGAACTTAGTGCTTTTTTCAGTCTCCGTCCGGGTAGTATGCGTTATCCGTGTCCCGCGAATGATGAGAGTGACGCCTGAATAGGCCATCCTCACTTCCTCCCCTGTCCTCGTACCGACTACCAGCTCGGTGTCCGCCAGGACAAAGGTGCGGGCGATGGTCCTTTTCTCGTCTGTCTCTATCTCATCCTGGCTGAGGACAAGGGGACTTATGCGGGCGGCACGGAGTTGTTCTGCCCTGTTGTCCGCGTCGAGCTTATCGCTGAAACTTGCGATGATGACCGGCCCCATTCCAGCGCCGGAGATGCGTGCGCGCGCCTCATAGAGAGTAATCCCAAGGGTTTGCGCAAGGGCCAGGCTCAGGGCCTCCCTGTCTTCTCCGAGGTGATCGACCGCCAGGATATGCATCTCTTTTATTATACCCCGTGCCATCGGATCTGTCATAGACCGACCGCAGGCCGGAGCGTCATTTTTATCTTGCCCTTTATCGCGGCGATTTCGTATGATACGTTTTGCAATGCAATGGTTTATTCGCTTTAAACCGCTTCTTTTTTTAGTACCTGCCTTATCTCTATTATGGTGCATCTCGTGCAAACCCGGCGCGGATAAGGCCCTGTCGGAGACAAAATATCTGGCTGAGGCAAAGAAATGGGACAAGAAAATACTCTCACAGCTCGAAAACACCGAAGCCGAATTAACTACCACCTGGGAGACCGGCACACTGCGCTACACCCTGACTGTTTCCCCAATAAGCGGGAGCTTCGAAAGGTATATAAAAGACACACTGGCTGACAATAGACTTTCCATCCACCTGGAAGACATGGGCGGATTGAATTTGCTGACTGTCGAGGTCCCGTTGAAAAAGATGACTGCTGCAGCGAACGGCGGAGGAGAACCTGCGGCGTTGCAGGCGAAAGGGGACGTTCGTTTCACAAAGCAGATGTACAAGGCCGTCACAGACTGGTCTCTGAGCTGGTCTTTTCCCCTGAAGCATTGAGCTTCATCCTAAATCTTTAATCAATTCGGAACGACTGCGCTAACAGATTGTTGAAAAAGTCCCCTTTTGTCAATAACGCTGTCATACTCGCGAAGGCGGGTATCCAGACCCCACTTCGGAAATCATAACTCCCCTTAACCCCCTCTTATCTTTTCTCCTCGGCGAATCCGCCTGAGTGCGGAAAGAGGGGGAAAGGCGCCATGCCTGCCGGCAGGCAGGGAGCCTGGGGGCGTTATCTTAAGGGGGAATTGAAGAGGGATGGATTCCCGTTTCCACGGGAATGACCATCAAAAACGCAGTGCAGTTTTTCAACGGCCTACTAAAGCCCATTTGTTTGTCCTATAGGCGCTAGTTTATTTGTCTGATACACTTGTAATAATGATGGGCCGTGATTATATTTAAGCGCAGCCCGGTCCGGGATGGAGGTAAAAATGTTCATCGCCAGTCTATTCTCCAATCTGAAAACGTATGCGGGAAACCGAAAGATTTCTATCCCGGTCCCGGCAAGCGCAGTGTGCGCTCTTTTGCTGGCAGCCTGTCTACTCTCGATGCAGCATGAAGCCGCCGCCGTTGTCACTGCCTGGCCGAACATCTCATTGATCAAAGTAAACGGAGGGCTCGTCCACCCGGTAGACATTACTCACGCGGGTGATGACAGCAGGCGGTTATTCGTGGTGGAACAGGGCGGGCGCATCATGATAATCAGGGCCGACGTTCTTCTTGCGGCGCCGTTTCTCGACATATCAGACCGGGTCTTGTCAGGGGGGGAGAGGGGCCTGCTCAGTGTGGCCTTTCCACCCGGTTTCGCAACCAGCGGCCGCTTCTATGTAAATTATACCCGGCAGCCTGACGGCGCGACGGTAGTTGCGCGTTATCATGTAAGCGCCAACCCTGACATCGCCGATCATTTAAGCGAAGAGCGCCTCCTGGTTATCAGCCAGCCTTTTCCCAACCATAACGGCGGTCAATTGGCCTTCGGGCCTGACGGGTTTCTTTATATAGGGATGGGCGATGGCGGGTCGGCCGGCGATCCGCGCAAGTACGCGCAAAACCACGGTTCGCTGCTCGGCAAAATGCTTAGGATCGATGTCGAGTCCGGCACGTTACCATATAGCGTGCCCCCGACAAACCCTTTTGTCCAGACTCTAGGTTATCTACCTGAAATCTGGGCCTTAGGGCTGCGAAACCCCTGGCGGTTTTCGTTCGACCGTCAGACAGGGGACCTCTATATCGGCGATGTGGGGCAGAACCTCTATGAAGAGGTCGATTTCCAGCCTGCGGCGAGTACTGGCGGCGAAAATTACGGATGGAACATCATGGAGGCCTCTCACTGTTATCTCAGTACATCCTGCAGCTCGGCAGGTCTCGTCCTTCCAGTGGCCGAATACGACCATACCACCGGGGACTGTGCAGTCATAGGCGGAATGGTTTACCGTGGGCAGAAGTACCCCGGGCTGCAGGAGGTCTATCTCTACGGAGATTACTGCACCGGCCGGATTAGGGGATTAAAGAAGGATGGCGGATCGTTTCAAAATACTATCTTGTTTGCTTCCCCCTATGCCATTACTACCTTCGGTGAGGATGAATCCGGCAGTATATACCTTTCGGATTATAAATCGGGGAGCATCTACAGAGTCATCGAAACCGTTACAGGCATTCCTGTTCCGGCGGGGCGGCAGGCCTTCACTTTTCCGACAGTCGATTCTCCCACGGCGGCCCTCGATCCTGCACAGTTGAACCCCTTTGGTTTCGGTCCCATTGCCTCTGGCGGAAAGACGGTCCAGTTCCAGGTTGCGCTGGCCCGATTTACCGCGCCTGTCGATTTGTATATTGCGTATTCGGTATCGACCGATCCGGCGAACATTTTTTTGGTAAAACCCGACTTTACCTTTCACGTCTTCTCATTTCAGGACGCTCGGCAGGTCCTCTCGGGAGTTCCTGTGGCAGGCATCGAGCCGTGGATGAAAAATGTGACCGGCCCCATAGACGTCAACCCGCTCACTCTTTCCGTCACAAAACTTTCTCCGGGCATATACACCGTATACCTGCTGGTTACACCCTCGGGCAGGCTGGATTCCCATTACCTTGGCATGGCATCTTTTGTTGTTCCCTAGCAGGAGCGTCCAGCATTTAAAAACGGTCCGATAAGCGGTAACGATCACGTGCAGCCGGTTCAGAAGCCGAGTGGTTCCCATTTTCCAAACATGTTCACTTCGTCCCCGGGGTTCGGGAGCCCCGCAATCTTCCAGGCGATGACCGGTTCTATAAACTTTTCGGTCACACAGTCCCTCGGCTGGCCGACGTTCTTGCACACGAAGCGCAGGATGGGGAAAAAATTGTATTCTTTATAGTAATTGCGCATGAATTTCAGGATGTCCATCTTGTCGCTGGTCAATTCCCCTGCGCCTTCTCTTTCGGCCAGGGCACGAGCGACTGTTTCATTCCAGTCCTCGTAATTTACGAGATAGCCCTCATCATCCAGATTGATCTTTATCCCTGAATATTCGATTACCGACACTCTGCACCTCCTGATTTATAATAGTACTTTTCCCGCGACTTATCAAAGCCCGTCATGCGATGATTTCACGATCTGCCCTCGTCTTTATTATTCTTGTTCGGAGTTCAACCGGGAATAGCCAGTTTTTTCTTGACACTGATCGTAGCGGAAAGGTATAAAATAACTGCTGACCGACGGGGAGAATAGTAACGTAAGGGAGGGAGTTCATGTCTGTATGAAAGACACATTAAAACCCGGAATTGAATCGGAATTTAAGTTTCATATTCCAGAGTCGAAAACCGTTCCGGCATTATATCCGGAGTCGGTAGAATTTCAGGAGATGCCGGAAGTTTTTGCAACCGGGTTCATGGTGGGTTTTCTGGAATGGGCGTGCATTAAGGCGATAAACCCTTATCTTGACTGGCCAAGTGAACAGACTGTCGGCACACATATTGACGTGAGTCATATAGCTGCAACTCCGCCGGGTTTTGAAGTAACTGCAAAAGTAAAACTAATCGAGGTTGATGGACGGCGGTTATTATTCGAAGTAGAGGCACACGACGGCGTAGAACTGATCTCGAAGGGAAAACACGAACGGTTTATAATCAAGAAAGATAAATTCGATTCAAAGATGAAAGAGAAAATAACTAAGAAGGGCACATAAAGCTGTTCGCGTTTGCTTTAATTGTATAATACCGAATGTGCGGATTGGCGGATGCAGCGCTTGGATAAACGCAGGACATATAAATTCGTAAACGACTTTTTCTATTTTATTGTACAGCCTGATGCACACAGGGGACCGGATGTCCTGATCTGTTGTTCGGGGGTCAATCTGGACCGGTTTGCCCCGTTGACGAGAGGGCGGCACGGGCTGGCCGTAAGTCCCTCGATGAGGGGCCTTCAGAATACGAGAAACGCGATCAGCAGTTTGGCACTCGAAAAAGGGGCGAGGCCCAGGTTTATTCGGGGGAGGGACTGTGCGGGCATCGCCCCGACACAGGAGTCGTGGTATACGGACCTTCTGCTGATAGAGAATGTCCCTGAGTCGGTTGCAGAGGAAATAATCAGGTGTGGGGTTACAGCCCTTGTCGCGTCTATTTTCAAGGCCTGCCGGATCCTCTCCCGTCACCGGATGAACTTCAGGGGCTCATCGAGGAACAGTGCAGGATACACGCGAGATAAGTTGAACCGGATGTCCTGCGTCTTATGGTTTCACCGGCGCTGAAATTTTCAGAGGGATTATTTCAAGATTGCGGCATTACCTGATCCCTGTATCGATCGCTATATCTAGTGTCACTGTCTGTCCAGGGTCAATGGTCACCGTCTTCGGGACATCAGGGCTCCTGTCGATGCCTATATGATTAATGTCGACGGTATACTGGCCTGCCTCCAATTCGACACTGTACCCTCCGTTGTTTTGGTCCAGGCTGAGTTCCTTCACTACCAGGGTCCTGTCCGGGGTATAGACGATTACCTTCCTTGCCGCATAAACGGCGGCCAACTGTTCGGGAGAAATAGTACAGGGCTCGACGGGACAAAGAGGGCCGATGGTGACGGTACCTTTGAGAAAGCCCGACGCCCGGGGTTCACCGGTACCCGATCCGCCGCACCCGGTTGCCAACAGTATGAAACCGAGGACAACTACGGAGAAAGGGACGACGCTGAGCCGCCTATACATATTCGCTGAAGCCATCATACTACCATTCTATCAAAGCAGGAGAATTAATAGAAGTAGCCGGTAGAATCCGGGGACTTAAGGGCGGTCCCCGCTATTGAAACCTGGTCCCGCACTTTCTGCAGCCGCGTTTGTAAATATTGCTGCCAAGATATTTATTACATGACGGGCATCTCCAGTTGGCAGAGGTGAAGCCTATGAACGCCGCGATGACCAAGGCCTGCATCGCAAAGGCGGCGCTCTTCGATACGTTTCCGAAGAGGTCGGACCGGTGGTGTATCATGGCAAGTAACACTATAAGCAGCAGCGCTACCGCTATGGCGAGGAGCTGACGCTCCTGACGCAATTTAAAATTCTCGACGATCCGCTTCTGGTCTCTCTTTGGCATCAATGGAATTTCTCCGGTGGATATTATACCGGCAGAGCTGCAGTTTTTCAAAAATGCATGCGTGGTCTGTCTTTCCCGGAAGTGCAATTACCCGCCGATCGATGCGATTGTTCACAACTCCTTCACCCGTTTGTTCTTAACGAGGCAAGATGGGTTTGCACCTCC
This sequence comes from Thermodesulfovibrionales bacterium, assembly GCA_044450345.1. GTDB lineage: Bacteria > Nitrospirota > Thermodesulfovibrionia > Thermodesulfovibrionales > UBA6898 > Sulfobium. The sequence continues at coordinate 34,580 of JBIOIY010000011.1, read as the reverse complement.
GAACGCCGCGCCCGCGAGACTTCCCCGAGCATACGCAAAACCTTCGTCGCATACCCGGGGTCCCTGCCCGCATAGCGGCTGAGGGCCTCCCTGAGATTGTTCGTTCTCGACAAATACCTCTCGAGTACGTACATGCCTGCGTTTATGTTGCTCGATATCGTATAGAGGTCTTCCTGCGCTCTCACGATGCCATGCGCCTTCAGTTCTTCCATCCAGACGTCCGGCATTATGCCCATCAGTCCTATCGCGCCTTTTTCGCTTTCCACGCGAGGGTCGAAGTTGGACTCCACAAGACAGATGGCGAGGACGAGGTCCGGGTTGACGCTGCTCACCGCGACGCTGTAGATTTTCGAAAGGACCTGCTCGGGCATTTCGGAGTTCTCTTTCATCCACTGAAGGACAGCCTGGTTTGTCGTTTCTTTCACCCCGGCGTCATTGCGGCTGCGGGACGCCGGATAATCGGCATCCGCAGGTTTAGCCGGCGATATTGCCGTATTTACCAGCACGAGACCGAAAATCACGACGAATCCTGCAAGGAAATAAGGCAATGACAACGCCAGGTTATATGCCACAGTACTCCATTCCTTCATCTTGCCGTTTACCATATTCACCTCCTGAAAAACATGCTCCAAAAAAAATTACCGGCGGGTGGCTGCGCTGAAAAAATTCGCCCGCTTTTCAAGTCACTATTCGATATCGCAACGGTTAGCCAGATCAGATGGAAAAAGCTTGATGCGCCGGTTTGACTTTTGGAAGATTTGAATAATTGTTGTCATATAGTTAACCATGTAATGAGAACCATTGTCAACTTTTTTGAACGGGGAAACAATACGCCGAGTGAGAAAGTCCTATTGTTACCAATTGAGAAATGTCCGGTTGTTGACTCAAGAAGAAAGGCTTTTCTTAATTTTTTTTAATCAAATGTTAATCGTCCTTTAATAATCTGACGGTAAAATATTTAATAGCCCCTCCTTAATGCCCCGGCCCCCCCCGGGGCTTTTTTTTGAACATTGATCCTGGTTTTCAAGAAACTTGATGTATGGTATAGTAAATCGTGAAGATCATGGCCCTCATCGTTTTCATTTTTATCGTCGCCTATCTCTACGCGATGATCTATTTTAGAATGTCCTACAGGCGGCTGCTTTGAGGCGGGACCTCACCCTCCGTGAGAGGGAAACTGGCGGCCCGCTTCGAAAAAAAAGGGATTAAGGTCCCGGCATGGCTTAAGGGAAAGTCCGTGTCTTGCGGCTAGATCCAACGAACATGGAATACAGAGACACTGCCCGGATTTTCGCGCAAAGGCGCAAAGAAAAAATGAACAATGCCCCGTATGAACCTTTCTCTCCTTTCTTTTTCACGTGTCCTGCGAAAATTCCGGAAGCACCCGCTGTTATGATGACACTCCCGCATTGTGAATATGAATTGTTTTTGATACAATTTCCAAACTTCCCATGAAACGTATTTTTCTGACGATACTGCTTCTCCTTCCGGTTGCGGTCTTTGCAGCTTCAAAGGACGCCGGGCCCCCATCAGTGATTGTGCGCTATTACGGCAATTTCAAAAAAATGATCCAGGAGAACTATGTGGAGGGTGTTGTCGAACTGGACCGGGCGCTGTCCAGTCCCCACGTATATGCATTGGGTATCCTCAAGAATGCAGAGGGAGAAATTATGGTCCTTGACGGCGAAGCTTGGGTGAATTACGGAAAAGACGGCATCAATAAGACCAGCAACCAGATAAAGAAATGGGAAAAAGCGTCTCTCCTCATCATTGCAAATGTTGAAAAGTGGCAGACTATTGCCGTCCCCGCCGATATGTCCGAAAATGAGCTTTACGCTTTTGTTCTTGACCAGGCGAGAAAGTCCGGGCTGAATATAAAGGCACCGTTCCCTTTCCTGATTGAAGGCAAAATTAGAAAATTGGTATGGGACGTTCTGGATGGGGCTGATACCGACATGGCAAGGAAAAGCAACCAGCTTTTTTTGAGAAAACTCGTCGGGTACAGGGACGAGGCGCCGGTTATTCTTCTGGGCTTTTATCCTGCTGAACTGCAGAGCGAATTCGACTATCCTGGCGAACCGTGGCACATCCATGTGTTATTCATGGACGACGGCAATACCGGGCACCTCAATGCGTTTTCGGTAGTCAAGGGGTCTAAACTAGAAATACCCGCGAGGTAAGAAGAGGGGCACGAAAGTATTTTGTAAGGATTTATTGTATCGAGATGCGGTCAAAAATTACAGTCCCTTCGCTGACAGGGATGCCCCCTCTATTACGACGGTATCCGGTTCGAATACGGCTGAAAACTCAGGAAACTTCAGACTAGTATATTATGAGGTTCTCTGCGGTGACCGCTAACGAGTTATTGCCGATAGTCAACCCTTGAATGATCGAGTATGAAGTCTGGGTCACGAACCCGCAGTTCCATCCGCCGCTCAGGGAGACCGCGATAGGGCGATTGAGATCCAACGTCTCGGACAGATTCGTTGCAAGAAGCCGGATGGTATCCGGGTCCAGGGCATCAGCATAGGCGCCAGTAAGGCCCCCAACCGTAGGATATAATGTGCCGCTGCTTATATCCTTTGTCGGATTAATTACACAGGATACGAAGCTGGCAGTACAGTTCTTTACTCCGTTAATAAGGACTGTCGTCGAGGGATTCGACCCTGAACAGTTCCCGCCCCATGAACCGAATATATAGCCGTTGTTCGGGTTGGCCAACAACCCTGCCGATGTACCTGAATTATACCAGCAGCCCGAAGAGCAATTTTGACTTACAACACCACCAGTCGACGCAGGCACAGTTAGCTCATACTGTGTCGTAAAGTTTGCCGTATAAGTTCCGTCGGCTGCCGGCGCAATAGAATGGCTCTGGCCGCCGCCGTCGCTCCACGAGGAATAGACATATTGAGTCCCTGTGGCTCCGCTCTGAGTGGATGGCAATGCCGCGATCGTGTGGCCTTCGCCCGGACTCCAGACATACGTCTGCGGCGCAGCATCACTCCCATCCAACTTAAAATGCAAGCCCGAAGGGGAAGTGGTAACTGTAATACGAACGGGAAGAGTAGTATTGGCAGTAGCGCCAATAGAAAGATTGCCGGCATTGTCATAGGCGCAAACGCGATAATAATAAGTCGTCCCGTTTGTGAGTCCTGTATCGGTCTTTGAGGCAGCACTCCCGCTAAAGACCTGTGTTCCGCTTGCGCACTGGGTGGACGGGGTTCCCACTGTACTTCTTACGACCTTATACGTATTCGTTGGGTTAAGACCGCCGCTGTCTGATGCAGCGGTCCAACTCAAAGAAACCTGCCCATTGCCTGCCGTTGCCGTAAGTGTCCCGTCCGTCGGAGGGGTTATGTCATTCCCAGCAAACGCCTTGATGCAGACGTTTGTGTTTGAATAATTTGGATCATTTGGAAGTGTTGTTATGTCTGACCAACTTGTGCCACTACTGCTTATGAAACTCTGCCCGGCGCCGGCAGTGGCGCCTGTACTATAGCCGCTCCAAGGGTACTCCATTGGGATAGGCCAGTTGTAGCCCGGCGTCGTGAGTTTTACCACAACAGAGAAGCTCTGGCCGGCCGTAACAGAGACAGGAGAGGTTAGGGTAATCGTATGATAACCAGGCGTTGCCATCGTGCCTGTGTTTGTAGAGCCGAGCGAGCCGCTTCTTGGGTCCCCGGCAGAGACATTTGAATAAACGTATATCTCATATGGGGAACTGGGCGATGCGACATAAAAACTCATCGCAGTCAGCTGCTCGCTCGCGGCTGCCGTAAAAATATTTGCAAACCATCCTGTTGTGCTTCCGTAGCCAAGGCCGCTCGTCCAGCCGAGAGGATCATACTGATATATATGCGTATAGTTGGTCGTTGGCTGGGCCCCGTTAAATACATAGTTACTCTCCTTGCCCAATTGCGAGTCGTCATAAGATATATAAAAATACCCGCCGTCACCCCATCCTGTTCCCCAGCTGTTTTTGATTATAAAGGCCCCGTTGTGAGCGGCAGCTGGAGAAAAGCTGCTTGAAGGGAAATTGTCGTCCCAGCCCACTATCGTTACCGCGTGATCGGCAAAACTGCCCCCGGAATAATAATACGTCGTACAGGTGCCTGTGGGGCAGCCCATAGGAAAGTAGCTTGAGGATGCATAATAGGACGTCATGACGCCTCCATAGGTCATTACTGCATTCTTTAGGTTATCGTTATCTGAATAGCCGGTCCTTGGCGGCACTATAATGACCTCCTGCAGATGTTTTCGCAGAGTTGGCGAGACCGGCGGCGTATAGCCCGGCGGAGGAGTGGCTTGCGGATGATAAGGATCGTCGATCTCATTGATAGGCCCGCTTTGATAGTCCGGAGCTCCCCAGCGTGCAAAATATGCGGTCGACATGTCCCCGTTTCCGCCTTCGCATGGTAGCCAAACAAATCCATGGTTCATATTGAGGTTGTATTCGGAGAAGTTCCATGTCTCCCCTACCGACATAAGGAGATTGGACTCCGCAGAGCCCATTGTTGCGAATGCCCAACAGTCGCCACATTGTCCCTGGTTTCTCACAGCAGTCACATTGCCCGGGCGGAGGTCATAACTCGCCGGCAGAGCTTGCAGCGGAGCTTCCATAGAAGTGGCTCTGAGAGAATCTGCCGGAAAGATGGACTGCCCTGCAAGGTGGGAAAGGTCAAGGGGAGAGGGTATATAGCCGAGGGCGTATCCGTCAGAGGTAACGTTTGGAATGCTTAAGCGTGGAACGCTCTTCAAGTTCATATAATCGACGAATTTGGGGTTTAGGGGGGCCATTACAGGAATTTCCTGGTCCTGTGCGGACACCGGTATGCCTGTGAAAAGCATGAGACCGCACAATAGCAATACAGTTATGACGATGTCCGTCAGTACCCTGTCTTTTCTACCGTAAAAAAGGAATTCATTACACATACGTATCAGATATAGTAGCAGGTTCGATGCCTGAAATCATACTGGGAAAATGAGGAATTACCATGACTTCCATAAAGGGGGAGGGCTGAGAATGACAAAAAATGTAAATCTTTTCCCGGAGGGAGGCGTTATTTGCGGCACTAACCCGCTCACCCTTCTTTATGAAAAGCTAGTTTTGGACATTATTCAGAGCGTTCTTTTGAAAGAAAGTATCGAGAGGGTCATCATCACAGCGGTAAAGACCACGAGAAAGGCAATATCGCCTGAGATGTAAATAATGCTTGCTCCCTTGAAGAGTACGGACTTCATCGCGTCTACGGCATATGCCTCGGGGTTTATCTTGGCAAACGCCTTCAGCCAGGCCGGGAAACTCGCTATGGGATATATCGCCCCGCTCGGGAAGAAAAGCATGACGTTCAGAAACCCGCTCAATATCCCGACGATCCGCGGGTGTCCTACCCTTCCGAGGATGAAGAACATGAGACTGATCAGGCAAAGTGTTGTAAGGACAATTATGATGAGGAGCGGAATGAACTGGTGTATTCCAGTCGAAAAAGGGATCCCCGTAATCCATATGCTGACGACCAAAATCAGGACTGCGATTGCGGTTGTGATCGAAAGGCCGCTTATGACAAGCCCCGTGACTATATGACTCTTCGACAATGGCGTGAGGAGGTAACTCTCGTCTATCCCCATGAACCTGTCCATGACGAGGTTGAAAGCGCCTGTCGTCAAAGTCCCGAGAAAAATCGCCATGATCACGACGCCGGGTACGAGGGACTGGTAATAGTCGACCTTGGGGTAGAGGTTGATGTCCCTGAGGAGCACTTCGTTAGTCTTCTCTCTGATCGGTACATACCGTTGACCGAGCGGCACGACTGCGGCGTTGACGAGGTTCCTTATGGTCTCCGACGATACGCCGTCGGTATTGTCGAGAAAAAGGCCGATCTCCGGGCGGCCCTGAAGCGTGACGCGCCTGCTGAAATCGGCAGGTATGATGACGGCGGCCTTATAAAGGCCATGCCGGACGCCTTCAATAGCAGAGTTCTCGTCTTTCATGACGATAATCGTGAATGTTTGGGGTCCTGCCTGGATAGCCCTCAGGTTTTCCATGACGCGCTTGGCGAAGGAGCCGCTATCGTGGGTGACGACCACAACCGGGAGCGAGGTCAGCTTCCCCTGGAAGGAATTCCCCAGGATCACCAGGTAGATGATAGGCATCAGGATGCTCATTGCGAGGACGACAGGGTTTCTCCTGAATTTTTTCAGGTCCCTTTCAATGACGGCAAGCAATCGTATCATAAGAGTTTCTTGACTTTTGCGCATTGACAGAACGCGCATCCAGTCATCCCGGCTTGTCCGGGATCTTTCCTCAGAGGGATTCCCGACAAGCGGGAATGACATCGTACTAGTGAACCCGGCATTGACTTCTTATTTTTCGCTGCCAACTTTTCACTGACCATCATCTTCCCAACTTCTGGGGTATCCCGGCGCCGACAAAAAAGCTCACCTTCTTCGCCTCTTCTTCCCTGATGGACTTCCCGGTAAAATGGATAAAGACATCTTCGAGAGACTGCTCATGGATAGTTGCGGAGAGGACTTTTCCTCCCAGTTTCCTCACCTCGTCCATGAGCGCGGGGAGGTTGGTGGCACCGCTGTCCACGTTAAACCGGAGCAGATCGTCTTCGGGAATGACCTTGTGTACGAAAGGAAGTCCGCTCAGTTTTTCAATAGTCCCTTCGGAGAGGCTATCTGTCTTCAGCGTGATGATATCATTGCCGGGTATCTGAGATTTTAATTCGGCCTGACTGCCCATCGCGATGATCTTCCCCGAATCTATAATGGCGACCCTGCTGCATAAGGCCTCGGCTTCTTCCATGTAATGCGTGGTGAGGAATATCGTCATGGAACTTCCTCCTATAAGCTTTTCGAGAAAGCCCCATACTACACGCCTCGACTGCGGGTCGAGCCCGATAGTCGGCTCGTCCAGGAACAATAATTCAGGTTTGTGCACAAGGACCCGCGCGATCTCGAGCCTCCTGCGCATGCCGCCGGAGTAGGTTGCCACCAGGTCATTTACCCTCGACGTAAGTCCTACCATATCAAGGAGCGACTTGATCCGCTCTTTCCTCTCCTTCGCGTGGATGCCGTAGAACCGGCCGTATATGTCCATATTCTCGTAGGCCGTGAGATCGAGGTCGCTCGTCATGGCCTGCGGTACGACCCCGATATGTTTTCTGACTTCGGTGGGCTCCTTCATGACGTCGCAGCATGAGACGACCGCATGACCGCTCGTGGGTTTAAGCAACGTGGTGAGCATCCTGATCAGGGTGGTTTTTCCGGCGCCGTTGGGACCGAGAAATCCGAAGAATTCGCCCCGCTCGACTTCGAAGCTCACGTTATCGACGGCTGTCAGGCCGCCGAATTTCTTTGTTATTTCCGAGACGGTGATGGCCTTGTCTTTTCCGTCAGGCAACGCTCACCCCTTTTTCGGTATCTCGACTTCAACGGTCATGCCGGGCTTCAGAAGACCTGCCGGGTCATCGACCCTCACCTTTACCCTGAAGGTCTTAATGTCCTCCCTCCCTCGGATCACGTCTCTCTGTGTCGCAAATTCCGCGTAGCGTCCTATCTCAGATACCCTGCCCTTAAATATCTTGCCGGGCAATCCGTCTGCGGTCACGGTAGCGGGGCCGTTCAGCACAACCCCGCCGATCTTCGTTTCGTCGAGATCGACCCGCGCGTAGAGACTGTTGAGGTCGACCACCGTGAGAATTGTTACCCCCGGGCTAATGGTTTCACCTTTTTCCATCGATTTGAATATGACGGTGCCGGTCACCGGCGTTTTTACGGTTGTGTCGGCTAGCTTTGACTTCGCGAATGCAAGTGCCGCTTCCCCCTCCTTCAACATGGCCTTTGCCGAGGTGAGCTGGCTGATCGCGATGTTAAGCTGGCCGACCGCCGCGTCCTTTTTGGCACGGCTGGAATTAAGCTTCTCTTTGGAAGAATCGTATGCCGCGGCATTTCCGTCATAGGCGGCGACTATCTGATCGCGGGACTCTCTTGAGATGAATTCTTTTTTGTGCAGTTCCTTCGCGCGTTCCGCCTCTCTCCGGGATTCTTCCATCTGCGTGCGCGCCCTGGCCATGTCGGCGGCAGCGCTCCTCATATCGGCATCGGCGCTGAGCATATTGGCCCTGGAGTTCTCGATCGAGGCCTCGGCGGTCCTGATATCGGCCCTTGCCCTTTCAACGCCGGCAGCGGCCTGGTCCGCGGACGCCTTTAGGTCTTCGCTTTCGAGGGTGACGGCGACCTGCCCTTCCTTCACCATGTCGCCTTCGTTGCAGCATACCCAGGAAATCCTTCCTGCCACTTTTGGAGAAAGGTTTACTTCTATGCCGTCAATGATGCCGGTTGCCCTCAATACCGGGGCGGTTTTGCCGGTACGGGCATGATAGATAAAGAGTGCGGCAAAGACGGCGAGGAGTACCAGCAGAGGGACCCCTGTCCGTATGATCGCTTTTTTCATTTCCCTCTCTTATCTGCCGGCTGACAGGCGAACCTATCGAATGCCCATCGCTTTTTCGAGGCTTGCGCGGGCGACCTTATAGTCATAGAGCGCCTGGTTATACGCGGTCCTTGCATTCACGAGCAAGATCTCTGCGTCCGCAACTTCGATGGGGTTGCCGACACCCGCTGAGTATCTGCCGTTGGCGATCTCCATGTTCTCGGTCGCCTGCTTCACGGTGAGTTCAGTATTGGAGATGCTCTCTTCGGCCACTATCAGGTTCAGGTATGCCTGCTGCACATCGAGGTATATGCCCTGTTTGAGCGTCTCCTCGTTTGCCCGTGCAACGCCCAGGTTCGCCTTCGCCTCTTCCACCTGATTTTTCGTGAGGAAGCCGCTGAAGATAGGAAACGTAAGGGCCACGCCTGCATTCCAGCCCTCACCGGAAGGAAAGAAGTTGGCGTCTGAGCGGTTATACGCGGCGTTGCCCGTCAATACAGGGTAATATCCTGTTTTGGCGAGGTCGACGGCCCTTTCAGCGGACACCCTTTTTGCGACGGTGGACTGCAGGTCGGGCCTGTTCTTATACGCTGTCTCGATAGCCTGGGGCAGGGTTATCTCATACTTCTGAAATGCAAGGTTGTCCTCTGTGGTATAGTCGGGCGCATCCGCTACACCCATAGCATTGTTGAGAGTCACCTTGGCGACCTTTACGTTATTTTCGGCCTTTATGAGGTTCAGTTTCGAATTGCTCAGATCTACCTCGGCCTTGGTAACGTCGTATTTCGGATGGGTCCCCACCTCATAGAACCCTTTTGCCTGGTCGAGGTGGAGTTGGAACTGTTTTACCGTATCATCGGCGACGGCCCTGTTTCGCTTCGTCTGTAACAATCCGTAGTATGCCTGCTTGACGTTCAGGAGCACCTGTTCCACTGTTGTTTCCAGGTCGGCCCTTGAAGAATCGAAAAGGAACTTCTGGACATCCACCTGCGAGCTAGTCTTTCCGAAATCATAGATAAGTTGAGAGAGCGTCAGGCTGCCCGTGAACTGGTCGAAACTTTTAGTCGGATTTTCGAGTGTAGACACACTGATTCCTGTAGAAACTGCACCCTGTATACCTGTAATGGGCTTGATCCTGTTGTAGCCGGCGTTCGCCGCGATCTGGGGATAGTAGTTTGCCTTCGCCTCGAATACCCGGCTTTGGTTTGCGCTTACGTTATTCTGAGCCGCGACAATGGTCGGATGTTTTATGATCGCGATCTCTATGCACCGCTGGAGCGTGAGCAGTTCGTCCTTTCTTATGATATCCTCTGCGTCCGCCTTAAAGGGCACGATGAATAAGAGCAGAAGCGTGAATGAAATGATCCTTTTCATATAAAGACCTCCTGTCGAAAGCTCAAAATAGTGTCTATAGTATATCTTTGAAGACTTACTAATAAAGTTAGGCGTCTGGAAAATTATGCCTGCAGCGCACCCTCTTCAGGCTTGAGTTTTTTCTTCTTCAGCAGGCCTCCCACTTTCTTCTGGAACGTGTCCATATAGTAGTAAACAACAGGGGTGATGTAAAGCGTCATGAGCTGCGAGAAGATAAGGCCTCCCACCACGGCGAGTCCGAGCGGTCTCCGCGAGGATGCTCCTGCGCCGATGCCGATTGCGATGGGAAGGGTGCCCATAAGTGCGGCCATGGTCGTCATCATGATCGGTCTGAAACGGACCATTGCGCCTTCGAAGATCGCATCGAGGGGTGTCTTCCCTTCCTTCCTTTCTGCTTCCAGGGCGAAGTCTATCATCATGATCGCGTTTTTCTTCACGATACCGATGAGCATAATCACGCCCACAAAGGCGTATATATTGAGCTCATAACCGAAAAACATCAGGGTGATCAAAGCACCGAATCCCGCAGAGGGAAGTCCGGAGAGGATCGTGAGGGGATGTATATAACTTTCGTAGAGGATGCCCAGGACTATGTAGATAACGACGACAGCCATTACGAGAAGGACCCAAAGTCCTTTCATGGAGGACTGAAACGCCTGGGCAGAACCCTGGAAACTCGTGGTGACCGACTGGGGGAGCGTCTCCCCGGCAGCTTTCTGCACCACGCCGACCGCGTCGCTCAGGGCCACCCCTGGTTTGAGGTTGAAAGATATGGTGACCGCCGGAAGCTGTCCCAGGTGATTGACGGTAAGAGGCCCCAGACTCCCTGATAGTCTCGCAACAGTGTTAAGAGGTACGAGGCTCCCTTTGCTCGAACGGACATAGAGCATTGAAAGGGCCGAGGGCTCCATCTGGTAATCCGGGTCCAGTTCGAGGATCACCTGATACTGGTTATTCGGCGCGTAGATGGTAGATACCTGCCTGGAGCCGTAGGCATAGTAGAGTGCGTCCTCGATCTGTTCGGCAGAGAGGCCGAGCGCAGCTGCCTTGTCGCGGTCGATGTCCACGTTGACCTGCGGCGATTTGATCTGCAGATCGCTGGTGACGTCCTGAAGCTGGGTAATCGTCTTCATCTTCGCCTCCAGGGCGACCGCGGAACGGTACAGTTCATCGGTGTCAGGGCTTTGGAGGGTAAACTGGTACTGGCTCTTTGTCAGCTGCCCTCCGATCCTGATCGAAGGGAGGTTCTGCATAAACATCATGATGCCGGGCACCTTCGATACCTTCGGCCTGAGCTCCTGGATTATCTGGTCGGCGGTAAGGTTCCGCTTGTCCCGGGGCTTCAGGCGCATGAAGATACGGCCTGAATTGCTCGCGACACTGAGGGTGCTGCCGCCGATGGCCGACATAAACGAGTCTATGTTCGGGTCCTTGGACACGATCTCCGCCAGCTGTTTCTGATGGCGCACCATATCGTCGAAGGATATACCCTGTGCCGCTTCCGTAAAGGCGAATATCTGGCCTGTGTCTTCAGTGGGAAGGAAGCCCATCGGCATCCTTGCGAAAAGCCAGCCTGTGGCCAGAGTAAGGGCTATCGTTACCCCGATGGTGGTGCGCCTGTAGCGTATGACCACGGAGAGGGAGCGTTCGTAAAAGTTGCGCATGCCGTCAAAGACGCGCTCCATGGCAAGATAGAATCGGCCGTGCTTTTCTGCGCCGGGCGGTCTTAGAAAACGGCTGCAGAGCATTGGGGTCAGGGTCAGGGAGACGAAACCCGAAATCAGTATCGCCATGCTTATTGTCACCGCGAACTCGTGGAGTAGCCTGCCGAGGATGCCCCCCATGAAGAGGACAGGGATGAACACCGCCACCAGCGAGAGGGTCATCGAAAGGATCGTAAAGCCGATCTCTCTCGACCCCTTTAGGGCCGCCTCCATAACTCCTTCCCCGTGCTCCATGTGTCTGACTATATTTTCGAGCATGACGATCGCGTCGTCTACGACGAAGCCGACTGAGAGCGTCAGTGCTAAAAGCGAGATGTTGTTGACCGAAAAATCCATCAGATACATTGCTGCGAAGGTGCCGATGATGGAGAAAGGGAGCGCAAGGCTCGGGATCAACGTGGCCGAGACATTGCGAAGGAAAAGGAATATCACCAAAACCACGAGGCAGATGGTGAGAAAGAGCGTGAATTTTACGTCCTCGACCGACTCCCGGATCGATATGGAGCGGTCGTAAAGGACATCCAGGTTGACTGAGGCCGGTATCTGGGCGCGAAAGACGGGCAAAAGTTTTTTGACGCTGTCGACCACCTCGATGGTGTTGGTGCCGGGCTGACGCTGGACGGCAAGTATGATGCCGCGGGTGTTGTTATACCAGCTCGCGGCCTTGTTGTTTTCCACACTGTCTATTACCCGGCCGACCTGGTCGAGACGCACCGGGGAGCCGTTACGATAAGCTACAATAAGGGGGCGGTAGGCGGCGGCGTTAAAAAGCTGGCCTGTCGCCTGGATGGTGAACGCCTGGTTTTTCCCGCTGAGTAGGCCGGTAGGGATGTTCACGTTCGCATTGTTGAGGGCGTCCCCCACCTCGTTGATTCCGATCTGGCGTGTAGTCAATGCCTTCGGGTCGACCTGTGCGCGGACAGCGTATTTCTGTGCGCCGAAGACCGACACCTGGGCCACGCCGCTGATCATCGAGATCCTCTGGGCCATGAAGGTCTCGGCGTAATCGTCGACGGTGTAGAGGGGGAGCGTCAGGGAACTCAGTGCAAGATAGATGACCGGCTGGTCGGCCGGGTTCACCTTGTTGAAAGACGGCGGCGCCGGCATGTTCTGCGGGAGCTGGCGCGAGGCGCGGGAGATGGCCGCCTGGACGTCCTGTGCCGCCGCGTCGATATTTCTGGAAAGGTTGAACTGGACGGTGATCTGGGTGGTCCCGATGCCGTTCGTGGAATTCATAGAATCCACGCCGGCGATGGTCGAGAACTGACGCTCAAGGGGCGTGGCCACCGCCGAGGCCATGGTGTCCGGGTTGGCGCCGGGCAGGCTTGCTGTCACCTGAATGGTAGGGAAGTCGACATTCGGGAGGTCATTCACCGGGAGAAACCGGTAGGCGCCGATGCCGAAGATGAAAATGGCGAGCATGACCAGGGAGGTCATGATCGGTCTGCGAATAAAGAGTTCGGCGATATTCACGGGTTGTTCCCAACGGCAGGGGCGGGCAAACCCGCCCCCGCATTATTCTTGATTTCGACCTTGGCCCCTGGAACAAGCCTCACCTGGCCGTCTGTCACCACTGTTTCACCGGGGGTTACCCCCTTTTCGATCACCGTCTCGTCGCCGATTGCCCGTCCGGCGGCAATAGGACGCGACTCTACTGTGTTATCTTTTTTGACAACAAAGACGAATTGGCCGCTCTGACCTGTCTGGATGGCGCTTGTAGGGAGGAGAAGTGCGTTGGGTTGGGTCGTCAATGTGAGGGCCACATTCACGAACTGTCCCGGCCAGAGTTTCTTCTGCGCATTTTGGAACGTCGCCTTGAGTTTGATGGTGCCCGTGGTGGGATCGACGGTATTGTCCACAAAAGTGAGCACCCCCTGCTCGGGTGTCTTGTCATCCTTCGATAGGTATGCCCCGACCGTAACCTTCCCCTGGGCCATATATTTTTTTATCTCGGGCAGGTTCTGTTCCGGCAGCGAAAAAGTCACATATATGGGCTGGATCTGGTTGATCACGACCATCGAGGTATCGGCGCTGGCCTTGATGAGATTGCCTTCGGCCGCTATGAGGTTGCCGGTCCGTCCGGTGATCGGGGAATAGATATAGCAATATTTCAGCTGGAGATGCGCATTTTCGGCCATCGCCTTGTCTGCATTGACGGTCGCTTCGAGTGCGGCTGCGTTGGTGCGGTATTGCTCATACTGCTCTCTGGCCACATACCCTTTCTTCACCAGCTCTCCGTAACGCTGTGCCTCTTCGCGTGCGTTCTCCAACTGTGCCTTGTCTTTTGCGAGGTTGGCCTCGGCCTGTTTGACCTGCGCCTCGTATTGTCTCGGATCGATCGTAAAAAGGAGAGAGCCTTTTGCGACGTCCTGACCTTCCTTGAAGTGGACCTTGTCCAGTATCCCGCCAATCTGGGATTTGACCTGTATCGTGGAAACAGTTTCGACGTTCCCTATCGCGGTCAACAGGACCGGCACGGTCTTTTGGGCGACTGTTCCCACTGAAACAGGCGCCACCGGTTTTTTCGGCGGCTGGCTTGAATTGCCGTTCGCACATGAACCGAGGAATGCCGCCGAAATGGCGATGATGACGCCTGTCAGCAGAGCGTTCCGTCTCCCGTAAGCTGCACCTTTTTTCATCGACTCGTCTCCTTAACTCTTTATCTCTTTATTTTTTCCGGGAAGCAGTGCCGCGGATCTGTTTGAGGGCAGAGGTCTGCTTCATAATGTTAGCGCTTACTTACATTTTACTTTATTCCAACGGCCGGATTTTTGTCAATCAGAAAGTGGCGGGTCATGCAATCCCTTCTGTTGCGGGTATGAAGACAAGAATATACTATTCTCCTCTTTGACAGTAACGCCCCCGGCCTTCGGCCACCCCCTCTTAAGATAAGAGGGGGTAAAGGGGAGTTATGATCCCAAAAAGAGGGGCAGGGGGGCGAATATGTAGGGCACGTTGCAACATGCCCCTACTTCTTTATCTTTTGCTCCAGGATATTCTTTATTTCATTGCTGAACTGCTCCATGTCGCATGCCTTGTGAAGAAAGTTGTCTGCGCCTGCGGCGTAAGCCAGTTCCTCGTCCGATTCAAGGGATGAAGAAGTGACTATTGTCACGGGGATGGCTTTCAAGCGTTCGTCGGCGCGTATCTGACACAAGGTATCTATGCCGCTCATGCCGGGCATTTTAATATCGAGGAGTATCATCGAAGGCAACTCTTTTTCGTCCCTGAGACGTTTAAGAGCGGCCTCACCGCTGGGGACCTCTTCCACGTTTAATGGGCGTCCTATCCTCCCGAGTATTATCCTGGTAATCTCTATGTCGTCAGGGTTGTCATCGACGATAAGAATCGTATGCGCCATCTTCTCTCCACCACATCAGCGATAAAATCAATAAATCTTCCGGACGCCCTTGGCAGGACATTCCACAAAAAGTGTATCACAATCCTTGCCCCACGGTAAGATGGCGAGACCATCGCGCACTCCCATCTTCCCTACCCGAGCGTAAAATATATTGTTGCGCCTTTACCCTTCTCTCCCTCGGCCCAGACTTTTCCGCCGTGACGGTGGATGATGCGTTCGACGATGGTAAGGCCTATCCCGGTGCCTTCGAACTCCTTATCGGAATGCAAGCGGTGGAAGGGCCAGAACATCTTCTCCGTATACTCAGGATTAAAACCTGCGCCGTTGTCTTTGACAAAAAATACTGTTTTCCCGTCCTGCGCCAGCGGCCCGAACTCGATCCTTGCGTTCTCAGTCTTCGAGGTGAACTTCCATGCATTTCCGAGGAGGTTCGAAAGGACGATCCCGATCAGCCGCGGGTCCGCAAAGGCGGTGAGGCCTTCTGCTATGGTTACTTCAACGCTCCTGCCGGGATCGGACTCGCGCAGTTCGGCGACAATTGACGATGCTATTTTGCTCATACCGACCTCGGTCCGCTCCACCGCATGCCTTGAGATCTTCGACAGGTGAAGGAGGTCGTCGATGAGCCTGGTCATTTTCTCCGCTCCCCGGAGGATCCTCGAAAGGTAGTCCTTGCCCTGTTCGTCAAGCCTTCCGGCGTAATCCTCAACTATGATCCTGGCGAACCCTGACATGGTCCGGATGGGCGCGCGCAGGTCGTGGGAGATCGAGTAAATGAAGGATTCGAGTTCTTTGTTTACCATTTCAAGCTCTATATTCCGCGCCGCCATGTCTTCGCTCAGTTTAAGGACATCTTCCTCGGCCCGCTTTTGTTCGGCCAAAGAGCCGGCCAGCTTAAGATTGCTGAAACTCAGCTTGGAAAGCATCTCGGAAAACTTCATGTAATACGCTACCGCCGTATCAAGGGACTCCTTGCTCAATCTTGGGACCTTTTCGAGCGCAGCCAGGTACTCTTCTTCATCAAAACCGTACTGTCTCGCCTGCATCCGGAAAAATTCGCTGTCCGTGGGTTCGTCCTCGAAGAAGAATTGCCCCGTAAAGAAATTGCCGACGTGTTGCCCGCCCACCATAATCGGCGTCGCAACGTCCCACATATTGTTCTTGCACTTGTAAAGCTTAAACTCGCCCGGCGGGACGGACGCTGAAAGTTGAGTATCACTTTCTATGCAATGCTTGCAGGTTTCAGGATGAATACGATGAAATTTCAAACAAATCTCCTGCCACCCGACCCCGACCAGCACTTTGCCTTTGAGATCTATTATGGCCATAGGGATGTGGGCCAGTGTATAGAAGTCTTCCATGAGCGACTGTATCGCACCGGCGTCGAATATATCGGAAAGTTCCAAATGCTCCACGCCCCCCCCCGGGGAAAGGATGCTGTCCAGTTTGCGTCTCACGCGCTCCTCGCTCTCCCTCAGCGCTTCTTCCGCCTTTTTCTGCGCAGCTCTTATCCGCAGGACTTCGATCCCGTACGCCAAGTTATCGGCGAGTTCGGTCAATAATTTCACCTCGCCTTCGGAGAATGGATCGGCTTCTTTGGAATAGATTGTGATCGCGCCGATCACCCTGTCGTCGGCAGGCAGCGGAAAAACGATCGATGATGCGTATCCGCGGTTTATTGCCTGCTCGCGCCATGGCGTGAAGGCCGGATCGGTCAGCATATTCCGGCACATTGAGACTTTGCCGGTCCGGATAGCCGTACCTGTAGGGCCCCGGCCCCGTTCCGTGTCGGCCCAGGTAATTTGAAGTGTTTCAAGATAGCCGTCCTCGAATCCTGCGTGCGCTACGGGCCGGACCGATCTTGCCTCGTCATTTTCAGCAAAGCCTATCCAGACCATATTGTAGCCGCAGTCTTCTACGATAAGCCTGCAGACTTCATTCAGGTATTCCGTTTCGTCTTTTGCGCGGATTACGGCCTGACTGCTGTCACTCAGCGCCTTCAGCGCCTTGTTTAATCTTTGCAGTTCCGCCTCGGCTTGTTTGCGTTCGGTGATGACATCGAAAATGGCCACGAAGAATTCTTTCTGCGGACTGTATACGGAGATGGAGAACCACATCTTCAGCGTCGCGACGAACATTTCAAATCTCTCGGGCTTGCCGGTAAGGGACACCCTGCCGTAAATCTCAATAAGCTCCGGATCGGCCTCCCGTATGCCCGGAATGACTTCTGTGACTCTCTTCCCTACGACATCTTTCAATCCCGTCAGCGTCTCAAACGCGTGATTTACCGAGAGATAGATGAAGTCCTGAGGGTTTCCATTCTCGAACACCATCTTGCAGTAAGCAAAGCCTTCGATCATATTCTCGAATAATTCGCGGTACTGCTTCTCATTCCCGCGAAGCGCCTCCTCGCTCCGCTTGCGCTCGACGATTTCCCAGGAGAAATCCCCCAAAAGCAAAGCAATCCCGACGTCGGTTTCATAGTAATCGGTCGGCTTGTTGCCGACACCGATGATCGCAACTATCCGCTCGCCCCTCATTATGGGTATGACCATCTCCCTGATTACTTGTGCGTGGCCTTTCGGCATCCCCTTGCGGTGGGGCAGGGAGGCGTACTCGTTATGAATGACCGGACGTCTCTGTCTTACGCAGTCCACCCACACGCCGGCCTGTGAGATGTTGTAGTGGCTGCCTTTGCCCTCGGAGTTGCACATGGTTTTTACGGTGTTCGTTGACCAGTTCTGAAGAGAAAGCGTTTCCTGGTCCGCCTCAAGGAAATGGTAGAAGCCGATGACGCTTCCGGTCTGCGTTTCGAGCTCATCGAGCGTAAGCCGAAGGACCTCATCCGCGGATATATCGGCGGAATACGCCGCCGTAGCCAGGCGAAGCCTCGCCTGCATGACGTTCTCGGCCCGCTTGCGTTCGGTGATGTCAGCTACGTATATGCGAGCAACTTTGAAACGGGGGGTAAGATAGATGGTTGCGGCGAAGACCCTGTCCTTGATTGTAAGTTCACGATTATAGACCGCTTCTTCATTTTTCACCAGCTCGCTTATAATGCCTTCAATATCCACGGGCAGGAAGACCGAGTAATCATCCCTGTTCATGCCGAGTTCTTCCAATACCTTCTGAGCGGCGGGATTTGCGAAGATGACCGTGCCTTTGGAGTCAAGCTCCAGAATCGGATTCGGATTAAGCTGCGGGAAGGAAGCGAGATGCCTTGTCCGTTCCTCGACCTTTTTGATCTCGGTTACGTCGTTATAGGTGATGACCACGCCCTCGATGCGGTTGTCGGAGGTCCTGTAGGGAAGGGCGGTGCGTACATACCACGTGCCGTTTATAGCCATCTCTTTCTTTACCGGCGCAAGCTGTTCGAGTACTGCCTGGGCGTCGGCTATCAACTCAGGGCCGAGGCCCTCCTGCGACATGTCGATGATAGGCCGACTCACGTCCGAGGGGATCAGCTTGATGAGGCTCGACATTGCCGGTGTGAACCGCTTCACCCTGAACTGATGATCGAGAAATATCGTGGGGATGTTGGTGCTTGCGAGGAAATTGTTAAGGTCGTTGTTTGTCTCTTCCTGCTCCTCGACCTTTGACTGGAGCTGTGAATTCACGGTGATCAGCTCTTCGTTCAATGATTGAAGCTCTTCCCTGGAGGTCTCGAGTTCTTCGTTTGCAGCCTGAAGTTCCTCGTTCGAAGACTGGAGTTCTTCGTTGAGGCTTTTGAGTTGCTCTATATTGGTCTGAAGCTCCGCGCGTGTCGCGGAAAGCTCGCCTTCGAGCTGGCGGACGGCTGTTTCATCAACGCCGGCGACCTCTGCTATACCTGCATCGGCCTGCTCCGGGATGCCGCCTTTTTCGCGGAATACTACAAGAAAGAGGTTTTCTCTAAGTTTCGATATGCGGAGAGTGACCTGCCTTTTTTTCTCATCGTCGCCGCTGATAGTTGTCCGGATCGCGACAGGCCTTGTCTCCTGAGTCGCCCGGTAGATCGCCCCCCTGACCCTGTTTCGAAGGCTATCGGGAAGGAGTTCAAGAAGGTTTTGCGTGGGGGCGCCCCTGGGCTGACGAAGGTATCTGTTCGTCGGACCGTTATGGTAGAGGATGTCGTAGCCCTGATCGATCGCGACTGCCGCGGGCGCGAACTCGCCTAAAATGGTCTCCTGGACGATCTCTATGGCTGACATACTCTGCCCTGCGGGCGGCATCTGCCTCGGAGGAACTGCTGCGGCCCTCTCCGGGGCAAAAGGGACGGTGAGGGACAGCCTCGAAGGCGGCCCGGTATCGATCTTCCGGTATATCCGGCATTTCTTGTGGTTGAGGGACCGAAAGAGCGCCTTGTTTCTGCCGACCGACTCGGCGTTGCCAAGGAAGAGATACCCGCCTTCCTTAAGGGCATAATGAAAGAGCGCCAGGCATTTTTCCTGAGCGGCAGGCTCCAGGTATATCAGAAGGTTGCGGCAGATGATAAGGTCGAGCTTCGAAAAGGGAGGGTCGGTAAGAAGGTCATGTTTCGCAAAAATCACGCTCTCTCTCGTCTCCTTGCCGATGATTACGGAAAAGCCGTCATCGGAGCATGTGAAGAATCTTCGCATGTATTCCGGGGCGACGTCGGCGGCGATGCTGCCGGGATATTTTCCCTCCCGCGCCTTTTCGAGCGCCTGCTCGCTTACGTCAGTGGCGAAGACCTGTATGTCTCTTTTCCTTCCGGAGAGTTCGAACTCATTGTGGAGCGTCATTGCAATGGAATACGCCTCTTCGCCCGTCGCGCACGCAGGGCACCAGACGCGGACAGGGGAGTCCTCGTCCAGTGCAGTCAGCTTTCTTATCACCCCTATTTTCAGGGCCTTCCACGCCAACCGGTCGCGGAAGAACGACGTTACGCCTATCATGAGGTCGGAGGCGAGTGCGGCCGTCTCCGCATCCCTGTCGTTCAGAATTTTTATGTAATCAGCGACAGAAGAAACGCCGCGAAGGAACATCCGCCTTCTGATCCTCCTGCCGACAACGCTCTTTTTATAATGTTCGAAGCGGAGGCCTGTCTTTTCCTGAATCACCCTGTAGAATGCATTGAACTCCTCGGGCGAGATGACATCTTCGGCGGCTGCGACAGTTCCGGAACCGCAGATCTTCAGTATCTCCCGGGCGATGTCCTCCGGAGGAAGCACTCCGTCGGCTTGGCCGGTATCAATCGCGGCAGCAGGCATTGCAGGGAACTCGGCAGTCTCCGGGTCCTGCACGAAAACAGTACCGCCCGCGTCTCTGATCGCCCGTACTCCGCGTGCGCCGTCGGTCCCCGCACCGGAGAATATGACAGCGACAGCGCGTTCCCCGGCCTCTTCGGCAAGTGAGGAAAAAAACTCATCTATAGGCAGATGAAAATGTTCTCCAGAGGGGTCTGATACCTGGAAGACCGTTTTCATGATTTTGATCTCTTTCCCGGGCGGGCAGAGATAGAGTTTTCCGGGAAGGACTTCCAATCCATCGGATATCTCGTTGATATCGAGACCCGGCCTTCGATTGCGCAGCAGCTCAGGCAGGAGGCTCTTGTGCTTCGGTGAAAGGTGCTGCATAAAGACGACCGCGAAGCCGAACTTCTTGGGTAATATACTGAGGAAACACTGCAGGGATGTGAGACCCCCTGCCGAGGCGCCTATGGCTACTATAGGGAAAGAAGCTACAGGACTCTCACCCATCATTATCTTCGGTCCCACGCTGCATCCGGACCGCGGTTAGCGATAATCCGCAAAAGAAGCATAGGTCTTATTCTAACATAGCCAATAAGTGCTGTCACCCGGTTTGAACGCCGGATGTAGAAGAGGTGGAAAGCCTGAAACTGTTCAGTGATGATGCGCGGGCTGGGAGTGTGTAATCTGACAGTAGGTGCCGTTGGTTTCGCACTCCGCGCATTCCATCTGTATCACGGAATGCCTGATCCCGAGGTGCAGAAGTTTATGCTCAATCTCCCTTCTTACGATGTCCGCCTCGCTTATCTTCTGGTCGCTGACCTGCACATGGGCCGAGAAGGCCGGGATACCGTGTCCGATCGACCATACATGGACATCGTGCACGCAGACTACGCCGGGGATTTCTGATATGAGCGAGGACATCTCTTCAGCGTGAAGGCCGACCGGGCTCAGTTCGAGAAATATCCAGAGCGCCTCTTTTATGACGCGGCCCCCTCCTATGACGATCATGACCCCGACCACTCCGCTGGCGATAGGGTCGGCGACAGTCCATCCAGTGAATTTTATGACAATACCGGCGATGATGACCCCGGCGGACGATACGGTGTCGCCCAGGACGTGCAGCCATGCGCTTTGGATGTTCAGGTCCTTATGCCCTCTGCTGAGGATAAAGGCCATGGCGATGTTCCCGGCAAAACCCGCCGTGGCTACGACCAGCATCAGGGACGAGTTTATCTCAGGAGGCGACAGCAGGCGTTTATACGTCTCGACAAAGATGAAGACCGCCATCACCACGAGCGATGCTCCATTGAGAAGGGCCGCCAGGAGGCCTATTCTCTGGTACCCGTAGGTGGCGCGGTAATCGGAAGGTCTTTTCATGATAAGTGCGGCAATGAGACTGAGTCCGAGCGCAAAGGCGTCCGTCAGCACGTGCCCTGCGTCGCTCAGAAGTGCGAGACTGTTGCTGAGGATACCGCCAATCACTTCTCCCGCAAGGATGACAAGAGTGATTGCGAGGCTCCATACAAGTCTTTTTTCGGCGCTCTTACCGTTCTTCATAATTCTATTATAAAACCCGAGCCGGGATTTTGCATGGGCAATAAAATCAGCTGAAAACAGTGCTACCTGAGGAGGACGTAATCGGCATCCCCGGTAGTCACCGCCATTTTTGTTGTTCTTTCCGGCGCTTCCGGCAAGACTACGTTAAAGCTATAATCAGCGCTTCTTCTCACCTGTTCCGGCAAACCCCTCTTCCACGAATGGCCCACCCCGGACAGTACAACCATTTTCCTGCCGGGGTTTTTCTTCATGTAATTGATAAGATGCCATGCCATTGCCTTGTCCCATAGCATCTGGGCCTCACAGAAGAAGACAAAACCCTGCTTCTTCATGCCGTGGGCCTCATAGGCACTCTCGATAAAGTCCATGTAACTGGGGTCGACGTCGCAGCTTATTGCGGGCGGCAGTTTTGCCAGTTCTTCGTTGCTGAGCGAGTTGAACCCTTTTGCTGCAACTTTCTGTGCGATCTCGTCCGGGACGTTCAGCCCGACTATCGGAATCCTCTTTTCTCTGGCGTACAGAAAGATGTCCCGGTAGAAGGGCCAGGGTATGCGCCAGTTGTCGTAATATGCCCGGATGAAGGTATGCTGATCGAGAGTACCGCTCGTCCAGCCGTCAAGTATATTCTGGCTTTCAGCCCTGAACATCTCAAGCCCTATGGCGGGACGGACGCCTTTTTCGTAAAGTGCCCTGATGACGTCGAGTTCGGCCCGATGGTCTCCAGCGATGTAGTGGGACTCTCCGACGAAGACGATATCTGCCCTTTGTAATTCATCGATCATTACCCCAAAGGGAACTATCTTCCCGTCTCTTACCCTGAGGGCCTTCTTATATACGTGGGGCCCCTCGGCCCCGCCTGAACATGAGGCGAGAAAAATAAAGAGGAGTGCGAAAAGAATACATTTCTTCATGCGTAATTATATGGTATCGTGATTATGGCGTTGTTTCAAGGAATCTGTTGGAGACGAGGTCTTCTTGCAAAAATGTTCTTTACAAGTCCTTTTTGCATACCATAGAATTTTATCATATTATGATTTCATCCTTTTGTGTAATAGGCATCGGCGGATATTCCGGCTCCGGCAAGACGACCCTCATTGAAAGGATAGTAAAGGTACTCAAAAAAGAGGGCTTGTATGTTGGCTTGCTGAAACACACCTCCCATCACAGACTTACTCTGGACGGAGAAGGAAAGGATTCCGAGCGGTTCTACAAGGCCGGCGCCGACTTCGTATTTGCCCACGACGTGCATCAGGGTTTTGCGAGATTTCCGTTGGAAGATGCGGGGCCTTCCGACGCCCTGGCATACTTCCCGAAGGGACTTGATATAGTGCTGATCGAGGGGCATAAGAACTCAGACATCCCGGGGATATGGCTCCTGCCGGGCGGGAGAAAAACCGGAGAGCAGGAGGTCCACGGAAGGGCATCCAGGGAGGTCATTTGCAGAGACGACCCGAAATACTTCGAAAAAGTCATGGGGTACATTTATCGTGAGATCGGGAGGTTCCACTCAGGCCGCACCTTGATGGCCGGACTCCTTGTCGGGGGCAGGAGCCGGAGGATGGGGATGACCAAGGCAATGTTGAGGATCAGGGAAGAGACGCTCGTGGAAAGGTCCTTCAGCACCCTCGCCAAGGTGGCGGCGAAGACTCTTTTTCTCGGCTCATCTGACCTTCCCGGGCATCTGGGAGGTGCCGATCGTCTCGCGGACGCGGCCGGGATGGAAGGCCCCATGGCAGGCATTCTGAGTGCCTTCAGGTGGGCGCCCGAAAGCGCATGGATCATATCTGCGGTCGATATGCCTTTCATGGACACAAAGGCATGGAAATGGGTCCTGGATCAAAGAAGACCCGGAGTATGGGCCGTCCTGCCGCTGCTTAAGAGCGGCGCAAAGGCCGAGACCATGGCGGCCTGCTACGAGCCGATGATATTCGGCCACGTCGAATCGCTTGCAAGGAACGGGATACGCACCCTGCAGAAATTGACTGACCACCCCAAAGTGATAACCCCTCTAGTCCCCGAATCCCTTTCGCATGCCTGGAAGAACGTCAACACCACGAAGGAATGGGAAGAGGCGCGTGCATTAATGGGGGAAATATCCCCCGTCGACCAAAAGGAATAAGTCTGTTTCTATCCGGGAGCTCGCTGAAAAGAAGGGACTCTAAAATCCGCATCAAAGTTATAGAATGAGCGAGGACGGCACTAAAAGCGGCATCAGCCACCCCACGTCGCGCCAAGCCCGGTCTGTCCCTTCGGAAGTAACTACCGGTAGTTGATGAACTCGATATGGATGCCCAGGTCTTTTTCTTTTAATAATTTCATGACTGCCTGAAGGTCGTCTATCTTCTTTGCCTTTACCCTCACCTGGTCTTTCTGGATCTCGGACTGCACCTTCATCTTTGTGTCCTTGATGATCTTGACGATCTCCTTCGCCTTTTCTACCGGGATGCCCTGCTGGAGCGTGACGATCTGCCTAACCGTGTTGTTCGCGGCCTGCTCGATCTTTCCATAGTTCAGTGCCTTGAGGGAAACGCTCCTCTTGACGAGCTTTGTCTGGAGGACGTCTATCACCGTCTTGAGTTTCTGCTCATCGTCCGAGACAAGGGTTATCTCATGTTTGTCCTTGTTCAATTCTATACTGCTCTTGCTGCCCTTGAAATCGAACCGCTGGCTGATCTCCTTCGTTGCCTGCTGCACGGCGTTCAGGACCTCCTGCAGGTCGACCTTGCTCACTACATCAAAAGAATGTTCGTCCGCCATAGTAGTAACCTCCAGTAAAAAGTTAATAGTAAATAGTAAGTAGTAAATAGTGAAAAGTGCCTGTCCATAAAATGACATTTTCCACAAAAGCTGTCATTCCCGCAAGTGAAACGCGTTGGGAATCCTTCTCGGAAGCTCTCGGAAAGATTCCGGACAAGCCGGAATGACAGACTGACGGCAAAAAAGATTACATTTATGCGCAGATACTATTTACTTCCTCTACCATCTCCTGCCTCGCGACAGCCGAAATCAGTGAAGCGACATCTCGATGTTCTTTACGAGCCCTTCGACCAGGAATATGAGCGATTCCGCGTCGAGATATCTGTCCGCCGAAGAATCGAAGAGTATCTTTACCCTCTCCGGGAATTCTTCCTCCTGGGGCCAATACAGGACGGTGACGGGCAGCTTGGGGAGCAGGTATAGTTCCCATGCGTGCTCTGTCGGAAAGCCCTTTTTTTTCTTTGTGCCCATCCTCGACAGAATCCGGCCGGTCTGTTCGAAATCTTTCTTGAACAATTCTGTGAGCGGTTCCTCGCAATCCCTCTGAAACGAGGACGCCTTTACCATTCCGCTCCTTAGCTCGCTGTAAGAGACGTACTTGCCCGTCAGGCCGCCTTTGCCTGCGGTGCGGATATAGTGCAGCAGAAGGATCTTTATCCAGGGCGTCATGCGGCCCTGAGTGACTATCTCTCCGTCGGGCGATATCGTGAATTCCCTCCCGAAACAGTCGAGGACGAGTACTCCGTCTCTAACTACGCCGCCGATCCCTTCGGCGACTTCTCTGAAATCGATGCCCTTTATTTCTTCCCTCAGCTTGAGAATCAACTCTTCACGCCAGTCCGACCGCTTGAGAGAACCTTTTATCTCGGTGATCGCGTCTCCGGTCAGGAGGGGACATTCGGTAAGCTCCGCATCACCCTTAATCACCGCCAGCGCAAAGGGCATGCATGTCTTGAGACTGCATTTGCCGCAGTTTTTCTTCGGGAGTTTCTTGTAGAGTTCAACTGCATTCATCAGTCTGCACCTCTACTGAATTATAACAGCAAAGCGCCCGCGCATGAAAATTAATAACGCATGATATATAATAAATACTTAAATCACCGAGGGGCCTGCTTATAAATGTTAGAACTGCTGAGACATCACAGATGGGTACTGGACTTTCTCGATATCGCGTTGATGTCGGTGGTCCTCTACCGGCTGCTTCTTATCTTAAAAGGTACGAAGGCCGTGCAGATGCTTATGGGGCTCGGCATCCTGCTCCTGGCGTCTGTTGCTTCACGGTACCTCGAATTGTATACGATCGATTGGCTGGTCCAGAGCTTCTGGGCACAGATCGTTATCGCGATCATCGTCCTTTTCCAGCCCGAGATACGCAGGGCGCTTGCACATATTGGGGAGGCCCAGTTTTTCACCTTTACAAAGGCCGAAGAATTGAAGTCTCTTGAGGAGATCGTGAGGGCTTCCGTGTCGCTCGCCAACAAGAAGATCGGCGCACTTATGGTTATAGAACGGGACACGAGCCTCAAGGACTTTATAGAGGTAGGCACCCCGCTCGACGCCAAGGTCTCGAGGGAATTGCTGGCCAGCATTTTTCATCCTACGTCGCCCATCCATGACGGCGCGGTCATTATCAAGGGCAACAGGATCGCCGCCGCGGGATGTTTTCTGCCTATAACGCTCAGCTCGGAACTAAGCAAGTCGCTCGGCACGCGCCACCGGGCGGGTGTCGGGCTTACCGAAGAGACGGACGCGGTCGCCATCATCGTCTCCGAGGAGACGGGCTTTATCTCGATGGCTATGAACGGCAGGCTCGAAACAAAGCTCGACATGGGGGCGATGAGGGACCTGCTTACAGACATGTTCTCGGTGCAGAAGGGGAAAAAATGAAAAGGCTTTTGTTCGAAAACTTAGGGCTCAAGATTTCTGCGGTCCTTATTTCTGTTTTGCTGTGGCTTTTCGTCACGTCGAGGGGACAGTCCGAGATGTCCCATGAGATCCCCGTCGAATTCAAGGACGTCCCTGTCGGGCTGGGCATTGCGAGCACCAGCGCGAAGATGGTCAATGTCGCGATAAGGGGGCAGGAGAGGGTCATGAAGAATATAAGGCCCACCGACCTCCGGGTCTTTGTCGACCTTTCCAAGGCGAAAAAGGGCGAATGGAGCTTTCATATAAGCCAGGACGATGTTAAGCTTCCCTACGCAATGACGGTCTTGAATATCGAGCCGTCCACCCTGAGGGTCAAACTCGATGAAACGATGACGAAACCCGTGACGGTCAACCCCGTGATTACCGGCACACCCGGAAAGGGGTTTTATGTCAAGGCCGTTGAGGTGGAGCCGAAGAGCATTGTTATACAGGGTTTGAAGGCCGAGGTGAGAAAGATCGGCGAAATAAGGACGGAGACTATGGACATTTCAGGGATAGAGGAGACGGTGACCCAAGAGTTGAATGTAGAAGCGGGCGGCGCAAATATCAAGCCTGAAAAGGACAAGGTCAGGGTCACTGTTGTCATAGGAGGGAAAAAATGAGTCTCTTCGGTACGGACGGCATAAGGGGCCGGATCAATAAATATCCTATGAAGCCTGAAAACGTCCTCAGGATCGGCATGGCGGCGGCAACGGTGCTCCGCAAGGAGCTTCACGGCAGGAACATGGTGCTTATCGGGAAGGACACCAGGCTCTCGGGGTATATGATCGAAAGCGCCCTGACGTCGGGGATCTGCTCCATGGGTATGGATGTGACACTCGTAGGACCTCTCCCTACCCCAGGGATCGCGTTTCTCACAAGGACCCTGAGGATCGATGCCGGGATCGTGATATCCGCGTCACATAACCCCTTTCAGGACAACGGGATAAAGTTCTTCTCTTATGACGGGTTCAAGCTTCCTGATTCTGTCGAAAAGAGGATCGAGGAGCTTGTGATGGACGATTCCCTGGAAAGGTTCAGACCGAAAGGGGAAGAAGTCGGCAAGGCCTACAGGCTCGATGACGCAACCGGCAGGTATATCGAATATATAAAGTCTACTCTCCCGAAGGGTACGACGCTCGAAGGGATGAAGGTGGTTGTCGACTGTGCCAACGGAGCAGCCTATAAGACTACGCCATGGCTTTTGCGGGAACTGGGGGCCGAGGTGGTCTCGCTCAACGACAAGCCGGACGGCACCAATATAAATTTTCAGTGCGGTTCCGTAAATATGACGGGGTTGCAGAGGGCGGTGGTCCTGCACAAGGCGGATATAGGGATCGCGCATGACGGCGACGGCGACAGGACGCTGCTTTGCGATGAAAAGGGCAGGATCGTCGACGGCGACAGGATCATGGGTATGTGTTCGGTCGAAATGATCAGGACCGGAAGTTTAAAAGGCAAGACGGTTGTGGCAACGGTAATGAGCAACCTCGGCCTTGAACGGTTTCTCGAAAGACACGGTGTCAGGCTGCTGAGGACAAAGGTGGGCGACAGGTACGTGGTCGAGAAGATGCTGGACGGCGGCTTTAATATCGGCGGAGAGCAGTCCGGGCACATAATATTCCTCGATTTCAATACTACCGGAGACGGCCCCATCACAGCATCCCAGGTCCTCAGCCTTATGAAAAGCAGTAATGCGTCCCTTTCTAAACTTGCCTCTAGGATAAAACTCTTTCCACAGGTCCTTATGAACGTCGAGGTCGAGAAAAGGCAGGACATACGCTCAATACCCGAGATCGAAAGCGTCGTGAAAGCGGCGGAGAAAAGGCTCGGCAGCAGTGGGCGAGTGCTCGTCAGGGCCTCAGGGACCGAGCCCAAGATAAGGGTCATGCTCGAAGGAGAGGACGATAAACTTATCACAAAATTGGGGAGAGACATCTCGAAGGTGATAAAAGAAAAGATGCGGGAGGGAAAGACCCGTTAAGTGTGAAAGGTAAAAAGGCAAGACAGCAGCCTTTAGTCTTTAACCTTTACCCTTTAACTTTTCACGATTCACGATTCGCGATAAAGGGGGGATCGTATTATGAGTGGGTGTCGGGGATTCCTTTTTAAGGTCCTGTTTCCGCGATGATGGTTTTTATTTCTTTTATTGCCGGTACAGTGCTTTTTTACATGTTCCGCTTTTTCCCGATCACCTCGTTCATTTTTTTTGCGGCGGCTGCGGTCCTTATCGTGTGGAAGAAAAGGTACCTGCTGCTCCTGATAATGGCGCTCGGAGTCTTTTATGCCTTTGCGCGTTTGTCGCCTCCCGTGGAGAACCTCGATGTCTGGAACAGGGAACTGAAGCTGACCGGATGGTTTGTCCCGAAGAGTAGTGCACCTCCTCCCGTCAGCAGTGTAAAGACCTTTACGATAGATACTGCCTTTGGCGATGAAGCGGGCTTCGAACCCGAAGACCTCGACGGCAAGGACGTAAACATCTTTACGGACTTTGAGGCCGACCCGGACGAGGAGTACGAAGTGCTGTTACAGACAGGTAGGGAGAGGTCGCGCCGTAACCCGGGAGGATGGGGCCAGGTGAAGTTGTACGGCTCTGTAAAGGGCTGAAGGTTGCCGGCCGTGCTCCCTTTTCAATTACTAATTACTTCAACAAACAAAGAAAGCGCATCAATGATTATGTGCTCGGCAGGTTTAAGAAAGACCCAGCGGCCCTCGTCGCTTCGGTGACGACCGGAGAGATGTCGTATCTGGGCGACGACCTGAAAGATGCGTTCAACGTGACGGGGCTCGCGCATATCCTCAGCATCTCGGGTACTCACTTCGGCCTCTTTTCCGTCATGATGTTCGGTATGTTTGTCTTCCTGGTTAAAAGGCTGCCTTATGGCATCCTCCAGAGATTGACCATCTATTTAACTCCGTCTCAGGCCGCCGCTCTCCTTACCATGCCGGTAATGGTTCTTTACCTCGGCTTATCGGGTTCCAGTCCTCCGGCGATCAGGTCCTTTGTGATGATATCCCTTTTCCTCCTGGGTCTCCTCCTGGGACGAAAGGGGGCCTGGCTGAATTCTCTTCTCTTTGCAGCTTTTCTCCTCGTGTTATGGAGCCCGGATGTCCTGTACGGCATCTCCTTCCAGCTCTCGTTCATAGCAGTGCTCTTTATAGGGTTTGCAGTGGAAAGGGACGACGACAAAGAGGAAGCAAAGAGAAACAGGCTGTTTCGCCACGTGAAGCAATCCGTTTTGCTTACCCTGGCCGCCTCGCTGGGCACGGCGCCTCTCGTGGCCTCTTACTTCCACTATTTCTCTCTGATTTCTCCGCTGGCAAACCTCGTAGCCTCGCCATTGATAGGTTTCGTACTTGTCGGTCTGGCGGTAATATCTTCTTTTATATTTCTTTTGACCGGCTTCTACCTATTTGCTCCGTTGGTGTCGTGGGCGGCCGACGCGTCTGTCGCCCTGGTAAGACTCCTGGCGAAGATACCCTTTGCGGACGTCAAGTTTCCTGCATTCCCTCCGGTCCTTTGTGTAGCGTTCTACCTCGGTTTTATCCCCTATTTCTTTTTTGGCAAGAAGAAGAAATGGCTTCTCCTGCCATTTGCGCCGTTGATTTTATATGCCGCACTGGCCGTCTTCGAAAAGGAGAATTTGAGCGTTACCTTCCTCGACGTGGGGCAGGGCGATTCCGCTGTTGTCCGTCTTCCCGACAAAAGGGCCATCGTCATAGATACGGGGAGGACCGGGAAGGAGACAGCGGCTTTTCTCACCCACGAAGGTATACGAACGATAGACGCCCTCGTCATCAGCCATATTCATCCGGACCACTCGGGCGGGATCGGCTATCTTATGGAGAAGTTCCACACAAGGGAAATCTGGGACAACGGCCGGATCGTCTATCCGGAGGAAATCGGGATGAAAGCAAAGCGGAGGCCGCTCGAAAGGGGAGACGTTATCGAGGCCGGAGACTGCGAAATCACCGTTCTCCATCCATACAGGGAATTTTATACCCGTGACGGCAATGAATACGAAGAGGAGAACAACTCTTCTTTGGTGCTGAGCGTAAAGGGACGCAATAAGAAGTTCCTTTTCGCAGGGGACACAGGGGAGGAGGCGGAGCAGGACATCTCCCATCTGGCGAAATGGCTTCGTGCAGATGTAATCAAGGTCCCCCATCACGGCAGCAGGACATCCGCCGGCCCTGAGTTTCTTTCGAAGATCTCTCCGTCTGTCGCGGTCATTTCGGTGGGCAGGGACAATCCCTTCGGTCACCCGAGTTCGGATGTCCTCGAAAGACTTTCCGGGGTAAAGGTTTTCAGGACCGACAGGGACGGGGCGGTCAAAATAACCGAGAGGGAAGGCGGCCTCGATATAAAGACCTATAATGATTTTGTGCTCGAAAAGGCCGGCGGCCCTGCCGCTGAATGGAGGAATGTCAAAAGGCTTTTTTTGAGGTGGTGAGGAGAGCAATAATTAAGAAAAAATAATTTGGACTTTATACCGGTCCGGCTTCTTCGAGGTTGCCCAGGGTCGCCATGACCACTTCGGACAAGGAGGGATGGATATGCATGCCTTTATTCATTGCCCGGATGTTCAGGTTATTTGCCATTGTGATGACCACCTCCTGGATAAGGATTGAGGCCTGCTGGCCGATGATATGGAACCCGAGTATCTTGTCGCCGTCTTTCTTTACGATCGCTTTGCAGAAACCCTCCTCCTCCATCATCGCTTCTCCGCGTGCAACGTCTGAATAATTTGCCTTGCCGACCAGAAGATCGTGGGTATGATACCGCTGTCTCGCTTCTTCTTCGGTGAGGCCGACCGAGGCGATCTCGGGCCAGGTAAAAACCGCGTGCGGCGCAGAGAGGTAATCTACCGTTTCCTTCGAATTGTGAAAAACATTGCGAAAGACGACGGCCGCCTCTTTGTTTGCAACATGTCTGAACATCTTCCTGCCGAGCGCGTCGCCGAAGGCCCATATATTTTTCGTACTCGTCTCGAAATATTCGTTTACCTTTATGAAGTTCCTTTTATCTGTCTCGACCCCGGTATCTTCGACCCTCAGGAGATCGGCATTCGAGGTCCTTCCGGTTGCAAGGAGGATTTTTTCGGCTGAGAATTTTCTCTCTTTTCCAGACCCTCTCTCCCCGGATGTGACTTCGCAGTCCAGTCCTGATTTCTTTATCGAGACCGCCTCGGTATTGGTGAATACCTTCATGCGGGCCGCAAACTTTCTTTTGAGGAGCTCGGATACCTCGGGCTCTTCGTCAGGCACGATCCTCTTGTTTCTTTGAAGTATTGTAACTGCGCTGCCCATGGCCGAAAAAAAATGTGCATATTCCGCGGCTATGTAGCCGCCCCCGAGGATGATAAGGCTTTCCGGTCTCGTCTTTAGATTCAACAGACTCTCGTTGGTCAGGAAATCTATCGTGTCTGTCCCCGGGATGGCGGGTATCTCGGGTCTGGCCCCGGAGGCGATGAATATCCTCTTCCCCCTGACCTGCTCGCCGTTGATCTCGATTGTGTGTTCGCCGATGAAATGTCCCTGCCCCTCGTAGAAATCAAGTTCCTCGGCCAGCCGGATGCCCTCCCTTATATGGGCTTCACCCATGGATACTGTCCTTGTCATCCTCTTCATGATCGCATTGAAGTCGATATCCTTTATCTCCGCGGTCACGCCGAGCTTCTCCGAATCCATGATCTCCATTACCCTGTCGCCGGGATAGATGAGCATCTTCGACGGTATGCAGCCCACGTTAAGGCAGGTCCCGCCAAGAGGTCCCCTGTCGATCAGTGCCGTGGAAAAACCGTGGGACATGGCATTTTCGACAATATGAAGGGCTGCTCCCGAACCGATCACCACTACGTCATACTCTTTCAAGTCCTGCCCTCCTGCAAGGAAGCTTATTTCTTGTCCTCCGCCTTACGAACAAAGTGTATCAGTATACGTGCCGGGAAACAACCGCGGCTGTAGGGTGCGTGAGGACGGTATTTGAGCGGCTTCCCGTCTGCTATAATTCTTCAATGGACTTTCTATGAAGGAAGAACGGGTGAAACTCGACATACGGTTCCGAAAGGGAGACAAGGATAAGCCTCTTTGTGTATTCATTCACGGCATCGGCATGGATGCGGACTTCTGGACAGACCCTGCCCGCGCGAGGGTCCTCGGCGGCAGGTATCCTTTAAGCGCCCTGCTTGGAGATGACGTTGAAATGCGGACGTCTTACCAGGACTTCGAGGGGCTTGGATTCGGCGTTCTCACATGGTCTCAGACGAGACCGGCCGGTCCGATAGCGGCTGCGGTCAGGGAACTCAGGCATATTCTTCTGGAACACTCGTCAGATGCGCGTGAGGGGCTCTTATTTATCTGCCACAGCAGAGGCGGACTTGTGGCGAGAAAATATCTCGAGTCCGGAGCTGACACGACGCGGGCAGTGTTAACACTCTCTACGCCGCACGGAGGTACGTCGTTGGCGAAATGGGCCGTGTTTATGTCGCCCCTGGCGACAGCCGTGACCCGTCTTCTGAAAAACTTCGACAAAAGAGAAGCTGATACGGCATTCCGGAAGATACTGAGGTTTCTCGGCAGCAGCGGGCTGAAGGAACTGCTGCCCGGATCGGACTTTTACAGGAGACTGAGAGACGAAAAGGCGAAAGGGGCGAAGTATATTTCCATCGGCGGTACGGACCCGGACTTTTTCAGGGCACTCGCACTGCCGCTGCCGCAACTGCTGGCCGGTGCGGTACCGGAGAAGATGTTCCCCGAAGAGATGAGGGACGGCCGAGGCGACGGCCTTGTTTCCGCCGCAAGCTCGGTGCTTCCGTACGCGGACGAACACCGGAATTTCCCTTTAAACCATGCCTCGATTATTTTTGACAAAGAAGTGAGAGACTTTCTCATTGAGGCTGTTCAATCGGGTTAAAGCCTGGACCGCATCAACTTCAAAAACCGGATGCTACAGAAGTCTGACGCCGGAATAGTAACAGCAGCACTCGCTATCGAGGTCGTTGATAAAAGACCTTTCCTTGCCGTCGGCGAAGAGGACTCTGACCATGCAGAAACCGCCTGAAAGGGATGAGTGCTTTTCTTCGACCACCCGCCCCTTTCCCCAGAAGTTATACCGGAGATGTCTCACCGTATCGCCTACTCTGAGATACAATCGCGGTCCCATTTTTTATGATACATTTTTGCGTCGGGCTAAATCCATTTGTAAAGGCTGATTGAAATATCGCTTTCAGTCGTCTCACCGGATATGGTATATTTGTACCGGTGATCTGTAATCTTCGGATGGAGGAATCATGATAAAGTGTGTCACAAGGAATCGGCCCAAAGCATTTTTACTCTGTCTTTTTGTTGTAATTTTGTCCTTATCTCTCTTCGGCTGTGGGGGCACATTCCGCAGCTTTCCCAACGAAGGAGACGTTAGCGGCAACTGGACTTTATTTCTTGTCTCTTCCGGCACCTCTTCAATCGGACCAAAGGTTATGACTCTTGCACAAACGGACAAAAATATCGTGGGAACAACGGCGGACGGCGCCTTATTGACAGGCACTATAAGCGGTGCGGACAATATTACTCTTATTCTTGCCAACGCAGATAGAACTACCACAACCCTGTCCGGTACGGCAGGGCCTGATTGGAAGACAATGTCCGGTACATACACAAGCACGGGTTCGGACGGATCAGGTACATGGAGTGCGACTAAGATTCTTCCTACGCCGACACCCGCGCCGCTTGCAGTGTCGCCTACATCGGCCACTTTGAGTTGTGGTGCAGGGACATCCCAGCCATTTACAGTAACAGGCGGCACCCGGAGTAAATACAGCGTTTCCATAACTCAAAACGCTTCTCTTGTTACACTTTCAACGACCACTCTTACGACAAACGGCCAATTTACAGTAACAGCCAATCCCTGTTCCGCGGTGAGTGGTTCGACTGTCAATTTAACCGTCACAGACACTGTTATTACTCCGGTCACGGTCCCGGTGACGATTTCGAATCCTTAATTTATTAAAGCTGCAAACTGTGCGGCTTATGGCATAGAGGGCGGGGAGAATCCCATAGGTGTTAACTTAAGGAATTGAAAAAGAGCGGTCTTCGGACCGCTTTTTTTCTTGTATAAAACCGATAGCAGTATTATGCTATCGGTATGAGGAGGATTACCACATGAGAACAAAGAAAAGCGTTGAGCAGTTAAAGCAAAAGCTTCTGAACCTTGGGCCGGTCCTGCCGGGCAGCATCAGTGAGCAGTGGAATGTCTGCGGGACGCCGGGGTG